>JBGVLE010000108.1:0-32605 GCA_045124135.1 Alloprevotella sp.
AGAAACTATAAATCGCAGTGCGCTCGTCGGGACGGGTGGTCCCGCCCCTTGCCGCGCGGCGCTCCCCGACCGATGAGTTTTTTATAAAAGAGCATCATAGGGAGAGAGGCCAATTCGTTGCGTTTCTATTTGGAATCTTCATTGTGGATGGGCGGCAGTGCGGCTGATATGATGTCGCCACCGGCCGAGGGCGTCGTGGCTGTGGCGACGGATGAAATCATTGAAGGGGAAAATGGTCTGTTGTTTAGTCTGTGTGGTGTTGGTTAATGGACGGCCCTCGGCTTATGCGTATTGATCTTGTGAGCTTGGGTGGAGCAGCGCTTCGGAATATCGCCTTTGGGCTCCTTCGGCACTGGCGTCAAGATACAATACAGCTCGCTTCGCTGCTTTTAATTATCCTAAACCAATCAATAGTCAGTTTGTTCTTTATTTGCTTACCTTATCCTTTAAATCCCAAAAGCAGCGGGAGCGAGCTGTAAGTGATGCAAAGATAGAATGTGTCTATGCGTCAAGGCGTTAAGGATGTTGCAAAAAACATAAATCTCAAGATTATGCAACATTTTTACCCTATTTCTGCAACATAATTGCAGGTCTGGCCTCATATTCACCCTGAAAATGCAGTTCTCTGGAGTTCTTTTCTTGTCAGGGCGTGTACCATTCGCCATCGTCATCGTCGGTTTCGACGGGTTGGTCGTCGCTCTTGGCGGGCTCGTCGGGTGTGTATTCATCCTCATAGCGCTGTTCGATGGGCAGGTCTTGCTCGTCGAGAGGCAATGTGGAATTGAGCTTGAGCGGCGCAAAGGTGCGGTCGTAGAATGCGGCATAGTCGTCGAAACTATAGGTCGTGCCCAGCAGGGCGAGATTGCTTTCCGAGATAATCACCATGCGCAACAGACCGCCATATTGGGCCGGCTGTATGGCTTTGGCCAGGTCCTGCACATACATATGGGCTTCATCATAAGAGTTGAAGCCGCCAATGCGAATCTGCGAGAGACCGTCTTCTTCTTGTGTGGAAAGGGTGAAGTTGCGCACCATGTAGCCGCCGAAGTTGAAATGAGCCACGTCGTAGAGCAACTGTCCCGAGCGGATGCTGTCGGTGGGGAAGGCCATCAGACACACAAACGGCACGTCGCGTTCGGCACTCAAGGCTTTCACTTTGCCGGCCTCGTCTACGGCTGCATTTGACAACGCCGTGCGGCGGGCCCAGAGCGAACCAATATCGTAGCCGCCAGTTCCCGGCCGGCGGCCGCTCTCGAGACCCTTGACCAGCATGCCGGCAGGCTCGCTCACCTCATTCTCGGGGTAGTTCTGCACCAGTTCCTTCAATTCGTTGCAGATGCTGTCAATCGGAGCCGTCTGCAGGCGGCTCAAAGCGTGTACAAAAATAAACTTCGGACGGTTGGCTCCTTTAGGGAAGCGATGGCCTGATACGGCAAAGTTGCGCTCCACCTCAGCGTTGTTGTGCGCCATCCAGGCATTGTATGTCGCTTTATAGAGAGAGTCTTCGATGGCTGCCCCATAGCGCGCGTTATATTCATAGTCCGGGTCGTTGATGGTACGGCTTGTCGGGCTTTCGGGATATTCCAGAGCCATTTGGCTGCGGTAGTGGTCGGCCTCGGTGGATTTCTGCCAGCGCGAATAGAGCAGGAACAGTTGGTAGAGCACGTCTTCGCGGCGTTCAAATTGCGGATAGTTCTGTTCCAGCCGTGTCAGAGTCCGGGCTGCCAATGGGAAGTCTTCAAGTTGGTCTTTTTCAATGACGCCGGCCTCATAGAGTGCTTCTTGTATAATGGTGTGGCAGGCCGCCTTAGCCTCTTCGCTGAAGGGAATTTGAGCCATATAATAGGCACGCTTGTGCGGGTCTTCGGCCTCTTCTTTAGCCTGTTTCTCTTCGGGCGAGATCTGGGTGGTGTCTGAGGCCTCCTCTGTCTGCTCTTCAGTCTCTTCGTCGTTGATGTCGTTGTCGTTTGAGGCCAGCACAGTACGGTTGGAGCGGCGCCAGTTGTCTTCGTTCTTTCGGCGTCCCCATAACTTCTGGAAGGCCTCTTTGCCCTGCGCCACCATCATCGGATTGTAGAAAAACCACGTCTTGGCGTCTTGATTGTCTGTGGTGGGCCTTTCGGTCGCATTGGCACCGCCCCCGCCTGCCGCTTTGGCGGCATCTGCCACAGAGTCGGCACGGGCACGGCGCTCAGCCTCCTCTTTTTTCTTCAGCATCTCGATGGTGCGGTCAATGGCGGCGTTGCGGTCTGCCTCACTCATCACTGACAGAGCCAGCAGGCTGTCTTGCAGGTGAATGGCCGACGTGTGCGGCACAAGGCGGTCGAGCACCTTCGAGCGGCGGCTGATGTCTTCATAACCTTGATAGGTCTTGTCTATCAGGCCTATGGCTTCGCCGTAACACTTTTGGGCTTTGTCGTATTCGGCACGTTCCCAATAGAGTTCGCCGAGTCGCAACAGCAAGATGCCTTTCTCGATGCCGCCCTTCTTGCTTTTGGCGCGTCCCTGCTCGTAGGCAGAGATGGCGCCAAGCGTGTCGGACTCCATGAGATAGACATTGCCCATGGCGTAATACACCTGGTCGAGAAAGTCCTTGTTGTTGGCCGATCGGGCCATACGTTTCAACTTGGCCACGGCTTTTTTCCCGCCTTTGCCGGGGGCAGACACCTCGGTTTGTTTGATACGGGCGCTGAACGCCATGGCATAGGGAGGCGACTGGCGCAGGCTCTTCTGGTAGGCCTTATAGGCCGCTGCGTCGTGACCGAGTTCGGTTTCCACCTGTCCCAGGAGGAAATAAAGGCGGGCTTTTTGCAGTTTGCGTTTTTCCTTGCGTGCGGTTTTTTGCAAATAAGGCAGGGCTTCTTGTAACCGTCCCTGGCGCAAGAGCAAGTCTGCCGTGGTGGCGTCTTTCTCTTTGCGAAGGCGCGGAGCCAGAGAGTCGTTTTTCATGCGGCCGAGGGCGTCTTCAGCGTCATAATACCAGTTTTCCTGGGCGTAGCTGCGTGCCAGCCAGATGCGGGCCTCGGCCACCACCTCGGGTTCGGCGGCGTAGTGGCGGGTGATGTAGGAGAAAGTCGAGGCTGCCTGGAGAAAATCACCTTTTTGGAATTGCGCCCGACCCATAAGCAGCCAGGCATTCTTGAGGAAGGGATTGAACTCCTTGCGGCTCAGATAGGCCTTCATCTTTGGCGAGCGGCGTTTGTCGCCTTTCACCTGCGGCCGGCGTTTGATGGAGTGGAGTTGGATGGCCTTCTCACATTTCGTGATGGCCGTTTCAAACTGCCCTTTGCCAGTCAGGCGCGACTGTTCGTTGCCCACAAGAAACACGGGAATGCGTGTCGTGAAGTTGTCGCTATGGCTTTTTTCTTTCTCACTAAGTCCTGTCTTATAGGCCTCGTTGCCATTGAAATAGGTGTTGTAGCGCGCCGTGAAACTGTGCCAGAAACGTGTGCCTGCCGTATTTTTCTTGGTCGAGCAGCCGCACACCGTCATACCAAGCACAACGATGCAAGCCGTGAGAAACGAATAGGGCAGGAGGCGGTGTTTCACGATGGATGGGAGGTTAAAGATGGTGTGGAAAATGTGCCTGACTCTCGTGGCCGGGCCTTTCCCCGTATTTATTAAAACGCAGACAGAGCGCTTTTATTGCTCTGCACACAAAATAGAGCGTAATGGCGCTCAATATTATCGCCGCGCCGCTGGGCACGCCGATAAGGGCCGACAGCCACAGACCGCAGAGGCAACCGATGTAGCCAAAGACAGCCGAGAGCCAGATGATGCCGCGGAATGTCCGCACAAAGAGTGCAGCCGTCATTTGAGGCACAGACAGAAGGGAGATGACGAGCACGATGCCCACTGTGTGCAGACAGCCCACAATGGCCAAGGCCGTGAGGGCCGTGAGCGTGACCTCAATCCATCTGACCGGCAGCCGGCGGGTCTGTGCAAAGTCGCGGTCATAGGCCACGGCAATGATAAACCGCATGAAAACGGCAAAAAACAGACCGGTGGCGACGGCGAGCAGACTGAGATAGACCAGATCGTCGCGACTCACGGCGAGCACGTCGCCGAAGAGGTAGGCCGGCAGGTCGGTCATAAAGCCCGGGGTGAGGTAAGCAAAGAGAATGCCCACGCTCATACCCAGCGTCCATATCATCGCTATGGCCGAGTCTTCTCTGACGCGGCGGCGGGTGAGTGCCTCTATGCCCAGGCCCGACAGCAGGGCGAAAGCAGCTGCGCCCCATAGCGGAGAGAAGCCGAAGTAGGCGCCAATGCCCACGCCGCCCAATGCCGCATGAGCCATGCCGCCACCGGCAATCACCATGCGGCGGGTCACGATGTAGGTGCCTATCATGGCGCAGATGATGCAGCAGAGCAGGCTCCCGATGAGGGCATGTTGGAAAAACGTATAGTGTAGCATGAGGTTCTGAAATGGTTCGGGCTGATTATTGCCGGCGTTCGCCCACAATCATCAGCACTTCGTCTTTCACTTCGTCGGGCAGCGTGACGCCGCGCAGGGTGAGTGAACGTACCCATCCGGCCACTTCTTCGCCGCGCATCGTGTAGAGCACATCGCGAAATTGTTCGGCCTCTTCAGGTGTGTATTGGTCGGAGCTTTTCCCGGCAAAACGGTCGAGCTCTTCGTCATCGTAATATTCCACCTCCTTGCTCACGGCCGCGAGCAGACTCTCTTTCTCGCACACCTCGTGCTGACCGCAACAACCCTCCGGCCTTGCCTTTTGTATGTCAGGCACCGGCTCGCCGCGCCGCTTGTACCACCACGCACGGACCAAGCCGGCGATGAGGGCAAAAAGCGCGAGGGCAATGAGGCTGATAAGAAGAAGTGTCATGATGAGGCAGCAGATTGGGGAGGTGAGACTCAGGCTTTTGTGATGGTGGCACCCACGCGCTCCAGGTCGCTCCAGAAGGCGGGGTAGGACTTGCTCACCACTTCGGGATGGGCTATGGCGAGACCGGCAAAACGGTAGGCACAGGGTGCAAAAGCCATAGCCATGCGGTGGTCGGCATAGGTGGCGATGGGCGCAGAGGCTTGGGCGGTATTGTCTCTAAGTTTGTCTTTGATGAGGGCGGCAGAGGCCGGCGTGAGCGTCAAGCTCTCATTGTCGGCCGCCACTTCGACGCCCAGTTTGCGCAACTCGGTCTGCAGGGCCACTATGCGGTCGGTCTCTTTGATTTTCAGACTTTTGAGGCCGTCAAAGTGAAAGGCCACACCCATCATCGCGCAGGTGGCCACGACCGTTTGCGCCAGGTCGGGGCAGTGGGTGAAATCAAATTCAAAGCGCTCTACGGCATCTGTCTTGGTGAGCAAGGCCCCTTCGTCCGTGAAGGTGGTCTTTACGCCTAAGTGGCTGAATATTTTACTGATGCAACTGTCGCCCTGCAGGCTCTCGGCGCGTAGGCCTTTAAGGCAGATGCAGGCCTCGGCGTCGCCTGAGAGGGCCACCATCTCATACCAGTAAGACGCCGCGCTCCAGTCGGGTTCGACCGTCCATTCTGTAGGACGGTAGCCACCGGCTTCCACACGTATGGCCTGCCCGTCGGCCGTCCAGTCTGCCTGAGCGCCATAGGCTTTCATAATGGCCAGCGTCATGTCGATATAGGGTCGCGAGGCTATCTCGCCTTCGAGTGTGAGCGTGAGGCCGGCGGTCATGGTGGGCGCAATCATCAGCAGGGCAGAGATATATTGCGAACTCACCGAAGCCGGGATGGTGGTATGTCCGCCTTTGAGCGGATGGCCTTTGACGCGTAGCGGCGGAAAGCCTTCGGTGCCTTCATAGCTGATGTCGGCGCCCAGACTGCGCAGGGCGTCTACGAGTAGACCGATGGGGCGTTCGAGCATACGTCGCGAACCGGTGAGGACGTGCTCTCCCGGTGTGCAGGCAAAGAGTGCCGTGCCGAAGCGCATTGCCGTACCTGCCGCTCCGATGTCGATGGTGGCCGGCCGCTGGGCAATGGCTGCCTGGAGCGCGTGGGTGTCGTCACAGACGGAGAGGCCCCGGGGCTGTGTGCCGCCGGTCAGGGCCGAGATGGTCAGGGCGCGTGCCGAGATGCTCTTTGATGTGGGCAAGTCGATGGTGCCACGCAGGCTGTCCGGCAGGATGATATGGATGAGAGAAGGAGAAACCATGCAGTGTGTCGTTAGTCTTTTGCCGTGGAGCGGGTGTTTAGTTTGTTGATGATGTCTTCGGCGCAGCGGTCAGGCGCTCCGGGTTTCCCGATTTTCGTTTCAAGTTCGGCGTAGCCCTCCAATACGGCTTCGCGTTTGTTGCCACCGGGCAGGATTTCAGCCAGTCCCTCGCAGAGGGTGCGGGGCGTCATATCGCCGGCCACCAGTTCGCGCACCGCCTCGCGGCCACATATCAGATTGACGAGCGAGACAAACGGAACGTGGAGCAACCATTTGCGAAGCAGTGACACCAGCGGTCCGGCTGCCACGTGGTAGCACACCACCTGCGGCACGCCGAAGAGTGCTGTCTCGAGTGTGGCTGTGCCGCTCGTCACCATGGCTGTTTCGGCCTCTGAAAGTATGCGCCATGTCTTGCCATATACGATTTCGGCGTCGGTGGGCGCCACGCCACCGCGGCGTAGCACTTCCTCATAGAGCTCGCGTGACACTGAGGGCGCTGCGGCCACCACCAGCTGGAGCCGAGGCTGTTCGGGGTGGGATGTCTGTCGCTCCTGGTCGACGGCCCGTGCCGCCTTGATCATGCGTGAAAGGTTGTCTTTGATTTCCTGTTGGCGTGAGCCTGGCAACAGAGCCACCAGTCCCCGACGGGGTGAGCGGCGGGGATGTGTCTGCAGGTATTCGTCGATTTCGTCACGCGTCGGGTTGCCCACGTAAGTAGCCTGCAACCCGTGCTTCTTCACGAAAAAGTCCGTTTCAAAGGGCAGGATGAGATAGAGATGGTCCACGTCGCGACGCAATGCCTTGACGCGATGCTCTTTCCAGGCCCAGACTTTTGGGGCAATATAATAGTATACCGGACAAAGCGCTTTGCGTGTCACGTGTCGCGCCATTTTCATATTGAACCCCGGATAGTCCACCAAGATCACGGCGTCGGGCCGCCAGGTTTCAATCTCGCGCCGACATTCAGCCATGCCGCGCAAGATGGTGCGCAGGTGACAGATGACGGGGATAAACCCCATATAGGCCAGCGTGCTGAAATGGCGAAAGCGCCCGTCGCTCACGGCCGACATCTCGTCGCCGCCGATGAAGCGGAACTCGGCCAGTTCGTCTTTGGCCTTGAGGGCCTTCATCAGTCGGGCGGCATGGAGGTCGCCGCTGGCTTCGCCGGCAATCAAAAAATATTTCATGGCAGTGGTGTGGGGTGAGAAAGCGTTTCTGGAGTCTGATATACTCCTATAATATATACGCGCACGCGCGCGTGAGTCTTTTGGCGGTTCATAGCAGTGAGCGCATCACGTCCATCAGACCATAAGCCGTGACGTCGAGCGTGGTCGGCGTGATGGCCACGTAGCCGTGGGCCAAGGCCCAGCGGTCGGTGTCTTCGGCTTCCGGTTCGAGCTCTTCGCATTCGCCACCCAGCCAGAAATACTCGCCGCCGTGAGGGTGTTGGCAAGCCACAATCTCATTTACCCAGCGGCTGTGGGCCATGCGGCACACTTTCACGCCATTGTAGTGGCCGCCGTCGGGAAAGTTGATGTTAAGGCAAGTCATGGCCGGCATGCCCATGGCGATGGCCTTGAAGGTGAGGTCGACCAGATAAGGGGCCATAGGGGTGAAGTCGGCATCGTGGCGGATGTTGCAGAGCGAGAAGGCCACGCTGGGATAACCTTGCAAAGCCCCTTCGATGGCCACGCCCATAGTGCCTGAATAGTGGGCGTTGACCGACGAGTTGTCGCCGTGGTTGATGCCTCCGATGATGAGATCGGGGCGCCGTTTGATGAAACGGTTGAGGGCCATCTTGATGCAGTCGGCCGGTGTGCCGCTGGCTTTGTATCGTGTGAGCCCTTCGCTCTCTTCCAGCTTGCTGTAGCGCAATGGGTCGCGTGAGGTTATCGACATAGACATCCCCGACCGCGGACCGTCGGGAGCCACGACGAGCAGGTCGGCGTGGGGTCGTAGCGTTTCGACAAGAAAATTGAGGCCGCGGGCAAAGATTCCGTCGTCGTTTGAAATGAGGATATAGGGTCTTTCCATAAGGTCTGAATGAGGCGTGAGCCGACCGTGAAGCCTCGGCGTCACTATAAGGAGCAAAATTACTAAAAATATCGCCGCAGTCAAAAACTCCACGGCCCAAGCTGAGCGGCCGGTGCCCTTTTTGTCTTTTTGCAGGGAGCCTTCGGGGCTGTATATTTGTGAAAAGAAAACAGACGACGCGCCCTTCGGGGCTTTTTTTGTGACTTTTGGGCCGTTACGGGCCTAAGGATAGTTTTTCCTGGCCTAAGGACAGGATTTTCTCGCCCTATTCCCGGCTTCGCCAGCCTTATGAGCGACGCGCTGGGGCGCCATCCGGACCATTCCCAATCTGATGCAGGAAAGGCTATCCGCCATAAGGCTTTGTGTGTCAATGGGATGACAAGTCTTTGGCTGCTTGTTCAAGACCCTTAACCTTTTGCGGCCGTTTTGCAAAATATCCTCAATCTTTTTGAAAGACGGTTAGACGCCGTCACTCACGACCCGCCTTTTTGAATAAAGCGTCTCGGCTTTTGCCAGCCTCTTGCCAAGCGGCCGGCGGAGCGGACCATCGGGCCTTCAAAGCGGCCCAAAGCCCCTTTGGCGTGGGCAAGCACACGAAAACACCGGCCGTTTGGCGCGCTGTGTGTGAAAAATAATTGCTAACTTTGTCCCACGCCTTGGACACTCTTGCGAAAAGTGGCGTTTCCTGCACGAAGCGGCCCCACCGACGCAACGAAGAGAACAGGCGAGGGAACGAATGGTTCACGAAAGAGGTCGGCGACCGACAACGTGCCTTCGGCCCCCTTCATCAACAGACTTCTATGGGAAAGATTATTGCAATTGCCAACCAAAAAGGCGGTGTGGGAAAAACCACAACGGCGATAAACCTCGCCGCGTCGCTCGCCACACTTGAGAAAAGGGTGCTCGTGATAGATGCTGACCCCCAAGCCAACGCTTCGTCGGGACTCGGTGTCGACATCAACCACACAGACCGCTCCATCTATGACTGCCTCGTGGGACGATGTGACGTCAAAGAGGCCGTCTATACCACCGACACGCTCCACCTTGACATCGTGCCTTCTCACATCGACCTCGTGGGCGCTGAAGTGGAGATGCTCAACCTCCCTCAGAGAGAGTATATCATCAAGAATATGCTCGCCTCGGTGGCCGACGATTACGACTATACCCTCATTGACTGTTCGCCGTCGCTCGGCCTTATCACCGTGGCCTCGCTCACAGCCGCCGGCTCGGTCATCATACCCGTGCAGTGCGAATATTTTGCCCTCGAGGGCATCAGCAAACTGCTCGGCACCATCAAACTCATCAAGAAAAAACTCAACCCCGCGCTCGAAATCGAAGGCTTCTTGCTCACGATGTATGACTCACGCCTGAAACTCGCCAACCAAATCTACGACGAGGTGAAACGGCACTTCCAGGAACTGGTCTTCAAGAACGTCATCCAGCGCAACGTCAAACTCTCGGAGGCGCCCAGTCACGGTCTGCCGGCCATACTCTACGACGCCACTTCGACCGGTGCAAAAAACTATTTGGCACTGGCCCGAGAGATTATCAACAAAAACTAACCGCCATAGCCCTATGACCGGAAAATCCAAAATGCCCGCCCTCGGTCGAGGCCTCGACGCACTCATCTCTTCAGAGGAGCCCCTCATCGGCGGCTCTACGTCGGTGGGTGAAATCGATATTGACCGCATCGACGCCAACCCCAACCAGCCCCGTCGCGAATTTGACGACGTGGCCCTCGACGAGTTGGCAGAGAGCATCAAACAAATCGGCATCATCCAGCCCATAACACTGAGAGAAATGCCAGGCGGCCGCTATCAAATCATTGCCGGCGAGAGGCGCTGGCGTGCCGGACAGCGTGCCGGACTCAAGACCATACCTGCCTATATCCGCACGGCCGACGACGAGAACATGATGCAGATGGCCCTCGTCGAAAACATACAGCGCGAAGACCTTAACGCCATCGAAATTGCCTTGGCCTACAAAAACCTCATCGACGTGTGCCATCTCACACAAGAGCAACTCGCCGAACGTGTGGGCAAGAAACGCGCCACCATCGCCAATTTCCTGCGGTTGCTCAAACTGCCGGCACAGGTGCAGGTGGCACTCAAGAACCGCGAGGTGGACAATGGTCATGCCCGCGCCTTGCTCTCGCTCGACAAACCATCTGAGCAGGTGAAGCTCTTCCGTGAGATAAAGGCCAAAGGCTATTCGGTGCGCCAGGTGGAGGAACTTGTCAGCGCCATAAAGCAGGCCGCTGCCGACGAAGACCCTTCTGCCAAAGACAAACCTGCTACGGGACGCGTCAAACTACCGGAAGAGTACAAGATGCTCACTTCCAGACTCTCCGACTTCTTCAAGACAAAAGTGCAGATGACGCGCTCGGCACACGGCAAAGGCAAAATATCCATCTCGTTTGACTCAGACGACGAACTTGAAAGACTCGTGGCGCTTCTTGATGAAATCAGACATTGACACACGAGCCGCCTGCGCGGCCAAGAAATGGACCAAGCGCTGCCTGGCTGTGGTGGCGTGGCTGCTCGTTCCGGTATGGGCCGTTGCCGCCACCTCTGCGTGGATGCCTGTCGCCACCGAGTCGCCGCTGACTGTACTCGCGCTGCCGGCAACGACCGACTCAGCCGTGAGCGACAGCGTCATGCCGCTCACCGTGACCGACACGCTGATGGCCAATGTCACGATAGACACCGTGCAGGTGAGGCAGAGCGAAAAAGAGATGAAGGCCCCAAAGCCCGCGCGCTTTGTGCCCGACCCTAAAAGGGCGCTCTGGCTCTCGCTCGTATTGCCCGGCGCCGGACAAATCTATAACCGCAAATATTGGAAACTGCCCATCATCTATGGCGGCTTTCTCGGCTGTACCTACGCCTTTATGTGGAACAGCCAGATGTATCGCGACTATTCGCAGGCCTATCTCGACATCATGGACGATGACCCCAACACGAAGAGCTACCTGGATATGCTGCCGCCCCGCTATGACATCACCGGCCGCGAAGAACAGTTCAAGAGTCTCTTCAAGCGCAAGAAAGACTATTACCGCCGCTATCGCGACCTCAGTGCCTTCTGCTTTGTCGGGGTCTACCTGCTCTCAGTCATCGACGCCTATGTCGACGCCCAACTCTCTGAGTTTGACATCACGCCCGACCTCACTATGCGCCTGGCGCCGGCTGTCATCAATCCGCCACAAGGCACTCTCTCCACGCGCGGCCAAGGCGCCTATGGCGTGGGGTGCAGTCTGAGCTTCTGAGCCCGGGCTGGGTCTTGATACAAAACTCCATCCGTATGAAAGCATTAAGATATATCTTCTCACTCACCATGGCCGCCGTGGCCACCACCATTGGCGCCCAAGTCAACGACGACGCCAACCTGCCCGAACTGACCCACTCGGCCGGATACTTGCAGGCAGAAGCTGCGTCGCCCGTCGCCACCGACACCACAAAAATCAGCGACGATGTCTATCGCGAGCGACTCAAACGTCTGCCTACGGTCATCGATATGCCCTATAACGACGTGGTCAGAGAATACATCGAGCAATACACCGGACGCCTGAGTCCCTCTGTTTCTCATATGCTCGGACAGGGCCAGTTCTATATCCCGCTGTTTGAAGAAGCACTCGACCTCGAGGGCCTTCCTCTCGAACTGAAATACCTGCCTGTCATTGAGTCGGGCCTCGACCCCAGTGCCGTGAGCCGTGCCGGAGCCGTCGGTCTGTGGCAGTTCATGCTCGCCACCGCCCGCAAATACGACCTCAAGGTGAATAGCCTTGTAGACGAGCGGCGCGACCCCGTCAAGTCTACGCAAGCGGCCGCACGCTATCTGAGCGACCTCTACAAGACCTATGGCAATTGGATGCTCGCGCTGGCGGCATATAATTGTGGCCCCACCAATGTCAACAAAGCCATTCGCCGGGCCGATGGCATCAGAGACTATTGGATTATCTACCCCTACCTGCCCCAGGAGACGCGTGGCTATGTGCCTGCTTTCATCGCAGCCAACTATGTGATGAACTATTATTGCCAACACGGCATTCAGCCACAAGAGGCCACCATACCGGCAGAGACCGACACCATCATGCTGGAGCGCAATCTCCACGTGGGACAAATCGCCGCACTCACAGGCGTTGACAGTGCACAGATACGCCTGCTCAACCCCCAATATCTCACAGACATCATTCCCGGCGGCCGTCCTGATCCTTGTGCGCTGCGCTTGCCGGCCGACAAGACGCTTGCCCTGCTCGAACTCGGCGACAGCGTATACAACTACAAGGCAGATGTCTATCTCGCCAACGTGCCCAGGGCCGTACCGGCTAAGGCCGACACGCGGGTGGCCCAGCGCACTACGGCGAAATCCAATTCGCGCTCTGCCTCCAACAAATCCAACCGACATACACGGCAAAGCAAAAACGCCAAGAAGACTAAAGGCAGAGGCACTTCCGTTACCATCAAATCGGGAGACTCTCTCTATGAACTGGCCCGCCGTAACAACACCACCGTGGAGAAAATCAAGAAACTCAACTCCATGAAGGGCAATATGATCAAGCCGGGACAAAAAATCCGTGTGAAATAGCAGACAGCCTGCCACGCCGCCAACGTCCACCTCATTAAAAGCCGATGAAATTATGACCGACAAAGACCACAAAACCAATATCGAAGAGTTAACGGGTGAGGCAAAAGACGAGGCCTTGATTTCGGCCGCGTTCAACCATCTCATTGAAACCTATCTCAACTCCAATCACCGTCGCAAGGTAGACGTCATCACCAAGGCTTTTAATTTTGCCAAGCAAGCCCACAAAGGCGTGAGGCGACTCTCTGGCGAACCCTACATCCTTCATCCCATAGCCGTGGCACAAATCGTGTGCGGCGAAATCGGGCTTGGGTCTACGTCTATCTGCGCCGCATTGCTTCACGACGTCGAAGAAGATACCGACTATACCAACGAAGACCTGGCCAACCTCTTCGGCGACAAGGTGGCTGCCATCGTGGAAGGCCTGACCAAAATCTCAGGAGGCATCTTTGGCGAACAGGCTTCATTGCAGGCCGAAACCTTCAAGAAGTTGCTGCTCACCATGAGCGACGACATCCGCGTCATCCTTATCAAGATTGCCGACCGCCTGCACAACATGCGAACGCTCTCAAGCATGCTCCCGCGCAAGCAATATAAAATCGCGAGCGAAACCATCTATATCTTCGCTCCCATTGCCGACCGTCTCGGATTGGGTAAAATCAAGACCGAACTCGAGAACCTCAGTTTCAAATATGAGCATCCCGAAGACTATGCCGAGGTGACCAGACGACTTGAAGAGACAGCCTCGGAGCGCGAAAACATTTTTGCCGACTTCACCAAGCCGATAGCACAGGCCCTCGACACGCTCGGCGTGTCTTATCAGATTAAAGCACGTGTCAAAAGCCCTTATTCCATCTGGAACAAAATGCAGAAGAAACACGTCACCTTTGAAGAAGTCTACGACATACTGGCCTGCCGCATTGTCTTCACTCCCACCGACCGCACCACAGAGATAGACGAAAGCTATCGCATATATGGCGCGCTCACCAAAATCTATCCGCCACATCCCACACGCTTCCGCGACTGGCTCTCTGCACCCAAGGCCAACGGCTATCAGGCGCTGCACAACACCTTTATGAGCCGCCAAGGCAAGTGGATAGAAGTGCAAATACGCTCAGACCGTATGGACGACATAGCCGAACAAGGCTTTGCCGCACATTGGAAGTATAAAGACAAAGATGCACCCTACGATGAAGGTGAACTCGACCGCTGGCTGAGTTCAATAAGAGAAATACTCGACGACCCCCAACCCGACACCCTCGACCTGCTCGACACCATCAAACTCGGCCTTTATGTGGGCGAAATCCTTGTCTTCACGCCCAAGGGCGAGATCAAGAAAATGCCGGCAGGCTCCACCGTGCTCGACTTCGCTTTTGCCATACACTCCTTCGTGGGCACGCACTGCTTTGGTGCGAAAGTCAACCATCAGCTTGTACCCCTCAACCATCAGCTCGGCAGCGGCGACCAGGTCGAAATCATCACCATCGAAACACAAAACGTCAAGGCCGAATGGCTTGACTTCGTCACCACCGCCAAAGCCCGCAACAAGATACAGGCTTATTTGCGCAAGGCACGTCGTGAGAGCGTCAAGCGGGGAGAAGCCATATTGGCCGACTTTGCCAGCCACAACGACCTTGTGGCCGACAGCCGGATGACCGACAGCCTCGCCCAACTCCACAACCTCAGCAGCCGCGAAGACCTCTGTGTGGCTTTGGCAGAAGGACATTTCACCCTGGGTAGTGCCGACATTGACAGCCTGCGCGGCACCCACCGCCAGAGTAGCGGTTGGAGGCGCTACATTCCATTCCCCATCGGCCGCAAGTCTTCGTCTGCCACATCCCAGCCGGCAGCGGCCAATCAGACGGAAAAGCCAGCTGCAGACACGGCTGAGGTGGACAACAAGACTTTTGCCCGAAACCTGAACAAGAAAAAGACCCTCGAACTCGACGAAGCCACACTCTCGCGCTGTCTCATTGCCCCCTGTTGCCGTCCCATTCCCGGCGATGACATTCTCGGCTACATCAATCCCAAGGGACAGATAGAGATACATCAGCGCAGTTGTCCCACGGCGATGAAGCACAAGACCCGCCACGGCGACGACATCATTGCTTGCAAGTGGGCTGTCAACCGCACTGTGCCCACCTTTGTATGCCGCCTGCGCATCAAGGGCGTAGACAGCACAGGCGTGCTTTATGCCATTGCCGACGCTCTGCACACCGACCTTGAATGTCAGATAAACCGCATCACCATCGAAACCCACGAGGGCATCTTCAACGGTACGCTCGACGTCAATGTCTGCGATACCGCCGACGTGGAGCGCATCTGCAAGACACTCAAAAGCATCAAGAATGTCACCCTTGCCGTGCGCATCGAGCCCGTGGCCAAGCAATAACAGACTATGCGTAATAAAATCATCTATATCATTCTGGTCAGTCTCATCACAGCCTTTGTGATGGCCGACTATGTGCCGGGCGGCCACGCCGTGGCGTCGTGTGTGACACCGCCGGTGGCCCTTTTTGCCGGTTTGGTTTTTGCCTTAGGTTTGGGCGAGGCCTATCCACGTTTCAACAAACTCATGTCGAAATACCTGCTGCAATACAGCGTGGTCGGTCTGGGTTTTGGCATGAACCTCCACAGCGCCATCAAGTCAGGCAGCGACGGTATGCTCTTCACCATTGCCTCGGTGGTGGGCACGCTGGCCATCGGCGTATGGCTCGGCATAAAGGTGTTTAAGGCCGAACGCGACACCGCCTATCTCATCAGCTCCGGCACTGCCATTTGCGGCGGTTCGGCCATTGCAGCCGTAGGCCCCGTGATGCGTGCCAAAGACTGCGATATGTCTGTGGCCCTTGCCACGGTTTTCGTGCTTAATGCCATCGCCCTTTTCATCTTCCCGCCAATGGGCCACAGCCTCGGCCTCACTCAACACCAATTCGGTACGTGGTCGGCCATAGCCATCCACGACACCAGCTCTGTGGTCGGTGCAGCCCAGGCCTATGGCGAAGAAGCCCTGGAGATAGCCACCACCATCAAACTGACGCGTGCGCTCTGGATTGTGCCTCTGACCCTTTTCACAGCCTGGTTTTTCAAAGCCAAAGGCCGCAAGTTCAGTGTGCCTCTCTTTATCATCTTCTTCATCGTCGCCCTCGTGGTCAACACCTATTTTATTGAAGGCACCTCTCTGCAGCCTGTCGGTGAGGCCGTCAACGGATTGGCGCGCAAATGTCTGACGATAACGATGTTCTTTATCGGTGCCGCGCTTTCCCGCGCTACGCTTCGCCGTGTCGGTCTGCGTCCGCTGCTGCTCGGCATTGCCCTTTGGGTCATCATCAGTGGCGCCTCGTTGGCCTACATCCTGTTGGCCGTGGCCTAAGATCTTTTTCCGCAACCATCATCTACCTATATATAATATGAGTCTAACGAAGACGACCAGTGAAGTCAAACACCTGAGCCGCCCTGCCGATGAGGTGTATGCCCGCCTGTCAGACCTCAGAAACCTTGAGGCCTTGAAGACGAAGTTTGAAGATCCCGAGGCCCGTGCCAAGTTGGCCGAGCGCGTACCGGCCGATAAAGTGGAGCAGATTGGCGAATATGTCAAGACGATGACTTTCACGGCCGACACGGTCACCATTCAGTCGCCTGTCGGTGAGGTGGCCCTGCGCATCATAGAGCGTGAGCCGGATTGCATCAAAATGGCCGGCGAGGGCGCACCCATAGAGTTGTATGTATGGATACAGATTTTGCCGGAAGGCGAAGGCTCCAAGATGCGAGTGACAGTAGGTGCCGAAGTCAATTTCTTTATGAAAGCCATGATTTCAAAGCCTTTAGGACAGGCCGCCGAGGGACTGGCGAGCATCATCGCCGCATCTGTCGACGGCGGAGCGGCTACGGCCGACTTCACGCTCTAAACCTATGACAACAGACTTAACATCCGAAACACTTTTCTTATGAACACCACACAAAACGACACACTTGGCGGCGCTAAACTATGGCAGAAAACCACCGTTGTGGCGGAAGAGATAGACCGCTTCACTGTCGGCAACGACCGTGTGCTTGACCTGATGCTGGCCCCTTATGACGTGATGGGCTCAATGGCCCACGTCACGATGTTGGCCTCAGTCGGTCTGCTCACCGAGGCTGAGCGCGACATCTTGCTGGCGGCATTGAAGGATATTTATGCCACCACGCAAAGCGGCGACTTCGTCATCGAAGACGGCATTGAGGATGTACATTCACAAGTGGAGCTTATGCTTACGCGCCGATTGGGTGACGTGGGCAAGAAGATACACAGCGGCCGTTCGCGCAACGACCAGGTGCTGGTGGACCTCAAACTCTTCACCCGTGACCGTATCCGGGAGGTGGCTGAGGCCGTTCGCACGCTTTTTGAGGCCCTTCAGGCGCAGAGCGAGCAGTATAAAAATGTGTTGATGCCCGGTTATACGCATCTGCAGGTGGCTATGCCGTCGAGCTTCGGCCTTTGGTTTGGTGCTTACGCAGAGAGTCTGGCCGACGATCTCGTCTTGCTCGAAGCCGCCTACCGCACGACCAACCGCAACCCCTTGGGGTCGGCCGCCGGCTATGGCTCTTCGTTCCCTCTCGACCGCGAAATGACCACGCGGCTTTTAGGTTTCGACTCCATGGACTATAACGTGGTGTATGCCCAGATGGGCCGCGGCAAGAACGAGCGTAACGTAGCCTTCGCTCTTTCCGGCATAGCGGGAACGGTGGCCAAGATGGCCTTTGATGCCTGTATGTTCAACTCGCAGAACTTTGCTTTCATCAAGTTGCCCGACGAGTGCACCACCGGCTCGAGCATTATGCCGCATAAGAAAAACCCCGACGTGTTTGAGCTCATCCGTGCCCGCTGCAACAAACTGCAGGCCTTGCCCACACAGATTACGCTCATCATCAACAATCTGCCTTGCGGTTATTTCCGCGACCTGCAGGAAATAAAGGAAGTCTTTCTGCCGGCTTTCGACCAGTTGCTCCAGTGCCTGCGCATGGCCACTTATATCATCCAGCGCATAAAGGTGAACGAGCATATTCTGGACAACCCGTGCTACGATGCCATGTTCTCGGTCGAAGAAGTCAACCGTCTGGCTACAGAAGGCATGCCCTTCCGCGATGCTTACAAGAAAGTGGGCCTTGATATAGAGCAAGGCTGTTTCACTCCCGACAAAAACATCCACCACACCCACGCCGGCAGCATTGGCAACCTCTGCAACGACCGTGTGGCGGCTTTGATGGAGGCCACCTACAGACGCTTCGGTTTTGAGCAGGTGGCACAGGCTGAGCGCGAATTGTTGCAATAAGGCCATTAAGTCAGCAGTCCCCTTCAACGCCAGTCAAAATGGTCAGGAACCATGAAACCACGTTCGGTCCTTATCAGCCTCATTGCGATGTGGGCATTGGTGTCTTGTGGAGACACTGATGTCGACGGCTTTTATGCATCAGAGCGCGCCTTTCTGAGGTATGACCGCGTCTTCACCGCCGCTCCGCTTCATTCGGCCTTAAGCAATCCCGGTATGTTCTGCTCCATCGTGGTTTCAAATGGCTATTTCGTCTTTGAAGGCAGTGACGGCCAGACCTGTCCACCCGACCAGTTTACGGAGATAGACAACCGCGTACGACCGCAGTATGTCGCCGGCTTTGTGGTGGGCGTTCCGGCCGTTCCGGATATGCAGACCGGCAGTGCCCCCGTGGCCTATGATTTGGTCTGTCCCAACTGCTATGCCGACCACGCCCTGACGCGGCGGCTCTCATTTGCCACAACCACCACAATGACTTGCTCGCGCTGCCACCGGACCTACGACTTGAACAACGGCGGCCACGTCTCGTCTGAAGCGGGTGGCCGGAAAATGTTGCGCTATCATATCAGTTATAACGCCGGTATGGGCGTTGTACTGATAACCAATCCTTAAGAATAATGTCAACCATTCACCATATTTCCTCTTCGCCTTTGGCCCTTTTGGTCACCAAAGCCTATGCTGCCGCAGTGGCCGCCGGCCGTGAGATTATGGCCGTCTATGATGCCGGAGAAGCCGGATGGGAGGTGACCCACAAGGCCGACAACTCCCCCTTGACTTTGGCCGACCGCCGGGCCCACGAAGTGATTGTGCGGCATTTGGCCGACACCGATATCTATATATTGAGTGAAGAAGGCCTTCACGCCCCATACGCCGAGCGAAGCCGTCACGAGCGTCTGTGGGTGGTCGACCCGCTCGACGGCACCAAAGAGTTTATCCGCCGCACCGCAGAGTTTACCGTCAACATCGCCCTGGTCCAATCAGGCCGACCGCTTTTTGGTGTGGTCTATGCCCCGGCCACCGGCCAGATGTTTGTGGGCGGCGTGGCCTTGGACGGCGCTTGGACAGCCCACGTTCCGGCCGATGCCAGTCCGTCTGATATGGCATCGTTCCAGACGTCGCCCCGTCCGTTACCCTTCGGCTCGTCAGCCTCTCGTGGTTCTGACGAAAAAGTCGTGGTGGCCTCGCGTTCCCATCTCTCACCCGAGACCGAGCAGTTTGTCGAAGACTATCGCCGCCGCTATGGCGCGGTTCGCCTGGTCTCAGCCGGCAGTTCGCTCAAACTCTGCCTTGTGGCCTCCGGCGAGGCCGATGCCTATCCCCGTCTGGCCCCCACGATGGAGTGGGACACAGCAGCCGGACAGGCAGTGGCCGAAGGCGCCGGTGCCCGTGTCTTGGCTTTTCCCGAAGGCACACCGCTGACCTACAACAAGCCCGACCTGCACAATCCGTGGTTTGTCGTGGACAGGGACAAGTGAAGAAAGCCGTAGTAGCCACGTCGCCATACGCCTCCTTATGGCTTCCGGTCGTCACAAAGCCGCCCATCGGCCGCTTTTATACGCCCAAAACCAAACCAACACTGTTTATCTTCTCCCCATCGTATGTCGTTTGACTGTCTCGTCGTCATAGTGGTCCTGACCATAGCCATTGGCGCCCTCATCCGTGAGTGTATGCGTCCGGGACTTATTTTGCTCACGGCCTCCATAGTCTTTATGTGTCTGGGCATACTTACACCGAGCGAAATGCTTGAGGGCTTCTCAAACAAGGGTATGATCACCGTGGCCCTGCTCTTTCTGGTCAGTGAAGGCGTGAGGCGTTCGGGCTTGCTTGGCGGTTTGATAGAGCGGCTGTTGCCAAAAGGTCGGGCCGGTGTGCGGCGTGTGCATTTCCGCATGCTGCCGGCCGTGTCTTTCATCTCGGCTTTTCTCAACAACACCCCTGTCGTGGTCATTTTTGCGCCAATGATCAAGCGCTGGGCCGAGCGTCACGGACAGGCTGCCACCAAGTTTCTCATCCCCCTCTCTTACGCCACCATTCTGGGCGGTATGTGCACCCTCATCGGCACCAGCACCAACCTCGTGGTCAACGGCATGGTCACCGACTCAGGCTTTGAAGGCTTCTCGATGTTTGAGTTGGGAAAGGTGGGACTGATTATCGCTGTCGTCGGCCTGCTCTACATCACGTTTGTCTCGCCGCTGCTTTTGCCCCACGACCGTTCTGACCGTCAGGCCGAGGAACTTTCGCTCGAGCAGGAAGCCGGAGGCAAGATGCGCCGTGTCGAGGTGGTGCTTGGAGCCCGCTTCCCCGCCATAGGCAAAAAGGTGCGCGACTTTGATTTTCCTAAGAAATACGGTGCCATACTGGTCGAAATCCGTCGTGCCGGCCAGACTTTCATTATGCACGATATGCGCTCGGAGCGCTTCCGTGAGGGCGACACCCTCGTCTTGCTTGCCGACCAGGCTTTTATGAGCAACTGGGGCGACTCGTCGTTTTTCCTCATGGTTTCGGCAGCCGAAGACAAAGGCGCGTCGCTGGGCCGCTTCAAGGCCTGGCTGGCCGTGGCTCTGGTCGTCTTGATGGTAGCCGGTGCCACGATAGGCGAACTGCCGTCGGTCAAGGCCGCTTTGGGGCCGTTCAGGCTCGATATGTTCTTTTTTGTCTGCATCACCACCGCCTTGATGGCCGTCACCGGCATCTTTCCGGCACGCAAATACACCAAATTTGTCTCCTGGGACATCCTCGTCACCATCGCCGCCGCATTTGCCGTGAGCAAGGCCATGCAAAACTCTGGCATGGCCGACGCTGTGGCCTGCTGGGCCGTGGGACTCACCGACAGCCTCGGCCCGACAGCCTTGCTCGTGGTGGTCTATGTCATCACCAATCTCTTCACCGAATTGATGACCAACAATGCCGCCGCCGCTCTGGCCTTCCCCATATCCCTCTCGATGGCCCAGGCCTTGGGCGCCAGCCCCATGCCCTTCTTCGTCACCATCTGCATAGCCGCATCGGCCAGCTTCTCCACGCCCATAGGCTATCAGACCAATCTCATTGTGCAGGGTGTGGGCGGCTACCGCTTTGCCGACTTTGTGCGTGTGGGCCTGCCGCTCAACCTCATCTGCCTGTTGCTCGCAGCCATCTTTGTGCCCCTCATCTGGCCCTTCTTCTCCGTGTAGGACCAAAAAGCAACAAGACAAAGAGCGGCTAAGCAAGCCCTGTAAGGGCGTAACATCATAGCCCAGGTCGTCAGGCCTGGGTTGACATAGCCTCCCACATTCCGGCCTGTAAGGTCGGCACTTCCAAACGGAGTTTTTATGCGCAATAGCGGTATATATGTTGTTTATGTTTTCTGCTTATTGTACCGACCTTACAGGCCGGTGATTAGTGGAGCATCCCCCAACCCCAGGCCTGACGATATGGGCTGATATGTTACGGCCCTTCAGGCCTTTTGGGGCCGCTTTTGACTCTTAGTCTCTTCGCTTCTCAGTCTCAAAAAAAATATTCAATATGACCAACGGACGTTTGCTATGGGTAGACGATGAAATCGAACTTTTGCGCGGTCACATCGTCTTTCTCGAGAAAAAAGGCTACGACGTGCAGACCTGTGTCAGCGGTGCCGATGCCATCGAGACGTGTCGGCAAAACAAATTCGACCTCATCCTGCTCGACGAGAATATGCCCGGCCTCAGCGGCCTCGAAACCCTCTCGGCCATTAAAGACATCACGCCCTCCGTGCCCGTGGTGATGGTGACCAAGAATGAGGCCGAAGACCTTATGGACCAAGCCATCGGGTCGCAGATAGCCGACTATCTGCTCAAGCCCGTCAATCCCCATCAGATACTCCTCACGCTGAAAAAAAACATCCACGTCGAGTCCATCCGCTCAGAGACAGCCGGTTCGGCCTATCGCCGTGAGTTTATGCAGATAGACAGCCTCATCAACCAGACGCTTGACATCGAAGGATGGATGTCGCTCTACAAGAAACTCGTGCGCTGGGAGTTTGAACTCAGCGATGCGCCCGAGGCTATGAACGAGATGCTCCGCAGCCAGTGGCACGATGCCGAGAAGGCCTTTGCCGCCTTTGTGGCCCGCCATTATGAGGAGTGGGTGGCCGCATCGCCCGGCGAGCGTCCCCTGCTCAGCCCCGACCTCATTTCCCGCCGGGTCTTCCCCAGCCTCAGAGCCGGCAGAGAGGTGGTGCTGATGGTCTT
The DNA here is from genome assembly GCA_045124135.1 of Alloprevotella sp. Taxonomy (GTDB): domain Bacteria; phylum Bacteroidota; class Bacteroidia; order Bacteroidales; family Bacteroidaceae; genus Alloprevotella. Next base: position 22,272 of record JBGVLE010000108.1, read on the forward strand.
CGACAACCTGCGTTTCGACCAATGGCGCGTGTTGAGCGAAGAACTCTCCACCGACTTCGACATCGACGAGTCGCTCGGCTTGAGCATCCTCCCCACCGCCACGGGCTATGCGCGCAATGCCATTTTCGCCGGACTCATGCCGGCAATGATCAAGAAGATGTATCCTGACTATTGGGTGGATGAAGAAGACGAGGAAGGCAAAAACCTGCACGAAGAAGACCTGCTGCGTGAGCAACTGGCCCGCTACCGTCGTCGCGAAGCCTTCACCTATCGCAAAATCAACGACTCACAGGGTGCCGAGCGCCTTCTTGGCGAATTTCATGCCTTCACCGCCACGCCGTTGAGCGTGCTGGTGGTCAACTTCATCGACATCCTCTCCCACGCCCGTACCGACTCGCGCATGGTGCGCGAACTCTTCAACGACGAAGCCGCCTACCGCAGCATCACACGCTCGTGGTTCCGTCACACAGCCATCCGCGAGCTCTTCCAGCGCCTCGCCACCCTCGACCGCGACATCATCATCACCACCGACCACGGCAGCGTGCGCGCCACCACACCCGTCAAGGTCGTGGGCGACCGCCACGTCAACACCAACCTGCGCTATAAGGTGGGCAAAAACCTCAGCTACAATCCCCGTGAAGTCTTCGAGGCCCGCCGTCCCGACCTCGTCGGACTGCCCGCGCCGTCGCTCTCTTCGGCCTATATCTTCGCCACGGCCGACAGCTTTTTTGCCTACCCCAACAACTACAACCACTACGTCAGCTACTATCGCGACACCTTCCAGCACGGCGGCATCTCTATGGAAGAAATGCTCGTGCCCGTCTGCACCCTCCGCTCCAAGTCACACACGAGAGAGAACTGAGTCCGCCTTCAACAAATCACTTCAGTCACCTTATGAATATGTCTGAGAATATCTATCCCACCTTCGACCGTATGCTCACACGCGAGGAGCACGAAAACCTCACCGGCACACGTGGTGTCATGCTTTGGTTCACCGGCCTGAGCGGTTCGGGCAAGTCCACCCTGGCCATAGCCCTGGAACACGAACTGGCCCGCCGGGGGCTGCAAAGCCGTCTGCTCGACGGCGACAACCTGCGCACGGGCGTCAATGCCGGTTTGGGATTTACGGCCGAAGACCGGGCTGAAAACGTGCGCCGCACCGCCTGTGTGGGCCGCCTTTTTGTCGACACCGGCATCATCACCATGGCCGCCCTTGTCAGCCCCACCGACGACCTGCGCCAAATGGCACGCACCATCATCGGACCGGACGACTTCCGCGAAATCTATGTCGCCACACCCCTTGCCGAGTGTGAGCGCCGCGACGTCAAAGGGCTCTATGCCCGTGCCCGCCGCGGCGAGGTGAAAGACTTCACCGGCATCTCAGCCCCGTTTGAGGCCCCCGAGCACCCTGACCTCGTGCTCGACACCAGTATCCTCACCATCGACCAAAGCATCGCCCGCCTGCTCCGCCTTCTGGGACTTGAAGCCTGATGGGGCGTCGACAACCCCTCCCCTTTGTTCAAAAACCGGGGACGAAAGAGACGCTTTTTCAAATCTTTTAAGGGAAAACGACGGGGCGGCAAGAAACGGCTTAAAACGGTTTGAAAGCCCCATATCGGCTGCGGATTATTCGTATGATATTTATAATCAATTTGATAACTAATCGATGTGCCGTTTCCAATCCTTTTCGGCGCACTTCGAAGGCACAAAATTGCACTTGCAACAAGGCATAGTCTCGCCCGTCCTTATCGCAAAAGTTCCTGTCCTTATGCCGGAAGTCCCTGTCCTTATCCCCGTAAGACATTGAAAACCAAAGAAGAGAGGCCTTGAGCCTCTCTTCTCTTTTATCCTACCTCAAAGATAAGCCTGAGGGCCACAACTGAAAATGACAGAAGCGGCCATGGCCCGTCCGGCTCGCCAAACGGCCGGACGTGTGCATTTTTAGGGCGTTTGCTTTGCCTTTAGGCCGTTTTGGCGTAACTTCGCAGAGTTAATAGAATATACATTAATACAAATCAACCTATTATGGCAAAATCATCATTCCTCAGTGACTTCAAGGCATTCGCCATGCGTGGCAACGTGATTGACATGGCAGTCGGTGTCATCATCGGTACGGCCTTCGGCAAAATCGTCAGCTCAGTCGTCACAGACATCATCACGCCGCTCTTCGGTGTGATCCTCGGCGGCATCGACTTCAAGGGTCTCTCCGTCACGGTGGGCGACTCGGTCATCACTTATGGCAACTTCATCCAGGCCACCTTCGACTTTGTCATCATAGCCTTCTCCATCTTCCTCTTCATCCGCCTCTTCTCAAAACTCCACAGCAAGAAAGAGGAAGAGAAACCCGCCGAGCCCGCCGCACCCTCCAAGGAAGAGCAACTGCTCACCGAAATCCGCGACCTGCTCAAGGAGAAGAAATAAACAATAGACCAAACCCTAAATGTCTGAAATGTCTGAAACCTATAGTTTGAGCCATCTCAAGGAGCTTGAGGCCGAGAGCATCCACATCATCCGCGAAGTCGCCTCAGAGTTTGAGCGGCCCGTGATGCTATACAGCATCGGCAAAGACTCGTCGGTGATGGTGCGACTGGCCGAAAAGGCTTTCGCCCCCGGCAAACCGCCCTTCCCTTTGATGCACATAGACTCCCGCTGGAAGTTTAAAGAAATGCTGGAGTTTCGCGACTGGTATGCCCGGGAGCACGGCTGGCAGCTCATCGTGGAGAGCAATGAAGAGGCCTTCCGTCAAGGTGTCGGGCCGTTTACGCACGGTTCGCGCGTGCATACCGACCTGATGAAGACCCAGGCCTTGTTGCAGGCTCTCGACAAACACCACTTCGACGCCGCCTTTGGTGGCGCACGCCGTGACGAAGAGAAGAGCCGCGCCAAAGAGCGCATATTCTCCTTCCGCGACGAGTTCCACCGCTGGGACCCCAAAAACCAGAGGCCCGAAATACGCGACATCTACAACACCCGCATCCGCCAGGGACAGAGCATACGCGTGTTCCCTCTGAGCAACTGGACCGAGCTCGACGTGTGGCAATACATCCGTCTGGAAAACATCCCCATCGTGCCCCTCTATTTTGCCAAAGAGCGCCCCACGGTCGAGATAGACGGCCAGCTCATCATGCCCGACGACGACCGCCTGCCGGAATGTTACCGCGACAAGATCGTGCCCCGCACGATACGCTTCCGCACCCTCGGCTGCTGGCCGTTGACCGGAGCGGTGGAGAGCGAAGCCGACACCATCGAGAAAATCGTCGAGGAAATGATGACCACCACCAAGAGCGAGCGCACCACGCGCGTCATCGACTTCGACGGCGACGCATCGATGGAGCAAAAGAAACGCGAAGGCTATTTCTAAATCCTCACCGTCACACACCAAAATCCTTACACCGTGAGCGAGCTCATCACCTTTTGTCTCGAAAATCTCAACTACTGGACCATCACGCTCTTCATGGCCATAGAGAGTTCGTTTATCCCCTTCCCCTCTGAGGTGGTCGTGCCGCCGGCGGCATGGCTCGCCTTGACCGACAGCGAGGGCATGAACTTCTTCCTCGTCATCGTGATGGCCACCATCGGTGCCGATATCGGCGCACTCATCAACTACTATCTGGCCCGTACGCTCGGCCGCACCGTGGTGTATAAGTTTGCCGACAGCAAGTTGGGCCACCTCTGCCTGCTCAACAGCGAGAAGGTCAAGAAGGCCGAAGACTATTTCCGCCGTCACGGCGTGCCCTCCACCTTCTTCGGCCGCCTGGTGCCGGCCGTGCGCCAGCTCATCTCCATCCCTGCCGGCCTCTCGGGCATGGACATCCGCAAGTTCCTGCTCTACACCACACTCGGTGCCGGCATCTGGAACACCGTCCTGGCCTCGTTGGGCTTCGTCATCTACAAGTCGGCGCCCGACATCAAGACCCCTGAAGACGTGAGCAACTTGGCCGCCCGATACAGTCACGAAATCGGCTACGGCATACTGGCCATTGTCGCCTTGGTCGTGGTGTTTTTTGTGGTGAAATATTTCATAAAGAAACGCCGGGGCAAAAATGCGTAATCTCTTGAAGTGTCAGGTGGCGGCGTTGATGTGGCTGGCAGTCGTCGCGGCTGCTGCCCAAAGCGCCGGGACTGCACCGTTTGACACCACGGGCGTCCACCACAGTATGTGGCTCGTCGGTGCCGGACGCTCGAATGCCCTCGACACCTACATCTCGCCTCTGGAATACACCGGCCCCACTTTCACCCTGGCTCATCTCACCGAGCGTGGCCTGCGGCGCAGTGGTGGCCGCGTGAGTTTTTCGACGAGGCTGGACGGCCGCCTGGCCTATGTCACTTCCACGGCCGGCAATCACGATGCCTACGACGGCGACGTCACCTTTGCAGTGGCCTGGCGCTACAACTGGAAACCCTGGCCCGACCTTCGGCTCGCATTGGGCAGTATGGCCGAGGCCGACTTGGGCTTCACCTACAACACCGGCCTCTCCGGCAACAATCCCGCCCAAGGTCGCGCCGCTCTGGCCGTAGGCCTTTCGGCCCTTGCCGCCTACGACAGCCGCCTCGGTCGTTTGCCACTGACTCTCACCCTTCAGACCGACGCTCCGATGATGGGGATGAAGTTTCAGCCCCACTATGGCCAGTCGTACTACGAAATCTTTGCGCTCGGCCATCAGAGTGGGCACCTCCACGTCACCTGGCCCGGCAATGCACCCACGCTGCGCACCCTGCTCACGGCCCAATTCCATTTCCGCCGGCTCACGGCCACGGTGGGCTATCTCTCGGACGTGAGGCAGAGCAAGGTGGGAGGGTTGAAATACCACAGCTGGAACAACTCTTTCGTCATTGGGTTCGTGCGGCATTTCCGTCTCACGTCCCGCTGAAGTTATGCAAAACGTCATCAGAAGCATAAAAGTCCGTGTGGCCAGCCTCCTGACGATGCTGGTCTCGGTTCTTGCCGCGACCTCGTGCATCACCGAAGAGGTGGCCCCCAACACCATCCGCGGCAACTTCGACGCCCTTTGGCAGACCCTCGATGAGCGCTATTGCTTCTTCGACCTCAAAGCCACCGAGTATGGGCTCGACTGGAACGAAGTCTATGCCCGCTACCAGCCGAAACTGGCCGAGCAGAAGACTCTTTGGGACTATTTCAACCTGCTCGAAGACGTCGTCTGCGAACTCCGTGACGGCCACGTCAACATCATTTCATCGCTCGGCACGGCCCGTTATGGCGAGTGGTTTGACAACTATCCGGCCAACTATGCCGACACACTCGAGCGCAAATATCTGGGCCGGACGACGGACTATGTCACCACAGGCGGTCTGAAATACCGCGTCTTGGCCGACAGCATCGCCTATGTGCGCTGCCCCTCGTTCGACGTGTCTTTCGGCGACGGCAACCTCCACGTTATGATGCTCACACTGGCCCCTTGCAAAGGGATGATACTCGACATCCGCTCCAACGGTGGCGGCCGACTCACTTCGGCCGAAAAGCTGGCCTCGGTTTTCGTGGCCGGCAAAACCACAGGCGGCTATATGGCCCACAAGACCGGCAAAGGCCACAATGATTTCTCAAAGCCTCAGGCCATCGAGATTGAGCCCTTTGGCGGACAGCGCTGGACGAAGCCCCTCGTCGTGCTCACCAACCGCCGCACCTACAGTGCCGCCAATGCCTTCGTGATGTTTGTCAAAGGTCTGCCGGGTGTCACCATAGTGGGAGACAAGACCGGAGGAGGCTCGGGTATGCCGCTCACCTCCGAGCTGCCCTGCGGATGGACACTGCGCTTCTCGGCCTGCCCGATGTATGACCGGCAGATGGCACTCACCGAAGAAGGTATAGCGCCCGACGTGAAGGTGGATATCACCTCTGAAGACTATCGCCGCGACGTCGACACCATCATCGAGACCGCAAGGCGCATCATCCGGTCTGCCGACAATTGAAAATGCGGCCACACAGAACAAACCCTAAACCTACCAGTTCATGATGCTATCCATAGACTATTTCTTTTCCCGCATTGACATCCAGCAGATTGTCAGTGCTTTCATCGTGCTCTTTGCCGTCATTGACGTGTTGGGTTCCACCCCCATCATCATAGACCTTAAACAAAAAGGCCGTCCCGTCAGTGCCTCAAAAGCCACCCTCATCTCGACGGCCCTGCTCGTCGGTTTCTTTTTTGCCGGCGACGTGATGTTGCGCCTCTTCAGCGTCGACATTGAGTCGTTTGCCACTGCCGGCGCCGTGGTCATCTTCTTCATGGCCCTCGAAATGATACTCGACATCGAAATCTTCAAAAACGTCGGCCCCATCAAAGAAGCCACCCTCGTGCCTGTGGTGTTCCCGCTCATAGCCGGTGCCGGTTCGTTCACCACACTGCTTTCGCTCCGGGCCGAATATTCGAGTGTCAACATCTTGATTGCTTTGGCCTTCAACATGCTCTTCGTCTACTGCGTCTTGCGCGCCACGGCCAAGGTGGAACGCATCCTTTCGCGCAGTGCCATCTATCTGATGCGCAAATTCTTCGGCATCATTCTGCTGGCCATCTCAGTGCGCCTTTTCACGGCCAACATCTCTGCACTTTTGGGCAAGATGTGACGAACTGAAGCCTTCGCCACACCATAATTATATATAAACAAACCAATAACCTGAATAAATCCCTTTTCATCTCATGACAGACCTCGAAATTGCACGCCAGACTCCGCTCGAACCCATCGGCGACATCGCCGCCAAGATAGGCATCGACCCCGAACAGATTGAGTGCTACGGCAAGCACATTGCCAAGTTGCCGCTCTCGCTCATCGGACAGTCGAAGTCTAAACTCATCCTCGTCACCGCCATCACCGCCACCAAGGCCGGCATCGGCAAGACCACGGTGTCTATCGGCCTGGCTCTGGGCCTTAACCACATCGGCAAGAAAGCCGTTGTGGCGCTGCGTGAACCCTCGCTCGGTCCCTGTTTTGGAATGAAAGGCGGCGCCGCAGGCGGCGGACACGCCCAGGTGTTGCCAATGGAGCGCATCAATCTCCATTTCACCGGCGACTTCCACGCCATCACTTCGGCCCACAATATGATCAGTGCCCTGCTCGACAACTATCTCTATCAGCATCGTGCCGAAGGCTTCGGACTGAAAGAGGTGCTCTGGCGCCGTGTGCTTGACGTCAACGATCGCTCGTTGCGCAGCATCGTCACCGGCCTCGGCCCGGCCACCAACGGCCTTGAGGCCCAGTCGGGTTTCGACATCACGCCGGCCTCCGAACTTATGGCTATCCTCTGTCTGGCTAAGGACGAGGCCGACCTGCGTGAGCGCGTAGACCACATCCTCCTTGGCTACGACTACCAGGGCCAGCCCTTCACCGTGGCCGACCTGGGCGCTACCGGTGCCGTCATGGCCCTGCTCAAAGACGCCTTGATGCCCAACCTCGTCCAGACCACCGAACACACACCGGCCATTATCCACGGCGGCCCCTTTGCCAATATAGCTCATGGCTGTAACTCCCTGTTGGCCACCAAAATGGCCCTTTCACACAGCGACTACACCATCACCGAAGCCGGTTTCGGTGCCGACCTCGGCGCAGAGAAGTTCTACAACATCCTCTGCCGCAAGAGCGGTTTGCAGCCCGCCCTCACCGTCATCGTGGCCACGGCCCAGGGCCTGAAAATGCACGGCGGCGTACCCCTCGACCAGATTGCCACGCCCAATATGGACGGGCTGCGCCAAGGCTTGGCCAATCTCGACCGCCACGTGGCCAATCTGCGCAGCTTCGGCCAGAGCGTCGTCGTCGTGTTCAACCGTTTCGCCTCCGACACCGACGAAGAAATGGCCCTCTTGCGCCAACACTGTGAAGACGACCTCAAAGTCCCCTTCGTCATCAACAATGCCTATGCCGAGGGTGGGGCAGGCGCCGCCGAGATGGCCCGTGTCGTGGTAGACACCATCGCGCATAATCCCTCAGCCCCGCTCCGTTTCACCTACGACGACAACGACGACATCAAGACCAAGATTGAGAAAGTGGCCCGAAACATCTACGGTGCCGCCACAGTGAGCTTCGCTCCCGCCGCGCTCAAGCGCATCAAGCTCGCCACCGACCACAACATGGCTGCCTTCCCCGTCTGCATTGCCAAAACCCAGTTCTCGTTTTCGGCCGATGCCAAGCGCTACGGCGCCGTGAGTGGTTTTGACCTGCAAATCCGTGACGTGGTCATCAATGCCGGTGCCGGAATGATTGTGGCCATTGCCGGCGACATCCTCCGTATGCCCGGCCTGCCCAAGACCCCTCAGGCCAACTTCATCGATTGCCGGGATGGCGAAATCTCGGGACTGATGTAATCTCCTCCTTTCCTGTTTGAAACCCGTCCTTTTGAAGTCATGAAAATCATACTCAACCCCAAATACGAGTATCTGCGCGACTATCTGACGCACATCGAGGAACATTTTGACCGTGAAGGTCGTGAAATCTTCCGCGACCGCAACGTGGTGCGCACACTGCAGGTTGACGGTCTCACGCTTTGCGTCAAACGCTACGGCCAGTTACCCTTGCGCAGCCGCCTGGCTGTCAAGACCTTCAAGGCATCCAAAGGCAAGAAAGCCTACTACAAGCCCCTCTCGCTGAGAGAGCGTGGGTTTGAAAGTCCCGAGCCCATTGCCTTTGTCAAATACCCCAAGGGCTGGACCAAGACAACGACCTATTTCGTCAGCCTTCATTCCGACTATCGCTACAGCCTGGCCGAGGTGATGGTGCTCTCAGACAAAGAGCGCGAAGAGGTGGTGCGGCAGTTTGCCCGTTTTGCTGCCCGTCTTCACGAACAAGGTTTCCTGCATCGTGACTTCTCGGCCGGCAACATCCTTTTCGACCAAATAGACGGCCGCTATCATTTTGCCCTCATCGACACCAACAGCCTTCGCATAGGCCGCCCCGTCAGCATAGAGCGCGGTTGTCGCAATCTGGCCCATCTCACAGGCGACAATGCCTTTTTTGTACTTCTGGCCAAAGAATATGCTGCAGCCCGAGGTGCCGATCCCGAACAGTGCATCAACTGGCTGTTTGACGCTTTAGACAAGCAATGACTTCACCGACACTTTCTTATAAATTGAGATTATGAAAAAACTGTTTTGCCTTCTCGTCTTGGCCTTCTGCCTCTTGCCGGCAATGGCCCAGAAAGCCTCCGACGACATCTCGCGTGCCATCAGCTATCAGCGCCAGTCCATTACCAATGCCCAGAGCGCCCATAGCTATTACCGGCAGGCCGAGCAAGCGCGCCGGCAGGCCGAGTCTTATGATCGGGAGGCCGAGCGCTATGCCAAACGCAAACACTACAAAGAGGCTGAAAACTATCGCCGCCGGGCCCGCAACTACTACGACCGCGCAGCCGATTATGAGCGCCGTGCCCGCTATGCCGGCGACAGGGCCACAGACAATTTGCGTCGCGCTCAAGACCTGATCAATAAAGCAGCCAGAAGGCGTTGACCCGATGGACTCTGCTACATCGTCGCCGACAAGCCTTTTACGAACAAAGCTCACAGGCCGCATCTCAAAGGATGAGGTCTGTGAGCTTTGTCGCATCATAAAAGGAAATGACGAGATGAAGGCTGCACTATATGGCTTGACCGCAGCGGCCGATGTCCGGGTGTCGGTCAATGCCCTTTGGGTGTTCACACATCTTGACGAGGCTGATAACGCTTGGCTTTATGCCAAACAAGACGAAATGATAGACCGTGTCTTACAAGAGACCCATATAGCCCACTGTCGCTTACTCTTGTCGCTGCTCCATCGCCAGCCGTTCACTGCCGAAAGCCTCAGGGCCGATTTCATGGATTATTGTCTGTCGAAAATCACAGCCGTTGCCCAACCTTACGCCATTCGTGCCCTTTGCATAAAGCTGGCCTATGAGCAATGCCGGCACTATCCCGAGTTCCTTGCCGAATTGCAGATGGCGCTCGAACTGTTGCAAACCGAACGTCTCTCGCCCGGCCTGGCTTCGGCCCTGCGACAGGTGGAGCGGAAGATGAGAAAGGGAAAGAGAGTGAAGAGAAGTGAGGAAAGTATATTTTGATTTCAGAATCCGCCGTACCAACATTGACACCACAAAGGTATTCTCTCTTTTCCGCCACAGATAACCAACATCTGTTTAATCTGTTTAAAATCATCTCCCTTTCCCCGCTTTTCCTCCAAAAACCATACACAATTCAAATAAATGCCTTACCTTTGCATCAACAGAACTCGTTTGCATCCCGTTAGAACTGCAGACGAGTCATTTTTTTATTATTGTTGTCCGGTAAACAGTTCTATTATTGCTTATAGGCATATGGGAATGGCTGAAAGTCATTCCTCAACCGACGAAGGAGGTTGAG
>JBGVLE010000109.1:0-1900 GCA_045124135.1 Alloprevotella sp.
GCAAATCACCGTCAGTGCAACGCAAAGCACTGAAGCCTTGATGCGACGGCGCACATAGAGCCATATCAGCACCAGCGAAAGGGCTATGATGAAGAACGAACGCAGGGCATCGCCACTGAGAATGGCTTGACGCACTTCCACCACACCGCTGCGGAAGTGGGGGAAATACTGACTCAGATACGTGAAACCTTCCTCCTCGACCGAAGCCACGAAACTGCCGGCCAGGCTCGGCACAAGGCTCAGCAGCAAACACAGACCGGCGGTGCAGGCTGTGGCCACTCCCAAGCCGACGCGTCCGTGGCGCGTTTGCCACAATTCGTCGGGCTTCTGCACGATTTTAGCCAGGCAGAGCATGGCCAGCAGCGGCATGGTGAATTCTGCAATGACCAGGGCCGATGACACGGTGCGGAACTTGCTGTACATGGGCAGGAAGTCGATGAAGAAATCCGTGATGGCCATGGTGTTCTTGCCCCATGCAAAAAGCAGAGAGAGCATGGTGGAAAGCAACAAAGCCCACTTCAGCGGTCCGCGCACGAAGAACAAACCCAGCACAAACAAGAAGCAAACCAACGCACCCACATACACGGGGCCCACAGTCATGGGCTGTTCGCCCCAATACTGCGCCCAACCCGGGTAACCGCGGCCGATTTGGCTTTCAAGGCTGCCGGCATCGCTCAGATAGGTGCTTGATTTTTCGGCCTTGGGATTGTCGAGCATGCGCTCGCCCGAGCCGCCGCCGTAATAGCCGGGAATCATCAGCGTCATTGTTTCGCCGACACCATAGCTCCATTGTGTGATGTAGTCGCGCTCGAGTCCGTCGGTGGCCGCGCCGCCCCGACGTTCCGAGGGCAGAGGCGTGAGTTCGGCCTTGCCGCGCATGGATTCCTTGCTATATTGGTAAGTGTGATAGAGGCTGGGCAGATTCGCAGCCACGCCGATCAGACCCGCCAGCAGTGCCACGCCGGTGGCGCGGGCAAAGGCTGCAAATTTCTTCTTCAACACTGCATCCACGCCATAAGCCAGCACGATGAAGAGCATCACGAAGAGGAAATAGTAGGTCATTTGCACGTGATTGGAGAGCACTTGCAAGGCTGTGAAGAGTGCCGTCGTAACACCTCCCCACAGCAGGCGGCCGCGGTAACACAGCACGAGGCCGGCGATGGTCGGCGGGATGAAAGCCAGGGTCAGCACTTTCCAGATGTGGCCTGCGGCGATGATGATGAAAAAGTAGGACGAAAAAGCCCACACAATGGCTCCCAATGCAGCCAGATAGGGTTTGAAATTAAAGGCACGCATCAGGATGTAGAAGCCCAAGAGGTACAGAAAAATGTAGCTCAGAGGTCCATCTGTGCCGAGGCGGTACACCTTTTCGAGCCACGAGAGCAGAGAAGTCGACTCGTAGCTGGGAGCAATCTGATAAGTAGGCATGCCGCTGAACAAGGCGTTGGTCCATCGTGTGGTCTCACCGTGCTCGGCTCTGTATTGCAGTTGCTCTTGTCCCTGTCCGATGGAGGCAATTGTGTCGTGCCCGCCCAACACCATGCCTTGCGAGAGGGGTGTCATGAAATAGGCGAAGCTGATGCCTAAGAACACGAGCAACACCAGGGCATCGGGGAGGCATTTTTTCAGCAGGCTCTGCCAATGAGCAGATTTGTTTTGCGAAACGTTTTCCATGTGTTTGCGGGTTTCGGAATACTAATAGCGATAATGTTCGGGCTTGTAAGGACCTTCTACGGGCACACCGATGTAGTCGGCCTGCGCTTGCGAAAGTTTTGTGAGGTGCACGCCAATTCGGGCAAGGTGTAGGCGAGCCACTTCCTCGTCCAGGTGTTTGGGTAGACGGTAGACACCGATTTCGTAAGGCTTTGTGAAAAGTTCGATTTGCGCCAGCGTCTGGTTG
>JBGVLE010000110.1:0-16105 GCA_045124135.1 Alloprevotella sp.
CGTTTGATTTCGTCGGTGATGTGTGGGATCACCTGTATGGTTTTGCCCAAATAGTCTCCGCGACGTTCTTTCTCGATGACGCTCTGATAGATGCGGCCGGTAGTGACGTTGTTGTTGCGTGTGGTTTTGATGCCGGTGAAGCGCTCGTAGTGTCCGAGGTCAAGGTCGGTTTCCTGTCCGTCGTCTGTGACGTAACATTCGCCGTGCTCATAGGGGTTGAGCGTTCCGGGGTCGACGTTGATGTAGGGGTCGAACTTCTGGATGGTGATGTTGAAGCCGCGGGCCTGGAGCAGTTTGCCGATTGACGATGAGATGATGCCCTTGCCGAGGGAGGAGGCCACGCCTCCGGTCACGAAGATGTATTTGGTCTGTGCCACGTTGTGAAGGTTTTATGATGGTTTGCTTTATAAAAAATGACGTGCGCGTTCAAGGCCTTTTGGCATAAGCACACTAAATCGTGGCGAAGTTACTGCAAATGCAGGAGGTGGCCAAGAAAAACGTTGATTTTTGAGACGTGTCATTCCTTGATGGCCGCTGTTGATGGCCGCTGTCGGGTTTGAGGCCGGTCGGGATTGTAAGGTGCCATACAGGTCCGTTTTGGGCGGCACTTCCGTTTTTGTCTTTTTCTCTTTGGCTTCCCGATGATAACTTTGGGTCAGACAACAACGAGGAGGCCCATAACAGGGTCTCCTCGTTGTTAATTGCACCTTTTCCTGTCATAAGGATAGTATCTCGCAGCCTAAGGACAGTTTTTCCTGCAATAGGGACAGGACAAGCATCAACTTTTGACGACGTCTTTTGAATAGTTGTCAAAAGACTAAAAACAAACCCTATTTGAATAGAAGTTTGGTTATATATTGATAAACAGGTATATAATGAGAATTTATAAACTATCAGTTTAATATATCTGGCTGTTTGACAAATTTTATTCCAATACAGATCAAATGATAAAACTTGCATTGTAATGTCACACATAACCCTGCCGATTGAACACACGCAGAGGCGCTGCGCCGTCAGACTGATGTGACTGAGCGTGACTGAAAGTTCCAATCACAGCAATTCACAAACAGTCAGAAAGTTACAGGCGTGTGATTGTGTGATTGGGAAAATGGAAACATTTTGGGGGGGGTAAGAAGATGTATCAGTTTTTTATTAGATGATATAATCCACCACCGTACGCGATGAGCGCACCTCGTGGCAATGTTGTGAAATCTTTTGATGCTCGGGATGGAGGCGATAACGCTGAAGGGCTTCAGCATCGTCAACCACAAGGATGAGCACGGCGTCGTAGGCCATCGGACTCTTACTTGTATTGACGCCCACTTCTATCTGCTTGATTTCAGGTACCTCATCCATTAGGGCTTCAAGGTGTTGTTTCATCCAGATGGCGTGTGCTTGTGACGACTGGCCAAGAACTCCGTCCATGAATGGCCACATAACGATATGTTTCGACATAGGACAAAGGGGTGAATGTGAAGTAGAGAATGTAAAAAGAAGTAGAGAGAGCTTGGGTATGTCGGCCTTAAAGGCAGAGATGTAAAGGATATCGTTCACCGGGGCTGACGCCCTGGGCTATGATGTCATGCCTTGCCGGCGACTATCCGGCCGCTCAAAAACTCCAAGTCCATTGGTGTTTTGCTATTCCACAAGTTCTTCACGCAGTGTGAGTTGGCGCAGGGCATAGACCGAACCGTTGAAGCAGTTGATGTCGACATCGCCATTGATGCCTGCCACGCGGCCACGGTCTGTATGTTGCCAGAAATGCCAGCGGCCCTCATAGCGCAGGGTATCGACATAGTAGTGGGCTATCCAGTAGGGATAGTCGTCGAAGACGGGTGTGGAGAGATGGCGCGAGCGGAAATTGTGGTAGGTGTAGAGAATAGGCCGCACACCATAGTGACGCTCGACGAGACGAAGCCATACCAAAGCAGAGTCGCGAAGCGCCCGCGATGAGAGGTCGCCCGTTTGCTCGATGTCGAGCACAGGCGGAAGGTCGCCGGGCTGCAAATGAACATGGCGGACGAAAAAGTCGGCCTGCCAGCGTGCCGAACTGCCGGGAGAATAATAATGGTAGGCACCACACATCAGTCCGGCCCGACGTGCTCCTTTCATATTCTCTGCAAAACGCTCGTCGGTGAGACTTGTGCCCTCGGTGGCTTTGATGAAGGCAAATGTGAGCGGGCTGCCACCCACCTCTGCGGTGGCGACTTTGTCCCAATCGATGGGGCCTTGATGGTGGCTGACGTCTATGCCGCGCACAGGAAACTCGGCGGGATAGTCCACCGTGCCGAACACGCCTTGCCAAATGCGGGTGAGCGGCGAAAGGAAAAAGGCCCACAAGCCCCATAGGAGTCCGGCCACGACAACGAAACTCACGGCCGTGCGCACAGGGGCGCTCAAGCGCAAAGCCAGGCGGGCTATGATATGGCGGCTATGCCGGCGGCGACGGTGGCGGGTCATTGGCGGGATGTGGAGTTTGGGGGAAAGAGTAAAGAGAGTAAAGTGAAATGGAAGGAAATAGAGAGAGTAAAGAAGGTTGAGAATGGTGAAGGATGACAGGGAAGGCTGATATATGGCATAGAAGGGATTGTGTCCGATTGTGTGCCGACCATACAGGCCGGATTATCCGTGAGCATCTTATTCACATACCCCGGCGACCTGGCTATTATGTTAGGCCCTTTCACGGACGCTATCCCCCTTATTGTGCCGCCCTTACAGGCCGGATTTTAGAGGTTGCCGCATACCAAGGCCTGACGACCTGGGCTATTATGTTACGGCCTTTCAGGCCTTGCTCGGCCGCTCATAAGAACAATACGCCCTTTCAGGCCTTGTCTGGACGCTTTTTTACTCTTCGTCCCTCCCGGCTTTTCGCCTCTCCCCGACACATTATATTATATTGAATACACAATCTGCCGGTGGTGTGCCGGCAGACTGTGTGAAGGGTTGTGAGGCTTATGCCTGTTCGAGTCGGAGTGTGATGGTGGGTTGGTCGCACACTTCGGTCGGACCGAAATACTGGATAGGTCCGGGATATACGAAGCAGGTGTTTTTTGCCCATTCGTCGCGGTGGGCGGCAAATGTCTTGAAGGGTGATCCGTCGAGGCGCACGAGGGCCTTGCGGATAACGGGTTTCATTTCGCCGTGGCGACGCTCCATGTTCATCATCATCGTGATGGGCACACCGCCGGCAATCCACTCTTCGGCAGGAGCCGTGGTGTTTTTGACGATGGCCATATAGCCCGTCTTGCCGTTGGCCACGAGTTGGGCGGCACTGGTGCCGAGGGCATAGCAATAGTCGGCGTCGTAGTTTGAGGGAGCTGCGCAGCGGCCTTCGTATCCGAAGAAGTGGTGCTGGGCGGCAAATTTGCCGGCAAACTTGCCTTCTGCCTTCCAGGCATCGAGTTTCTTGGCAACCATTTCAGAGAGAAGTTTTTCAGTCTCGATGAGCGACACCTGAACGTTGCCGTGGGGGTCGCGCTCCATAGTGAGCTGACGGGCCACGGTTTCGGGCAGGCTTTCGTATACGGCGGCGTTGGCGGCAGAGAGTTTCGACATGATCCAGGCACGCTGGTCGTCGGCGTTGACGGCGGCAGCCTCGGGCGTAGAGAGCAGGTCGTTGAGCTCGGCGATGAGGGCTTTCATGGCCGGGATGAACTCGATGAGACCTTCGGGGATAAGCACAGTGCCGAAGTTGTTGCCATCCGCAGCGCGCTGTGCCACGACAGAGGCGATATAACTGACGATGTCGTCGAGCGTCTGGTTTTTCTCTTCAACTTCTTCGCTGATAATGCAGACATTGGGTTGGCACTGTAGGGCACATTCGAGTGCAATGTGGCTGGCAGAGCGCCCCATAAGCTTGATGAAGTGCCAGTATTTGCGTGCAGAGTTGGCATCGCGCTGGATGTTGCCGATGACCTCGGCATAGGTCTTGCAGGCGGTGTCGAAGCCGAAGCTGGTCTCAATCTGTTCGTTCTTGAGGTCACCGTCGATGGTCTTGGGGCAGCCAATCACCTGGACGCCACAACCCTTGGCGGCATAATATTCGGCCAGGACGCAAGCGTTGGTGTTGGAGTCGTCGCCGCCAATGATGACGATGGCTTTGATGTTGAGCTGGCGGATGATTTCGAGACCTGCCTCAAACTGTTCGGCTTTTTCGAGTTTTGTACGGCCCGAGCCGATGAGGTCGAAACCGCCGGTGTTGCGGTATTCGGCCACAATCTCGTCGGTGATTTCAATGTATTTGTGGTCGACGAGACCGCCGGGCCCCATAAGGAAACCATAGAGTTTGCTGTCGGGGTTTTGCTTCTTGAGTTCGTCGAAAAGGCCGCAGATGACGTTGTGTCCGCCGGGAGCCTGACCTCCGGAGAGAATGACACCCATATTCATAGGAGCATAGGTCTTTTTCTCGTCAGAAGGCACAAATTCCACGAGAGGCATGCCATAGGTGTTGGGGAAGAGAGCCTTGATTTCTTCCTGGTCGCCCACGCTCTGTGTGGGCTGACCCTCTTTGATGCTCACGTTGCCACGCAGACCGAGCGGGAGCTTGGGCTGATAGGCTGAGCGGGCAATTTGCAATGCGCTTTTTTCCATAAAAGAGATAGCTGTTTGAGGTGATTTATAGATGTGTTGAATATAAGAGTCTGCTATTTTTTTCCTTTGTTTAATCCGCAAAATTAGTGCAAATGAAGTAATTTTGCAACTCTGAGAATAAAAATCCAACTTCAGCGACTATGATTATCCTTTCAGGTCTGCACACATTCGGGTCATACCTGCGGTTGATGGGGCGCGTGTTTTCGCGTCCGGAGCGTATGCGCATCTTCTTCAAGCAGTGTCTCAAAGAGATGGCCCAGCTCGGTGTAGGCTCCATCGGCATCGTGCTGCTCATTTCGTTTTTCATCGGAGCAGTCATCTGTATACAGATCAAGCTCAACATCCAAAGTGCCTGGATGCCTATGTGGGTGTCGGGCTACACCACGCGTGAAATCATGCTGCTCGAATTCTCGTCGTCCATTATGTGTCTTATTCTGGCCGGCAAAGTGGGCAGCAACATCGCCTCGGAACTGGGCGCTATGCGCACCACCCAACAGATTGACGCGCTTGAGATTATGGGGGTCAACTCCGCCTCGTTCCTCATCTTGCCCAAGATAGTGGGACTGGTGACGATGATACCTTTCCTCGTGATATTCAGCACCACCAGCGGCGTGGTCGGGGCCTATGCCACGGCTTATATCGGCCACATCATCACCCCGACCGACCTCACCGCGGGTATGCAACACGACTTCACGCAGTGGTATTTCTGGATGGGCGCCATCAAGAGCCTCTTTTTCGCCTTCATCATTGCCAGCGTGTCGTCGTTCTACGGCTATACGGTCGAGGGCGGCTCGAACGAAGTGGGCAAAGCCTCGACCAACGCCGTGGTGTCGAGCAGTATGCTCATACTTTTTTCTGATATGTTTCTCACCCAACTGCTGTCATGATAGAGATTACCCAACTCACCAAATCGTTTGAAGACAAACAAGTGTTGCGTGGCATCACAAGCCGTTTTGACGCCGGAAAGACCAACCTCATCATCGGTCAGAGCGGTTCGGGCAAGACGGTGTTGATGAAATGCATCGTGGGACTTTTTGCCCCCACCACGGGGGATGTGCTCTACGACGGCCGCAGTTTTGTGGCTATGGACAAGGCTGCACGCACGGCCCTGAGACGGGAGATGGGCATGATTTTCCAGAGCGCAGCCCTCTTTGACAGCATGACAGTGTTGGAAAACGTGATGTTTCCGCTCGACATTTTCTCAGACATAGCTTTCAAAGACCGCCTTCGTCGGGCGCGTACGTGCCTTGAACGTGTCGGACTGCTTGACGCTGAGCGCAAATATCCCGGCGAAATCTCCGGCGGTATGCAAAAACGTGTGGCCATTGCCCGTGCTATCGTCTTGAACCCCGTCTACCTCTTCTGTGACGAACCCAATTCTGGCCTCGACCCCAAGACATCACTCGTCATCGACAAACTCATCCACAGCATCACCCACGAGTATGGCATGACCACCATCATCAACACCCACGACATGAACTCCGTGTTGGGTATCGGCGAGCACATTCTCTATCTTTACGACGGCATGGCCGAATGGGAAGGCAACAAAGATCAGGTCATCGACACAGACAACGAGCGGCTCAGTGACTTCATCTTTGCCTCGGACCTGCTCAAAAAAATGAGAGCTGAAGTGACCAGAAAGTGACGAATGAAACGAACAGTCCTCTCCTCCCCGACCATATAATATATATAATACCACCCATCACAGATGACAGCCGTCTATACCCTCCTCTTGCTCATTGTATCAAACGTATTCATGACTCTGGCCTGGTATGGCCATCTCAAACTCCAGACCTCCGGTGTCAGCACCCGTTGGCCCCTGCTGCTGGTGGTGTTGTTTTCGTGGGGCATTGCCTTGTTTGAATATATGTGTCAGGTGCCGGCCAACCGTATCGGTTTTGAAGGCAATGGCGGACCGTTTTCGCTCGTCGAATTAAAAGTGATGCAGGAGGTCATTTCGCTCATCGTCTTCGCAGTGTTGGCTGGAATGATGTTCAAAGGACAACCCCTCGGCTGGAACCATCTCGCCGCTTTCGTCTGTCTCGTGGCCGCCGTCTATTTTGTGTTTATGAAATAAAAGACAAAGAGACTCTTAGATTTTTAGTCTCTTAATTATAATATGTCAACTGACCCTCGCCGACTTGAGCGCCAATTGCGCCGCCACTTCTATGCCGGCATCAAGCGCTATGGACTCATTGAAAAAGGTGATTCCATATTGCTCGGCCTCTCCGGTGGCAAAGACTCACTGGCCCTGCTCGACCTGCTCGGAGAAGCCATGAAGCGCTCCGGCAGGCAGTTTGACGTGAAAGCCCTCCATGTGCGTGTGGCCGGCGTGGACTATCAGTCAGACGCCGACTATCTCAAACAGAGAGCAGCCTCATCGGGCATCAAACTATATGTCGAAGACATCTCCTTCGAACCCGACCGTAACGAGCGACGCTCACCCTGTTTTCTCTGTGCCTGGCACCGTCGCAAAGCACTCTTCGACCTCGCACAGCGTTTGGGATGCAACAAAATTGCCCTCGGACACCACCAAGACGACATCCTGCGCACGGCACTGATGAACCTCGCCCACCAAGGCGCTTTCGCCACAATGCCGGCAAGGCTGACGATGCGCAAGTTTCCCGTCACGATTATCCGTCCGCTCTGTATGGTGAGCGAAGCAATTCTCAAAACCCATGCCGAAATTGAAGGCTATCAACCGCTCGTCAAATTGTGCCCTCACGAAAACAACTCCGACCGCACACAAATTGAGACAGTGGCCGAGGCTTTCAGAGCACTCAACCCCGACTTCAGGCACAGCCTGTGGCACGCCCTCGACACTGCCGGAAAGCTCACAGAAGGCTAAGGACGAAGAAAAAACAAAGGCCTTTGTTTGGCCGTGCCGCTCATTTACACTAATTTTGCCACCCGAAACATTTCGCACAATAATTATACACTATGAATATCAAATTTGAAAAAATCACCAACGTCAGCGGCGTGCTCACCATTGAGATGCAAAAAGCCGACTACGAAGAAAGCGTAAAGCAAGAACTCAAGAAAATCGGCAAGAAGGCACAAATGCCAGGCTTCCGTCCCGGTATGGTTCCGGCCGGACTCGTCAAAAAAATGTATGGCACGCAGGTGAAGGCCGAACAGGTGAACCAACTGCTGGGCAAAAGCCTCTTTGACTATATCCAGGAAAACAAAATCAATATGCTCGGCGAACCCATCAACGCCGAAAACCATGAAGCACAGGACATCGAGAAACAAGACGACTTCGTCTTTGTCTTCGACATCGCTCTCGCTCCTGAAATCAACATCACCCTCGACGCTACCGATACCGTAGACTATTACGACATCGACGTGACCGACGAGCAGGTTGACGCCCAAGTGAAACAATATGCCCAAAGAGCCGGTCACCCCGAAGAGGCTGACACCTATCAAGACCGCGACATCCTGCGCGGACGTCTGGCCGAACTCGACGCCGACGGACAGACCAAAGAGGGCGGCATCATCGTGGAGAAGGCTTCGCTTATGCCGACCTACTTTAAAAACGACGACCAGAAGGCACTTTTCGCCACGGCCAAGAAAAACGAGGTGCTCACCTTCAATCCCTCAAAAGCCTACGAAGGCAGCGATGCTGAAGTAGCCGCATTGCTCAAGATTGAAAAAGACCAGGTGGCCGACCACTCAGGCGACTTCTCTTTTGAGGTAGAGGAAATCAGCCGCTTTGTGCCCGCCGCCATCGACCAGCAACTCTTCGACAACATCTTCGGCAAAGACACCGTCAAGAGCGAAGAGGAGTTCAAAAACAAGATCAAGGAAAATCTCGCCAAAGCCCACGAAGCCGACAGCGACTACAAACTCCTGCTCGATCTCCGCGCCTATGCCGAAAACAAAGTGGGCGAAGTGGAAATACCCGCCGATATACTCAAACGTGTGGTGAAAGCCAACAATGCCGACAAAAGCGAAGAAGAAATCGACAAGAATTTCGACAAGAGCATTGCCGAACTCAAATGGCAACTCATCAAAAAGGAACTGCTCAAAGCCAACGAAATCAAGGTGGAAGAGAAAGACATCAAAGCCACTGCCATCGAGGCTGCACGCTTCCAGTTTGCCCAGTATGGCATGACCGACATCCCCGACGAATATCTCACACAATATGCAAGCGAAATGCTCAAGAAACAAGAGCAGGTGGAAATGCTCGCTGAGCGCTGCGCCGACAACAAGCTCACCAAAGCCCTCAAAGCAAAAGTGACACTCAACCACAAGACCGTTTCGGTGGAAGAGTTCGGCAAACTCTTCGCTTAATCCATAAGAGATAAGTTTTTAAGTCTAAGAGTCGAAGGGCGAATTGTCGGCACACAGAACGACAATCTACTCTTTGACTCTTATTCTACTTATTCTTTATGTCTCCTCGTCTTTTAGTCTCAAAATAAATAAAACCATGGACGATTTCAGAAAATTTGCCACCCGTCATTTGGGCATCAACTCTATGGTGCTCGACGACGTGGTCAAGGCACAAAACCAATATCTCAATCCCTACATTCTCGAAGAGCGCCAGCTCAACGTGACACAGATGGACGTATTTTCGCGACTGATGATGGATCGCATCATCTTTCTTGGCACTGCCATCGACGACTACACAGCCAATACGCTCCAGGCCCAGTTGCTTTATCTTGACAGCTGCGATCCCGGCAAAGACATTTCCATCTACATCAACTCTCCCGGCGGTTCGGTCTATGCCGGACTGGGCATCTACGACACGATGCAGTTCATCAGCAGCGACGTGGCCACCATCTGTACGGGTATGGCCGCCTCGATGGCCGCCGTGCTGCTCGTGGCCGGCAAAGAAGGCAAACGTGCAGCCCTGACTCATAGCCGCGTGATGATACACCAACCTATGGGCGGCGCACAGGGACAAGCCTCTGACATCGAAATCACCGCCAGGGAAATCCAGAAACTCAAAAAAGAACTCTACACCATCATTGCCAATCATTCGCACACCGATTTTGACAAAGTCTGGGCCGACTCAGACCGCGACTACTGGATGACGGCCGAAGAAGCCAAAGACTACGGAATGATTGACAAAATAATGGCGCGTAAACAGCATGGCTAAAAAGAACGAAGAATACTGCTCGTTTTGTGGAAGGCCTGCGGCCAAAGCCGGTATGCTCATTGCCGGCATCAATGGCCTGATCTGCCGGCAATGTGCAGAGGCAGCCTTCAATATCTTCGAGCAGGAAAAGGAACACAGCGCCGCCCTGCCCGACATCGACCTCAAAGACACGCCCAAGCCCAAGGAAATCAAAGCCTGGCTCGACCGCTACGTCATCGGACAAGATGAGGCCAAACAGTGTCTGGCCGTGGCCGTATACAATCACTACAAGCGATTGGCCCGACAAGCGAGCGATGCCGATGACGAAGTGGAAATCGAAAAGTCCAACATTGTGATGGTTGGCCCCACCGGTACGGGCAAAACCCTCCTGGCCCGCTCCATAGCCCGACTGCTCCACGTACCCTTCACCATCGTCGACGCCACGGTCTTCACCGAAGCCGGCTATGTGGGCGAAGATGTGGAAAGCATACTCTCACGTCTGCTTCAGGCTGCCGACGACAACGTGAAACTGGCCGAGCGTGGCATCGTCTTCATTGACGAAATAGACAAAATCGCACGCAAGGCCGACAATCCCTCAATCACACGTGACGTGAGCGGAGAAGGCGTACAACAGAGTCTGCTCAAACTGCTCGAAGGCACCGTGGTCAACGTGCCGCCCAAAGGCGGTCGAAAACATCCCGACCAGGAATACACCAAAGTGGACACACGCCATATATTATTTATATGTGGCGGCGCCTTCGACGGCATTGAGCGAAAAATTGCCAATCGTCTCAACACACGCACAGTAGGCTTCAACTCGGTGAGAAACGAAAACGACATCTCGCCCGACCGTCTCTTGCAATACATCCAGCCGCAAGACCTCAAGTCGTTCGGACTCATTCCGGAGATTATCGGCCGTCTGCCCGTGCTCACTCATCTCGACCCGCTCACCAAAGAGGCTCTGCGCGACATTCTCACCAAACCGCGCAACGCCATCATCCGCCAATATGCCAAACTCTTTGAGATGGACGGCGTGAAACTCACCTTCGACGAAGACGCTCTTGACTTTATCGTAGACAAAGCCGACAGCTATAAACTCGGTGCTCGCGGCCTCCGCTCCATAGTGGAGAAAATCATGACCGACGCCATGTTTGAAGTGCCCTCAACAGAGCTTAAAACCTTCAACGTGACAAAGGACTATGCTGAAGCTCATCTCGGCAACAAGCTGCAATAATGTCGGTGCGTGGGCTGTGCAATAAAAAAAAGCCAATTTTATTTGTCGGTTTTCAATTCTTGTTTATAACTTTGTTTGGGTAAACACTAACCTGACAATTTATGAACGGGAAAACACCTCTCAAAGACGCGCTGAAAAAATATTTCGGCTTCGATGGCTTCAAGCAAAACCAGGAAGCCATCATCCGTAGCCTGCTCGAAGGTCAGGATGTGTTTGTACTGATGCCGACGGGTGGCGGCAAATCGCTCTGCTACCAATTGCCGGCCCTTATGATGGATGGCTTGGCCATTGTCATCTCTCCGCTCATCGCTCTGATGAAAAACCAAGTGGACGCCATCCGCAACGTATGCGAAACAGACAGCGTGGCACACTTTCTCAACTCCTCGCTCACCAAGGCAGCCATCAAAGCCGTACACGAAGACATTCTCAGCGGCAAAACCAAGTTGCTCTACGTGGCGCCCGAGTCAATGACCAAAGAAGAGAACATCGCTTTCCTCAAAAAGACAAAAGTCTCTTTTTATGCCATAGACGAGGCCCACTGCATCTCTGAGTGGGGACACGACTTCAGACCGGAATACCGCAAAATCCGGCCCATCATCAACGAGATAGGCCGTGCACCCGTCATCGCACTCACCGCCACAGCCACCGACAAGGTGCGCACCGACATCAAAAAAAGTCTCGGCATCGTCAATGCCGTGGAATACAAAAGCTCGTTCAACCGCCCCAACCTCTACTACGAAGTGAGGGCCAAGACAAAAGATGCCGTCAAAGACATCATCTGCTTCATCAAACAGCATCACGGCAAAAGCGGTATCATCTATTGCCTCAGCCGGCGCAACGTGGAAGAGCTCACCCAAGTGTTGCAGGCCAACGAAATCAAGGCCAAAGCCTATCATGCCGGGCTCGACCCCACCACACGCTCGCAGACGCAAGACGATTTTCTCATGGAGCGCATCGACATCATCGTGGCCACCATCGCCTTTGGCATGGGGATTGACAAACCCGATGTGCGCTTCGTCATACACTATGACATCCCCAAAAGTCTCGAAGGATACTACCAGGAAACCGGACGTGCCGGAAGAGACGGGGGAGAAGGCATCTGCATTGCCTTCTATTCAGAAAAAGACCTGAAAAAACTCGAAAAATTCATGGAGGGCAAACCCGTGGCCGAACAAGACATCGGCCGACAACTTCTCCGTGAAACGGCCTCATACGCCGAAACCTCAGTCTGTCGCCGCAAAGTGCTTCTTCATTATTTTGGAGAAACATACGACAAAGACAATTGCGGCAACTGCGACAACTGCCTAAATCCTAAAACTAAAGTGGAAGCAAAAGACCTCTTATGCAAAGTCATTGAAGTCATCATTGCTACTAAAGAAGACTTCAAGGAAGATTATATAAAAGACATTCTCATAGGCCGCGCCACCGACGAAGTGTGCGCCCACCATCACGACGACATCGAGCCCTTCGGCTGCGGCGACGAAACGTCAGAGCGCGTTTGGTATGCCGTCATCCATCAGGCCCTCATTGCCGGCTATCTCAAGAAAGACATTGACAATTACGGTGTGCTCAAAGTGACAGCCGAGGGCAGAAACTTCATTAAAAAGCCCGAGTCGTTCACCATCATCGAAGACAAAGAATTTGACGAGACAGAGGTCGACCCCATACAGGCAGGTGCCGATTGTGCTGTCGATCCCGCACTCTATCAGATGCTCGTAGACCTGCGCAAACGTATGAGCAAAGATCTCGACATCCCGCCCTACGTCATCTTCCAGGACCAGTCGCTCGAAGCCATGGCCACCTTCTATCCCCAAACGACCGAAGAACTTCAGAACATTCCAGGAGTCGGTGCAGGCAAGGCCAAACGTTATGGCGATGAATTCTGCAAACTCATACGCCGCCACTGCGAAGAAAACGACATCGAAAGCAACGAAGGCGTGCGTATACGCACCATTCCCAACAAATCCAAAATCAAGCTCAACATCATCCACGGTATCGACCGCAAAGTGGCGCTCGACGACATCGCTATGACCAACGGCATTGAGTTTGACGAATTGCTCGACGAAATTGAAGCCATCGTGTGGTCGGGAACGAAAATCAACATCGATTATTTCATCGACGACTATCTCGACGAAGACCAGGTGGCCGACATATACCAATACTTCAAAGAGTCTGAGACCGACAATCTCGACGATGCCATAGACGAACTCGGTGCCGACTACACCGAAGAAGAAATCCGCCTCGTCCGCATCAAATTCATCTCGGAAATGGCCAACTGACGCCAAGGCGAGAGAAGAAGACTAGCGCGGCCTGGATCATACCTCTTCTTCCACACTCTCCGACTTCAAAACAAACACTATATGCAAAAGCCCGAAAACGAAACCAAGGAAACAAAAGCAGGACAGAATTTCATCGAACAAATTGTGGCCGGCGACCTCCAGGAAGGTAAAAACGGCGGCCGACTCCAAACCCGCTTTCCGCCCGAACCCAATGGTTATCTCCATATCGGACATGCCAAAGCCATCTGTATGGACTTCGGTGTGGCCGAAAAGTTTGGCGGCGTCTGCAACCTCCGCCTCGACGACACCAATCCGCAAAAAGAAGACACCGAATACGTCAACGCCATCAAAGATGACATCACCTGGCTCGGTTTCAAATGGGGCAAGATTTGTCACGCTTCAGACTATTTTCCGCAGCTATGGGACTTTGCCGTACGGCTCATCAAAGAAGGCAAAGCCTATGTCGACGAGCAGACCAGCGAACAGATAGCCCAGCAAAAAGGCACACCTACACAGCCCGGCACGGCCAGCCCTTATCGCGACCGTCCCATCGAAGAGAACCTTACCCTCTTCGAGCGTATGAACAGCGGCGAACTGCCTGAAGGCTCCATGGTCTTGCGCGCCAAGATTGACATGGCCAATCCCAATATGCACTTCCGCGACCCGGTGATCTATCGCATCATCAACAAAGACCATCACATCACCGGCAACAAGTGGCGTGCCTACCCCATGTACGACTTCGCCCACGGACAGAGCGACTACTTTGAGGGTGTCACCCACTCCATCTGCACACTCGAATTTGTGCCTCACCGCCCTCTCTACGACTGGTTCATCGACCAGCTCAAAGAAGGCAAAGACCTTGCCGACAACCGTCCGCGTCAATACGAATTCAATCGTCTCAACCTCACCTATACTGTGATGAGCAAGCGCAAACTGCTCGCGCTCGTTCAGGAACATCTTGTCGACGGCTGGGATGACCCCCGTATGCCGACCATTTGCGGCCTGCGCCGTCGTGGCTATTCACCAGAAGCCGTGCGCAAGTTCATCAGCATGATCGGCTACACCAAATTCGACGCTCTCAACGACTATGCCATGCTTGAGGCAGCGGCCCGCGAAGACCTCAACGCCCGTGCCTTGCGCGTCTCTGCTGTGCTTCATCCCGTCAAACTCGTCATCACCAACTACCCCGAAGACAAGACCGAAGAGATGGAAGCCGTCAACAATCCCGAGAACCCGGCCGACGGCATGCACACCATCACCTTCAGCCGTGAGCTTTGGATTGAACAGGAAGACTTTATGGAAGATGCACCAAAAAAATACTTCCGCTTGTCGCCGGGCAAGGAGGTACGGCTGAAGAATGCCTACATCGTCAAATGCACCGGCTGCAAGAAAAACGAAAAGGGCGAAGTCGAGGAAATCTATTGCGAATACGACCCCACCAGCCGCAGTGGTATGGAAGGTGCCAACCGCAAAGTCAAAGGCACGCTCCATTGGCTGAGCGTAGCCCACAGTCTGCCGGCAGAGGTGAGACTCTACGACCGCCTGTTCTCTGTGGAAAACCCGGCTGCCGACGAGCGCGATTTCCGCGACCTGCTGAACCCCGGTTCGCTCGAGGTGCTCACAAACTGCTATGTCGAGCCTTACCTCGCTACCCAGCAGGCCACCAAATACTTGCAGTTCCAACGCATCGGTTATTTCACCTACGACAAGACCTCATCGCCCGACCACCTCGTCTTCAACCGCACCGTCGGACTCAAAGACGGTTGGTCGCCCAAGAAATAAACTGCATTGTCACAGCTTCCGGACGGCTTCCCGACAACCTCGGAGACGTTGTTCGCCAAATGTATTTTTTTGTGAAAACCGGAACAAGCCACCAAGGCTTGAGCCGGTTTTTCATATCCCTATAACGCATGTTTTGCCTTTTTTCCCAATCACACAATCACGCCCGTGTAACTGTCTGACTTATTGATAGATGATGTGACTGAATGCCCAGGACCGTTCCGTCACGCTCCAATCACCAGTCTTGACTTCCCGCCGTCTATGAGCGACAGAAAATATAAATCAGAATGGTGTTGTCCGGCATTATTTTGAAGAGACAAGTGTGCAAAATACCCACAAATGGTGATGAACGTCAAGGCCGGTGATGAAGATAAAAATTGTAATTTTGCCGATGAAAACGAGTCAATTGGCTTTGTAAGTCAACGAGACCAACAGTGGGCTTGGCCGCCCATGTCTTTCAGCCCCATTGTCTATTTTGACTCTCAGTCTCTTTGTCTCAACCACTCTTAGTCTCATAGTCTCTCAAACCATGCTTTTCCCCTACAACGAACAGTCCAAAATGAGCGACATCATCTCCGGAGAACCAACGCTGTTGCAGATGATGAGCCGCTTCGGTATCCCCTTGGGTGTCGGTGAGCACACGGTCGACGAAGTGTGTCGTGCGAGCCATGTTGACGTGCCCACCTTCCTGGCCGTGGCCGCTTTCATCAAACACGACGGCCATTCCGATAACGGGCTGAGCCGTCGGGTGTCGGTGTCGGCACTGGTGGCCTACCTTCAGCGGGCCCACAGCTATTTCCTTGACTATCAGCTGCCCGGCATCCGCCGCCGTCTGCTTGAGGCCATAGACTGCTCGGGAGCCGACGAGGTGGCCTTCCTCATACTCAAATTCTATGATGAATATATGGGAGAAGTTCGCCGGCACATGACTCACGAGAACAGCAAAATCTTCACCTACACCGAGCGTCTCGAAGCCGGCCGGCTCACCGCGGGGTACAGCATCGAGCGCTATGAGCGCAGCCATTCGGCCATTGACAAGAAACTCCAGGAACTCAAAAACATCATCATCAAATACTACACGCCGTCAGGTTCGTCCGATCCGCTTGTCGGCGTCTTGCTCGACATCTACAATTGTGAGGCCGA
>JBGVLE010000111.1:0-8299 GCA_045124135.1 Alloprevotella sp.
GTGGCGGCATTTTTCTTTTTGACGTAGAGGTTGTAGTTGGGTATCTCGTTATAGAATACCCCCTCCGGTATTTCAACGGCAGGCTGTGCCTGTTTCATACTGATGAGCAGGGTGCGCAGGTTGATTTGCGCCTCGGGCGATGTCTTGTTCTGGAAATAGAACGAAATGCCCGTCATCACGACGACCAGCACCATAATGGGGCGCATGATGCGAAGGAGCGGCACTCCGGCAGCCCTCATTGAGAGCAGTTCGAGTTGCTCGCCCATATTGCCGAAAGTGATGAGCGAGGCCAACAGGACGGCCAAAGGCAGCGCCGTGGGCACGAGCGTGATGGCCATATACCAGAAAAACTGACCCAGAATGTCGAGCGACAATCCCTTGCCAATGAGTTCGTCGATGTAGCGCCAAGTGAACTGCATCATAAAGACGAAAAGGCAAATGCAAAAGGCTCCCACAAAGAGCGGGAGGAACTTTTTGAGGATGTAGAGGTCGAGTCGTTTGATGGGGCGCATCCTGATTGGGTCTGTTCGTCAGAGCAATGTGGGCAGAGTGAAGAGGCGTGTGCCGTTGCTGCCTTTGATGAGAATGAGGCGGCCCTCGACGGGCTGCTGCGAGAGTTGTCGTGCGACTTCCTCCACATTGGCAAAGTGGCGGAGTGACGGCGCACAGCCGGCGAAAGCCTCACCCACGAGCCAGACATCTTCACAACCCATCTGTTCGGCCTGGGCGGCGAGTGTCTGGTGGGCCTCGGCAGAGACGGCGCCCAGTTCGCGCATTTCGCCAAGTATCATCATTTTGTGGGGATGAGGGATGAGGGCGAAATTGTCAAGGGCAGCCTTCATGCTGGTGGGGTTGGCATTGTAGGCGTCTATAATCAGGCTGTTGCGGCCGGTCTCCTTGAGTTCGGAGCGGTTGTTGCTCGGCACATAGTCGGCGAGCGCGGCCGTGATGTCGTTTTCGTCTACGCCGAAGTGGCATCCCACGGCGGCAGCCGCCAAGGCATTGTCACAGTTATAGGCACCGATGAGGTGGGTCTGCACTTCGTGCCACTCTCCTCCCCTACGCCGCCATTTCATGGCCAGGAAGGGCGAGCACGCGGCCACCTCTCCCTCTATGTCGTAACCCTTTCCGGCGACCCCATATTTATAGGTGTCCAATCCTTCAGCCATCCCGGCCAACCGGGGATTATCGGCGTGAAGGAAGACGAGACTGCCCGTTTTATTCCGCAGGTAGTCATAGAGTTCGCCCTTGGTCTTGGCCACCCCTTCGACAGACCCGAAGCCTTCGATATGGGCCACGCCGATGTTGGTGATAAGGCCGCAGTCGGCATCGACTATCTTGCTGAGTTCGGCGATTTCGCCGGGATGGTTGGCTCCCGTCTCCACCACGGCCACCTGGTGTTGCGGCATCATCGCGAGCAGGGTCTTAGGCACACCGATATGGTTGTTGAAATTGCCTTGGGTGAAATGCACGTTGAATTTTCGGCTGAGCACGGCTGCCGTCAGTTCCTTGGTCGTGGTCTTGCCGTTGGTGCCCGTGATTTGTACGATGGGCGTGCGCAGTTGGCGGCGATGATGGGCGGCGAGGTCTTGGAGCGTTTTCAAGACATCGGGCACGTGGATGAAACGGTCGTCGCCGCCAAGTCCCTCCTTGTCTACCACGGCATAGGCACAGCCCTGGTCGAGCGCGGCCTTGGCAAAGTCGTTGCCGTCAAACGAAGCACCCTTAAGGGCAAAGAAGATGGAGCCTTCAGGGCAGTGGCGCGTGTCTGTAGTAATGGTGGGATGGGCGCAAAAAAGCTTGTATAATGATGGTATGTCTGTCATAAGGTTTGCGCCTCGCCGGCCCCTTCCTCTCAACTGCAGCGTGGCATGAAAAGAGCGACAAGGTCGGGATGCGAGGTGACTTTTTGATGAATACAACCGCAAAAATACGCTTTTTTCACGAAAGATTAAACGCGTCACGAATATTCTCACTAAATTTGTCTCTGTGTCTGCAAAAAGTCGAAGAGACAACAAGCACATTAGCGGCCAAGTAGCCCTGAAAGGGCGTAACATAACAGCCCAGGTCGTAAGGCCTGGGTATGCGGCGATATCTAAATATCCGGCCTGTAAGGTCGTCACAATGAACAGGAAACATTGAAAACATATCACGAATACTTGAGCGTTAAAAAAATCGCTTTGGTGTGCCGACCTTACAGGCCGGAATGTGTGAGGCCATATTTACCCAGGCCTTACGACCTGGGCTAAAATGTTACGCCCTTTCAGGGCTTGCAAGTTGGGCCGTCCAACACTCATAGTCTTTTAGACTCCACTACAAACCTATTCAATACCGAAAATCTCAGCAGCCTTTATGTCTTTCCCTTATTCGCTCAACTGCCACGGCCGGCTTTTCTCCCTCGCCCGGCCACAGGTGATGGGCATTCTCAATCTCACTCCCGACTCTTTTTATCCCGACAGCCGCAAGCAGTCTGAGGCTGAAATCATCGAGCGCGTACAGACCATCATCACCCAGGGCGGCACGATGATCGACGTGGGCGCCTACTCGTCTCGTCCGACGGCTTTGTACCCCTCTCAAAACGGTGCAGACGACGTGCCGGCCGACGAAGAGATGGCCCGTCTGCGCCGTGGTCTCTCGCTCTTGCGCCGCGAAGCGCCCGATGCCGTCGTGTCGGTAGATACCTTCCGCGCCGACGTGGCCCGGATGTGTGTGGAAGAATATGGTGTCGATATCATCAACGACATCTCGGGCGGAGAGATGGACCACCGCATGTTTCTGACGGTGGCGCGGCTGGGTGTGCCTTACATCCTCATGCACATGCAGGGCACACCGTCCACGATGCAGCAAGCCCCGGCCTATGATAACCTGCTCGGCGAAATGGCACTCTATTTCTCCCGCCGCATCGACCGCCTCCACAGCCTCGGCGTCAGCGACATCATCCTCGATCCAGGCTTTTGTTTCGGCAAAACACTGGCCCACAACTACCATCTGATGGCCCACCTTTCAGACTTCGCCGCTTTCGACCTGCCTCTGCTCGTGGGTGTCTCGCGCAAATCCATGATCCACCGCCTGCTCGATCTCACCCCCTCAGAGTCGCTCAACGGCACCACGGCCCTGCATATGGCCTCGCTGTTGGCCGGTGCCCACATCTTGCGTGTCCACGACGTGGCCGAGGCTGTGCAGACAGTCAAAATCCATCAAGCCATCGCCGAGGCCCGGTGAAGCCCCTCTCTTTTTTATCCTCCTTCAAGCCACACCGCCCATGCTCTCCATGATTTCCTTTGGCATCATAGACGTCATCGACATCATTGCCGTCGCCCTACTCCTTTTTTATATATACCGCCTCATGCGCGAGTCGGGCTCCGACAAGATTTTCTATGGCATTATTCTCTTTGTGCTCTCGTGGCTCGTGGTGACGGGCGTGTTTGAGATGCGCCTGCTGGGCAGCATCATGGACAAACTGGTCAATGTGGGAGCCATCGCCCTGATTGTTTTGTTTCAGGAAGAGATACGACGTGCTTTTTCTGAAATAGGTTCGCGTCGGCAGAGTTGGTGGTTGAGCCGCGTGATGAGTTTCCGCAAGCGCGGCGGCACCGACGCCACCCACCGCCAGGAAGTTTTGCCCGTCGTCATGGCCTGCATCAACATGAGCCGCCAGAAGGTGGGAGCCCTCATCATCATTGAACGCCGAGACCCACTGGCCGACGTCATTCGCTCGGGCGAGGTCATCGATGCCGCCATCAGCCAGCGCCTCATCGAAAACCTGTTTTTCAAGAACAGCCCCCTCCACGACGGTGCCGTTGTGGTGTCTTCGGGCCGCATCAAAGCCGCAGGCTGCATTCTACCCGTCAGCCACGACCTCGACATTCCCAAGTCGCTCGGTCTGCGCCACCGCTCGGCGCTCGGCATAGCCCAAAAGAGCGATGCCCTTGCCGTCATTGTGTCTGAAGAGACCGGCAGCATCTCTATGGCTTTCGGCGGCCGGTTCCGCCTCAAACTCACCCCCGAAAACCTCGAAAGCCTGCTCACCGCCGAGTGGCCGAAATAGAAACTACAATAAGCTATCACACAGATAATTGAACAAATTCATTCAAATAACCCTTTAAACCACAAACGACTATGAAACAGATTGTAAATGGCCGCATTCTCACACCCCAAGGTTGGCTCGAGGGCGGTTCCATCGTAGTAGACGGCAACAAAATCAAGGCCGTTCTCCCCACAGATCTCCACGTTGTAGACGCCGAAATCATAGACGCCGGCGGTGCCGACGTAGTGCCCGGCGGCATTGAGATGCACGTACATGGCGGTGGCGGCCGCGACTTCATGGAAGGCACCGAAGAGGCTTTCCGCGTGGCCGTAGACGCCCACCTGCAAAACGGCACCACAGCCATCTATCCCACTCTCTCGTCGTCGACAGTCGAGATGATTGAGGCCGCCGTCAAGACTTGCCAGAAACTCATGGACGAGCCCGACAGCCCCGTGATGGGTCTCCATCTCGAAGGCCCGTATTTCAACCCCGCCCAAGCCGGCGCGCAAATTCCCGAATGGATTAAGGCACCGCAACCCGAAGAATACAACAAGATTTTGAAAGAGAGCCCCTGCCTCAAGCGCTGGGACGAGGCTCCCGAACTGCCCGGCTCGGTAGACTTCATCAAGTCTTGCTGCCACCACGGCGTTTTGCCCTCTATCGCCCATACGCGTGCCACCTACGACGACGTCCACGCCGCCAACGAGGCCGGTATGACGCACGCCACCCACTTCTACAACGCCATGCCCGTAGTCTACAAGAACCGTGAGTTCAAGACCGCCGGCACGGTCGAAAGCATCTTTGCCGAAGAGAATATGACGGTCGAAATGATTGCCGACGGCATCCACGTACCTCCCATTATGCTGCGCATGATCTATCAGATCAAGGGCGTGGAGAAAACGGCTCTCGTCACCGACTCACTGGCTTGCAGCTGCACCCATGGCAACGCCGCTTTCGACCCCCGCGTCATCCTTGAAGACGGTGTGTGCAAACTCGCCGACCGCTCAGCCCTCGCCGGCAGCATCGCCACGATGGACCGCCTCATCCGCACCTGCGTGCAGCAGGCCGGCATCCCCCTCGAAGACGCCTGCCGCATGGCCTCCGAGACCCCGGCCCGCATCATGGGTATCCTCGACCGCAAAGGTACGCTCGAAACCGGAAAAGACGCTGACATCATTATGCTCGACGCCGACCAGAACATCAAGTTTGTGATGCAAATGGGTCGCGTTGTGCGCTGCGAACTCTAAGATACCGTGAGCCGGCAGGCGACGGGGCCTTGCCTCATCAGCCTGTCGGCCCTTATTTTAACCCCGCCTTACAGACAACAGACTTTATGACAGACAAGACGCTCACCATAGCCTACCGCTCTCTGCATCCCGACGAACTCGCCGAGGCCGACCGCCAACTCATCGAGGCCGCCATCGACGCCACCGAGACAAGCTATGCGCCCTATTCCCACTTCCGTGTAGGCGCGGCCGTGCGGCTCGAAAGCGGCGTGGTGGTCGTGGGCAGCAACCAGGAGAATGTGGCCTTCCCCTCCGGCACATGTGCCGAGCGATGTGCGATGTTCTATGCCGGAAGCAGTCATCCCCACGAGGCGCCCGAGACCATCGCCATTGCCGCCCGAGGCACCGACGGCCGGCTGACAGCGCGCCCCATATCGCCTTGCGGCGCGTGCAGGCAAGTGTTGCTGCAGGCCGAAACACGTTTTGGCCGTCGCCTCCGCGTTTTGCTTTACGGCAGCGGGGAAGTGGTCGAAATCCCAAGCGTCAGCGACCTCCTGCCGTTTGAGTTTGTCGAATTTTAAGGGCGGCTGATGCCGACTCTCTCACTCTCAAGCCCGGACCGTTCGGTTCGGGCTTTTTCCGTGGTGTTTTGTCTTTTTGCGATAGCGGCGGAATGGTTATATTTGAAACAGGGAAAGAGAGAGAGGCCATAGATGGGCCTTGGGGGTGACTTTCAGCGTGCCTGCTGCCATAAGGAGCGT
Organism: Alloprevotella sp.; assembly: GCA_045124135.1. Classification (GTDB taxonomy): domain Bacteria; phylum Bacteroidota; class Bacteroidia; order Bacteroidales; family Bacteroidaceae; genus Alloprevotella. The sequence goes on from JBGVLE010000111.1 coordinate 6,015, forward strand.
TTTGCATGTCCTTATGCCAGGAAAAACGCTCCTTATTTCAAACAAATCTTTATGCCATGGCGACACGCCGCCGCCTTTTTTTGCCCACTGGAAAAGCCGTCTGCAACTTTTCGGAAAAAAGATGAGGCCGTCTGCTACAAATTGTGTCACAGACGGCCCCAATATCTGAACGTCAAAAGCAATTGCCGCGATTTATTTCAAAGTCTTCAATCCACCGTCGGTGCCGTCTGGCGTCTTCACCGTCTTGAAACGCACGAGGAAGTAGCCGATGTGGGCCACGCCAAACACGACGCTGATGACGAGCATGGTACGGTCTGCCTGCCATCCGGCGGTCTGCTGGTGCCAGAAGCCGGTGAGCACACACAAGAAGCCCAACACCACGCCCAAACCGCTCAGCAGCGTCTGTCCGTGACGCCGCACGGTGCCGCCGCCAATACGACTGTGTGTCACGCCATAGTTGGCATAGATGTCGAGGCCTATGAGCATCCAGATGACGAGCCGGATCCACGTTTCGGCAGGCAGGAAGAGCATCATTCCCACGCAACACATCACGCCGAGCGCAGGCACATAGGGCACAAGCGGCGTCTTGAAGCCTCGAGGGGCGTTGGGCATCGTTCGCCGTACCACAATCACGCCGACACAGACCAATGAGAAGGCAAACAGGGTGCCGATGCTGGTCATCTCTCCGGCAATCTGTGCGGGCACAATGCCGGCAAAAAGGCTTACCACACACATGAAAAGGAGGTTGCTGCGGGCGGGTGTGTGGAAACGCTCATGGAGATGTGAGAATAGGGGTGGCAGCAAGCCGTCTTTGCTCATGGAGAAAAACACGCGACTCTGACCCATCAACATGACGAGTATGACACTGGAGTAGCCGAGCAGGATGGCCACGATGATGCCCATATTCAAGGCCGGCCAGGCCGGGGTGACGACGCCATTTGCCCCCACCTCGCCCATATGCTGCACGGCGATGGCGGCCGGAGCAATCGAACCGGTGTCGCCGGCATAGACGTGGTAGTCCACCACTCCCACCATGACGAAAGCGAAAAGGATGTAGATGATGGTGCAGATGAAGAGCGAACCGAGTATGCCTATGGGCATATTGCGGCGAGGGTTCTTGGTCTCTTGCGCAGCCGTGCTGACGGCATCAAATCCGATATAGGCAAAAAAGACGATGGCAGCGCCACGCAACACGCCCGACCACCCAAACTCGCCGAACTGACCGGTGTTGTCGGGGATGAAAGGGGTGAGGTTTTCGGTGTGGATGTATTTCAAGCCCAAAACAATGAAGGCCATCACGACGGCTATCTTCAACACGACGATGAAGTCGTTGAACCGCGCACTGCCCTTTGTGCCTCGCATGAGAATAAGCGAAAGCACAACGACGATTATCATCGCCGGCAGGTTGACTATGCCGCCCTCGGCCGGACAGGCGGTGAACTCACGCGGCAAATGCCAACCCAGCCCCGCCATCAGTTCGCAGAAATAGCGGCTCCACGAAATGCTGACGGTCATGGCGGCCACAGCATATTCCAACACGAGGTCCCAACCGATGATCCAAGCCACGAGCTCGCCCATGGTGAGGTAGGAATAGGAATAGGCACTGCCTGAGATGGGTATCATAGAGGCAAACTCGGCATAACACAGACCGGCAAAAGCACAGGCCACGGCGGCAATAAGGAAACTCAGCGTGATGGCCGGACCGGTATGGAGACCGGCCACGACGCCCGTGACCGAAAACAGTCCGGCACCGATGATGACGCCAATGCCCAAGGCCACAAGCCCGGGGGCGCCCAACACGCGCTTCATGCCCTTTCCGCCGTCGTTTTCGGCCTCTTTGAGGAGCGCGTCTACAGACTTTCTGACAAACAAACTCATAGTTTTAGTTGCTTTTTGCGGTTCTCTGAATTGCAAAGTTAGCAATTTGATTAGATTTAAACGTTTATTAGCAAACAAATATTGCTTTCGGGATGGATGAAGATAACGTCGGGGAGACTGCGGCCGCTCGTGGTCAGAAATGGACGGATAATTGAAAACTCGCGATTTTGTCTGAAAAAAAGTAAAATGCCGTCAAATTATTCGCTAAATTCGGCGGCGGAAAATAAGGCGCACTGCAATCCTCGCATGAGGCAGCGGCACTCCTTATATATATTATGCCACACACCTTATATCTATTATGAAACACACCTTCCGGCTCGCCTTTGTTCTGCTGAGCTGTTTGTCACTGGCTGTCGCCAAGGCTGCGGCGGCCACCGTAGACCCTCCCCTCTCTGACCTTACAAGTT
>JBGVLE010000112.1:0-3764 GCA_045124135.1 Alloprevotella sp.
GAGTTCGACGCGCTTTGTGACGAACTCTTATCGGATGCTTCTGGCCGCCATCTGTCAACTCTGTTTTCGCATCCTGCGCTCGTGCTTTTACACCAAGAAATCGATTTGGAATACGGCCAACTTGCACAGTTTCCGTAACGCCTTCATCTGTGTTCCGGCCTTGCTGTCGGACGCCGCGATAAATGACACCACAAACGCCGCGTAAGAATGAAGCCGACGGCGCGGTCATTGACTCCAGTTTTGGTCGCGATCACTGCTTCATCAGCGGCCACAGACATCCCCCAAAGGAACTACCGATAAAGTCGACATGTGGCAACAAATGGTTTCCCGGCTTGTGGGAAATCAGCCCCCTCATCTACACATTAGAAAATCCCATTACAAAACAGAGCACTAAGTGCAAACCAACTCCCTAGTATGGAGTCATTGATCGCGTCCGATGAATCCATGGCGCGGTCAATGAGGCCGAAAGGCCATCCGTTATTCTCTTCTACTAAGGAGTTCTCAATGATTGACTCTTCGTTGGCGTCAGCCATTCCGCGGCTAGCGGCCGAGGGGCTGTCTCAACGGGCAATAGCTGCGCGCCTTGGCGTAGCCCGCTCCACTGTACAACGCTACCTTCGCGACCGAACCCGAGGAATGAGTACGAACAAGCTGCTCCGCCCCAAGGCGTTCAAGCTCGATACCGGCAACCAATCCAAGATTCTCGAGCTGATTCAGAACGCCAAGGGCAATTGCTCCGTGGTGATGCAACGCCTCAACTCGTCACCGCAACGCTACGGACTGCCCGCTGACTTCACAGTTTCCCATCGATCCGTTTTGCGCTATGCCACAACACGCTTTCCCGGCGAGTTTGCTGCGTCGTGCCCCGCAGTGTCGTACCCCTTTCATTGCGAACCGGGACAGCAGCTGCAAATTGACTTCGTCAAAACCAAATTCACATTCCACGAAGAAAATGGTAACTGCGTCGAGCAGGACATTTTCATCTTTGAGGCTGTGTACGCCTGGTCCCGCAAGAGTTTCGTTCGAGTTTGCCCGGACATGACGCAGGCCTCATGGCTCACATCGATAGCCATGTGCTTGGTTGCACACGGCGTGCCCAGAGAAATCCTCTGCGACAACGACAAGTGTCTTGTTCTTCAAAATAATTGGCGTTCCGGGACCGTTCGTTTCAATCCGGCATTCGAATGGCTGTGCAAGCCGTTGGGCATCAAGCCAAGAGCGGCTCGACCGGCGCGGCCGCAGACGAAAGGACGGTGCGAGCGCTTCGGCGGCTACCTCCAAACCAACGGTCTGAATGCCGCTGCTCTCGACCGAAATCTGCGCAACCCAGCTGATCTTCAGGCTTTTTTGGAGAAGTGGATCACACAGACGGCCGATCAGCGTCTTGTTGGCAATGGCAACTCGCAAACCACGATCGCGGAGCTCTACGAGAAAGAAAAACACTTTTTGGCTTTTCCAACGAATCTCGGATCGGTTCTGAGTGTGACGAGTTGGACGACTCAAGCCTCAGACAATGCCGGCGTCTGCATTTACGGTACCCGCAGGCAGCTCAGCAACAAGATGGCCGGCTTGTGCGTCACCGTGACCCTTCGGGCAAACGGTGATTACGTCATCACTGCGCAGGGAGGAACAGTCCTCGCCGATGGAACTATCCCTTCGGACAACATGGCCAAGTGCAAGCGGGACGAATGCCCCGTCCGACAACAAGCTCCCACCCAGTCCTCGGCCGCCAGGCAATTGCCTGAAATGTTTGAGGATTTAGAAGATTTAGAAATGATTTAGGAGGACAAAAATGGCAAAGAGAGTCATCCACACTGCAGAACTGACTAACGGCGGGGCCTTGCCGTTGCACGATTGTTTGGCTCGGTTGGGGTTCAGTGGTTACGAAGCCAGAATCGAGCAGACTCTGAGGGAATGCGAAGAGAAGGATGTGATGATGCTTCCCAGACAGGTCCTCACCGAGACGCTCAACGACATCATCGCAGCTCGAGACGAGCAAAAGGCGATGATGCGAACGAAGATGGCTCGGTTTCCTGTCACGACACAAACCATTGAGACCTTTGACTTTTCCCGCCTTCCCGACAAACTCATCGAGCTGAAAATACGTGAGTTTGCCGGCTGCGACTGGGTGAGGAGTCATTCGAATCTCTTCTTGTGCGGCAACCCCGGTTTGGGGAAAACGCATTTAAGCATCGCTTTGGGAATCCGAGCCACACAGAAAGCGTACAGCACTTTGTTCATTCCCGCGAAGGACCTGTTCGCCGAACTCAACGCTGCCCGTCAGGACAGTACCTATGAGCGCAAGCTCAAAACGATCCAACGCAACGAAGTTCTGATCATCGATGACCTGAGTAGCGCCATTGCTCCAAGTCCCGAGAACGCCATGATCTTCTACGACCTGCTCGACGGCCGTCAGAACCGAAAGAGCACGATTATCACCAGCAACAGGACGATCCTTGATTGGATTCAGATCATCGGCGGTGATCCAACCTGTCTGCGTGCTGCCATTGACCGCTTTTTGGACAGTTGCCACGTGATCAGGCTCAAGGGGAAAAGCTATCGACTGAGGCGATTCACCGAACGGCAGCAAGAAGACTGGGGCTCGAACACGCCCCAGGACGATAAGCAGACCAAGGAACTGCTTAATGAGCTGACCGAAGCTTTGGACTGAGCCCTTTGGCCGCGTGCGGTGCATCCGCGCCGCACGTATAACGTTACAGTCGCTGAAAATGTATCGAACGCGTTACGCTGTAACGTTACCTGAACTCCCGACAAACTAGATGCTAAAAACAGCTGACGGTTTTCGGGAGTTTTTCTATTCCGAGCAGGCAAAGATTATCGCGATGACGGGGAAGCCGCCGATGAAGCCTTGGCTTCGGTTGAGAAGAAGGAGCAAAGGCTCAAGCGTGGTTGCAATCGATGCAGAGACTGCTGCCATTCCTTGACCCGCAGCATTTGAACAAGATCCGATTGGATAGCGTCGAATAAACAAAGGGAGGTGGCCAAGGACGTGCCCGAAGACGGCTTGCCCACCGCCGGAGCGGCCTACAGCCCACTATTGAGGGTGAGCGGCCGCACCGCCCGTGGACAAGCCTGCCGCACGGAGCGTCGGGCAGGTTGCTACTTGTTGGCTTGCGACGATTGCTGCGTCGGCTCGATTGGACTGAGTTTAAGAGGCTTCTTTTTTTACCCTCTGTTGGGTATGCCCAATTGTGTGGTCTCAATCACCGCGGCGTGACGATCGCCTTGGATTCATTTTTACGCGGCCAATTGGTTTCTTTTTATACGGCCTCTAACATTGCTGATCGAGCTCAAAACCAAAGTGAAGCTTCACCTCAACCCCGGCAAACTCTCCAAAGCGGATTACTGCCGTTTCTGGGCCTTACCGGCCGAATAATCTGATCAGGGCGTCCCCGACTCTGGAACTTCGGGGTAAGGGGATATTGCGCCCTCGCGGGGCAAAAAACGAAAGAAAGTCACACCGTTGGAGGGGCTAATCCCGCCCAGGCGTCAATTCCCCCCCTCGAGGCCTGCCAAAAATCGGCTCACGCAAAATTGAGGCTAGACTGCTCGCTTGTGGAATATACGGTCTCGGCCGTCCAACAAGAGTCGAGCCGAAGCTCGCCATGATGCAGGAACGCCGCCTCTACCTCGTTCTTTACGATGTTTCGAGCACTCGCAACAGGGCACGCATACACAAGTCGGTAGCTGAATATTCCGTCGGTCGTCAAAAGTCATGCTTCGAATGCTGGATGCGTCCAAGG
>JBGVLE010000113.1:0-31044 GCA_045124135.1 Alloprevotella sp.
ATGGCCTGGACCGAACTGCTCAAAGAGACTCACCCCGACGAGCCTCTCATTACCGATATGAGCCAAGACGTCGACCGGCTCAGTCTCATTGCCGAGCGCTTTTCCAAAATCGGTTCGGCGCCAAGTCTGCAGCCCACAGACGTCGTGGCCTCAGTCACACACGCCGCCGACTATCTGAGGCGCCGCACCTCACGCCGTGTGACCATCACCGTCCACGCTCCCGCCACACCCATTATGGCCCAAATCAATGCGCCGCTCTTTGAGTGGGTCATTGAGAACCTTTGCAAAAATGCCGTCGACGCCATGGGTGGCGACGGGGCCATCGACCTCAGTGTGTCGAGTGAAGCCGCCGATGTGGTCATTGAGGTGAGCGACACAGGCAAAGGCATACCCAAACAAAAATTCAAGACGGTGTTTCGTCCAGGCTACACCACCAAACGTCGCGGCTGGGGACTGGGTCTCTCTCTTGCAGCCCGCATCATCCGCGAATATCACCGCGGCCAGATTTTCGTCAAGTCAAGCACACTCGGCGCAGGCACCACCTTCTGCATCGTGCTGCATCGGTCGTGAGTCTGCCTTGTCCATTCTCCATCAAGCCTCCCCCCACTCCTATATATTATATATAGTCAAACCTATGTCTCTCAAATCATCTCTCATATCTTTCAGTCGGCCGACGGCATGGTTCGGTCTCTTGTCGCTGTGCCTTGTCCTGTGCAGTTGCAGCAGTGTGGAGCGCACAGTGCGCCGTGCCGAAGCCGCCGAAGCCATTGGTGAGCATCTCGAGGCTGCCAATCTCTATCGTATGGCCTATCGCGCCACTCCCACCAAAGAACGCAGTCGGCGTGGCCTCTTGGCTTTCCGTATGGGCGAAGCCTGTCATCGCTACGGCAATTCGGCCCGTGCGCTCGGTGCTTACCGCTCGGCCGAACGGTATGGCTTCACCGACTCGCTCACCTACCTGCGTCTGGGACAGCATGCCGCACTGGCCGGCGACTATAAGGCTGCAGCCGACTATTACGCCAAATATCTCGAACGCCATCCCGACGACGCTCTTGCCCGGGCCGGACTTTCGGCAGCCCGAACGGCTCCGGCCATCAAGGCCGCCGGCTCAGACTACACCGTGAGCCCCGACCGCCTTTTTGGTGGCTCACGCTCAGACTATGCTCCCGCTTTTGGTTCGCCCGACGGCTCTTCGCTTTTCTTCTCCACCACCCGTCCCGCCGTCACCGGCAACGATCTCAGCGGCATCACGGGTATGAAAAACGGAGACATCTTCTTTGCCCGCAAAGACGAAAAAGGGGCTTGGAAAAATCCCGAACCGGCCGAGGGTGTCAACTCCGAACTTGACGAAGGCACACCAGCCTTCACCCCCGACGGCCAAACCATGTATTTCACTGCGTGCCCCACAGACGGATCCTATCCGCGTATGGCCGAAATCAGACGGTCTGCGCGAAGCGATGCCAAATGGAGCAAACCCGAAACCGTGAAACTCACCGCCGATACGCTCTCGAGTTATGCCCATCCGGCCGTGTCGCCCGACGGCCGCTATCTCTATTTCGTCTCAGATATGCCCGGAGGCTATGGCGGCCTCGACCTTTGGCGTGCCGTGATGGGCAGTCACGGGCTTGGCAGCATAGAGAACCTCGGCCCCGACATCAACACGCCGGGCGACGAGATGTTTCCCACGTTCCGTCCCAGTGGCGAACTCTATTTCTCTTCAGACGGCCGCTCGCCGTCGCTCGGCGGACTCGACATCTACCGCGCCCGTGAGGACACCCTGCACCACACCTGGACCGTCGTCCACCTGCCCTACCCCGTCAACAGCCAGGGCAACGACTTCGGCATGACTTTTGAGGGCATCTACAACCGTGGCTACTTCTCTTCGTCACGCACTACCGGCGGGCGCGGATGGGACAAGCTTTTCACCTTCAGTTGTCCCGAACAGGTGCAGAGCGTCAAGGGATGGGTCTATGAGCAGGATGGCTACGAGCTCACCGATGCCACGGTCTATATGGTGGGCAACGACGGCTCGTCCATCAGCTTCGGCGTCCGGCCCGACGGTTCGTTTGAGCAGCGCCTGGAGCCCGGTGTGAGCTATGTGCTTCTGGCCACCAACCCGGGCCATCTCAACTGCCGCGGCGAAGTCGTGGCCGACAGCGCCGAAATCACCCGTCAGACCGTCCTCCAGTTCCCGTTGGCCTCCATCAGCATCCCCGTGCTTGTGCGCGGCGTCTACTATGCCTTCGACGACGATGTTGTCATCGAAACCTCCCGTCCGGCTCTCGAGCGACTGGCCAGACTGTTGAAAGAAAACCCACACGTCACCATCGAACTCTCTGCCCATTGCGACTGGCGCGGTTCCGACGACTACAACGACCGTCTCTCGCAGCGGCGTGCCGAGAGCGTGGTGCGGTTTTTACGTGACGAAGGCATAGCCGCCGACCGTCTCACTGCCGTGGGTTATGGCGAGCGCAGGCCGAGAGTCATCACCAAAAAGATGGCCGAGAACTATGATTTTCTGAATGAAGGCGACACGCTCACCACCGATTTCATCCTCCGCCTCACGCCCGAACAACAAGAGGTCTGCAACGCCCTCAACCGCCGCACAGAGTTCCGCGTGCTCCGCACCACATACGGCCTTTTCACCTCTGACGGGAAACTCCGTCCCGAAGCTTTGACACCACGACGCGAACCCTCAAACTAATTCTCACTTACCATCCGTCCGCTATGCCCGTCGTTCCCATACAAGACCTTTCCCTTCCCGAGTTGGCCCCTTACAGCCGCCTCACCGAGGCCCAGTTGCGTTCGCGCCTGACTCCGTCGTCGGCCCTCTTCATCGCCGAAAGCCCCAAGGTCATCCGCACCGCACTCGATGCCGGGATGGAGCCCGTGTCGATGCTTTGTGAAGAAAAACACATCGCGGGTGACGCTGCCGATCTTGTCGGCCGGCTCAGTCATCTGCCCGTCTATACAGGTAGCCGTACGCTGCTCTCGTCGCTCACGGGCTATGTGATGACCCGCGGCGTGTTGTGTGCCATGCGCCGTCCGGCCCCGCGAGCGTTGGGCGAAGTGGTCAGTGGTCCCGGCCGTGTCGTGGTGCTCGACGGCGTGACCGACTGGACCAACGTCGGCGCCATATTCCGTTCGGCTGCCGCGCTGGGCATCGACGCCGTGGTGTTGTCGCCCGACAGTTGCGACCCCCTGGTGCGTCGTGTGGTGAGAGTGTCGATGGGCAGTGTGTTTCTTGTGCCGTGGACGGTAGTGGCAGAGCCATTGTCAGAGCTTCGTCGTGCCGGCTTCAAGACGGTAGCCATGGCCCTGACCGACCGCAGCATTCCGCTTGATGCGCCCTGTCTCAAGCGCGAGCCGCGGTTGGCCCTCATTATGGGCACCGAGGGCGACGGCCTTCCGGCCGCGACCATTGCCGCTGCCGACTATACCGTGCGCATCCCCATGCACCACGGCGTGGACTCGCTCAACGTGGCTGCTGCCGCTGCCGTGGCCTTCTGGGAGTTGAGAAGGTAGAGCCCTTCCCTTTTTGTCTTATTTCGCAATGCCTCGAATCACTATATTTGGGGTAGAGAAAAACAGAGGTCCGTTTTGGCGCCTCTGTTTTTTGTGTTTCAGCGCTTTACGGCCATAAGGCCCGTAATCATTGTCCTTATGCCGGAAAAAACTGTCCCTATTCCCGTCGTGTCTTTTTTCTTTGTGGTCATTTCCCCTCCCCTTTTCATCCAATTTTGTCTCTATCTTTTGCGTTCCTTCTCCTTTTTCAAAAAAAGCTTTCCCGTTTTTGTCATCATCACCCCGAGGGTTTGAACAAATCCGGCATCCTTCACAAGGCCGGTTAATATTGGGAACGCTAACGATTCCAATCTCATTCATTCACACTTTGCCCTCCCGTTGATTGACAATAATGCGGCGTTCGTATAATAGTTTTTGAAGCAAGAATGAGACGTAGTAATTATGTGGCAGTCAAAACCTTGTATATTATGAAAACGTTTTCTTCGGTCTTGTTGGCCTTCTGTCTTTGCACTGGTGCCATGGCGCAAACCTTCCATCTCCACACCCGTGGCGTGGACTATCTGTTGCCGGCCTCTGCCGTGGGCGAGATGACGCTTTGCGGCACAGACTCGGTCTGCATTATGGGACGTAATTTTGCCTTGACCGACATCGCCAGCCTCACGATGGACCAAGCCGTGTATACGCCGCGGCGCGTCGATGTGAACTATAGTGACCACGGCGCCCGGATTACCGCAGATGCCGCGCTCATCCCTTATCTCACTATCTCGCCCGAGGGCGCCCGGGTGAGCATACAGCAGAGCGCCGATGTGTCTGACCAGACGTGTGGCGAAATTACATACCGCCTTTCCGGACAAACGGCTGATGACGGTTTCGCCCTGACCGGCGACTACAAAACTACCATTGTCCTGGACGGGCTTGACCAGGCCGGCACCAGCAGCGCGGCCATCAACGTGGCCAATGGCAAACGCATCAAACTCAAACTGACTGACGGCACCGCCAACACGATTTCTGACGCGGCCGACGGGACGTGGAAGGGTTGTTTCACCACCAAAGGCCATCTCGAAATGGGTGGCGGCGGCCGGTTGACCATCAACGGCCACACAGGCCACGGCCTTCACGCCAAAGAATATATCGAGATAAAAGACAGTGTCACACTCGTGGTTGCTTCGGCTGCCAAAGATGCCATCCATGCCGGACAATACGTCCATATCAAAGGCGGAACCATCCGTCTGAGCGGTATGTCAGACGATGCCTTGCAGGTGGCGTTCAAAGACACCGTTGGTCGTGAGACCATCGATACGGGCAGTTTCACCATGTCCGGAGGCTCACTCACCGCCACCGCCGCCGCTGCCAAGGCCATCAAAGCCGACGGCCGCCTGACTGCCCTCGGCGGCACACTCGTCCTCACCGCCACTGGCAGCGGCGGCAATATGCGCCCCGGCGGCGGAATGGGCGGTAGCAGTAGTGGCGGTTTTTCATTGCTCATCACCTGTCCCGGCCTGACCTCAGGCAGTTCCTACACGCTCGCGGCCGGTTCGTCGTCTTCTGCGCTCACGGCCACCCAGAGCGGTTCGTCGGGAGGCAATATGGGACGTCCGTAACACTACAAGACAAAGAGACAAAAAGACAAAGAGACAAAAAGTGGCTTGGCCGCTCAAACCCTCTTAGTCTCTTAGTCTCTTAGTCCTTTCGTCTTGCCACCTTATCCTTTTCATCCCAACTTTTCATAGGCAGCCGGTCTCGTCGAGTGTTCTCCAGGCACGACGAGGCCGGTTTTTTTCTTCTTTTTCCTCGGGTGCTTGGCCGGCCGGCAGAGTTTTGCTATCTTGCCACAGAATATCACTGACCGCGCCGTATGAAACCTCCTTCCCTCTCCCACTCCACGCCGGCCGAGCGCCGCGAGTATGTGATGGCTGCCTGGCAATGTATGCACCATTGTGAGCTTTGCGGGAAATGTCACATCCTGCGTGGCCGCGACCCCGAAACGCTCTATGCCGACTATATCGAGGGCCGGCGCGACTATCTGGACATCACGCTCGAACTCCGACACAAATAAAGCCTATGCCGACTGCACCAAATGACAAGTCCACTATCCTGACCATTCGCCCGACCGTGGCTGACGATGTGCCGCGGTTGCTGGAGGTGTTTGCCATGGCCCGTGAGTTTATGCGCCGCACTGGCAATCCCGACCAATGGCGCGACGACTATCCCGACGCCGCCGTGCTTCAAGATGATGTGCGGCACGGAGACAGTTTCGTGTTTGAACAGGCCGGCCGCATCGTTGGAACATTTGTCTTGCGCGAAGGAGCCGACCCAACCTATGCCAAGATATATTCCGGACAGTGGCTGAGCCAAGAAGCCTATGCCACCATCCACCGCATAGCCGGCACGGGCGAGGTGCGCGGACTCTTGAGCCACGCCGTGGCCTATGCCCGTAAACGTCACAAACATTTGCGCATTGATACGCATCGCGACAACGCCGTGATGCAACAAGCCATCAACAAGGCCGGCTTTGTCTATTGCGGCATCATACACTGCCGCGACGGCAGCGACCGCCTGGCCTATGAGTGGTTGGGGAAAACATCACACATATATGAAAAAAACGGGGATGCACTCACATAGAGGAGCGGCATCCCTGTTTTTTGATGTCAGATTGTGGCCTCGGGCGCTTCGTGCAGCAGCCTCCCTGACGGAAATCAAGCCGTTTCGGCCTTGGCCACAGCCTTACGCCCAAACTCGTCTGACACCTTGATGAGCGACGAAACGATGAATGTGACGGGCACGAGGCAGCAGACGAGAATGAAGAAGTTGAGATAGCCCATTGACGTCTGTATGGCTCCGGCGAAAAGGCCGGGCAGCATCATACCCAAGGTCATAAAGCCTGTGCAGAAAGCGTAGTGTGCGGTTTCGTTGGCGCCTTTTGCATAATAGAGCAGGAAGAGCATATAGGCGGTGAAGCCGAAACCATAGCCCAGTTGCTCCACAAAAACCATCGAACTGATGAAGAAGAGGTTTTGGGGCTGGTAGTAGGCCAGGACGACATAGACCACATTGGGCAGCGATATGGCGCAAACCATCGGCCACAGCCATCGGTTGAAACCGTGTCGCGACACCAGCACGCCGCCCAACACGCCGCCAAGGAGCAGACCCAACACGCCCACCGTGCCCTGGACAAGACCAATGTCGCCCGTTGACAGGGCCAGGCCGCCCTTGTCTATCTCGTCGAGAAAAAACAGGGGGCATATCTTGGTGAGCAGAGCCTCGGGCAGACGATAAAACATCATAAAGAGCAGGGCTGAAATGACACCGGGTTTGGTGAAGAAACGGCCGAATGTGACCAGATAGTCAAGGAGAAAACCGCGCGAAAACCGTGGGGCCTTTTCGGCCTTCGACGGCAACATGGCCCGCTTGTGATAGAGACCGAAGAGCATAAGCAGCACACCCACACAGGCATACGTTACCATCCAGGGCTTGACGGGACTCTTGGTGAGTATCTCAAGCCGTCCCACAAACATGAGCAGCAGGCCTTGGCCGGCTATCATGGCAATGCGGTAGAACGTAGAGCGTATGCCGACAAAAAATGACTGCTGTCGCGGTGTGAGACGTTCCATATAATAGCCGTCAGCGGCAATGTCGTGGGTGGCGCTGCTGAAGGCGATGAGCCAGAACAGGGCGAGGGTCCATTTGACGTACCCGCTCAGCGGAAGGGCAAAAGCCATTGTCGCCATTGCCGCCCCCATCACCCACTGCATTGTGAGCACCCACGACCGTCGCGAACCGAAGGCTTCTACAAGCGGACTCCAGAAGGGCTTGATCATCCACGGCAGATAGAGCCATGAGGTGTAGAACGTGATGTCTTCGTTGGACAATCCAAGGCGCTTGTACATCACAACAGAAAGGGTTACGACGATGACATTGGGGAGTCCTTCGATAAAATAGAGTGAAGGCACCCAGCGCCAGGGACCGCGTAGCGGCGAACGGTGACGGACGGTTTGGTGGGGAGTGGTCATGATATCTTGAATTTTTTGAGACTATAAGACGAAAAGATGAATAGACGACGAGCACAAGGCCGCTTTGGACTTTTAGTCTTTTAGACTCTTAGACTCATAGACTTTTAGTCTCTTTATGAATACAACTTACGGATGTCGGCACCTTTATAATAATGGGTGAGGATTTTGCGATAGCCGTAGCCTTTGAGACTCATGGCCGCGGCACCGATCTGACAGAGTCCTACGCCGTGGCCCCACCCGGCTCCATGGAGGGTGAATGTCGAGGGATGGCCGTCGGCCATGGGACCACGCTCAACGACAAAGGCGGCGCTGAGCAGATGTGAAGGTGCCAAAGAGCGGCGTATCTCAAGTTCCTTTCCGATGATCATGGAGCGGTTGGTACCGACAATGCGAAGACGTTTGATGCGGCCGCCGGTGCCTCGCTCCACAGGGACGAGGTCGACGATGCGGCCAAAATCTTCTTCGCGTTTCTGACGGACGATTTCGGTGAGTTCTTCGGCTGTATAGGTGACGTGCCAGCGATAGAATTCGGGCGTTTCGAGGTCGTAGTCGTTTAGAATCTGTTCGAGCACCTCGGGACGTGTCTCGTCACAGAAGGCATCGGGTCGACTCAATATCCAGGCACGGGCGTCGGCTTCGTTGGAAAGGTTGACGGGTGCATTGGCTTCGTCGTCGGTCACAGAACGCAGATAGTCGAAATCCTGTTCGCCCCAGCAGGTGGAGAATTGCTCGGTGACACCGCCGCAGCATTTTGAGAAACGGGCATCACAGAGTGTGCCGGCTGCGTCTTGCAACACCATACCACGGGTCGATTTGACGGCTTCACGCACAGCGGGATTGGAGGCTCGGGTGATGCCTTGATAGCGCTGGCAGTGATCGTCTGCACAAACGTCAAAGAGGGTGTGGTCTTCACGGTCGTACCACTTGATGAGTTCGTCGTCTTTGCGCACAAACGAGAAGAACCCGGCACCGCCTGATGCGGCACCTGCGCGGCGCTGTTTCATCTGGCTGAACAGCCAGCTGCGCGACACGATGGCGTGGGTCTTGAGCAGTTCGAGGCTCGACGTGGCACTCATTTCACTGCTGATGACGCTGCACAGATAGTCTTCTACGGGTACTTCGTTGATGACGACGAGCTGTTCTTCGTCCACAATGATGCGCAAGGTGCCGCCAAAGGTCTGGGCCTCTTGGCGCTGCCAATGGAAACCGTCGCCGATGGTGACATCTTCGAGGGTGAAGGCCGCCTCGGTGCTTACGGGGGTGAAGATGAGTTCGCTATAGAGATTGCCTCTCCATAAAATGCCTCCGTCGCGGAAGAGGGCTTCCTGTGGTCCGTGCACCTCTTCGCCTTTGGCTTCATACGAGCCGGTCAGCGAGAATTTGAGGCTGCCGCGCCGCATGATGCCTACGCTCACGAGCGGTTCTTCGTCGAGCAGGAGATTGTCTTCTTCGCTTTGAAGGTCGGAGGCTGTGCGTTGCTGTACACGCAGTTTCTTGGCCACCTGGGCAATCTGGCCTTCGGTGTATGAGACCTCGCGCAGTATGCCGGCGGCTGTCTTGGTGTCTATCTTCTTGAAATCTTCTTCACGTGGCGTGATGATGAGGCCGGCCATGTCGAGTGCGCCCGGACTGATGAGCAGGCCGTCGGAACCGCCGCGGTAGTAACATTCGGGACGGTGGCAACGGCGCGGGAACACGACAAAAACGAGGCTGTCTTTGTCTACCGGTCCGCCTTCGCTTCGCCAGGCCAGCAGGTTGATGTCGGGCTCGACCTGGCCGGGCTCGACGGGCAGGGCTCCCAGGAGCTTGGTGAGCAGATAATATTCGCCGCCGGGCTGTCCGCCGAGCACGACAAAAGCCGGGCAGACATAGTCTTGCAAAATATAGAGTCCCACACTCCGACCTGGATAGCCGTGCTCTTCGAGTTCGGCCTCTTCGGTGGTTGAGAGGGGATAAATCTTCTCCAAGCGGTTTTCAAAATATTTCCATTCCCGCTCAAGCGGTGCCACGCCGCGCAGACCGGCTTGAAGATGGGCGTGGTCTGGAGCCGAAGCACCACAGCGTCCGCCATTGTAGAACACCATAAACTCGGGCATATTCCAGGCCAGTGGTCCCATGGCTGCTGTGAGTGTGGTGAGGCGTTGCGGCAGGTGGCGGCGCGTGGGAATGGTGAGGTGGTAGGGCAATATGGGGAAGGGATTGATGAGTACGTGGTATTTGCCCTCAATCGGCAGGTCACGCTGTTCTGGCGGTCGGTTTTTGTCGCAGAGGAAGCATGGACGTTTCTTGAGATTACGTTTGTCAATCTTTGCCGAAGTCGAGGTAATACGGCAGGGATTGTACTGCACGGTGAGCGCATAGTCCTCGGTGGGCAGCTCTCGCGTCATGATGTTGCGCTCCAAGTCTTCAAACCGCTTTCGAGCCTCTGGCCACACACGCAGTTGCTTCTCCACAAAGGCCTTCACTTCATCTTGGTTCACACTGTGGTTCCAGCGTGCGAGCATCTCTTGGCGAGCCTTGATTTCGATGGTGCGTAGCTGGTCCTTGTAGCGATTGTTGCGGTTGATTTTATCTGTTGAAAGCGCTGCGTCTGAATTGCCGTCCCATCGGCGGCAGAGATAGAGTTCGTCATAGATGCGGCCGATGCGGTAGAGACGGGTGAAGAAGAGGCCGAGGGCATAATCTTCGCCATAAGAGGTGTTGGGGAAGCCCACACGGCGCAACACGTCTGTGCGGAATGCACGCGGCGCTCCGAGCCCGTTGATGCGCAAGGCGTTGTTACGGCCGTTTTCGTTGGTCCATTCGTTGTGGGCAATGAGTCCCGGCGGCAATGTCTTCAATTCGAAATCCACCATACGATAGGCACCTATCACCATGGCTGCGCCTTGGTGCTCGAAGGTGTCGACGATGGTTTGAAGCGTGGCCGGCGAACTGTAGAGGTCGTCAGAGTCGAGCTGCACGGCATAGAGACCACAGCGCGGATCTCTAATGGCCAGGTCCCAGCAGCCGCCTATGCCGAGGTCGGTCTGCGCGGGACAAATGACAACCAGATTTTCGTGCTTGTGTGCCAAGGCGTCAAGTGTCTCAGACGTGCCGTCGGTCGAATGGTTGTCGACGACTATGACGTTGAAGTCGAAACGTGTTTCTTGTCCAAGCGCACTCTCCACGGCGTCGGCGATGGTGCGATGGCGGTTGCGTACGGGAATGATGACCGAGGCCCTCACGGCAAAAGCCTCTTCGTCGGGTTTGGGCAGTTCGTCGATTTCGTCGGGAGCGAGCCATGCGCCGATTTGCTTGAGATGGGCCGAACAGATGCGCTCACATTCCAGTTGGGTCTCGCGTGCTGCCGGATTGACATAGTCAAACTGCCGCTCGCCGCTCTTGCGGAGGTCGGTCTCGGTTTCGGTGTAGAGCATTTCACTCAAATGGAAGATATCGCCTTGTCGGCTCAGGTTCAGCCGAAGAGCATAAGGCGCGGCATAGCTATAGCGGGCATTGCCCTCTTCTTCGACGAAGCGCTTGACCCCTTTTGCACGCACCAGCCAAAGTCCGCCGAAATCAAAATCGTCTCTGACGCTTCCCGGCGTGTAGTCAATCACGGGATGAGGCTCGGTGTGGCCCTCTTTGGTCTCGTAGCGGTCGGCATAGACCATCATGGCCCCGGTGTTTTCTGCCGTCTGTATGAGTCGCTCGATACAGCGGTAACCGAGGGTCAGTGTGGTCGGCTTGAGATAAAACAAGGCATAGCGTGCTTCGAGCCTTTTTGCCGCAGTGCGCATAAAGCGCATTGACGCGGGATTGTCTGTGTAGATGGCACGGATTTTCTTCCCCATTTCAGGCAGTGGCGTCTCTGACGACGGCATCAGCAGATAGATGTGCTCCACAGCCTCATGGCTCTGGAGAATATGCGCCGTCTCGGCTATGGCCTGTGGATGATGACAGAGCAGGAAAACGTCGACGTTGAGTTTCATATTGATGGTTTTTCTGTTTTATTCTTCGTTTGGACTCGATGCTTTGACGATGTCTTTGAGTGCACGCCAGAAGCCTACGAGGCATTGCCAAATGTAAATCAGCGATTTCTTTATACCAATATATATATAATAGCACAACTTGATGAGGCCTTTAATCGAGTATTTCACGCAGCTCTTCGTCGAGAAGTCTATGGTCTTGGCATAATGTTTATAGAGTGCCAGCCCTCCGAGGGGCACACCGACGCCCACGATGGTGTAGAGCAACCAGAACAAGTCGTCGGTGGCATGGTTCACCACCGTGTGTCCGCCCACCGCCAGCCAAGGCAGTCCGTAGGCGGCAACCTTGATGATGCTCACGAGCTTGAAGGCCAGCAGGTGCCAGGCGAAGATATAGAGTGTGCGCTCTCCCACATAGGCCATAGCCGTTTCCACCGGTTTGAGATGGGCAGAGATGAGAGACGAGACATAATGCAACATGACAAATCCCGACATAGCCGGCACAAGCAGACCGAAGAATGCGCCGAAGTCTGCATTGAAGGCCATTGAGGCGTGCACATAGATGGCGCCAAGCACTGTCAACGTCGTGGCGGCCAGACCCGTCTTCCAGTTCAATGGAATATTGCTTCGGCATTGTCTGTAGATGAAACCGAAACTCATCAGCATCACACCGAGAAGTTCGCGATAGCCGCCGCCTGTCAGCACAGGGATTTTCAGCCCGGCGGCAATCTTCCATACAATAAGCAGACCCATTGTGACTGCCAGCAGTGTGGCACTTTGGACGAGTGTGTCGGTGGGGCGCAACCAGCGGAAAAACTTCAGACCGAGCCAGAAGACGATACTGGCCACGAGCAAGGCTCTGAAAAACCAGAAGGCACCGCCGATAAACACGTCGTAGCCTTGCATACCGGTGGTGATGTTCCAGATGTTCTGGAAGAAATCGTGCCACCCGTAGGGATGCAACACGCCGCCCGAAGCGTTGCCGTATTGTTCGTTGAGCAGCCCTATGGCAAAAAACAGATTGTGAAGCACCAGCAGCATGAGGCTCCATTTGACAAACGGTACATAGAGCCCCGAGAAGCGGCGACGTACAAACTGCCTGCCGTCATCGAGATAGTGAATGCCGAAGAAATAACCGGCACAGATGAAGAAGGCCGGGACATGAAACTGGAAAATGAAGCGGTTGAGCCAAGCGGGAGCGCCCGAGTGTGACACCACCACCAGGATGATGGCCAAGGCTTTCAACACAGAGAATGTTTTGTCACGCATAGCTTATTTGTGTTTTGATGCCCCTTTGCCGGCCGGGCCGCAGTTGGGGCTGTGTGTTGTTTCTGACGAAAGGTGTGAGGAAATGGAACAGCCATCCCTTGAAACGGTTCCACCGCGACACTTTCTTCCAAGTTTCGGGCGTGAGGCGGTAGCTGCGTGTCTGGCGGTCGTGATGGAAGATGTCGAGCAGTTGGGCTGTGGTGTGGCGATCGTCGATGAAGAGGTTACATTCATAGTCAAACGAGAGGCTGCGGCTGTTGAGATTGGCCGAACCGATAAAGGAACAGATGCTGTCTACCATCATAATTTTGCTGTGGTGGAAACCGCCTTCAAACACATAGACCTCGGCGCCACGTTTCATCAGGCGATGGGTGTTGTATTCGACGATGCGCGGTGTCACGGGGATGTCGCTTTTGGCCGACACCATGATTTTCACCTCCACGCCTCTCTTGAGTGCCTTTTTGAGTTTCCGCTTGATGTGACCGCAAAGAGTGAAATAGGGATTGATGATGACAATCTCTTTTTGGGCGTTGTCAATAAGCCGGCAAAAGGTGTCGTGGATGATACGCGGCGTGGTGTCCGGGGTTCGGTCCACGAGTGTGATGTGTTTCTTGCCGGCGGTAGCGGTGGTGTCTTGCTTGAGATGGCCGAAGCGCACTCTGGCATCCCTTTCGCCGGGATAATATTGTGGTCCGCCGAGGCTGTCGGCCGTCACTCGGTTCCAGAATTTGATGAAGACGGCTTGCAGGTCGGCCACGGCGTCGCCTTCCACACGGGCGTGGATGTCGCGCCATTCGCCGAATTCAGGTTTCCCCACGATGTAATAGTCGGCCACGTTCATTCCTCCCGTATAGGCCACTTCGCCGTCGACGACCACAATCTTGCGGTGGTCGCGGTGCAGCGCATGGTTGAGCCAGGGGAAACGCAGCGGGTCAAACTCCACGATGTCAATGCCACGGGCTCTGAGGTCTTTGATGTGGCGGCTTTTGAGCGGTTGGTTGTTCGAGCTGTTGCCGAACCCGTCAAAAAGTGCTTTCACCTCCACTCCCTCGGCAGCCTTTTCGGCCAGCAGGTCAAAGAGCAGGGCCGAGATGGAGTCGTTGCGGAAGTTGAAATATTCCAGATGTATGCTGTGGCGTGCCGCTTTGACGGCCTTGAATAGGTCGTCAAATTTTTCTTGTCCGTTCTTGAATATCACGATCCGGTTGTTGGTCGTGGCCTGGAGTCCGTATTCGGCCGTGAGCCAATCGCCCACGACATTGGCCACCGTTTTGGTGGTGTCTTTCGTCTCTTGCGCTTGGGCGGTCAGGGCCATGGCCATTGCCACGAGAGCAATTGTCAGTTTCTCCGTCAGTCGGCAGCGTGGGTGTGTGATAGGTTTTTTGAAGAGAAAAAACATCCTTAGAGAGAAAAGTGGGGTCAGAGCATTGCGCCGAATGAGTCGACAATGCCCAGCAGCCGGCCCTCGCTGTCGGTCACGAGCACCGAGTGGATTTTATTTCGTCTGAAAATGGTTTCTATTTCTGTGATTTTGGTTTCCGGCGTCACACATTTAGGTTGCCGTGTCATGATGTCGGCTGCCGTGAGCGTGAAGAAGCGGTCTTGCTGCTGTTCCATAGCCCGGCGTACGTCGCCGTCGGTGATGATACCTTCCACGCGGTCGTCTTTGACAATGACACACAGGCCGAGGCGGCCACGGCTCACGTGACACACCACCTCGCCCAGTTTCATTGTCTTGTCCACCACTGGCAGTTCGTCGGTCTGCATCACGTCTTTGGCTTTTGTCAGCAATCGTTTGCCCAGCGAGCCTCCCGGATGGAAACGGGCAAAGTCTGAGGCCTTGAAGCTACGGGCCTCAATGAGCGCACAAGCCAGAGCGTCACCCATGGCCAGAGCTGCGGTGGTCGACGATGTGGGTGCCAATCCGAGCGGACAGGCCTCACGGCTCACGGCTGTGTTGAGATGGGCTGCAGAATAGCGTGCCAGAAGCGACTCTGGGTTGCCGCTCATACCGATGACGGGGATATGTCGCTCTTCGAGATAGGGCAGGAAACGCAGCAGTTCGTCAGTCTGTCCAGAGTTGCTTATAGCCAGCACCACGTCGTCGTTGGCAATCACACCGAGGTCGCCGTGGAAGGCGTCGAGCGGATTGATGAAAAAGCTCGGCGTACCGGTGCTTGAGAGCGTGGCGGCGATTTTGGCGCCGATGTGTCCGCTTTTGCCCACACCCGTCACGATGAGTTTGCCGCGGCAGTTGAGGATGAGGTTAACCGTCTTGTCGAAATCATTGTCGAGCAAGGGTATCAGACCAAGCAACGCCTCCGCTTCGTCGCGCAGGCATTTCTCGGCTATGGCTATGTATGAAGTCATAAAAAACAGTTATTTGTGGAGAGAGGTTTGTGGTTAGTCTATGGGGTGAAGATTGTCACTTCAGTCAATGAGTTGTTGCATCACGCCCTCCATGTCGGCCAGCCTGATCATATTGGGCCCGTCGCTTAGCGCGTGGTCGGGGTCGGGATGAGTTTCAAAAAAATAGCCCGTTGCGCCGAACGCTTTGGCCGCCATCGCCATTGCCGGCACATATTCGCGGTTGCCGCCGGTCTTGCCTCCGGCAGCTCCGGGTCTTTGCACGGCGTGTGTGCAGTCCATAATCACGTGGTCGGCCAGCGGTTTCATGTCGGCGATGTTTCTGAAGTCCACCACGAGATTGTTATAGCCGAAACAGTTGCCGCGCTCGGTGAGCCACACTTCGGGAGCTCCGGCTTCGCGGCATTTCTCTACGGGATAGACCATGTCTGTACCCGAGAGGAATTGTGCCTTTTTCACGTTCACCGTCTTTCCTGTTTTGGCGGCTGCCACGAGCAAGTCAGTCTGTCGGCAGAGGAAAGCCGGGATTTGCAACACGTCCACCACCTCGCCGGCTGGAGCTGCCTGATAGCTTTCGTGAATGTCCGTGAGCAGCGGCAGGCCATATTTGTCTTTTATGTCGGCGAGCGTTTGCAGCCCCTTGTCGAGTCCCGGTCCGCGAAATGAATGCAGCGATGTGCGGTTAGCCTTGTCAAATGAAGCTTTGAAATACACTTCCACGTCAAATCGTTCACGCAGTCTTGCCACCTCGCCGGCAACCTCGTCCATCACTTCGGGAGCTTCGATGACGCAGGGGCCTATGATAAAAATGGGTTTCATACTTTTTGATATATTGTTTTTGATTTACAAAGTTAGTGCAAGGCGAGCGGAATGGCAAGAAAAACTTGTTTTTATTGACATTCCCGAGCCGCAGCCTAACTTGCGCGAAGCGAAAATTAGTGCAAGGCGAGCGGAATGGCAAGAAAAACTTGTTTTTTATTGACATTCCCGAGCCGCAGCCTTCTTCGAGATTATAGGCTGCGTACGGCATAACAATCAAACGAACTTATCCCCTACTCTCACTTATACGACAATTGTTCCCATTTTCCCAATCACACAATCACAGCCTTGTAATTTATTGAAACATCGATAGATGCTGTGACTGAACGTTCCGGTCACTCCAATCACGCTCTTGGTGGCCTGTGTCTGGCTCTTGTTCTCCGACGTAGTCAAATTCAAACCGGTTTTATTTGCCATTCCGCTCGCCTTGCACTAATTTTCGCTTCGCGCAAGTATAGGCTGCGGCTCGGGAATGTCAATAAAAAACAGGTTTTTCTTGCCATTCCGCTCGCCTTGCACTAATTTTCGCTTCGCGCAAGTTAGGCTGCATTTCTTTGAGGATATCGGCTGCACTCGGTATAATCCAAGCAAGCCTGGCATCTGCTCCCGCACGATTATTCGGCATAGCCAAAATAAAAAACATACGTCTTTTCTTTTGTCTCTGCATTCATTTGCATTAAATTTGCATTTTAATCGTTCTTTCGTAAACGTTAAACCTTTTGGGTCAATCCCCAAATAGTCACGTAAACAATCAAAACAGCATATCCCTTATGAAAAGACTTTCGGCATTTATTTTCTCCGCCATCCTCTTTGTCGCCACAGCCGCGGCACAAGCCGTCATCAAATTCGACAAAACCACCTTCGATTTCGGCACATTCGCCGAAGCGCAGCCCCAAACCGCCATCTTCAACTTCACCAACACCGGCACCGAACCGCTCGTGGTGCATCAGGCCATGACCGTGTGCGGCTGCACAGTCGCTGAGTACACCCAAACCAAGGTGATGCCGGGCAAGACCGGACAGGTCAAGGTGGTCTACAACGGCAAAGGCAAACCCAAAGGCTACTTCAAGAAAGTCGTCACCATCCGCACCAATGCCTCCAACGCCATCACGCGGCTCTACGTGGAAGGCAGTATGACCATCAAGGAATAACCCCACACAACGGCACCACTCATGAACACCCCCAACCCCAACAACCACCTGGTCATTATGGCCGGAGGCATCGGCAGCCGCTTCTGGCCGCTGAGCAGCGAAGAGCGTCCCAAACAGTTTCTCGATATCCTCGGATGCGGCCAGACCCTCATCCAGCTCACCTACAATCGATTCAAAGACCTCGTGCCGGCCGACAACGTCTGGGTGGTGACGTCTGAAGAATATGCCGCTCTCGTCAGTGAGCAGCTGCCCGAGGTGAAGCCTGAGCGCATCTTGCGCGAACCTTGCCGCCGCAACACCGCACCCTGCATCTGCTACGTGAGCTGGCACATCAAGAAAATCAATCCTCGCGCCAACGTTGTCGTCACTCCCAGCGACCACCTCGTGGCCGACATCCCGGCCTTCCACAAGGCCGTGGCCGACGCCATGGAGTTTTCGGCCGAGACCGACGCCATCGTCACCCTCGGCATCAAGCCCACGGCTCCCGAAACCGGTTACGGCTACATCAAAGCCGACCTCAGCATCGCCTCGTCCAGAAAGAAAAACATCTATCGCGTAGATAATTTCACCGAAAAACCCAACCTCGAGACGGCCAAGCAATACATCGCCGATCCGAGTTATCTCTGGAACTCCGGCATCTTCGTCTGGAACATCAGCACCATTGTCAACGCCTTTCGCGTCTACCAAAGCAAAATGTCGCGACAGTTTGAGCGCCTGCTCCCCGTCTACGACACGCCTGCCGAAGCCGAAGCCATCGCCAAGTGTTATGCAGACAGCGAAAACATATCGGTGGACTACGCCATTCTTGAGAAAGCCGAAGAAATCTTCGTCTATCCCGTCAGCTTCGGTTGGAGCGACCTTGGCACATGGGGCTCACTCCGTGCCCAACTCACGGCCGACAGCTACGGCAATGCCGCCGTCGGCAGTCAGATTGACTTCCACGAGTCCTACAACTGCATCGTCCACACACCCGGACTCAAACGGGTGGTCGTCCAAGGCCTCGACGGCTATGTGGTGGTAGAGAAAGACGGCACCTTGCTGATTTGCAAACTCTCTGAAGAGCAGCGCATCAAGCTCTTCCACTAATTCATCCCTCCTCTCCCAGTCTTTTGAGTTTCACACCTTTACTGCTCAAATGGTATGAGCGCCACGGCCGCACGTTGCCCTGGCGCGATACGCGCGATGCCTATTGTGTGTGGATTTCGGAGATTATCCTCCAACAGACGCAGGTGGCACAGGGCCTGGACTATTACAGGCGATTTGTCGAGCGCTTCCCTACGGTCGGCCACCTCGCCGCTGCCACCGAAGACGAGGTGATGCAACTCTGGCAAGGCCTGGGCTACTACAGTCGGGCCCGCAATCTTCACGCCGCCGCCAAGGCTGTCGTGGCTGCCGGAGGCAGTTTCCCCGCCGACTACGCCGCCGTGCGTGCCCTGCCCGGCATTGGCCCCTACACCGCCGCCGCCATCTGCGCCTTTGCCTACGACCAACCCTATGCAGCCGTAGACGGTAATGCCTTTCGTGTGCTCACACGCGTGTTTGCCATCCCCACACCCATAGACACCCCTGCCGGCAGGCGTGAGATACAGGCACTTGCCGACCGTCTCGTCGACCGCCGTCGGCCCGCCGACTGGAACGCGGCACTGATGGACTTCGGTGCAACCCTCTGCACACCGCGACAGCCCCGCTGCCACGAATGTCCGCTCTCTTCAGTCTGTCTGGCACACGACGCCGGGGCCGAGATGAGCCACCCTGTCAAGTCGAGGCGGGTGGCCGTGGGCGAACGCTTTTTTGTCTATGTGTTTTTGCGCCACGCCGATCACACCTACCTCACCCGACGGCCGTCCGGCGACATCTGGACCGGCCTCTACCAGCCTCTTCTTCTCGAGTTTGACCATCGGCCCACAGATGCCGAAACACTTCAATCAATACCTGAGGCGATTGGCCACAAGGAGTTGGATCTAAGGGTTTTGTTGAAAGATATCAAGCATCAGCTTACCCACCGCCGACTTTATATTGATGCCTACGTGGCCACACTTGCCATGCCGTTTGAGCGTGAGGGCTATGTGGCCGTGTCGGCCGATGATGTTGACGCCTATGCCGTGCCGCGGCCCGTCGAGCGGCTGCTGGAGCTTGTTTTTGAGTGATGGCGCGGCCGTAATTGTCTTTTATCTTCACGGCCGCACGTGTTATATTTGTAATGACAAAGGAATAAGGCCGCCTTTTGGTCGCTTATTTTATTGTCATTAAGGTCTTTACGGCAATAATGACAGTTTTTGCAGGCCTTATGACAGCAAAAACGCGCCTTATTCCAGATGATTGCAAGCGGCTTTTGGTGTATGAAAAGCCCTCGCCACAGTCCCCCCAGTCCTATTCCCCGCACAAGTGTGTTAAAAAACCGCGGTTTCATCGCAGATTTCGTCACGGCCGGGCGGCGGTTTTGAACAAATCCCCGGCGGCCAGAATATCCTTCGTCAGCCCCCAAAGCCCGCATTTCTCTCTCTGTCATTACCCCGTCTGATATTTTTGCCGTAACTTCGCAGTCTGAAAAAACGACCTATGATTGCAGCAGCCCTCTTTGACCTTGACGGCGTCATCGTAGACACCGAGCCCTCTTATACCCGTTTCTGGCGTCAGACGGGACGTGTTTTCGGCATCCCTTACGACAATTTCGCCGAAATCATCAAAGGCCAGACTTTGACCCACATACTCACCACGTATTTCCCCGAGCCTGACAGGGCCCGCGACGTGGTGAAGGCGTTGGCCGATTTTGAGGCCGCCATGGACTTTCCCCTCGTGCCGGGAGCTCTGGACTTTGTCTGCCGACTTCGCCACAAGGGCATCCCCACGGCCGTGGTGACCAGTTCGGACCAGACCAAAATGAAGAACCTCTATCGCGCACGCCCCGATTTCATCGCACATTTCGACGTCATCCTTACCGCCGAAGACGCCCGGCGCTCCAAGCCTCACCCCGACTGCTATCTCACGGCGGCCGACCGGTTGGGCTGTGACATCTCGCAGTGTGTCGTGTTTGAAGACAGCATCAACGGCCTCAAAGCCGGCCGAGCTGCCGGAGCTGCCGTTGTAGGCCTGTCGACATCGCTGCCGGCAGACGTCATCAGGCCGCTCTCAGACTATGTCATCGACGACTTTACGCATACTGCCGAAATGGCGGCGCTCAGCGGCATCTGAGCCGACAACTCCGGCCGTGACCGACAAACGCAACAACCTACCACTATATAATATGTCAGCATATATTCCTGAAAACAAAAAGAAAGTGACTGCCCTCAGACTGCGCGAAATGAAAGCAGCGGGCGAAAAGATAGCCATGCTCACCGCCTACGACTACACCACCGCCGGCATAGTTGATGCCGCCGGCATAGACGTCATTCTCGTGGGCGACAGTGCCTCAAACGTGATGCTGGGCCACCAGACCACATTGCCCATCACGCTCGAAGAGATGACCGTCTTCGCCGGAGCCGTGGCCAGGGCTGCGCGGCGCGCACTCGTGGTGTGCGATATGCCGTTTGGCACCTATCAGGTCTCACGCGAAGAGGCCATAAGCAATGCAGTGAAAATCGTTCAGAAAACAGGAGTCGACGCCGTCAAACTTGAAGGCGGCCAAAGCATCGTCGGGGCCGTGCGCGGCATCGTGGATTGTGGCATACCGGTGATGGGCCATCTGGGGCTGACTCCTCAGAGCATCAACGCCTTTGGCACCTACGCCGTACGCGCCCGTGAAGAAGCCGAGGCCGAGCGTCTTGTGGCCGATGCCCATACGCTGGAAGAAGCCGGCTGTTTTGCCATTGTGCTCGAAAAGATACCGGCCGCCCTGACGGCTCGCGTGGTGGGCGAATTGTCGATACCGGTCATTGGCATTGGTGGCGGCGCTGCCGACGGTCAGGTGCTCGTGATAGACGACATGCTGGGCAAAAATCCCGATTTCAAACCCAAGTTTGTACGCCGTTATGCCGACCTCCACACCGTTATGACCGACGCCGTGGGCGCTTATGTCGCTGACGTGAAAAACGTCACCTTCCCCTCAGACGACGAACGCTATTGATTTTTTGAGACTAAAAGACCAAGAGACAAAAAAACAAGAGCAAGCTCTGCCGTTTTAGTCTCCTGGACTCCTTGTCTCTTTGTCTCCTTTGGGACTCAAACGCCATTATTTCGCTTCTCCTGCATTGTGGCTTTCGTTTCGACAACCCCTCGGTGGGCGACTCAAAACCGCTTAGAATGGCAAAAAATGCCAAATTCCGGGCTTCCGGCCTTGAATTTGGCGTTTTTTTGTTTTGCCGTTGAAAGGCTTTGGCTTAATTTTGCATAGTTAAACCTCAAGCGTCAATATTCAATCATACAACTATAATATATTATATGACTCCTGAAGACAAAATCATCCAAGTCAATATAGAGGAGGAAATGAAAACCTCTTATATCGACTATTCGATGTCGGTCATCGTGGCACGTGCCCTACCCGACGTGCGCGACGGCTTCAAACCGGTGCACCGCCGCATCCTCTACGGTATGCTCGGACTGGGCAACACCCACGACAAACCCACCCGCAAGTCTGCCCGTACGGTCGGCGACGTGCTCGGTAAGTATCACCCCCACGGCGACAGTTCGGTCTATGGCGCGCTCGTGCGTATGGCCCAGGACTGGAATATGCGCTACACGCTCGTGGAAGGACAAGGCAACTTCGGCTCGGTGGACGGTGACTCGCCTGCTGCCATGCGTTACACCGAAGCCCGTCTCAGCCAGGTGGGCGAGGCCTGCATGACCGACCTCGACAAAGAGACCGTTGACATGGCGCCCAACTTCGACGACTCGCTCGAAGAGCCCACAGTTATGCCCACACGCATCCCCAACTTCCTGGTCAACGGCGCAAGCGGCATTGCCGTGGGTATGGCCACCAATATGCCCACGCACAACCTCGGCGAAGTCATCGACGGCTGCGTGGCCTATATCGACAACGAAGACATCACCGTCGACGAACTCATGCAATATGTCAAGGCTCCCGACTTCCCCACAGGTGGTTACATTATGGGTATGCAGGGCGTGAGAAGCGCCTACGAGACGGGCCGCGGCCGCGTGGTGATGAGGGCAAGAGCCGAAATCGAAAACGGACCGCAACACGATATCATCGTGGTCAACGAAATACCCTACGGCGTGAACAAGGCCGAACTCATCAAGAGCATTGCCGACCTCGTGAACGAAAAGAAGATTGACGGCATCGCCAACGTCAACGACGAGAGCGACCGCGAAGGTATGCGCATCGTCGTGGACGTGAAACGCGACGCCAACGCCGGCGTGGTGCTCAACAAACTCTATAAAATGACGGCACTGCAAACGAGCTTCTCGGTGAACTGTATCGCACTGGTTCACGGCCGTCCGAAACTCCTCACCCTCAAAGACTGCATCAAATATTTTGTGGAGCACCGCCACGACGTGGTCATACGCCGCACACGCTTCGACCTGCGCAAGGCCGAAGAGCGTGCCCACATCCTTGAGGGTCTCATCATCGCCAGCGACAACATCGACGAGGTGGTGCACATCATTCGTGCCTCAAAAACTCCGGCTGAGGCCATAAGCAACCTTATGGCCCGCTTCAACCTCGACGACATACAGGCCAAAGCCATCGTCGATATGCGACTGGCACAGCTCACCAACATCCAGCAGGACAAACTCCATCAGGAATACGAAGAAATCGAGCAACGCATCGCCCAGTTGCAGGAAATCCTCAACAACCCCGAGGTGTGCAAGCAGGTGATGAAGGACGAACTCATCGAGGTGAAAGAGAAATATGCCGACGAGCGCCGCTCTGAAATCATACTCTCAAACGAAGAGTTCAACCCCGAAGACTTCTATGCCAACGACGAAGTCGTGATCACCATAAGCCATCTGGGTTACATC
This sequence comes from Alloprevotella sp., assembly GCA_045124135.1. Taxonomy (GTDB): domain Bacteria; phylum Bacteroidota; class Bacteroidia; order Bacteroidales; family Bacteroidaceae; genus Alloprevotella. The sequence continues at coordinate 23,023 of JBGVLE010000113.1, forward strand.
AAGCGTACGCCGCTGGCAGACTTCCGCGCACAAAACCGCGGCGGTGTGGGCTCGAAAGGCGCTTCGACGCGCGACGAAGACTTCATCGAATACATCTATCCGGCCACGATGCACAACACGATGCTCTTCTTCACGGCCAAGGGACGCTGCTTCTGGCTCAAGGTGTATGAAATACCCGAAGGCGCCAAGAACGCCAAAGGCCGCGCCGTGCAGAATATGCTCAACATTGACCCCGACGACAGCATAAACGCCTGTCTGCACATCAAAAAATTGAACGATGCAGAGTTTTGTCGCACACACTTCGTTATCTTTGCAACCAAACAAGGCATCATCAAGAAGACCTGCCTCACGGAATATTCCCGTCCGCGCACCAACGGCGTCAACGCCATCGGCATTCGCGAAGATGACCGCGTGGTCGGCGTCTGCCTGACCAACGGAAGCGACGAAATCATGCTGGCCAACCGCAGCGGCCGCGCCATTCGCTTCGACGAAAACGCCGTGCGAACAATGGGCAGGACTGCCACTGGTGTGCGTGGTATGACACTCGACGAAGACGGCAACGACGAAATCGTCGGTATGATCTGCATCAACGACAAAGAGCGGGAGACCGTCCTCGTGGTGAGCGACCAAGGCTATGGCAAACGCTCGGAAGTGGAGGCCTATCGCATGACCAACCGCGGCGGCAGGGGCGTGAAGACACTTCAGGTGACCGAAAAGACCGGCCGCGTAGTGGCCATCAAAGCCGTGACCGACGACGACGACCTCATGATCATCAACAAGAGCGGCATCACCCTGCGTATGAAACTTGAGAATGTCCGCGTGATGGGACGCGCCACACAAGGCGTACACCTCATCGAGCTCGAAAAGCGCCGCGACGAAATCTCAAGCGTTTGCCAGGTGCCCAGACAGACCGAAGAAGAAACCGACGAAACCTCAGCCGAAAATCCCGCCACAGACAACGGTACCGATGCCGGACAGTCTGACGGAACAAACAACAGCCAAGAATAAAACCTCAATCTAAAACCCGAATATTTATGAAAAAGTTCTTTTTCACCTTAGCCGCCACACTGTTTGCCGGTGTGTCTGTGGCTCAAAACAGCGCCGTGTTCAAGGCCCAGGCTCTTGAACAGAAACAAGACATTGCCGGTGCCATCAATGTGCTCAACGAAGCCTTGGCCAACCCCAAGACCACCAAGCAGGCACAGATGTACAACATGCTCGGCGAGAACTATGCCAAGCTCTTCAACAACGAGCTCAACTGTGCCGTGCGACAGATGCCCTTCGACACTGCCAAGTTCTGCACCCTGCTCGACCACATGATCGAGTCATACACCAAGAGCCACGAGTTTGACATCGCACCCGACAAGAAAGGCAAAGTCAATCCCAAATTCGAGCAGGCCAACAAGGCCCGTCTGATGTTTATGCTCGACTATTACAACTATGCCGCGCAGTTCAACTATCAGAACCACAACATCGACAAAGCCGTTGAGTATTTCGACAAATACCTCCAGCTGCCCAAGAACCCCATTTTCGCACAAGCCGAGACCGACAGTATCTATGCTGCCAAAAAGGCAGCATACAGCCAGACCCGTTTCAACCTCGCCTACCTGGCCTTCAACCAGAAGAATTGGGACAAGGCCATCGCCTTTGCCGAAGATGCACTCAAAGACACGATAGGAACACGAGACCTTCTGCTCATCAAAATGAACTCGCAACTGCAAAAAGGTGACTCGGCCGCCTGGCTCAAAACGCTCACCGACGCCGTGACACGCACCGAAGACGAAGGCTTTATGCAAAACCTGCTCTATCACTACGTCTCCAAAAACGACGTAAAGAGCGCCGAAAACATGGGCAACGAAATGGTGGCCGCCAACCCTGCCAGCAAAGCTGCCTGGTATATGAAGGGATGCGTGGAACTCAACCTCAAAAAAGACTATCCCGCCGCACAAGAGAGCTTCAGCAAAGCACTCAGCATCGACCCCGATTATGTAGAGGCCAACACCAACATCGCCTATGCCTACATCAATCAGATTGTAGCCGAAAGCTACTCGGGCAAGTTCAAATACGTGGGCACAGGCAAGGTAGTGCCGATGAAAGACAAGGCCCTCTATGAAAAAGAACTGGCCACCGTCAAGAGCTACTACCAGAAGGCACTGCCCCATATGCTCAAAGTGCGCGAACTCAAACCCGAAGAGCCCCGCAAATGGGCCTACACGCTCCAGATGATTTACGAAAACCTGCAGATGAAAGCCGAAAAAGCTGAAATCGACGAAATCATCAAAAACATCTAAGACTGAATCAAGTCCAACAAGCCGACAAGTCAACGAGTCAACACACGGGCTGACCATCAAGCACCGCCTGACTCGTTGACTTGTAGACTTGTTAAATCCCCAACAACACAAACTGACAAGATGCTGAAAAAAATAGGCCTGCTCTTATGGCTCATCACGCTGTCTTTGCCCCAGCTCACGGCACAAAAGACTTTGAAGCAGATACGCACCTGCCTCAAAGACAAAAAAGCCGACGAGGCAATGAAACTCGTGCTGCAGATGGAGAAAGACACCAACACAACCGAATGGGCCAGACTCTTCGACTATGCCAAGCAGGCACAAATCATCAAGAACGACAAAGAGAACGAAAAACTTTACCTTAAGCAAGCCTATGACACCGCGGCCCTCTTCAAAACGGCCTTGACGGCTTGCGACTATATCCTCAAATGTGACTCGGCCGAACAACAACTGCTCAACCAGGAAGGCGAAAAGCCCAAATACCGTAAAACCAACGCCCGCATCCTTCACGACTATTATCCCAACATTCACGCCGGCGGCCGATGGTTTTATGCCAGAAAAGACTACGCCTCTGCTATGGGCCTCTTGAAAATGGCGCTCGACCTGCCGCAGCAACCCATTTGGGGAGAAGACAAACAAGTGACCACCAAAGCCGGCTACACCGCAGCTGCCCAACTTTATCTTTGGGCAGCCTACCATAGCAAGAACTGGACCGAAACCAACCGCTACAGATCTCTGGCTTTGGCCGACACGCTCACAGCACGCCGAACTTCGCTCGAAATGCTCTCGCTCGCTGCCGAAGCACGCCAAGACACGGCAGACTATCGCACGCTCTTGCTGCTGGGCCACAAAGACTATCCCTCACATCCCTTCTTCTTCACCCATCTGGCCGACTTTTATGCCCGCACAGGCCGATACGACTGCCAACTGGCCCTGGCCGACGGACGGCTTGCCGCCGATGACACCGATGCCTGGGCGCTCGAAGCCAAGAGTCTGGCGCTCATCAATCTCAAGCGCTATGACGAAGCCATCCCGGCCGCCGAAAAATGTATAGCCGTCGACTCCACGCACACCGACGCCTGGTATTATGTCGGGCTGGCCTACTATTCTATGGCCAAAGCCATCGTCTTGCCGGCCAATATCAACTCAAAGGCCTATCAGGCAGCCGTGGCCAAACAAAAGCAACTCTACACGCTCGCACAGCCTTATATGGAAAAATACCGGATGAAAAAGCCGGACGAAAAAGCCAAATGGGCTCCCATACTCTATCAAGTCTATTTCTCTCTCAATCTGGGCAGCCGATTTGAAGAAATGGAGCAAATCATCAAGACATTGGCCGACTGAGCCAAAGCCCCTGCCGGCCGCCATCGCTTGCTCCGGACAGCCCACCAAATTCCCCTCATTAAACAGCCTATCCCATAATGTCAGCACAAACGCCGCTCCGTCCTCCCTATAATACGCCACACGGCACCTACCCTTTCCGTCTCATTTCCATAGACGACATCTTGCCTGCCATAAAGTCGGGCATTGCCGAAGAAGACGAAGATATTGCCCGGATTACCGGCAATCCCGAACCGCCTACTTTTGACAATACCATCGTGCCTTTTGAGCGCTCCGGCGAGTTGCTCGACCGTGCCACCACCTATATGTATAACCAGTTGAGCGCCGAAACCAGTGACCGCCTTGACGCCGTGGCCCAAGAGGCAGACCCGTTGCTCTCGGCCCATCGCTCGGACGTGATGCTCAATGAGGCACTCTTCAATCGCATCAAGGCCGTCTACGAACAGCGTGAGCAACACCACGGCGAGGAACGCATGCTGTTGGAGCGGATGTATGAGAACTTCAAACGCTCAGGCGCCACGCTCGATGCTGAAGGCAAGGAAAGGCTGAGAAGCATTACGGCCAGACTTTCTGCCCTTTCGCTTCAGTTCCAGCAAAACCTGCTCGCTGCCACCAATGCCTATGTGCTCCACGTCACCGACGAGAGCCTTTTGGCCGGTCTGCCGGAGTCATCGCTCGCCGCAGCCAGGCAGTCGGCCGAAGAGTCAGGCAAAGACGGTTGGTGTTTCACCCTCCATGCGCCCAGCTACGTGCCTTTTATGTCTTATGCCGAAAACCGCGACCTGCGCCGTGAGATGTATGAAGCCTATAGCAGTCGGTGTGTGGCTGGAAGTGAACACGACAACGCGGCCATAGTTGAGGAAATGGTCAACCTGCGTCTGGAAATGGCACGTCTGTTGGGCTACAAAGCCTATGCCGACTATGTGCTGGAGCGTCGTATGGCTCACAACACCGCCGCCGTAGAGCGACTGCTCGGCGACTTGCTCGACGCATACAAACCCCAGGCCGGGAAAGAGGTCGAGGCTGTGACCCGACTGGCCAAGAGCGAGCAGGGCGAAGATTTTGTTCTGATGCCCTGGGATTTCTCCTTCTATTCGCGCCGCCTCAAACAGGCCCTTTTCGACATCGACGCCGAAATGCTCCGTCCTTATCTCGAACTCAGTGCGGTAATCAAAGGTGTTTTTGGCTTGGCCACGACGCTCTATGGCATCACTTTCAAGCGCAATGCCGACATTCCCGTCTATCATCCCGACGTCGTGGCCTATGAGGTCTATGACGCCGACGGTCGTTTCCTTGCCGTGCTCTATGCCGACTTCCATCCGCGGGCTGGCAAGCAAAGCGGCGCGTGGATGACCAATTATCACGAGGAGCGTAACGGTACGGAACGCCCTCACGTGGCTGTGGTGATGAACTTCACCCGTCCTACGGCCGACAAGCCGGCTCTGCTCACACTTTCTGAGGTCGAAACCTTCCTCCACGAGTTCGGTCACGCCCTTCACGGCATCTTTGCCGAGACCCGCTTCGCCAGTCTGAGCGGCACGAATGTGCTTTGGGATTTTGTCGAACTGCCTTCTCAGTTTATGGAAAACTATATCACAGAGAAAGATTTCCTCCACACGTTTGCCCGTCACTACCAGACCGGCGAGCCTTTGCCCGACAGTCTGATCGAGCGCATACGCCAAAGCCGCAATTTCAATGTGGCTTACGGTTGCATACGGCAAGTGTCTTTCGGCTTGATTGATATGGCTTGGCACACACTCACCGAACCGTTCCATGGCGATGTGCGCACTTTCGAGCACAAGGCACGTGAGGCTGCCCAACTCCTGCCCGAAACGGACGATGCCTGTATGACCGTGCAGTTCAGCCACATCATGAGCGGCGGCTATTCGGCCGGCTATTACAGCTATAAATGGGCCGAAGTGCTCGATGCCGATGCCTTCAGCCTCTTCAAGGAAACCGGTATCTTCAACCCCCGGACGGCCGAACAATTCCGTAGCCAGATACTCTCACGCGGCGGCACCGAAGACCCAGCCGTGTTGTTCCGACGCTTCCGAGGTCGCGACGCTTCCATCGACGCTTTGATGGCACGCGACGGCCTTTCCCGCCAATAATTCCCACCGACATTCACTCTATTATATATGAAAGACAAACAAGACGAACTCGACAAGCGCTATCTGCGTATGGCGTCAATCTGGGCCGAAAACTCTTATTGCGTGCGCCGACAGGTGGGCGCCCTCATCGTCAAGGACAAAATGATCATCAGCGACGGCTACAACGGCACACCCTCCGGTTTCGAGAATGTCTGTGAAGACGAACAGGGCGTGACCAAGCCTTACGTGCTGCATGCCGAGGCCAACGCCATCACCAAAATAGCCCGCTCGGTCAACAATTCAGACGGCGCCACCCTCTATGTCACCGACTCGCCTTGCATTGAGTGTAGCAAACTCATCATCCAGGCTGGCATCCGCCGTGTGATATTTTCGAGAAACTACCGTCTCACCGAAGGCCTCGACCTCCTCAAACGGGCCGGCATCGAAATCGTGCACATCCCTCTCGAAGAGAGTCAAAGCCCAAAAGACTAAGAGACCAAAAGTCTGAATGACCAAGAGTGGAGCGGCCAAGCCCAATCCTGTAAGGGCGTAATATAATAGCCCAGGTCGTAAGGCCTGGTCCAGTGATTTTATTCGAAGCTCCGGCCTGCAAGGTCGGCACACTTATCGGCCCGACCTCTCTTTACCCTCTTTATCCTCTTTACCTCTCTTCCCTCTTCAACTTTCATCTCAGCGTATCTTATGAAAAAAGAAACCACCTACAGGTACACGCCAATACTCGTGGCTATTGGTGTCGTTGTGGGCATACTCACCGGCAGTTTTTATGCCAGCCACTTCTCAGGCCAAAGGCTCAATATCATCAACAATTCCACCGAGAAAATCAACAGCCTGTTTCACATCATCGACGACCAATATGTGGACGATGTGAAAATAGACGACCTCGTGGAGTCGGCCATGCCGGCCATCCTCGCCAAGCTCGACCCTCACTCGGTCTATATTCCCGCCTCCGAGGCCAAGTCTTCGATGGAAGACCTCCAGGGCAGTTTTTCCGGCGTAGGCGTTCAGTTTATGATATACAAAGACACGGTCAGGGTGGTCAAGGTCATTGCCGGCGGCCCGTCTGAGCATGTCGGCGTGCGTGCCGGCGACCGCATTGTGGCCATAGACGGCAAACCCTTCACCGGTAAGGTGGCCACCAACGACGAGACACGCAAACGCCTCAAAGGCGCCACCGGCACCAACGTGAGCATCACCGTCGTGAGAAGCGGAGAGTCCAAACCGCTCAAATTCAACGTCACGCGCGGCGACGTTCCTGTGCAGAGCATCGACCTGAGCTATATGCTTGATGCAGAGACCGGCTACATCCGCATCCGCAGTTTTGGCGAAACCACCTATGCCGAGTGGCTGGCCGCTTTGGCCGAACTGAGTCAGCAGGGCCTGCAACGCCTTGTCATCGACTTGCGGGGCAATCTCGGCGGCTATATGGCTCCGGCCATCCAGATTGCCAATGAGTTTTTGCCCAAAGGCCGTCTCATCGTCTACACCAAAGGCCGCAAGTCACCGCGAGAGGAATACAGTTCAGACGGCCGCGGCACCTACCAGACCATGCCGCTTGTCCTGCTTGTGGACGAGTCTTCGGCTTCGGCCAGCGAAATTCTCGCCGGCGCCATCCAAGACAACGACCGCGGCACCATCGTCGGCCGACGCACTTTCGGCAAGGGACTTGTGCAGGTGCCCATTGAATTCAGCGACGGCTCTATGCTCCGACTCACCAAAGCGCGCTACTACACTCCCTCCGGGCGTTGCGTGCAGAAGCCCTATACGCCCGGCGACGAGGAAGAATATGAAATGGACCTCCTCACCCGTGCCGAGCATGGCGAGTATTTCACCCGAGACAGCATCAAGACCTCTGGCGAGAAATACCACACCCGCATAGGCCGTGTGGTCTATGGCGGCGGTGGCATCATCCCCGATGTGTTCATCCCCCGCGATACGCTCGGCATCACGTCGTGGTATCGCGACGTCTACCTCAGTGGTGTGCTCAGCGAGTTTGCCTATGAAATCACCGACCGTTACCGTGTTAAACTTACGGGTAAAACGACTGCCGTCGAAGTGGTACGTTTCCTCAAAAAGGAGAATATTGTGGAGCAACTTGCCGTCTTTGCCGCCAAAGCCGGCATCAAACGGCGCAACAATATGATACGTGAGTCGCACGATCTCATCTTCAAGACGCTTTGTGCCAATGTCATCGACGAAATCGTCTCGACGAGATTGGCGTCGGAGTGGCTCAGCGTGAGCGACCAGGCCATCATCGAGGCGCTCCGCATACTCAAAAACAACGA
>JBGVLE010000114.1:0-8188 GCA_045124135.1 Alloprevotella sp.
ATGTTACGAAGGGTTTCTTCCACGTCGGCAAGGCTCCGGCCAATTTGGTTGCGTGTCTCTGCCAAAAAGGCCGACACTTTCTGACATTCGGCCTCGGCCTCTTCGACCGTGGCCACGCCACTGCCATAAACGGCGTCGGGATCGTCCATCTCGTCGTCGGCTGGCCGTGGTGCTTTGGCGGTGAGAGAAGGCTGCTTGGCCGAAGGCTCCGCTTTTTGAGTAGCCTCATCGGCCTCGTTTTCGTCACGCTGTGCCACCGACATAATTGTAGGCGCCTCAGTCTGCGCCGGCTCAGCCGCAGCAATGGCTTGACCAGTCGGTTTTTCGGCCACATCCGGCTGCACCAAGAGCCAGCACAGGCCGCACATACAGGCGGCAACCAGTACGGTGGCGGCGACATAAAGCCGACGGCGACGCGGCCGGGCTACGGTTGCAGGAGCGACAGTCTGACGTATGGCGGCCTCCAAGCGCGTGCTAACCCCCTGAGGCAATGCAGGGGCCAGACGTAGCGCTTCAAACACCTTGCGCTCGGCCTGCCAACTTTCCGGACAAGCCTCTGAGCACACAAAATCCGCCAACCGCCGCATCTCTTCAGGCGTGATGAGGCCGGCATAATACTGCTCGAGCAAACGAGTGGCTTTGTGGATGGTGAGAGGAGAGTTCATAAGGCTATCTGTTTCTTTAATGTCTGTCGCGCACGGCTGAGCAACAACCTGACGTAGGCTTCTGTTTCGTTCATGTGGCAGGCAACCTGTGCGACGTCAAGGCCTTCAAAATGGAAAAGGCTGAATGCGCGAGCCTGCTTGGCCGGCAAATGTTCGAGGGCGGCATAGAGTCTGTCGAGGGTCTCACGGCCGGTGAGCAGTTCCTCGGGATTGGCCCCGGCCATTGGTTCGGCAAAAGCCGCCGACCGGTTGGTGTCGTCGTCGAGTGAGAGGGGCGCCGTGCGGCGTAGCCTGTTGAGGCATTGGTGCCTGACGGCCTGCGCGAAATAAGCCTTGGCCGCCGTCACATTGAGCGCCTCAAACCGTTCGCGTCGCTGCCAGATGCCCACAAAGGCGTCTTGCGTCACATCTTCAGCGGCAGCCGCATCATGCAACATACCGAGCGCAATGGCATAGAGCCTGGGCGCGGCCTTGAGGTAGGTTTGTTGCAGTTCGTCGGCGTTCATAGGTTGGAGAATGATGGTTATCGCGCTGCCTCGGTGGCGTCGCTCTAATCGTATAACACACAAATTTCGGTTTTGCAACAACACGGAGGCGATTTTATGCGAGAAAAATGATTTGGGAGGGCTTTGTCGCAGACTATTGGATAATAATATGAATGATCAAGCAACGGGCTGAAAGCCCAAAAGCACTCAGCCCATGGCAGAGGCGGCGCGAAGCGACGCCGGCACCATGGGTAATGTGGTGCGACAATGAGCGCCCCGTAAGGGCAAAAGATTTGGAACGACCTAATCATCAAACAAATCGTAGGCTTTTGCCCTTACATTTACCCTACCATACTCCCAAAAGGGCACAACTTTGTTCAAAACGCGCGGGCATCCGTGACGAAAACAACGTGAAATAGTGACGCAAGCGTGCCACCGCCGTCACCAAACAACGGGAATAAGCCGAAAACATACCGCCCGGCCACTTGACTTCTCGGCTCAGTATCGCAGGAAATCCTGTCATAAGGACAGTTTTCCCTGTCCTTAGGCCCGTAAGACGCTGAGAGGCACGAAAAAGGGGCCTCGCGGCCCCTCATCCTTCTTCTTTACCTCAAAGGTAAGGCTGAAATGTGCAAAAGCAAAAGACAAAAACAGCCTCCGCGACGCCCACGGCGACCGGACAAGGCCGCGACAAGACCAAAAAAAGCGGTCAAAGACTACGCGCGCGTAGACGGTATGAAGGCTTCATACGTCCCGTCGTCAAAAAACACGCGGATTTCTTTGATTTTTCTTTTCGGTAGGTCAATAATATTTCGCAATTCTTCTTTTGGCTTCTGATAGCCACCCGGGCGCTCAGAAGCATAAGTGGGGCGAGGACGCAAGTTGGATGATTTTTCGGTTTGTAGGGCTGCGCTTTCCTGGCCGAACAACGACAGACCCTCTATCGCCACACCAGCCGCTGTCGCCGCAGCCTGAGACTGGCCGTCAGCCATAACGCCTTCGGCAGATGTATCGCCGTCGGGAGCGGCCGTGTCAGACTGATACATATCTCCCTCACCAAACATCAGCCATTCGATGCGGATCTGCGGGAAAACGCGGTGAATGGCCATGACGTGGTTATTCGTGGGATTGGTACGGCCGTTGAAAATGCTGGAGATAGAGGCGGTTGAAATGCCAAGACGCTGGGCAAACTCTTGCTGCGAGAGCCCCATGGCGTTCATAATTTGACGGATGCGTTCTTTCATTATACTGGTGTGTTTGTTTGTCGTGATGAGCAGAAAGAGGAGGGGACATGGGCCGGCATAGCTTCCCGAAACCCTGTAGTGAGGTGACGAGAGCGGAGTCCGATTTTTGAGGAGAGCCAAGATGCCATTACGGCGCGACTTGTCTGCTGTAAAGTTCCACCGGACGAGACACCAAAGCGAAAAGTCCAAACCGAAATTTAGTCCAATCTGGCCGACGACAGCCATAATGGGGAGGCCAAAAAACTATCCGCCGGAGCAGGCGGGCGAAGCGTAAAACGACTCAAACGCCTTCCTTTTCCGCCCTGACTGACCGCCATCTGCAATCCTCCGGGTGATTTAGCGTTGTTTTTTAGACTTTACAAAGTTAAAGAGAAAAATTGAGACGAACCACAAAACTAAATACAAATTTCAAAAGTTAACTTTCAGTATTTATAAATCCAATGATTTACAAAACCATACCAAAGGGCGCAAATTTAGGATTACATTTACAAACCTGTAAATCAGGGTTCCAAATCCGCTTGATGCCTTTCTTTATTGATTTAGACTATCGAGCTGGCTTTTATCAGCTTATTGCGCGTTTTTTCAAGCAAATGTCGCTAAACTGACCTAAACGCCGATTTATGCAGACCTAAATCTGCAAAGTCCTCCGCCTATTACGTCTATATAGGTATTATACAGCGATTTACATAAGACTAATTTGAAGTGAATATTTATCAGTCTACAAACCAAAACGTTTAGGTTTTAGTTTTAATCTGTAGCATATCAAAAGATAAAACAATAGTGTTGGCAAAGATTTAGATAGAGATTTGTAAACACAAAACTAAATATCGTTTTAATTTCAAAACTCTAATCTCACTTTGAAAATGTTGCATAATCTTAATGGCGCTTTCGCGGCGTGACTGGAAGGCTCATTTTGGGCGCGTTTCGTCTCTTGGCGCCCACCAGAACGGGCACCGGACACCACGGGAGCCACAAAGCGTCTATTTTATTACAAACAATTATCTTACAGATAATTACGCATCAAAAACCGTGCGGCGAATTTTGGGCTAAAAACGGCACACAGCTACGCAAAAGGGGTAAAAACGGAGAAAATCAAGCCCGAAATTGCCGCAAAACCACCCAAAAGGTCAGTTGTGCAGGAAAAAACGTGCTGAAATTTATCTTTTCATACCGACTAATCGTGCAACACAGATGGGAAGGTTGAGACAGAAGATTAGCACAGGGGAAGGGTTCGAGCCATGCGATACCGAGCGGTCGCGCAATGGGTTAAAGGCCGTGACATCTTAGCCCAAACCGTCGGCCCCGGACATACGAAGAAACCGCAAGTTAGAGAAGTTATCCCCAAGCCCAGGCCTGACGGTCTGAACTAAGATGTCACGCCCTTTCAGGACTTGAAAGAACACCCCTCAAAAAGAGAAGAACAAATTCCATTATAATCACGCAATACAAACAGGCGGACCATATGGCGCCTGGTCATTGCCACGATGCCGGCAGCGCTTACGCGCTATCTCAGGGTCATTCAATAAACGCGGCCGTTACTCTCCCCTCACCTTCACCAGCCCCACACGGCAAAAAACGCCGGCCCTGACGGGCCGGCCTACGGATTTTAATGCAGTATATAATATAAGAGTTCGCGCATAAGTTCGCCCGGTGGCGTGGAGGGATTGTCTATGCCTTTGGAGCGTGCGTCTGTGCGGCGGATGAAGCTGATGATGTTCATCACCTTCACGCCCGTGTAGTGTTGCATGGGAGGCAGCACATTGTTGCGTACTTGCCAGGGTGTGAGCGAAAGCCAGTCGGCCAATCCTTTTTCTGATTTGTCGGGTGCATAATAGGCCAGCATAACATTGGAAAAGTAGCGGAACAACATAGGCAGGACTCTCTGCAACGCCCCTTCTTTGGGATTTTTGTCAAAATAGTTCGTAATCTGCATAGCCTTGAACACGTCTTTTTTGCCAATCGCGTCGCAGAGTTCGAAAACATTATAGTCTTTGCTGATGCCCACTTGGGCTGCCACGAGGTCGGTTGTAATGGTGTTGGAGCCTTTGTCGGCGAGTGCCACCATAAGTTTGTCAATTTCGCCCACCAGTCTGTGGAGGTCGGCCCCTACGTGGTCGGCCAGCATTTGTATGGCAGCGGGGGCGATGGCCGTTTGCCGCTCGGTCTTGACATAGTCGCGGATGAAGGCCGGCAGTTGTTTGTCGTTCAGTCTCTTCGACTCAAACATCAGTCCGTTGCGCTCGATGATGGAGGCGGCTTTGAGCCGTCGGTCAAACTTGGCCCCGGTGTAGCAAAAGACGAGGACGGTGGCCGGTTGAGGTTTCTTGAAATAGGCTTCCAGTTTTTCCCATTCCGAGAGTTTGGCCGCGTCTTTGACCATCACCACCTGCCGGCTGCCGCCAAAGGGATAGGCCCGTGCCGCCGTGAGGACGGTTTCTATGTCGGTTTCGGCGCCGTAATAGGTCATGAGACAGAAGTCGTATTCGTCGGGGCGCAGGGCTGTCTTGACTATGCGGTCGGCCAGGCGATCGATGAAAAACGGCTCTTCGCCCATGAGCATATACACCGGCTTGAGCGTGTCGGGCGTGATGCCTCGGGCGATTTCGGCGTAGGAGGGTTCGATTTTGCGGTTGGAAGCACTATAGGAAGTCTTGGCCATTTCGGGAAGTTTTTGGGCGGCCCAGGGCCGTGTGGGAAAGGCGGATGAAGGCTTTTACCATTCGTATTTGAGGTGGCGCACGGTTTTGCGCTCGCCGATGATGAGTTTGAGGGCTTCGATGCCGATGCGCACATGTGTGGCGGCATATTGGGCGGTCACTTTGTTGTCGCTCGCTTCGGTCTTGATGCCTTCGGGCACCATCGGATTGTCTGAGACGAGCAGCAGGGCACCGGTGGGGATGTGGTTGCAAAAGCCGCAGGTGAAGAGCGTGGCCGTCTCCATGTCGACAGCCATGGCGCGTGTCTCGCGGAGATAGTTTTTGAAGCGCTCGTCATGCTCCCAGACGCGTCGGTTGGTGGTGTAGACCGTCCCGGTCCAATAGTCGTGGCTGTTGTCACGCAGGGCCGTAGAGACGGCGCGTTGCAGCATAAAGGCCGGGAGTGAGGGCACTTCGGGCGGGAGGTAGTCGTTTGACGTTCCCTCGCCGCGTATGCCGGCCAGCGGCAGGATATAGTCGCCCAGGTGGGTCTTTTCGGATATGCCTCCACATTTGCCAAGAAACAGACAGGCCTTGGGTTTGATGGTGCTCAGAAGGTCCATGATGAGCGCGGCATTGGGGCTGCCTATGCCGAAGTTTATGATGGTGATTTCGCCGGCTGTGGCCACGCGCATATTGGCCGAGAAGTCCGGCCGACTGATGCCCATCTGGTCGCAAAAGATGTCGACGTAATTGTTGAAGTTGGTGAGCAGAATGTGTGAACCGAACTTTTCGAGGGGCGTTTTGGTGTATCTGACGAGCCAATTGCCCACGATGTCTTGTTTATTAACCATAGAAAAAATGTATTTTTGCAGTGCATCAGCCGGCGGCCGGCAGCGACTAAGCGGCCTGTCTTATGGTCCCGCCGCTTTGCGCGCCTGGCGCAGAGCCTTATCCAGGCTGCAGCCTAAGTTTTGCAAAAATAAGGAAATGATTTCATTAAACCTGCCCGCAGCAGACATAAAAACGACACGCGAAGGCGAGCGTCTGATGGTGTTTGACGTTTTGCGCTCCAAGTTTGTGGCGCTCACTCCCGAGGAGTGGGTGCGACAGCATTTTGTGTCGTTTCTGCTTCACCACAAGCATTACCCGGCGGCCTTGATGATGAACGAAGTGGGTGTGACGCTGGGCGGTGTGACCCGCCGGTGCGACACGGTGGTCTACAGCCGCGGCACGGCCCGTCCGCTGGTCATCGTGGAATACAAGGCGCCGAATGTGGCCATCACCGAGGCTGTTTTTCGCCAGATAACCTCCTACAATTACGCCCTGCGTGCGCACTGTCTTTTTGTCTCCAACGGCCTGACCCACTATGCCTGCCGTATGGACTATGCCGCCGGCCGCACACAGTATCTGCAGGACATTCCGGACTATGCCGACCTCACGGCCGAGTGAGTGCCGCCGGCATTTTGACAGACCATTCTGCCCCACCCCGCCCTCCGGCTGTCGCCTTCCGGTCCTGTGGTTTTGTCTTTTGCCGAATGGCCACGAGGTGTTATCTTTAAGTTGAAAAAAAAGAGAAGAGGCCACACGGTCTCTTTTTTGTGTCGTCTGCACGCCACGGGCCTAAGGCCGGGATTTCCGGTCCCTATTCCGGGAAGGGCTGTCTTTATCGCAGGAAAACTTTGCCCTATTCCAAGCTGCATCGAGGCCGTTTTCAGGATGTCTCAGGCCGTTTTGCGTAGTCCCAGGAAATCATCTCACCAAAATCTTGCTTTTTATGTCTGTCTCGACGCCGTTTTTTGAACATTGGCAGAACCATCTCCACAATGGTGATAACCATCGCACACACTTGATGTGGGTTTAGGCACTCTCCAATGAACCGCAGAAAATGCATAAGCTGCATAGTGTGACTGGCCGTGACTGAAGCGTCCAATCACAGCAACTCGCTGTATTTCAACATAAATAAGGCCGTGTGATTGTGTGATTGGGAAAAAGGACAAAACTAACGTTATAGGGATATGGCCCAAAACAGCCATTTTCTTTTTATGGCTTCATTCAACTACGATCTGGGACACTGCTTTTTCAATTATAGTGATGATGTCGCATCACAACATAATCTTTACCGCCACCCCGTGACGGGGCGAAGTTGTTTCTTTTTAGGGTTCTACATCAAACCACAACTCAAGGTCAAGTACAAGATGTTTAGCTATAGTTGTTTCTTTTTGGGGTTCTACATCAAACCACAACGTCGGCAGTTGGAAGCCTCTTGCGGAAGGCGTCTATGTTGCGTCGTTCTACATCAAACCACAACGTCGGCAGTTGGAAGCCTCTCTGCAAGGGGTTGTTTCTTTTTGGGGTTCTACATCAAACCACAACAATGCAGCACTCTGTTTCTTCTCTCAATAAGTTGTTTCTTTTTGGGGTTCTACATCAAACCACAACTTTGCGCTCGCGCGTGTGAAAAATATATTTGTTGTTTCTTTTTGGGGTTCTACATCAAACCACAACTATATATAGTGCTAAGTGACACCTTGCTGTGTTGTTTCTTTTTGGGGTTCTACATCAAACCACAACAGCTGTTTCTCTATCAACACCTAGTTTTGCGTTGTTTCTTTTTGGGGTTCTACATCAAACCACAACACTTTCTCTCGCGCTGGAACAAGGCTCTGAGTTGTTTCTTTTTGGGGTTCTACATCAAACCACAACTTCTGACCAGTTGCCCACGCCCGCACAGGTGTTGTTTCTTTTTGGGGTTCTACATCAAACCACAACCAACGGCTTGGTGATTGGCCACAAATTCGGTTGTTTCTTTTTGGGGTTCTACATCAAACCACAACCCGCGGTACGTCAAAGAAAAATTACCCGAGTTGTTTCTTTTTGGGGTTCTACATCAAACCACAACCGCGCCGTGGTCAACCAGCAAGAGCGCCTGTTGTTTCTTTTTGGGGTTCTACATCAAACCACAACGGTGCGCCTCGTCTCGTGTACACGGTCGCGTTGTTTCTTTTTGGGGTTCTACATCAAACCACAACCTTGGAACAAGTCATCAGCACACGTCTTCGTTGTTTCTTTTTGGGGTTCTACATCAAACCACAACCATTCCGCTATGCTTCTTGAACTTGTCCGGTTGTTTCTTTTTGGGGTTCTACATCAAACCA
>JBGVLE010000115.1:0-11105 GCA_045124135.1 Alloprevotella sp.
CGCCTTCTACGCTACGCTTCGAATACGAGGGAGCGGCAGCGAAAATTGCACTTCTATCTTGAAAGTATAAATAATTGAGCAGGATAAAAACGTATTCAATCTTGGCCTTTCTTGATAAAATCAGTAATCCGCCAATATCAGGAAATATTCCCATAAATAAATGTTTATCTTACAATTGTGCCGGAAGGCCACCAGTAAGAGTTTTGGGATGCCGATATGACATACCGTCCCGGCATTTCTTCCTATGCAGCGTTTAAGCCGGCTTTTTCTCATCGTGACGCCACCTTATTGGCATAGGTATAAAAGCCAAAATATTGTTTTTTGTCGTAAAACGGAAAATGTTTGGGGCTTTGAGGCGTGAAAAGCAGAGTTTCGCGATGAGATAAAGACGGTTTGAAGTGTTCTTTTCGACATTTAAGCCACACGGCCTTTTAGGTCGTGTGGCTTGAACCGAATAACTTTGTCTCAGCGTCGACGGCCTTTTGGGGCCTGTTTGGCCTTGCCTTTGCGGCCGGCAGATTTGGTCGGCTTTTGGCCCTGGGAAGGCTGAGGATTGACGGGCGTTTTGGCGTCTGAAATGATGGAGAAATCGAGTTGGCGGCGCTCCAGATTGGCGCGTTCCACACGGATTTTCACCTTGTCGCCAAGGTTGTAGCGGTGGTGGGTGCGGCGGCCGATGAGGCAATAGTTGCGCTCGTCAAATTCATAATAGTCGTCGAGCAAAGTGCGCATCGGTATCATACCCTCACATTTGTTTTCGTCCACCTCCACATAGAGGCCAAACTCGGTGACACCCGAGATGGTGCCGGTGAACTCCTCGCCGAGGCGGTCGGCCATAAATTCCACCTGCTTGTATTTGATGCTGGCCCGCTCGGCGGTGGCGGCTATCTGTTCCATATCCGACGAGTGTTCGCACAGCTCCTCATATTTGGCGGCATTGACCGATCGTCCGCCTTCGGCATAGCGCGTGAGCAGACGATGGACCATCGTGTCGGGATAGCGGCGGATGGGCGAGGTGAAGTGGGTGTAGTAGGTGAACATCAGACCATAGTGGCCAATGTTGTGTATGCTGTAGCGGGCTTTCATCATGGCGCGCAGGGCAACCATCTCTACGGCATTTTCTTCTTTCTTGCCCTTGGCATCTTCGAGCAGGGCGTTGAGGCTCTTGGAGATGTCGGTCTTGGAGCCTTCGGTGCGCAGACGATAGCCGAATTTTGTGACGAAGGCGCGGAGCTTTTCGAGTTTCTCGGGGTCGGGTACGTCGTGAATGCGATAGGGGAACACTTTGGGCTTTTTGCCTTTGCCCACACGCCCTATGCTTTCGGCCACGGTGCGGTTGGCCAGGAGCATGAACTCTTCGACGAGTTTGTTGGCATCTTTGGCCACTTTGACGTAGGTGGAAACAGGATGGCCCTTGTCGTCTATCTCAAATCTCACTTCGGCACGGTCGAAGCCTATGGCGCCGTTCTTGAACCGGGCGGCACGCAAGAGTTTGGCCAGACGGTTGAGCGTGACGATTTCTTCGGCATATTCACCTTCGAGCGGTGCGCCCTCTGGCAGTGGCTCGGGGTGGTCGCCGGGGGCTGTGAGGTCTTCGGATGAGGCCTGGCGGTTGCGTTCGAGTATGGCCTGCACCTCTTCATAGGCAAAGCGGCGGTCGGAGCGTATCACGGTGTGGGCCAGATGCCAGCGCACTACGCGGGCCTGGTCGTCGAGCACGAAGATGACCGAATAGGCCAGTTTGTCTTCGTCGGGACGCAGCGAACAGATGTAGTTGCAGAGTCGCTCGGGCAGCATAGGGATGGTGCGGTCGACGAGATAGACGCTCGTGGCACGCTTTTGGGCTTCTCGGTCGATGATGTCGCCCTCTTTGACATAGTGCGACACGTCGGCTATGTGCACACCCACTTCCCAGTTTTGGCCTTCGGCACGGCGGATGGAGAGAGCGTCGTCGAAGTCTTTGGCGTCTTTGGGGTCGATGGTGAAAGTGGTGACGCCGCGGAAGTCTTCACGGCGGGCAATCTCTTCGGGGGTGATGTCGGGCTGGAGTTTTTCAGCAGCCTTCTCCACGTTGGCAGGATAGCGATAGGGCAGACCGTATTGGGCCAGAATGGCGTGCATCTCGGCGTTGTTTTCGCCTTGACGGCCGAGGATGTCCACCACCTTGCCTATGGGACTCTTGGTGTCGGTGGGCCACTCGATGATTTTGACCACGGCCTTGTCGCCGGTCTTGCCGCCGCCGAGTTTGTCTTTGGGGATGAAAATGTCGTTGGCCAGTGAGCGCCCTTCGGTGACGAGGAAACCAAAACCTTTCTCCACCTGCAACTGTCCCACGAAGGTGTCGTTGGCACGCTGGATGATTTCGGTCACTTCTGCCTCTCGCGTATGGCCGGGCCGCCGGGCCATCATCGACACTCTGACACGGTCGCCGTCGAGGGCGTGCATGGAGTTGCGCTCACACACGAGGATGCTCTTGCCGCCGTCGTCGGGTTCGAAAGAGTTGTGGCCGTTGCGTTTGCGGCGGAAGGTGCCTTCCATCACGTTGGACCGCACGGCGGCGGTATAGTTGCCGTGGCCGTCGGTGTTGACATAATCGTCGAGCACCAGATCTTCGAGCGCATCCATCACCAGCATCTTGGCCGGGTGGTTTTTGGCGTCGACCTTCTGAAATATTTTCTTGACGTTGAAACTCTCGTCGGGGTGGGTGTTGAAGGTGTCGAGCAACAGGTCGACAATCGCCTGCTTTTTCATCCGTCCGCTTTCTGTTTTTTTCTGTCGTCCCATAGTGTTTGTCTTTTTTGTTGAGAAACAATGTCCATACATATGCCACGAGAGGCTGCGTGGAGGCTTCTGATGGCAAATGTAGGGTTATTTCGTCAAAAAAATCATCAAAACAGACGGGGTAATTGGCGTGTTTAAGGATAAATAACGTGTGGCTATTGTTTTTCTTGCTAATTTCGCATTCAGACTATGTGCCAACCACTGACAAAATATGCTCTGCTTTTGATGGCTTTAGTGGCCTCACTGACGATGTCGGCCCAAACGGTGCCCGACGTGGAGGGCGTGGATGACAGCGAAGAGCCGCCGGCCGTCAACCTTGAAATCAAGGTGATGCACGCCCGGGCTTTTTATGGCGGAGACAGTGTGGCCCACATCGTCTTGCCCACCTTCTATAAATATCCGCCGCTCAATTTCAAGAACCAGAAAGAGCGTGACCGTTACAATCGTCTTGTCTCCAATGTCAAGCGTCTTTTGCCTTTGGCCAAACTGGCACGCTACACCGTCATCGAGACCTACGACTTCATCCAGACCCTGCCCACAAAAAAAGAGCGGGCCGAACATCTGAAACGTGTCGAGGACGGGCTCAAGAAACAATACGCGCCCACGCTCAAGAAACTCACCCGTTCGCAGGGCCGGCTGCTGGTGAAACTCATCGACCGCGAATGTGGCCAGACGGGCTATGAAATCGCCCAGGCGTTCATCGGTGCCTTCAAGGCCAATATGTATCAGGCCATTGCTTTCTGTTTTGGCAACAGCCTCACCAAGCGCTACGATCCCGAGGGTGAAGACCGCTATATTGAGCGCGTGGTGAGGATGGTGGAGAGCGGCCAACTCTGAGTTTGAACGTCTCCAACGTTTTCTTATCGCCTTCTATTCTTTGTTCAAAACAGGGCGGTGGGATGTGACAAAAACCTCCATAATCGGGGAGGTTTTTATGTTTCTTTTGGGTTGAGATTGAAAGGTAGCATAGGGTCTTCGCCGTTGCAGTCGTTGAAACGGTCGAAATCGGAAATTACTGTCCGGTCTTGAACAAGTCTATACTTCTCGTATTCTCCATAAGCTTTTGTCTTTGCTTCTTCTTGCGACACCGTTCCGGCTGAAGCGTTTGCTTCATAATCCATCGCAATGAGAAACTGTGTGAGCCGCTTGCGCCACTCTTCCATGGTTGTGATGATATGCCGATTGGCACGAGCTTCTGCAAAATCGAGGAATGATGTCGTGATACTGTTGAGTTGGCTTAGCTCTGCATCCTGACAGATAGTTTTTTGCAACAATTGTGTCAGACTTCTGCACTCGGCCATCAGGGGCTTTTTTCATGAGGTAAGGCCCATATGAGGCTGTTCGGCATCAGCTCTGTTATAGACAATCTCTGCAGCTGTCTGGTGGGTAACTGCCAAGTGCATCATATTCTGCACCATCTTGAAAAACAGTTTGGTGTTTTCGGATTTGGCATCATAGTCGGCACTGCACTCTGCATAGATATCTGTAATCTTCTGATAGTATCGTCGTTTGGAAGTGCGTATCTCACGAATGCGCTCCAACAAATCGTCGAAGTAGTCTTTGCCGAAATGTCTGCCCTGTTTCAATCGCTCGTCGTCAAGCACATAGCCTTTGATGATGTACTCTTTCAAGACGGAAGTTGCCCAAATGCGGAACTGTGTGGCCTGATAACTGTTCACGCGATACCCAACAGATATGATGACATCAAGGTTATAGAACAAAGGCGTGCGCTCCACGTCACGTTCACCCTCAAGTTGAACTTGTTGAATTTTTCTACAAGTTGTCTCTTTGACAAGTTCCCTGCTTTCTCGAAATACGTTTTTGCCTGCTTTACCAGCACTTTTCGAGAGTCTGCATTCTCGGCTATTATCATACAAGCCATACGTGAGAGATGGAAAGTATCCACTTTTCGTTAAGAACCACTACCAAGCTTGACCATTTCTACCTTTTGGTTGAAATGGTCGTCCACATCCACTCCCTTGCTGCTCGCTACCTTGATGGCCTTGTCTATGACATTTCGGAATTTCCAATAAGCAGAGTAACCCATTGCATTACACAGGTCACGCGAGCTCCAATATTCATAGCCGCTCTCGTCAGTCCTCCTTAAGGCATCAAATGTGGGGCGCATTTCTGCTATATGGTCTGTTTCCGTCATTATGGTTTTTTTATTTGGCGTCAGTCAAGAGACTAAAAGACTATGAGCGGCCAATCCAACATTTTGACTCTTTGTCTCTTGATGCAAAAACATACTTATAGATAGTGAGGGCAATTATTTTAGTTTGCTCTTTCCTTCTTTAAGGAAATCAATGAAGTTGGAGACACTGGTGTCGAAGGTGTAGGCCGGCATGAGCGGTTGGCCGTCGTGGTTGAGAATGACGTAGAAGGGTTGGGCATTGGCGCCGAACTTCATACGCTGCAGATAGCTCCATTTGTCGCCGACAGTGCGGAGCTTCTCTTCCTTGCCGTCCACATTCACCACAATGGGCTCGGGCAGACGCGTCTTCTCGTCGACATAGAGCGAAATGAGCACGTAGTCTTTCATCAGCAGGTCGCGCACGGCTGGGTCGTACCATACAGCCATTTCCATCTGGCGGCAGTTGACGCAACCGTGGCCGGTGAAGTCTACAATCACCGGACGGCCCGTCTGGCGGGCATAGGCCATACCGGCATCATAGTCGGTGAAGTGGGCTTCAACCTTCACCGGGTCGAGGTTGAAGTCTTGGGTCTTCATAGGTGGCGCAAAGGCACTGACGGCCTTGAGCGGAGCGCCCCAAAGTCCGGGCACCATATATACGGCAAATGCCAATGAGCAGAGAGCCATGAAAAAGCGCGGCACACTCACCTTGGTATTGTCATCGTCGTGGGGAAACTTGATCTTGCCCAACAGATAAAAACCCAAAAGGGCAAAAATGACAATCCAAAGCGCCAGGAAGGTTTCGCGGTCGAGCAGGTGCCAGCCATAGGCCAGGTCGGCCACTGAGAGGAACTTGAGCGCAAAGGCCAGTTCGAGGAAACCCAAAACCACCTTCACCACATTGAGCCAGCCACCGCTCTTCGGCGCGCTCTTGAGCCATGAGGGGAAGAGGGCAAAGAGCGTGAAAGGCAAAGCCAAAGCCACGGCAAAGCCCAGCATACCCACGGCCGGTGCCAGAATGCTGCCACCCGACGTGCTGGCCTCGACAAGCAGGAAACCGATGACCGGACCCGTGCAGGAGAAACTCACCAAAGCGAGGGTGAAAGCCATGAGGAAGATGCTCAAGAGGCCGGTCGTCTTGTCGGCTTTGCTGTCTACGGCATTGCCCCACGACGACGGCAAGGTAATCTCAAATCCGCCGAAGAAGCTGGCGGCAAACACCACGAGCATCAAGAAGAAGAAGATGTTGAAGATGGCATTGGTGGAGAGATCGTTGAGCGCACTGGCTCCGAAAATGGAGGTGACGATGAGACCTAAGGCCACATAGATGACCACGATGGAGCAACCATAGAGCATGGCGTCGCGTATGGCCTTCTTGCGGTCTTTCGTGCGTTTGAGGAAGAAGCTCACCGTCATGGGGATGATGGGCCATACGCAGGGGGTGCAAAGGGCCACGAGACCTCCAAGGAAACCTAAGATGAAGATATACCAGAACGCCAGGTCGGCCACGGCTGCCTCATCGCCGCCAAGGGCTTTGAGATTGCCAATCGAGGGCGACCACCAGGCTTTTATCAGACTGCTGTCGGTTGTGGCGACAGGGGCCGCCGGTGAGGTTTCGGCCAAAACTGAATCGAGGGCGGCAGTCATCGTGCCGTCCTCTGTCGTGGTGGGTGCTGATGCGGTCGGAACAGCAGCGGCTGGCTCTGCCGGTGCCGCCTTTTCCGGTGTCGTGGCTGTCGGGCCGTCGCTGCCTGTTTTTTTACATTCGGCCTTTTCCACGATACATTGCCTTTCGCCGCAGGCTTGATAGTCGAGATAGCCTTCAATGGCAAAAACCTTCTCGGTGATTTCCACCTTCTGGGTGAAAGTCATGTTGCCCTCGAAATAGCCCACGTTCATCATAAACATATCGTCATATTCGGTCTTCTTGCCCGCTCCCTCCACGAGGCCGCCTTTGAGTTTGGCGCCGCTGATTTTGTCCACGACGAAAGCAGTCGGGTTGGGGCCGTCGGCAGGCACCTGCGCCGAATAGACGTGCCAGCCTTTGTCGGCCTTGCCTTTGAAGACGATGTGGAGTTCGGTGGGTGAAACGCGTTTGTATTCTACCGTAAATTTGACTTGTGCCGTAGCCGACAAGACAAACAGCAGACAAAGCGCCATAAGGGCAAACGTTTTTTTCATACGAGATGTGGCTGTTTTGAAAAAGGATGGAAAACAAGTCCTATGTAGAAGTGGCAAAGTGACTTGTTGGTAGATGAACTGAAAAGCGTTTGGTTTTGCTTGTACCCCCGATGAGAATCGAACTCATATCTACTCCTTAGGAGGGAGTTGTTCTATCCATTGAACTACAAGGGCGACCGTAAGTGTGTGCAAAAATACAGCAAATCTGCCGAGAGGCAAAGTCTGGCACATAAAAAGGCGCGAAAGCCGGCCTGTGTGGCTGCCTTTCACGCACTTTTATGCTCCATTTCTGGTTGGTTGAGGGGGTTATTTGAAGATTTCTTCCAGCTTTTTGTCCAACTCTTCGCCGCGCAGGCCGGCTGCAATCACTTTGCCCTCGGGATTGAAGAGCAGGGTGGCAGGTATGGAGTTGATGCCATAGACCTCAGAGGCGGCACACTTCCAGCCTTTGAGGTCGGAGATGTGATGCCAGGGGAGTTCGAGTTTCTTGATGGCGTTGACCCAAGCCTCGCGCTTGTTGTCAAACGACACGCCCACGATGTCGAAGCCCTTGTCGTGGTATTTCTCATAAGCGGCTTTGACGTTGGGCATCTCTTGGCGGCACGGACCGCACCATGAGGCCCAGAAGTCTACCAGCACATATTTGCCGTGACCCACAAACTCGGTGAGGTGGCGCTCCACACCGGCGGTGTCGGCCATCACGAGGTCGGCCACACTCTGGCCAATGCCTTGACGCTCCCAGCCTTTGACGTGTTCTTTCAGGTCTTTGAGTATATCGGCTTCCATAAACTTGGCACCGCTTTTGGCAATGGCAATCAGTTCGTCTTTTTCCATGTTGTATTGTGCCGTTCTTAAAAAGGCTGCCGGAAAGAGTTTGTCTGCGTGGGCTTTGCTCACCATGCGCGTCAGTGCGGTCACTTGATTGAAATAAGCCTCGTTTGCCTTTCGGTATTCGGCCATTATGCTGTCCGGAATTTTTTCATTATTCTTGACGTAAGGCATAGCCGCTATGGTAATACGCTCCATCTCTTTGCTTTCGGCAGAATAGGTGGACTGGTAGTGTGAGAGCAGGGCGTTTTCTTCAGAGCCGCTCACCTTCATACGGATGAGGTCTACCTTGAGATTGTTGTCAACCACGGCGCAAAGCTTCATCGAAGTTTCCGTAGCGAAGGCTACAATCTGGTCTTTGGCCGCATCGAGAGTGAGTTTGAATCTGCCGTTTTTGGCCACATCGATGGTGTCGAGTTTATTGGGAGTATAGTGGGTGACGAATATCTGCTTTTCGCCTTTGGGTGCTTTGCCCGTGACGGTGTAGATCTGAGCCTGAAGGCCAGGGCCCATGATGGCGGCCAGGCCGAGAGTGAATAGTTTGGCTTTCATTTGAGCGAATGATTTGTTGTTTTATGCCTTAATGTCGTTTTGTTTCACCATGATGGCGGCCTCGTCTATGGCCGATACCACCACGGGTGTGCCCTCGTCGAGAAAACCGCTTTCAGACTTCACCTCGACAACTTTACCACCGATTTCGGCGCGGCCGATGAGGGCAAGGCGGGTGAGAGCTACACCTTCATCGCCCACACAGACAGAGCGTTGTGCGGCCGTCGGGGCACTGGAGTCGATGGTGGCGTTCAGGGCCATACGGTCAAGCGCCTTGGAGCGGGCAAACCACCAGAAGAAACCGATGACCACGGCAGTCGACACAAGGACGCTCAATATGGCGGCCGTCGTCCCCCATTGGGTATAGACCAAGATATCTGCCGCCAGTACACAGACAGCGGCTGTGAAACCGGCTATGCCGTAACCCGGCAAGAGCAGGCCTTCAATGGCGAAGAGCAACAAGGCCACGACGACAAGCAAGATGATGATGAGCGTGATAGACATAGAGTGTGCTTATATATATATAAATAAGGAGTGGTCAGAAGGCCGGCCGGTATTTGGCTTCGTCTTTGTCGTCGCGCATGGAGAGATAAGAGGCATAGCGCGAAGGTGCCAGCCGGTGTTGTTCGAGCGCTTCAAGCACGGCGCAGCCCGGTTCGTGCGTGTGGGTGCAATTGTTGAAGCGGCAGCCGTCTGATATTTTGAAGATGTCACGAAAGAAGTGGGCCACCTCGTCGGGCTCCATATTGAACGTGCCGAAGCCTTTGATGCCCGGAATGTCAATGACCGCTCCGCCGCCGTGGCCGGGCAGGTCATAGAGTTCGCTGAAGGTGGTGGTGTGCATACCGGTGCCGTGGGCTTCAGACACTTCGGCCGTGCGGGCGTGTGCGGTGGGAATGAGTCGGTTGAGGAGTGTAGACTTGCCCACGCCCGAGTGTCCGGCCAGCAAGCAGATTTTCCCGGCCATCATCTCGGCCAGTCGGTCGGTGCCTTGTCCGGTGAGCGCACTGATGGCGATGCAGTCGTAGCCGATTTCGCCGTAGATGGCTTGCAGATAGTCGGACTGTGCGCGCTCGTCGTCGTTGAGTTCGTCTGTCTTGTTGAACACCAGCACCGTCGGCACGCGATAGGCCTCTGCCGAAGCCAGAAACCGGTCAATAAAGGTCGTGGTGGTTTCGGGACGGGCCACGGTGACGACGAGCAGGGCCAGGTCGATGTTGGCGGCCAGAATGTGGCTTTGTTTCGAAAGATTAGACGCTTTGCGCACGATATAGTTGCGTCGCTCGTCTATCTCGGTGATATAGGCCGTGGTATTGTCGTCGGCCGGTTTGAGCGTGACACCATCGCCCACGGCAACGGGGCTTGTGGACCGTATGCCGCGAAGGCGGAAATTGCCTTTGACCTTACAGTCCAGCAATTTGCCCTCGTCGGTGCGTACCACATAGCTGTTGCCCGTGTTGCGAATGACAGTGCCGTGCATATTCGTTGAGGCTTACACGGTCATGATTTCCTTGTTTTTTGCAGCAAGGAGTTCTTCCACTTTCTTCACCTGTTTGTCGTGGATTTTCTGCAGGTCGGCTTCGCCGTCTTTTTCCACGTCTTCAGGCAGTCCGTCTTTGATGGCCTTTTTGAGTTTGTCGATGCCGTCGCGGCGTGCGTTGCGGATGGCGACTTTACACTCTTCGGCCTCTTTGTTGCATTGTTTGGTCAGGTCGCGGCGTCGCTCTTCGGTGAGAGGGGGGATGCCCAGTCTGATCACCTCACCGTTGTTTTCGGGCATTATGCCCACGTTGCTGTCGATGATGGCTTTTTCGATAACGGGAAACATCTTTTTGTCCCACGGTTTGATGGCGATGGTGCGTGCGTCGGGTGTGGTGATGGCGGCCACGTTGTTGAGCGGTGCGGGCACGCCGTAGTTGTTCACACGGATTTCGTCGAGGATGTGCACGTTGGCCTTACCGGCACGGATGTGTGAGAGTGTCTCTTCGAGGTGGAGCACACTCATTTCCATTTTTTCCTCACAGTCAGCGAGGCATTGTTTTACGTCAAGCATGATGTAAGCGTTAGATTAGGGCAGGCGTCATATTTGTTGAGCCCGCGTGTGGGTAATAAGGTTTTATTATTGTTGGACAAAGTTAGTGCAAGGCGAGCGGTAAGCAAAATAAAAAACTTGTTTTTTTGTTTTGCTTACCCGAGCCGCAGCCTAACTTGCGCCGTCAGGCGAAAGTTAGTGCAAGGCGAGCGGTGAGCAAAATAAAAAACTTGTTTTTTTGTTTTGCTCACCCGAGCCGCAGCCTAACTTGCGCCGTCAGGCGAAAGTTAGTGCAAATGAGAGCGGTGAGCAAAAAACTTGTTTTTTTGTTTTCGCATACCCGAGCCTCCTCTTCCATACTTATCCTACTCAACATCGCGTCATCTCCTCCTCCCCCAAATTGTTTCCTTTTCCCCAATCACACAATCACGCCCTTGTAACGCCTTGACCCTGTGGCGAATGCTGTGACTGAACGCTCCAATCACGCCAATCACGGTTTGGGCATATAAAAAGCGGACGAGTCCCAACCAATGAACTCGTCCGCCACCAATCAATTTATATGAGTAACGTTACTCCATGTTGTCCCACATACCTCCGGCA
>JBGVLE010000116.1:0-26824 GCA_045124135.1 Alloprevotella sp.
ACCGGTCAATAGACAACTTCGTCACTAACCTTATTGCGGGACTTATAGCATACAACCTGTTGCCGAAGAAACCGTCAATGAACATCGAGATCATCGACAAAAGTAGAGTGATACCATAAGGCTTATATCGAACTCACGTTACATCTACCTTCTCTGCCATATTCATATTCATATCCAGTCGCAAGAGGGGGCATTTGACGCCATTAAAATCCGCTATCTATATACCATAAGTTTTGCCCTTTTTCCCAATCACACAGTCACAGCGTTTCCGCCCTGATGAAAATCAGCGCATTGCTGTGATTGGAGCGCTCGGTCACGTTCAGTCACGCTGTTCTGTTTTTTGATGAAACAAAAAAGCCCGCAGACGGGGCGCTCGGGGCGCGACGTCTGCGGGATGTGATGGTGGCCGCCGGTGCGGCTGCGGCGGGTTATTGCACTTCGATGAAGCGCGAAGCTTTTTGCTTTTCCTCTTCGGTCATCTTGGGCAGAGTGATGGTGAGGATACCGTCTACCACAGAGGCGGCTATGCGGTCTTTTTCTACATTGTCTGGCAGGCTGAGGGTCTGTTTGAACTTGGTGTAGGTGAACTCGCGGCGCAGGTAGCGGTGGGTCTTTTCGTCGTCGCTCTGTGACTTGGCCTGTTTCTCCATAGAGATGGCCAGGTCGCCGTTTTCGTCAAGACAAATCTTGAAGTCGTCTTTGTTCATACCGGGAGCGGCCACTTCGACTTTGTAGTCTGTGTCGGTCTCTACCACGTTGATGGCCGGAGCGGTGACGCCACCTCTGAAGAAGTGGTCGATGTCGAAGAAATCGCTGAAAGCGTTAGGCAACCAGTTTTGTGTGTGATAAGGTTTCGGAACAATCTGTGTCATGGTTTAAATCTCCTTTTACTTTTTTTGTGGATATATAGGTTTGTTTTTGTGTCGGTCTGTCTGCCGGTCTCTTTGCCGGCGGACGCTTTATATAGGGCAAAACGTATGCCGTAGGGCGCGTTTTTAACACGGTGAAAACAATAATCCGCTCCTGCATATCCTCTTTTTAATATGTGAAAACAATGTTCACACCTGCTAACTGACAATCCTTACGACACGTTGACAGCCCGGTGTGACGGATTGGCAGAGATGAGCCTATGGGACTGAACGGGGAAACGCACTCCCTTAGGGATGTCCAACATAACAACAAAAAAACGCAGGCCCTACGAGGTGTGTAGGGCCTGCGTGAGATGGAAGATTTGTCTATGGGTTTATTTGGCGTCGGACCAGTCTTCTTTTGTCTTGCGTACGTAGGAGGCGTAGCGGCGCTGAGCGGCACGTTTGGTCTCGTCGAAGAGTTCCTGGGCCTGTTCGGGCAGGGCTTTCTTCAGTGAGAGGAAGCGCACCTCGTGGTCGAGATAGTCTTGGAAGAGGTCCCAATTGGGCGCCTTGGAGTCGAGCGTGAAGGGGTTTTTGCCTTCGTCGGCCAACTCGGGATTGTAGCGCCACAGGTGCCAGTAGCCGCACTCAACGGCACGGGCTTCTTCGGCCTGGCTGCGACCCATACCACCCTTGATCTTCAGACCGTGGTTGATACAGGGGGCATAGGCAATGACGAGTGACGGACCGTGGTAGGCTTCGGCTTCCTTGATGGCCTTAAGACACTGGGCGGGGTCGGCTCCCATGGCTACCTGAGCCACATAGACGTAGCCGTAGGTGGCCTGCATAAGGCCGAGGTCTTTCTTCGTCACACGCTTGCCGGCTGCGGCAAACTGGGCGATGGCGCCGACGGGTGTGGCCTTTGAGGCCTGGCCGCCGGTGTTGGAGTAGACTTCGGTGTCGAGCACGAGGATGTTGACGTCTTCACCGCTGGCCAACACGTGGTCGAGACCGCCGTAGCCGATGTCGTATGAGGCGCCGTCGCCGCCGATGATCCACTGGCTGCGCTTGACGAGGAAGTGGCTCAGCTCCTGGATTTGACGGGCCAGTTCGTGGCCCTTCTCGGCACCGGCGTTGATGAAGGGCATCATCTTGTCGGCTACCTCGCGGGTGATGTCGGCGTCTTCCTGGTTGTCAATCCAGCGCTGGGCAAGCTCTTTCATTTCGTCACAAGAGCAGTCGCACATGGTGACGCGTTTCAACAGGTCGGCCAAGCGGGCTTTCATCTTCTTGTTGGCCAAGACCATACCCAAACCAAATTCGCAGAAGTCTTCGAAGAGGGAGTTGGCCCAGGCGGGACCCTGGCCTTTGGCGTTGGTGGTGTAGGGCGTGGAGGGGATGGAGCCGGAATAGATTGACGAGCAGCCGGTGGCGTTGGCAATCATCTGACGGTCGCCGAAGAGCTGGCTGACGAGCTTGACGTAGGGTGTTTCGCCGCAGCCCGAGCAGGCACCGGAGAACTCAAAGAGCGGAGTGGCAAACTGAGAGTTCTTGGGATTGAGCTTGACGTCGACAAGGTGTTGCTTGCTGCTGACGTTTTTCACGCAGTAGTCCCAATTCTCGGCCTCGGCCATCTGACCGTCGAGGGGTACCATCTCGAGGGCTTTGTTGCCGCGCAGACCGGGGCAGACGTCAGCACAGTTGCCGCAACCGAGGCAGTCGAGCACGTCGACCTGCTGAACGAAGTGCATGCCCTTCATGGCGGCAGGGGCTTTCATCTCGAGACTCTTTCCGGCAAAGCCACCAGCCTCTTCGTCGGTCATCACGAACGGACGGATGGCGGCGTGGGGACAAACGAATGCACACTTGTTGCACTGGATGCAGTTCTCGGATTTCCAGACTGGCACAAAGGCGGCCACACCACGCTTCTCGTAGGCGGCGGTGCCTTGCTGCCAAGTGCCGTCTTCGCTCACCTTGAAGGCGCTTACGGGCAGCAGGTCGCCATTCTGGGCGTTGATGGGGCGCACGAGGTCGGAAATGTAGGCGGGCTCGTCGCGACGGATCTTTTCGTCCTCGGGCAGGTCGGCCCAGGCGGGGTCTACGGCGAGTTGCTTGTATTCGCCACCACGGTCTACGGCCTGGTAGTTCTTGTCGACCACGTCTTGGCCCTTCTTGCCATAGCTCTTGACAATGAACTTCTTCATCTGCTCTACGGCCAAGTCAACGGGGATGACCTCGGTGATGCGGAAGAAGGCCGACTGCAGGATGGTGTTGGTGCGGTTGCCAAGGCCGATTTCCTGGGCTATCTTGGTGGCGTTGATGTAATAGACGGTGATGTGGTGCTGGGCAAAATAGCGCTTGGCGTCATTCGGCAGGTTGGCGGCCAACTCTTCGCCGTCCCAGATGGTGTTGAGCAGGAAGGTGCCGCCGTCGCGCAGACCACGCAACACGTCGTACATGTGCAGATAGGCCTGTACGTGGCAGGCCACGAAGTTGGGGGTCTTGATCTGATAGGTGGAGCGGATGGGGGTGTCGCCGAAACGCAGGTGAGAGCAGGTGAAACCGCCCGACTTCTTGGAGTCGTAAGAGAAGTAGGCCTGGCAATACTTGTCGGTGTTGTCGCCGATAATCTTCACGGAGTTCTTGTTGGCACCCACCGTACCGTCGGCGCCGAGACCGTAGAACTTGGCCTCGAAGATGTCTTCGCCGCCAAGGGCCATCTCCTGCTCGAGCGGGAGGGAGCGGAAGGTGACGTCGTCGACGATGCCGAGGGTGAAATGGTTCTTGGGTTCGGGCAAGGCGAGGTTGTCGTAGACGGAGATGATCATTGTCGGCGTGGTGTCGGCAGAGCCAAGACCGTAGCGGCCGCCTACGATGAGCGGACAGTCGGCCTGGCCATAGAAGGCATCCTTCACGTCGAGATAGAGCGGTTCGCCGTTGGCTCCAGGCTCTTTCGTGCGGTCGAGCACGGCAATCTTTTTGGCGGTTGCGGGCACGGCCTCAAGCAGATGCTTGACTGAGAACGGACGATAGAGGTGGACGCTGACCATACCTACTTTCTCGCCCTTGGCGTTGAGATAGTCAATGGCTTCGCGGGCGGCTTCGGTCACAGAGCCCATGCAGATGATGACGCGCTCGGCATCGGCGTCGCCGTAGTAGCTGAAGAGCTTGTATTCGCGGCCGGTGATTTTCGACACGGCGGCCATATATTTCTCAACGATGCCGGGGATGGCGTCGTAGTAGGGGTTGCAGACTTCACGGTGGGCAAAGAAGGTTTCAGGGTTCTCGGCCATACCGCGGGCCACGGGGTGCTCGGGGGTCAGGGCCTGGGCGCGGAACTCGGCCACCTTGTCCATCGGAACGAGCGGACGGATGGCTTCCATGTCCATCTCTTCAATCTTCTGGTATTCGTGGCTGGTGCGGAAACCGTCGAAGAAGTTGATGAAAGGCACGCGGCCCTCGAGGGCGGCCAGATGGGCTACGGCCGAGAGGTCCATCACTTCCTGCACAGAGCCTTCGCAGAGCATGGCAAAGCCGGTCTGACGGCAGGCCATGACGTCGCTATGGTCGCCAAAGATGCAGAGGGAGTGAGTGGCCAACGTACGGGCTGACACGTGGAATACGCAAGGCAGCAGCTCGCCGGCAATCTTGTACATATTGGGGATCATAAGCAGGAGACCCTGTGAGGCGGTGAAAGTGGTGGTCAAGGCACCAGCCTGGAGCGAACCGTGAACGGCACCGGCGGCACCGCCTTCAGACTGCATTTCCTGCACTTTCACTGTGTCGCCGAAAAGGTTCTTGCGTCCCTGTGCTGCCCATTCGTCTACGTGCTCGGCCATCGGCGATGACGGCGTGATGGGATAGATGGCAGCGACCTCCGAAAACATATAGGCCACATGGGCTGCGGCTTGGTTGCCGTCGCAGGTGATGAATTTTTTGTTTGCCATAACAAAGAGTGTTTTGTTGTGTCAATCAAGCCCGCCGACAGGCAGCCGGAAGCGACCAGACGGCCTTTTCCACCCCGGCGGCGTGCAGATTGCTATTAAATGAATGTATGAGGTTGTTTTTAGATGATGCAAATTTACAACATAGTTTGGGATTTTGTTACGCCGACTTTGCAAAATCCATATCGCTCAGCGCAAAATCACCTTGCGGCCGCCTTGGAGGTAAACGCCTTTGGCGGGACGGCTGACGCGGCGGCCCGAGAGGTCGTACCAGGCGCCCCCTCTGCCATCGGCCGGCTGAAGTGTCGGCCGGGAGATGCCGTCGACCACGGTCTCGACGATTTTGAAGGCATAGAGGCAGCCTGAGTCGGTGGTGTTGGTGCCGCCGCCCCAGTTGAACACTTTGTAGCCGTTGCCGGAGTTGGTCTGGTTGAACTGGGCCGAGCCGCTCACAATGATATATTGTCCCGTCTCACCCACCTCCTTCACGCTCCAGCCGGTGGAGGGCTGCTCGGTGGTGAAGATGAGGGCGCTGTTGTTGGTCGTGTTGGGGGCTATGTAGCCGTCGACGGCTCTGTTTTTGATGTCGAGGCTGCCGTCGGCACGTTTCACGAAAGCCCAGGTGGAGGCTGCCGTCGGAGCGGTCTCGCCCATGACGGGTTGGCCTGCGACTACGGCTGTGGGATAGCGGCTCTCACGGGCCGGAGTGTAAAACTGCATCCAGCAGATGGTGTCGCCGTCGGAAGAAGAAAGGATGGGCGAGGGCGGCATCTCTACCTCTTCCATGAGAAACTTGCAGCCGGTGTCGGTGGTGTTGGTGCCGCTGCCCCAGTTGAAGAGTTGATAGCTTTGCGCGGCTCTGGTCTGGTTGAACTGCACCGAGCCCGAGGTCACTTTGACGTAGCCCAAAGCGTCGGTCTCGCTGATGGTCCAGCCCGAAGTGGGGACGGTGGCCGAGAGGGTCAGGGCCGTGTTGTTGGCCGACGCGGGAGAGACGTAGAGACCCTTGGACGAGATGATGTCGAAAGTGCCGTCGGTGCGGGTCTGGAACTTCCACATGGCGGTCTTGCCTTTGGCGGTTTCGCCCGTGATGGCTTCTCCGGCGGCATGGCCGGTGAGATAGCGGCCGTCACGCAGCGGCGTGTTCATGGCATACCACACTTCGGTCTCTTCGTTAGACGCTTTGGGCTGGTTGATGCCGGCCGTTTGGGCTTCCACGAGGAGTGTGGCCAAGGCTTCACGGAGGGTGTTTTTCTGTGCAGCGCGAGCGTCGGCGTCGAGTGCCTGGGCGAGAGTGCCGCGAACTTGCTCAATCTGGGCATAAAGCGACTCAGCCAGTTCGGGCTTATACCAACCCGGAGCGTCGTTGAAGCTGGCGCGCAACACGGCGGCTATGCTGTCGCACACGGCGGCGGTGTTGTCGGCCTCGTCGTCGATGCATTTGGTGGCCGAATAGCGGATGCCCTCGAGGGCGTTGACTCCGGCGGTGTCGGTCAGAACGAAGGTGAACTGCCACTTGTCGCGACCGGTGCCGCCACTGTTGGCGTGGGGCAGCTTGAGGAACACCTTGTTCCAGCCTGCCTTGAGTTCCACCTGTGTCACGGGGCGGGCGGTGAGGTTCTCGTTCTTCAGGCCGAGGGTGGCGTTGTCTTGGGGGATGCTGGCATCGGGTTGCTCCCATACCGGGGCGGGTATTTCGGCGCCGTTGAGCCAGATGCGCGAACCGCGGCGGTCCCATTTGCCGGCCGACGGGGCTTTCTCGCTGCCCGAGCGGCTGTAGGTGTAGAACTCAATCTGTGCGCCGGCCTTTTGGGCTGTGGGCGAGTAGATGTAGGTCCAGGCATAGGCCGTCTGGTTGTTGGCCGGAGCCGAGAAGAATGAGGGCACTGTGGGATGCCAGATGTGGCGCAGGTAGATGCCGGCACCGGCAGCTGTGCGGCAGCCGTATTGCTGACCCTCATAGGTGAAGACGTCGGGCAGCACTTCGGCATCTGACGTTTCGGGTGGGAACACCTTCGTGGGGTCTCCGCCATTGGGGAAGGCGTCGGTGATGCGCCAGCGCACGTTGGTCTGTTTCACATAGGGAATGGGCACGTCGGCCAGAGAGTGGGCTTTGTGGAAGAGGAAACGGCGCTCCCAGTCGGCAAACTCTTCAAACTCGTCGCCGCTCACGGGCAGGGTGGTGCCGCCCACTTCGACATATTGCTTGCCACCACCACACCAGGCACGCTCGGCCGAGGCAAGGATGTTGGCGTAGATGTTGTTCATCGCCACAATGGCGGTGTCGCTGGGTGTCTTGGTGTCGTTCCACGCGGCACTGATGGTGCCGGCAATGTCGTCGGTGCCCTGCTGGGCATAATAGATGTTGCTCTTGTAGATGCCCACCACGTCGGCATAGACGTCGAAGTGGTTGGTGTAGTTATAGCGGCAGTCGATGTTGGGCAGGCCCGTGACCACTCTGCCCGAGGTGGCCCACATCTGGGTCATGTCACACTGTTCGGCTGTGGGCGGCCCGGCCACGAGACGGTTCCACATCACCACTTTTTTGCCTTTCCCACGCACATAGTTGGCCATTGTCTTCAAAAAGTCGGTATAGGTAATGGTCACCTCGTCGCCACCGATGTGGATGTAGGGGGCGTTGGGGAACACTTCCACCACTTCGTCGAGTATCTTCTTGAGCGCCTCGACGCCTCGGTCGGTCTGCATGGAGAAGCCCATGGCTTTGGTGAAGACGTCGCTGTGGCCCGGCATGTCGATTTCTGGGATGACGGTCATGCCGCGCTCGGCAGCGTAGGCCTCGATCTCACGGCACTGGGCCTGTGTATAATATTGGCCGGGATAGCGCGTCATATTGGCATCGGCGGTGAGTTGCGGATATTCGTTCACCTCAAAGCGCCAGGCGAGTTTCTCGGTCAGGTGCCAGTGGAAGACGTTGACCTTGAAGCGTGCGAGGCGGTCAATCTCGGTCTTGAGCTCTTCGACGGGCAGGAACGAGCGGCCCACGTCGTGCATAAAGCCGCGCACCTTGAAGGCGGGCCAGTCTGTCATGGTCAGGGCCTCGATGGCAGGTGTGCCGTCATAGCCTTCGGCCAGCTGGCATAGGGTCTGGGCGGCGCGTGTCACACCCAGCGGGGTCAGGGCCTTTATGGCAATGCGCTCGGCGGTCACCTCGATGGCATAGGCCTCGTCGGGGAATTGGGGCACATTGTGGTTGAACGCACCGTCGATAGCATCGACGATGGCCACATCTATAGCTGCCGTGGCGCCACTGTTGACCGTGCAACCGGTCTCGGCGAGGAAGGCCTTGAGCGCTTTGCAGTCGGTGGTGTCGTTGAGGACCACCTCACGGCCCAAGGCAAAGGGCGCGCCATTTGTGGCCTGGATGTTTTTGGGACGGGGAAGCAGGTCCGTGATTTTAGCCTCCGAAGGCAAGGCACAAGTAAAAGCCAAAGCTGCAGCAAAGGCCAGTCGGGCGATGTTTTTCATATCGGTATTTAAGGTGTTTTTGATTTGTGTGACTATACATCGGCAAATTTGCCTATTTTTTTTCAATCGGCACCGCTTTGTCCCCACATTTTTCACAAGGCCCACGCCGTCTGTCACGATGGGCAAAGCCGCCGCTGCCTGCCTTGTTCGTCCTGCAGGGTCGTCAATGACAAATCGCCGCCGCTTTTTGGGATTTTACAGCCTTATTGGCATTTGTTGGCAATGGCGCACTGTTTTAGCCCCATAATACGTTGAATGGACGTAAATACCACATCTTCAATCTTATATGGTTTGTTTTCGCCCTTCCGTGGCTTGGCAGCCCGACAGAAAGGCGGAAAAATGCCGTCGAAGCCGCGGCAAATCCGGCTTGCCATAAAGACAGAAATGCCTGCCATAAGGACAGTTTTCCCTCCCATAAGCCCCGTAACCTCCTCAAAAACAGAAAGAGAGGCCGATGGCGACCTCTCTTATATCCTGCCTCAAAGTTAAGGCTTTTCGGCATCCTGCAAAAAGACATACAGGGCTGTCTGCGCTTGGCTCACCGCCCCTCGGCGGCAAGGGGCTTGCGGTTGTGGCAACCCTCCTCGTAGCCGCGCCGGTAACCCTCGCGATAGTTGCTGGCATAGGTGTCGCGGGCCACGGCAGTGGTGTAGGGTGGTGCCGACTGGCTCTCTGCATTTTGTTCGCGGCCTTGACTGCCGTCGTAGTAGCCGTCCCAATAGCCGTCTTCGGCACCGGCCTCTTCGGCTGTGCGCTGGTCGCGGTCGGGGGTGAGGCTCGGGGCGGTCTGATGCAAGGTGTCGCGCACCGAAGCGTCTACGTCGGCGGCCACGGTCGTATCGGGCACGGCCATTTGTCCCTTCACGTCGGCTTTGATGGCCGGTTGTGTGCCGTTGGCCGCCTCTGCCTGAACCGTGGGGCCGGTGAGGCCTTTGAGCAGAAACAAGACGCCGCAGGCCACGAGCAGTATGGCCAGAAAGATGAGCGTTTGCGTGGAAGGTACGTTTTTTCTTGACATAAGTTTTGTGGGTTTTAGATGGGAAGACACGGCGGTCAGCGCTTTTGGGCCCGCAGACGGTCTCCGGCATCAATGCGCAGGAAGATGAAGAGCAAGAGGGTGAAGCCCCAAAGCGACGAACCGCCGTAGCTGAAGAAAGGTAGCGGAATGCCGATGACGGGCATCACGCCCATCACCATACCGACATTGATGAGCAGATGGAAGAATAATATGCTGAGCACGCAGTAGCCATAGACCCGGCCGAACTTGGACGTTTGCCGCTCGGCCAGATGCACCAGGCGCAATATGAGTGTCAGAAAAAGCAGCAACACACCGGCCGACCCGATGAAGCCCTGTTCCTCACCCACGGTGCAGAAGATGAAGTCGGTGTCTTGTTCGGGCACATACTTCAGCTTGGTCTGTGTGCCGTTCATAAAGCCCTTGCCCTCAAGACCGCCCGAACCGATGGCAATCTTGCTCTGGTTGACATTATATCCGGCGCCGGTGATGTTTTCTTCCATGCCAAGCAGCACTTTGACGCGCGTCTGCTGGTGGGGCTCGAGCACGTGGTTGAGCGTGTAGTCGGCAGTGTAGAGGAAGGCCGTGGACCCGATGGCGAAGGCGGCAATGAAGACGTAGCGGCCTATGCGCTCGCCGATGGACTGGTAACCCAGATAGAGCGCCATGCCCACACAGACAGCCGTCTGAACCCAAGCCACGTCAAAAGGCACCACAAAGCGCGACACAAGCAGGGCCATCAACGTGGCGCCACCGCCCCAGACGGCCAGACGCCGCCAGTGGGATGTGCCGGGCAGATAGACCGCCGAAAGGATGACCGTGAAAAGCCATATCATGAGCAAGACCACAAACTCGCCCACGGCGGTGTGGCTGTGGGGCAGGGTGATGGTGGAGAAGCGCACACCAATGACGAAATAGGCTATGGCAGCCGTGGCCGTGAACAATATGGAGCCGGGCATGCCTTCACGGTAGAACATCAGGAAAAAAGCCAAATAGACCAGTGCCGAACCCGTTTCGCGCTGCAACACGATAAGCACCATCGGCAACAGAATGAGTCCGGCGGCTTTCATCAGATGCCGCATGTCGCTCAACACGCGCCCATAGCCCGACATAAATTTGGCTATGGCCAGCGCCGTGGCACACTTGGCCAGCTCGGCAGGTTGCAGGCTGACGGCGCCCAGACTGATCCAGGAGCGCGAACCTTTGATGTCCTTGGCCAAGAATGGCGTAATCACCAGGACTATCATCATAAGCCAGTAGACGGCGTCGGCAAGATTGTAATAATAGCGGTCGTCGGTCATCAATATGACAAAGGCCAACACGCCGGCACAGGCCATCCACACGAGTTGCTTGCCCGTGCGTGTGTCCCAACTGAAATAGTCGGTGTCGCCGATGTCGTGGGTGGCGCCGCAAATGCTGAACCACCCGAAAACAAGCAGGAGGATGTAGATGACCA
Organism: Alloprevotella sp.; assembly: GCA_045124135.1. Lineage (GTDB taxonomy): Bacteria > Bacteroidota > Bacteroidia > Bacteroidales > Bacteroidaceae > Alloprevotella. The sequence goes on from JBGVLE010000116.1 coordinate 10,753, forward strand.
CGACCACCCAGTCTATCGTAAAGATGGGGTATTGCTGGACCTTACCTGACATAGTCGCCGTATTTGATGTGTTGATGTTGCAGCCTTTCGGCCTTGGCTTTCGAACTCTCAGAAAGTTCTCCGTTGAGATATTGTTCCATGATGAGCGCCCCGATGGGAACGCCATAGACGGCACCAAATCCACCGTTCTCGATATAGGCCACCACGGCTATACGCGGTTTGTCCATCGGGGCAAATCCCATAAACGCGGAGTGGTCGTGGCCACGGTTTTGGGCAGTGCCGGTTTTGCCACACACCTCATAGCCCGGAATGGCCGCGGCGTGGCATGTGCCGCTCACCACGGCCTTGCGCATACCGGCCACGGCGTAGTCATACCAACGGCGGTCCACCTTGGTGTAGTGGCGCTTGGTGTAGAGCGTGTCGATGACGCCGCCCTGGATGTTCTTGACCATATGGGGCACATAATAGTGGCCGCGGTTGGCCACCGTGGCGGCGAGGTTGCATATCTGAAGGGGCGTGGCCGTGACCTCACCCTGGCCAATGGAGATGGAGATGACGGTGAGCGCGTTCCAACTGCCTTTGTAGTGGTCGTCGTAATAATCGGCATTGGGTATCATACCGCGGCGCTCACCCGGCAGGTCAATGCCGAGCTTATAGCCGAAGCCCATGGCCACAAGGTGGTCTTTCCAGCAGGTCATGGCAGCCTGTGTGGAGCCATACTTGGCCTTGTTGCCCAACAGACGGTAGAGGTTCCAGCAGAAGTAGGCGTTGCACGACGTGCCTATGGCCGGCACCAGCGGGATGGGCGAGCTGTGGCCGTGGCAACCGAGGTGAAGGCCTTTGTAATTGAAGCCGTGACTACAGGGGAAGGCCACGCTGGGCGTGATGCTGCCCTCTTGAAGTCCCAAAAGGGCCTGGGTGATTTTGAACGTAGACCCCGGCGGATAGGTGCCCATGATGGCGCGATTGAGCAAGGGTTTCATCGGGTCGGCTGCCAGGGCCTTATGGTTTTTGCCGCGGTCGCGGCCCACCATCTGGCGCGGGTCGTAGGTGGGCGAAGAGGCCATACAGAGCACCTCGCCTGTGGAGGGCTCGATGGCTACGATGGCGCCCAGTTTGCCCTCAAGCAGCCGCTCGGCCAAGGCCTGGAGCTCGAAGTCGACGCTGAGCGTGAGGTCGCGGCCTGCCACTGCCGCTTTGTCGTAGCGGCCGTCCTGATAGCGGCCCTGGGTGCGGCCGTGGACATCGCGAAGCAGGATGTGCATGCCCTTTTCGCCGCGCAACACGTCTTCATAGGCGCGCTCTATGCCCAGTTTGCCGATGTAGTCGCCGCGGCTGTAGTAGTCGTCTTCGGCAATGTCTTGCTCGCTCACCTCGCCCACGTCGCCCAGAATATGTGCACCGAGCCCCGTGGCGTAATGCCGCACGTTGCGGCGTTCGGCCGAAAAGCCCTTGAACTGGTAAAGGCGCTCGTTGATGACGGCAAACTCTTGCGCTGTGATTTGGGTGAGGAAAGGCTGAGGCGTGTAGCGCGAGTAGCCGTGCTTGGCCTTGATTTCGGCCATACGCTGCGCATAAAACTCTGGCGTGATGCCAATGGTGCGGCAAAACTCCAGCGTGTCTATGCCTTTTTGCTCATTCATGGTCACCATTATATTATAGGAGGCCTCGTTGTAGACGAGCAGCTTGCCGCGACGGTCGTAGATCAGACCGCGGGCCGGGAACTGTATTTCCTTGCGGAAGGCGTTTGAGTCGGCATTTTTCTTGTAGTCGTCACTCATCAGCTGAAGCGAAAAAAGCCGCACCATATAAAGCACGACTACGATGACGGCAATGCCGCCTATGACATATTTCCGGTTGCTGAAATTCGGTTCGCCAGACATAGGGAGTGAAGACTGAAAAAGCGTTGGCTAACGGCTGCCGCGAAGGCGTTCGAAACACAAGACAAACACCAGCGTCAGCGCACTGCTTGAGGCTATCTGCAGAAGCAGGTCGGGCCAAAGCGAAAAAGTGAAGGCCTCAACGACAAAAAAGGCCGTGCAATGCAAGAGAGTGACAAAAAGGGCGTAACGGCTGAATGGGCCCCACTTCATGGCACGGGCTGAGGGCTCGGGAGCTTCGCCGTCGGTCTCGGCAGGCGAAAAGAGAGAGAGCAACAGAGGGACAAAAAGGCCGCAAAGACAGAGAGCCGATGCGGTGAGACCGGGCGTGGAACTGAAAATATCGAGTGTCAGACCAAAAGCAAAGCCCGTCACGATATAAAGCCATCGCGGCGAACTGCCGGGCAATATCATAAGGAGATAGACATAGGGCATCGGTGTGGCGTAACCTCCAAGGTGAATGTGGTTGAACACCAGCACTTGCAGGAGCAACAGGGCGGCTCCCCAGCCTATTCTCGAAAATATGGTCTGCAGCATAGTGTGAACAGGATTAGTGCCGGCCCATCTGGGCCTCAGCCTCTTGGGCGTGATGATAGAGAGAGTCGATTTCGGCCTTATAGGGTGTGGCCACTACCGCAACGTCGCGGATGCAGGCAAAGTCTGTGCCGAGGTTGATGTCGAGGGCATAAGACTGTCCGTCGGCCGAATTGTTGACGGCCGTGATGCGACCCACGAAGATGCCCGGCGGAAAAACCGACGAGTAGCCGCTGGTCTCAATCACACCGCCGGGCCTGATGCCGGCATAGCGGGGAATGTCTTGCAGAGTGGCGTGAAGCAGGTTGCCGCCTTGCCAGGAGAGATAGCCGAAATAGTCTTTGCCGCGCACACGACAACTCACGTTAGACTTGGAATTGGTCAAGGGAATAACCAAAGCGTGATGGTTCTCAACGAGATAGACAATACCGACCACGCCGCCGCCGCCCACTACGCCCATCTCGGGGCGCACGCCGTCGGCCACACCTTTGTCGATGACGAGATAGCCGCCACGACGCGCCGACACAGAGTTGGACACGACCGTGGCCGGTATCAGAGTGTAGCTCTCAAGCGCCCGGACCACCTTACGCGCCGTATAGCTCGAGTCGGCCCCAAGCTGACGCAGGCGTTCGCGCAAGTGCTCATTTTGTATCTGCAACTGCAGATTGCGCTGTGTGAGGTCTGCGTTGACTTCGCCCAATTGAAGATAGGCCTTGGCGTCGTCATAGAGTCCGCCAATGGCAGCCGCCGTACCGTTGGCTGCCGACAGGGCCACGCTGCCTTGATAGCTGTTGAAGCGGCAGAGCAACACAAAACTCACCACCTCAAGCACGACAAAGAGCAAGAAGTAGTGGTATTTTCTGAAGAACTCTATGAGATAATACACCGGCGGAGAGAAAAAAGGAAAATGAGAATACTAACGAGACAGAACGTCCCAAGTTGGCAACCGTGGCGCGGCCGGAGCTTCCGGCTACGCCACGGTCGTGAAGAGTCCGAGCGGATTTATCGCATCAAGAAGGTGAACTTCTCTACGTTCTTGAGCGCTATGCCCGTACCTCTGGCCACGCAGAGCAGAGGGTCTTCGGCTACGTGTACGGGTATGTTGATTTTGTCGGTCAGGCGTTTGTCGAGACCACGCAAGAGCGCACCGCCACCGGTGAGCCAAATGCCGTTTTTCACGATGTCAGCATAGAGCTCGGGCGGCGTCTGCTCGAGAGCAGAGATAATGGCATTCTCGATGCGGGCCACAGACTTTTCGAGGCAGTGGGCAATTTCCTGATAACACACAGGCACCTCCATCGGCATAGCCGTAATGCGGTTAGGTCCGTGCACCACGTAGTCTTCGGGTGCATCTTCACCCAGGTCGGTCAGGGCGGCACCTACGTGTATCTTGATGCGTTCTGCCATACGCTCACTTACTTTCACGTTGTGCTGACGACTCATATAGTCCTGAATGTCGGCAGTGAAATCGTCGCCGGCCATTTTGATGGAGTTGTTAGATACGATGCCGCCGAGCGAAATCACGGCAATTTCTGTCGTACCGCCGCCGATGTCAACCACCATGTTACCCTCAGGAGCGTTGACGTCAATGCCCACACCGATGGCAGCGGCCATAGGTTCATAGAGCAGGTAGATGTCGCGGCCGCCGGCGTGTTCGGCAGAGTCGCGTACGGCACGCAGTTCGACTTCGGTAGAGCCCGAGGGCACGCCGATGACCATACGGAGCGAGGGCGTGAAGAGGCGCCGACCGGTGTGTACCATCTTGATGAGGCCGCGCATCATTTGCTCGCAAGCGTTAAAGTCGGCAATCACGCCGTCGCGCAGGGGGCGGATAACGCGTATCTTGTCGTTGGTCTTTTCATACATCAACTTGGCCTTCTCGCCGACGGCAATCATATTGTCGCCCATGCGGTCGATGGCCACTACGGAAGGCTCGTTCACCATAATCTCATCACCACTGATGATAATGGTGTTGGCCGTGCCGAGGTCGATGGCCAGTTCTTGGTTAAACGAGAACAGGCGCGAGAAAATATTCTTAAATCCCATGTTGTAGTGTGTGGAAAGGTGGGGTATGATTATTTGCCGTTAAACCAAGCGGCGATAGCGGTGTCGTAGTGGCTGCTGACGCCGAAAGCCTTGGCAGCGAGAGCCTTGCGCTCTTCGCGACTGGAAGCGGCGCCATAGGCGTCGAGAATGGCCTGAAGGTCGGCATATTCTGCCTTTGAAGGCACGATGACCACGTCTTCGAAGTTTTTGGCACCGGCACGGATGAGTGAGATGCCGCCTATGTCGATTTTTTCGATAATGTCGGCTTCGGCCGCACCGCTGGCCACGGTCTGTTCAAAGGGGTAGAGGTCTACGATGACAAGGTCAATCTCGGGGATGTCATACTGCTGCATTTGTTCGCGGTCGCTCTCCAAGTCGCGTCGGCCAAGGATGCCGCCGAACACTTTGGGATGAAGCGTCTTGACACGTCCGCCAAGGATAGAGGGATAAGTCGTGAGGTCTTCCACCTTCTTGCAGGGGATACCGAGCGACTCAATAAACTGTTGGGTGCCGCCGGTAGAGAGCAGCGTGACGCCTTCGGCGTGGAGTTTGGCAAGGATGCTGTCGAGCCCGTCTTTGTGGAAAACGGAAACGAGTGCCGTCTTAATTTTCTTTGTACCTGACATTTATCTTTGTTTTTATTGTTTTGATTATCGGAAAATACTTTAGAGCCGCCTCTAAAGTTTTGCAAAGTTACGCCAAGGTTTTTTTATGCCAAAATAAAACAGTGGCCTAATTTCACAAACGTTTGATTTTTGGCTTCTTTGATTTGAAGCATCAATGCAAGTTTTCGTGTCGGTGTGAGCGTCGGCTGAAGCTTGTCTTAATGGATTGCAATCTTGCTTGGATATGGCGTGATCTTGAGTTTCTCTGCATTAAATACTATATCTTTGCCATAAAAACAATGCAGAAATTATGAAAACAATAAAGGTAGTGGCGGCGATTATCCGAGATGCAAACGGGCGTATTTTATGTACCCAAAGAGGCTATGGGGAATGGAAAGACTGGTGGGAGTTTCCCGGTGGAAAATTGGAGGCCGGGGAAACACCGGAGGAGGCGCTGATGCGTGAAATCCGTGAGGAACTCTCAACTGAAATCCGTGTAGATGAGTTCCTTTGTACCGTCGATTACGATTATCCGACCTTTCATTTGACGATGCACTGTTATCTTTGCTCGCTACTCACCGGAGCGTTGCATTTGAATGAGCATAAGGCCGCCCGTTGGCTGACGAGAGATGATCTGGACAGCGTGAAGTTGTTGCCTGCCGATGTGGAGGTGGCCTTGAAACTGAAAAGTCGCTTATAAGTCAGTCCGAGCGTCGGTGCCCACTAATACGGCTGAATGTCAATATGATAGTTGCTCAAATGAGTATTGATGGCGTCTTGAAACCGGTCGCGTCTCTTATTCAAAAGATAGGTTCGGCTGAGATTGATGACCTGCTTGCACAAATTAACGTCGAACATACCAATATGTTGTGTATATGCTCTATCGCCCCAAGTTTTTTTGAGAGCCAACTGTAAGCATTATATCGGCTCATAAAATGGTTCTCCCAAATCATGTCAAAGATCAAGTGCGCACAATTTTTATATCTGCGAAGTTCCTCATCGGCCAGTCTGCCCAATGATTTGGAACTGTCCTTATGGCATCCCACATAAGCGTTGCAGCCACGGCAAATATACATCAGTCCATAAGACACCCCGTCGTAAACCTCAGCGCTGTCAATCAGTTCTGTTTTGCCTTTGCAATACGGACAGATTTTCCCGGATATAATGTCAATGTCAAATGAAGTCATAGTCAGGCAGGCGTGTTTGAATTATAAGTATCCCAAAGTCATTGTGTATCCCTCTATGCCACGCGGCAGACTTACCGCTGTCTTCGCGCAACACCACAAAAGTGGGCATAATTCTTGGAACTTCAATCAAACCACGCGGAAATCTTCATTTCAGATTTTCATTAAACACAATCCTTCGTCTCAAGCTCTAGTCATATACACAGGCAGACCGCCCTCCAAACCATGACATTGCTAAAAACGAAAAATCGGTGTAACTCAAATCTTGAGCTACACCGATAGAGTCGTGATGATATTTAATCAGATACTTACTTCACCTCCTCGAAGATTATCATCACTGAATATCAATGAGTTATATTCGTATGATACAAATATGGATGCTTATGATGATAGGTAAAAGTAGGGAAAGATAAGAAAATCATAAATCTATTCTTCGCCTTTTGGTTCTTCCGCCATATTATTATTGTCTTTATCTCATTCTTTGATTTTTTGTAGATTTATATAGGTGAAAGTATTTCATTAAAGTTTTATTCTGATAAATAAAGTAGGATTAATACGTAAGAAATAGAGAGAAATTGCCTATCTTTGCATCGTAAACAGAAACAGATATGGCAAACAAACAATTGAATCGCATAAAAGTGGTTCTTGCAGACAAGCAACGAACCAACAAATGGCTGGCAGAGCAGTTGGGTAAGGATAAAACCACAATATCAAAGTGGTGTACCAACTCTAGTCAGCCCGACTTAGAGAGTCTACTTAAAACGGCCAAACTCTTAGATGTAGAGATTGCAGACCTCGTTAGAGATAATGTGGAATAAAAAGAGCACCCTATGAAAAAAGAAGAAATACAATTATTGTTCTCGCAATTTGAGCAAGTGTCTTGTGCTCTTAATGACGTGGAGTGTTGGAGTGCAAGGGATTTGTGTACATTATTGGGATATAAACTTTGGCAGAATTTTACAAAAGTAATAGATAAAGCCAAAGATGCATGCGCCAATGTAGGTCAGCAAGTTGAAGACCATTTTATTGACGTCAATAAAATGGTTGTGATAGGCTCAGGTGCTGAGCGTCAGGTAGATGACATCATGCTTACACGCTATGCTTGCTATCTTGTGGCACAAAATGGTGCCCCTCGCAAACCGCAAATTGCGTTTGCGCAGACTTACTTTGCTGTACAGACACGCAGAGCGGAACTTGTAGAGAAACGAATCTTAGAAGTTGAGCGTGTCAAGGCGCGAACAAAATTGCAGGAGACAGAGCGTAAACTATCAGGCATCCTGTATGAGCGTGGAATCAATGACAAGAGTTTTGCAGTCATTCGCTCCAAAGGAGACCAAGCCTTGTTTCGTCTCAATACGTCTATGTTGAAAAGACGTATGGGAGTTCCCGAAAAGCGTCCGTTAGCCGATTTCTTGCCAACGATTAGCATCAAAGCAAAAGACTTTGCTGCAGAAATGACAAGTGTAAACGTTCAAGCTAAGGATTTGTATGGTGAGCCGCAGATTAGCAATGAACATATTGCCAACAATACCGCAGTTCGTAATATGCTCGTACAACGAGGTATTGTCCCCGAAGACCTACCTGCAGCAGAAGACATCAAGAAAGTCGGACGAAGATTGGCAAGTGAAGAAAAGAAAGTTTTAGACAACAAGAAGAAAAAGTAAAAAATGGAACAGAATAAGAAAGCGTTGCTCACGGAGCAAGCAAACAAGATTGCAGAAGTAGTCAAGGTTCTCCGTACACAGTTTGGTGAGGATTTTGAGGATGAAGTGAACTATTTGGAAATAGTGAAAAAGGAGTTGGAAGAAGTATCGGCTAAATAAATATGGCAAACAAGAAATATACTTTTATTGATTTGTTCGCTGGCTGTGGAGGTTTGTCTGAAGGGTTTATGGAATCTGGGTACTTTAGAGGACTTGCTCACATTGAGTGGGAATTACCTATGGTACGAACCCTAAGGAATCGCCTTGTAAAAAAATGGCATGAAAGCGACGAACAAGCTCAAAACCGAGTAATCTTGTTTGATATACAAAGGACAGACGAACTGCTAAATGGCAATTGGACGCAGGAATCTAAAGATATGTATGAAAAATACAATTCTTTAGAAGCTCAGAAAGGGGTGAGACAGTTGATTAATGGAGAAACCGTTGATTTGATAATTGGCGGTCCTCCATGCCAAGCGTATTCAATTCACGGAAGAGCAACTGACAAAAATTCCATGCAAGATGATTATAGGAATTATCTGTTTGAAAGTTTTGTAAAAGTTGTTGATAATATAAAGCCAAAAGCTTTCATATTCGAAAATGTGACAGGAATGTTAAGTGCTAAGCCAGGTGGCAAACCTGTCGTAGAACGCATTTACAAAGCTGTGAGTGAGATTGGATATACTATTCTTGAACCTCAAAAGTTTAAAGATGCAGTATATAATGCTTTCGATTATTCCGTTCCACAGAATCGTGAGCGTGTTATATTATGTGGAGTGAAAAATGGTTCAGGATTGTCTATCACAGATTTCTACGATGCCCTTTCAAATAACAAAAGTAACAAGCATCTTACAGTCCGTGATGCCATAGGAGGGCTTCCGCCTATATTCCCCTTGAAAAAAATCGAGAAAGTAAAAGGAAGGAATGTTTCTCATTATGCAACGGATGAAACTGACCCATTTCATTTGCCACGTCATTGCAGTTCACGTGACATTCAAGTGTTCCGAGAATGGATTGCAAATGATATGAACAAGTGTTCACAACAAGAGGCTATTGCTTTTTATAAAAAGGTTACAGGAAAAGAAACTTTATATAGAAAGTATAGAAATTTGGAATGGGATAAACCATCTCCAACTGTGGTTGCTCACTTGCAGAAAGATGGTTTCATGTTTATCCATCCAGACATAGAACAAGCAAGATTTATAACAATAAGGGAAGCTGCACTGCTTATGTCTTTCCCAAAGGACTTTGAGTTTATTGGGAATAGAGCATATTGCTACAAAATGATTGGAAATGCCGTTCCTGTCAAATTTGCAAAAGCAATAGCAGATTCAATACATGAAATAATTAGTCAATAATGGCAAACATATTAATAGCGTGTGAAGAAAGTCAAGCTATATGCAAAGCGTTTAGAGAAAGAGGACATAATGCATATAGCTGTGATATTTTGGAGTGTAGTGGCGGACATCCAGAATGGCATTTTATGCAAGATGTCTTACAAGTGATTCCAAACCATGGTGGTAAATTAGAAACAGGAGAAGAATACTTTCTACCAGATGGCGAAGAGTGGGATTTAATGATAGCGCACCCACCTTGCACCTATCTGTCAGTAAGTGGTGCAAGATGGTTATACCATCCAGATGACGCAAATCTTCCTATTGAACAACGCCGTGAACATCCGCATCATATAGGCAGAAGAAAGATGAAAGCTGAAGCAGAAGAATTCTTTATGCAGTTTACGAAAACGGATATAAAAAGATGGGCCATAGAAAACCCTGTCGGCTGCATGAACTCAGTCTATCGCAAACCAGACCAAATAGTTCAACCTTTTTGGTTCGGTGATTCCGCTTCAAAGAAAACTTGTCTGTGGCTGCACAATCTTCCACCTTTGGAAGCAACAAATATAGTTGATCCTGGAGAACGAGTAGTTTTGTCAAGTGGACGTTCTTTACCTAAATGGTATTCAGATTCGTTCAACACGAAGATTTCAACAGAAGAGAGAAGAAGACTTAGAAGTAAAACATTCCTAGGATTTGCTCAAGCAGTGGCAGACCAATGGGGTAAACTATTATAATTATGAGCGCAAATGCAATCAAAATACAACGTTTCAGAGCTAATGACTTAGTTGATGACGGTGGCAAGCAATTTGAATTAGGCAGAAGCTGGTGCGATGATTTCTTTGGATTTAATAGAGAAGATTCCGAAGTAATCGTCAATCTCATATTTAAACCATTAAACTATGCCCATGAGCGTTATAAAGATATGCCTATAGAGCTTAAACTTGCAGAGGTCTCTAAACGTGGAGATAGGAAAGCTTATGGTAATGGCGAAAATGGAAGGTCGCAAATCAAGAATTTCTTTATAAACGACCTGCATCTTTCCACGGATAAAAACAGCGAAGATTATTTCGCCATATACAAGACGAATTTTGGAGAATATTATTTGTATTTCATCCCAATGCCTTTATATGAGAACTTTATTAAGATTTTTGTAGAGCTAACACCTAATGTTTCTGTTCAAAAGAATAATGAAAAGAAACAAAGCATCAAGTTGGCACTCCAGCAAATCTTCTATGGTGCTCCAGGCACGGGCAAGTCGTATGAGATAAACGACTTGATCAAGCCATACTCCACCATCCGTACGACGTTTCATCCCGATAGCGACTACTCAACATTTGTAGGTGCATACAAGCCGACGATGGAAGAGACACCAGTGTATGGTGCGCAAGGAGTTGAGGTGGCAAAGGAGAAACGCATCACCTACACCTTTGTCAAACAAGCGTTCTTGAAAGCCTACCTTGGCGCATGGCAGAAATATGCTAAGGGCGGTGAAACGACAGAACCGCAGTTCTTGGTGATTGAGGAAATTAACCGAGGCAACTGCGCACAGATATTCGGTGACTTGTTTCAGTTGCTCGACAGAAGCGACAACGGTTTCTCTATCTACCCGATAGAAGCCGATTCTGACTTGCAGAACGAGATAAAGAAAGCGTTTGCCGAGGGCGGTGAGTATGCCCTTGAAAACGAGTTGGATGTGGACGATGCAGTGGATGGATATACAAGCAACTATGGCGAGACGTTGTCCGACGACATCAAGAACGGACGAGTATTGTTACTCCCCAACAACCTCTATATATGGGCAACCATGAACACAAGCGACCAAAGTCTGTTCCCCATCGACTCCGCTTTCAAACGCCGTTGGGACTGGAGATATATGAAGATAACGGATGCTGGCAAAGATTGGAAGATAAAGTGCGGTACGGAATACTGCGACTGGTGGACGTTCGTAGAGGAAATAAACAAGAAGATAGCCAAGGAAACAAGCAGCGATGACAAGAAACTCGGCTACTTCTTCTGCAAGCCGCCAAAGGATAGCGACACCATTACGGAAGAGAAGTTTGTCGGCAAAGTGTTGTTCTATCTGTGGAACGACGTGTTCAAGGACGGTGACATCTCGCTCTTCAAGGTCAGTGACGAGCCAGAAGCTGAAATATGCTTCGATGCGTTTTATGGCAGCGACAACAAGGTGAATATCGAGGCGATAAGAACGTTCCTTGTCGGCGTGGTAGGAGAAGAAAATATCAAAACTAATGATGATGCTCCCATAGCAGTAGATGTAGATGAAAACGGAAACTCTATCGACTACACGAAATATTCGTTTGACGGAAAATCGCGACTATCCAAGAAAGACCTTGGACATAACATCGTCATGAAATATATCAACGAACATTCGGACAAGACATTTGCAGAGCTGCAAAGCGATTTGGCATTTGATGATACTGTTGACAACAAGTATAGATACAAAGGAGTATTGGCACGCGCTGAAGAAATAACAGGCAGTTACACCTCATGTTTCGGTGCAGAACAAACATCATCAGATGGAGTCAAGTACAAAGTTTTGACATGGTGGAACAGGTACAACATAGATTTCATTATCAAATTTGCAAAAGCCCAAGGTTGGGCAGTGAATACAGTAACAGAATAAGCGTATGCGCATACTAATCGAGGAATACCAATATGAATATGAGGACGTTTATGATGTTCTCAAAGGACTTGGTGTGCTTCAAAACGTAGAGGGAAAAGTCAGTTTGAGTTATGTAGGCTACTACTTCAACGACGACCCCAACGTGAACGACTGCGTGTTTATTCTGCCAAAGGTGTTGTTGGAAGGCGAGTTTGGCAAGGAGAAAGTATTCGGGCATATCGAGCCTAAAGACCTAATAAACGCTGAGGAGTGCAAGGACTTGACCTCCGAGGAACACACGTTTATCTACAACTTGAGTGTGTGGATATACCGAGCCATCACCGTGTTCCGCGACCATGAGTTTGACCGAGTGGACGATGGCAAGCGGCAGTCGAGCATAGTATTCTACAAGCAAGCCCCGATGATGGGACACACAAGGAAGCGCAGGGCAAACACGTTTCTCGATGTGCTGCTCACTCTGCAAGAGTGGAACAAGCGGAACGAGAGTTTTGTGATGTTCATCGTGAAGAACCTCCACTCCGGCTACAACAAGATAAACTGGACACGCACCATCAGCCGAAGCCAAGCCGTAATACAGGAAAGCATCGGCAGCACACGCCGACAGGACGTGAGTTATCTGAACCCTATCAACAAGAAACGGCAGATAAACTTCGACGAGGAGCTGCTTGTTATCTATTACAGCATCCTGCAGCACATGCACGACAAGTATGGTTTCCCAGTAAGCATCAACGTGAACTTCCCACTGATACGATGCGACAAGTTTGCGAGATACATCAGCGGCTACGGCAAACGTCGGTTAAAACAAATCAAGTACAAATACTTCTCCGACAAGGCGTTGGAGCTATGGGAGTTGTGCTATGCCTTCTTCGACCGTCCCGACAACATCATGCTCAACGTAGACCAAAGGGAATACCTGTTGGTGAAGAGTTTCCATATCGTGTTTGAAGCCATCATCGACGAACTGATAGCCGGTGACCAGAAGTTGCCAAAGGAACTGAAAGACCAGCCCGACGGCAAGCGAGTGGACCACCTCTACCAGTACAAGGAGCTGACCAACAACGATACAGACGACAATATCTACTACATCGGTGACTCCAAGTATTACAAGCGAGGCAACTCACTTGGCAAGGAATCCGTGTACAAGCAGTTTACCTACGCACGGAACGTGATACAATGGAACATCGACCTCTTCAATGACGGCAAGGCGGAAGACAGAAGCGGACATGTGAAGCTTCGCGATGACGTGACCGAAGGCTATAACATCATCCCGAACTTCTTTATCTCCGCCAACCAGAACGTGCTTCATCCAGAAAACGACATCAAACTCATAGACAGCGACAAGGAAGACGGCAAGCGCAGACAACAATACTATCTAAGTAGGCAGTTTGAGAATAGATTGTTTGACAGAGATACGTTTCTGCTTGCACACTACGACGTAAACTTCCTCTTTGTCGTGGCACTCTACGGACGCAATAATTCCGCAAGCAAGGTGCAGTGGCGCAATAAGGTGCGACGGATGTTCCGCATCGAAATCCAACAGATGCTCAAAGAAAACTTCGAGTTCTACGCCATGACTGCCAAGAGCGATGTCAATCCCGATACCTACCTCAGAGAGAACTTTCAGCAAGTGCTTGGCAAGGTGTATCATCCTTTCGACAACCGAGAAGGTAGTGACCAGCAATATTTCTCGCTTGCGCTGCGAAAGCCAGAGAAAGAAGCGGATGCAGCCATTAGGGAAAAGGTGGCAAGCGAGAACGAAGCCGTGATGTTCGAGTTGAAGCACGCTTTCTACATCGCCAAGTGTCCACTTGGCGTGGACCCAAGAACACTACCAGAGGATGTGATGCCGAGAGTGGAAGCACGTCCACATGATGTCATACCGAAGCAGTTTCTCACGATGCACTACTTGGAGAACTACCCCAAGGCGACATTTCTTATTGGCATCGTGAACGGCATGGAGCATTTACATTGGATATTCAGCCGTAAAGGAGGTAAGCGTGACGATGCATATAATGTACGCCTTGGTAAGGAAGCGCATGGCGGTGTGGTGAAGAGCCGTGACTATGTTAAGCACGCCAAGTTCGTAATTCTTTATAACGCAGGTGAGAACAAAGTGTATAAGGCGTTTCGTGTGAAGAACACAGGCGAACTGACTCGTGAGCAGATGATAAGCCAAGGCTATTTGCGCCCACGGCATGACAAATATTTCTGCTATTTCTTCGATGAAGAGATAACACTAGGAGAGTTTGATATTCACGGAATTATCGAAGCCGAAAAGAAGAAACACGAAGTGGATGCGAAGCAGAAAGAAGAGTATGCGGAGGGTCAGCCGATATTTATGAGTGGTGAGGAGTTGATAAAGTTTAGGAAGTAATAACGAAATGAATTATGACAGAAATTCAAAATATAAACAATATCCCCGAACTCCATTCTCCTTTTGAACAACTTCGAGAGATAGATGCCGATGGGAAGGAGTGGTGGAACTCACGCAAACTGGCGAGAGTGATGGGTTATGGCAAGTACTGGAACTTTGAACGTGTCATCGCTAAGGCGCAGGCGTGGACTTCACAGAAGGGCTATCATATTGGTGAGCACTTCGTGGAAATTACAGAGATGGCTGAACTGGGGAGTGGTGCTGTGAGAGAGGTCACAAGCATGAGACTTTCTCGTGGTGCCTGCATAGCTGTGGCTATGAATGCCGACAAAAAGAAAGAAATGGTGAAGGCTGCACAGCAGTATTTCACTGCGACGATGACACCCGACATAGCAGCAAGGAGTATGGAGTCGTCCATCCTCATGTATAAAGGCAGACAAGGGAATGTGCAAGTGCAGGTTGTGTTCGATACCAATACTTTCTGGCTGTCACAGCAGAGAATGGCAGAGTTGTTTGGTGTAACTGTACCTACCATCAATTATCACCTCGATCAGATAAACCTAAGCGGAGAAATCCATTTGTCCGATGCTATTAGAAAAATTCGAATACCCTCGGACAAATGGTCTGGCGAAGTGATGATGTACAATCTTGATGTAGTGATTGCCATTGGTTACCGTGTGAACAGCTACGAGGCTACCCAGTTCCGCATCTGGGCTACAAGTGTGTTGAAAGAGTATCTAACGAAGGGGTTTGTCTTGGATGATGAACGACTTAGAGGAAAGAATGTCTTCGGAGCAGACTACTTTGACGACTTGCTTGACCGTATACGAGAGATTCGTATCAGTGAACGCCGATACTATCAGAAAATAACGGACATATACAGCGAGTGCAGCTCTGATTATGACAAGGACTCAGAAGAGACACGTTTGTTCTTTAAGATGGTACAGAACATGATGCATTATGCAGTAACCAAGCAGACTGCAGCGGAGATAATTTATGATCGTGCAGATGCAAAACGACCACATATGGGATTGACCACATGGAAGAATGCTCCCGATGGCAGAGTCATCAAGTCTGACGTGACTATAGCCAAGAACTATCTGAGCGAGAAAGAAGTTGACTCTCTGAATCGTCTGAGTAATGCTTTCATTGACATCGCTGAACAACGAGCTGAAGACCATGTTCTCATGACAATGAAAGACTGGTCAAGTCTCCTACAGAGATATATGGAGTTAAACAACCGTCCAATGCTTCCTGATGTGGGTCGTGTGACACATGAACAAGCAGTTGAGAAGGCTTTAACTGAATATGACAAGTTCCGAGTCATCCAAGACCGTGAAATTATGAGTGACTTTGATAAGCAGCTGAAACTATTATTTGGAGACAAAAAGTAAAACGATTTATAAAGATTATACTTTTTTGAAAGTATATTCATTAAACACAATCCTTCGTCTCAAGCTCTAGTCATATACACAGGCAGACCGCCCTCCAAACCATGACATTGCTAAAAACGAAAAATCGGTGTAACTCAAATCCTGAGCTACACCGATAGAGTCGTGATGATATTTAATCAGATGCTTACTTCACCTCCTCAAATATAAAGTATATTGATAATCAGTTCGTTACTGTTATCAAGATACAAATGATATGCAAATGTAAGTATAAAACCATATAGAAAAAGTACAAATGGACATTACTTTGTATGATAACATCCTTTTCTACAGATTAAGGGTTAACACAATGTTATACTACTGATATTCAG
>JBGVLE010000117.1:0-77744 GCA_045124135.1 Alloprevotella sp.
AATGACATAACAGAAGCATATATCTGCAAAATACAAAAGAAAATCAACAGAAGACCAAGGCAAAAACTCAATTTCTCAACACCAATAAAAGAGTTCTACAAACATTATTCGTAATATTGCACTTGCTTGTTGACTCTATAGTTGCCGTAATGTTGAAGCCATCCGTGTTGGTATGCCGCGTGATTATGGGCATTATAAGAAATAAAGTGCTAAATTTGTGTGTTTTTTCGACCAACCTCTGCGGCGTAAACAATAAAAGCAAAGGTTTTGCGTTAATATCATAGAGAGCCCCAAGCGGCTGTCCCATTGCGGGGGCAACGAAGCGGTTGCGCGGCACTCTTTCGGTCCAGAGAACGCGTCTCTCCAGGCAACCTCTACCTTGATGCCTGCCTTATGCCTATGAAAATCAGCATTGTAACAGCGACCTACAATAGCGTCAAAACACTCAAAGATACCATAGAGAGTGTCCTCGGCCAGACCTGCCAAGACTATGAATATATTGTCATAGACGGCAACTCAACCGACGGGACACAAGCCCTCGTTGAGAGCTATCGCGACCGCTTCGGCGACCGTCTCGTTCTGGTGAGCGAACCTGACAAGGGACTTTATGATGCCATGAACAAAGGCATCAAGAGAGCCAGCGGCGATTTTATCGGTATGCTCAATTCCGACGACTTTTTTTCGTCACCCTACGTGCTCGAGACAGTGGCCGAGGCCATTGCCGACGACAGCGTAGATGCCGTATATGGTGATGTGCACTACGTCAAACCCTCTCGTCTCGACCGCTGTGTGCGCTATTATTCCTCACGTCATTTTTCCCGTGGACGAATGCGGTTGGGCTTTATGCCGGCCCATCCGTCGTTTTATTGTCGGGCGGCTGTGCTCAAAGAGTTCGGTTTCTTCGACACAGACTACAAGGTGGCCGCCGACTTCGAACAGATGCTCCGTCTCATCTATGTGCAGCGCATCCGCACACGCTACGTCCCCCTCGACTTTGTCACCATGCGCACCGGCGGCATCTCAAACGCCGGGCTCAAGAGCCACCTCCAGATTATGAAAGACCATCGCCGTGCGCTCAAGGCCAACGGTGTGTGGTCGTCGTCGCTGCTGCTCTCTATGCGCTATGTCTACAAGGCGGCCGAGGTGGCCACTTCGCGCCTCGGTCTGCGCATACAGCGCCAGCCCAAATCCCACCAATCCTGACCTTTGCGAGGCCCTGCCTCCTCTCTTCTTATCAATCCCCTCTATGCAAGCCTTACCACGCATCAGCCTGAGCGCCGCTTGGGATGTGGTGAAACACCACAAGCGCTTTTTCCTCATCGCCCAGTTAGTCTTCATCGCCATTGGCCTTGTCATTGGCTTCAGCATACCCCGTACCTATAAGGCCGAAATCAAGCTGGCCCCCGAAAACTCCGGGCCGTCGCTCTCGGGCAGCCTCGGCAGCATCTCGTCGATGCTGGGCATGAACCTGGGCAACCAACTCAGCGAAGACGCCATCAACCCCGAACTCTATCCCGACGTCAAGTCGTCGCCCGACTTTCTTCTGGGACTTTGCCAAATCAAAGTGCAAACCAAAGACGGCCAGGTCAAGACCGACTATAAGACCTATCTCGCGCGCCACACCAAGGCCACGTGGTGGGACGCCTTGCGCATGAAACTTTTCCCGCCCAAAGACAGCGGCAAGCCTGTGGCTGCGGCCGGCCAATCAGACAAGACCATACGTCTCTCCATGTCCGACTATCTGTTGCTGCAAGGCATCGACGGCGCCATTGGCTGTGGCGTTGACAAGAAGACTGGCGTCATCACCATTACGGCCATCGACCAAGATCCGCTCGTGGCGGCCATCCTCGTCGACTCGGTGAGTGCACGTCTGCAAGACTTCATCACCGACTACCGCACCAGCAAGGCACGCAACGACCTGCAACACTTCCAGAAGTGTTATGCCGATGCCGACGCCGCCTATGAGAAGGCGGCCCGACGCTATGCAGCCTTTGCCGACGCCCATCAGGACATCAGCCTCGAGTCATATCGTGTGGAAAGCGACAATCTGGAAAACGAAATGCAGTTGGCCTTCAACATTCGCTCGCAATATGCCACCCAGGTGGAGATGGCCAAGGCCAAAGTGTTGGAGCGCACACCCGTCTACACTGTCTTGCAGAAACCCTATGTGCCTGTCAAGCACGAAGCGCCTCGCCGTAGTTTCATCCTGCTTTTCTGGATGTTCATGGGTTTCGTCTTGTCATTCTTGTGGAAAGCCCGCAAGGCCGAGCGTCCCGTCATTATTCACAAACCCCAGGCCAGTCGTGCCGACGAAGTCCCTTCGGCGCCGCTTACTCCCGAAGACTAATCCAAAGCCTTATATCAGCCGGCTGCCTCTGCCGGACCGTATGAAACACACACGCCATGACTATCCCTCTCATCATATTCCTCATTTGTGGTTTTCTTGTGAGCCTCTTGCTCACCTTTGTCGGCATGCCCGTCTTGTTGCGTCTCTGTCAGCAACGCGGCATTTACGACATTCCCAACGAGCGCAAGCTCCATCACAACAAGATACCCCGCATGGGCGGCGTGTTTTTTGCTCCGGCCATGATAGTGGGCGTGGTGGTGTCGTTTTTGCTGATGCTCGCCGTGGGCGAACAGCTGCCACAGTTCGGTCTCCCCACATTCTTCATCTCTGCCGGCCTCTTCCTTATATATATAATAGGACTGTTTGACGATATGCTCGGGCTCTCGGCCAAGGTGAAGTTTCTGGTGCAAATTGTCACCTCGCTCTTTTTCCCTCTTTGCGGTGTCTGCATCAACAATCTTTATGGTCTCTTCGGCGTCTATGAGTTGCCGCTTTGGCTGGGCTATTTGCTCACGGTACTCATCTCGGTCGTCGTCATCAACGCCATAAACCTCATCGACGGCATCGACGGACTTGCCGGATCTATTGTGTTCATTGCGTTGGCAGGCTTCGCCTGGCTGTTTATCCACATCGGCGTGTTCAGCTATGCCCTTATGGCCGCCTCGCTCATGGGTACTGTCTTGGCTTTCCTCTACTACAACCTGTTTGGTCGGGTCGAGCGCAACACCAAAACCTTTATGGGCGACACAGGCAGTCTGATATTGGGCTACGCGCTGGCTTTCCTCGGCATCAAGTACGCCATGAACATGCACGACGTGGTACCCTACCGCCCCAACGCCCTGCTCATTTCTTACTCGTTGCTGTTGCTCCCCACGTTTGATGCCGGCCGTGTGGCAGTGTCGCGTCTGTGTCGCGGCGTGTCGATGTTTCATGCCGACAAGACCCACATTCACCACAAGTTCCTCGCCGCCGGTCTGTCCATGCGCTGGGCTTTGGTGGCCGTGGTCGGTATGCAGGTGATGTTTATTGTGCTCAATTTCTTCATCAGCGAGATGTGTCTGCGTGGCGAGTGGATGATACTCACCGACCTGCTCATCTATGCCGCCGTCATCTGGCTGCTCAATTATTTCAAGGTAGAGGCTTAAGGTCTCTACCTTTTTTCTGTTACAAATGACTTCCGCAATTTAGAGCGGTCTGGCTTACCTGAGAAGGCGTAACATAATAGCCCAGGCCTAATGACCTGGGCTGTTTCCTACGGCCCTTCTGGTCTGGTATGTTTGCAACAAATGATATCAAAGCGCATTCCATTATGAATTGCTTTGCCGGAATGTCGTCATGTTACCTCATTTTACACCCTTTTTGTCGGTTGAATGACCCATTTAGTTGAAAAATTGGACGCGTTAACATCTTTTTACCCCCCCGTTTGGCTGTTTTAATCCATCCCTGTACATTTGTGCGATTTTTGCTGAGTTTTATCCTTTTTTTACCTTCTTTGCTTTAAATCTGAAAGATAGAGGAGGCCTTGGCTGGCACAATCACTACTCAAAATCATATTAACACTATCCATTACATGAAAAAAATTACTTTTCTTCTGGCACTCCTGCTCTCTGTCATCAGCGCAGGTTCGCTTAGTGCCGACAACACGCTGCTGACCACAGCCAATGGTCTGCCAGGCACCTTGTCAAATGGTCAGTATTCGTTTACGTCGGAAGCGATTACCGCTTCATCGGCTGTCAAGCACATCCGTATCACGTTTTACGACACTTATGGCCATAACACTTGGGCAGACATCTACAAGTTCGTTTGTCTCTCTGAGTTCTATCTCTACAATGCCGAAGGCACCGAGATTGATTTGGCTGAATCAAACTTCTCGACCAATGCCACCGAAGCCACCGATGAAGGTCCTTTGAGCAACATTTGCGATGGTAATACAGGCTCAGGCAACTATTGGCATTCCGCATGGTCTAATAGTATTGGTGCTTATCACTACCTGCAGATTGCGATTCCCGACGAAGTGCCCGACCTCACTTCGTTCAAAATAGGCTGGGTGACTCGCAACCAAAACAATGCTCCCATCAGCTTTATGGTGCAGACGAGCAGCGATGCCACTCCGGACTTTGGTGACTTTGCCACGACTTACGGCAAAAACTATCTTTTCATTCCGGAACTTGCCGCTGCAGCTAACCCCTCGGCTACCGAAGCCAATACGGCCCTGCAGTCTGCCATTAGCACCTTCGCTACAACTCAAGATGAAGACGCTGCCAAAACGGCTGTTGACACCTATAATGCTGCCGTGACAAATAAAATCTTGACCACGCTACATGGTTTGCCCAGTGCGCAAACAAGCGGTCAAATCACTTGGACTTCCGATTTGATAGACTTTGGCAGTGCAGCCAATGCCATGCGTCTGACCGTCAAGCGCACCAACACGATGGCATCTGCCAACGGTCACGTATTCTTCACTCTCGCCGAGTTCGACCTCTACGACAGCAGCGATAGCGAGATCGCACTCACCGTAGACAACTTCTCGACCAATGCCCAAGAGGCCAGTGAAGGCCCGATTGTCGGCATCTGCGACAACAACCCCGTGAGCTATCTCCATACGGCGTACAACAACGCTCCGGCCGAAGACCACTACCTGATGGTCACCTTCCCCTCTGCCCTGCAGCAGATTAAGATTGGGCTGACGAGCCGCAACCAAAACAACATTCCTTCGTTCATCGTGGTAGAGCCGCTCACGGTGGCTGGCGTCAAGGCTGAGCTCCAGGCTGTGGTTGATGCCCTCACGCCTTATGCATCACTCATCGGCACCAACTATGGTCAATACAACACCGGCTCTTATACACTGTCTGGCGAATTGGCCGCCGCCAACGCTGTGATTGCCAACGCTTCGGCCACTGTGCCTGAGGTGCTCGCAGCCATCGACCAACTCCAGGCCGTACAGAGCAGCCTCGATATCAACAAACCCGCTGCAGGTTCGTTCCTCCGCATTAAGGCCGCTTCCAACAGCACGAAAGCTCCCGGCTACTACCTCTCTGCCGACACCTTCACGCCCAGCGGTAAACAATCTCGTGCCACTTTCACTGCAGACAAGGACGGCGACAACAATGCCAAGAGCATTTTCTATTTCGCCGACAATAAGCTTCTCAACTATAGCACCGGCTACTACATCACTCTCGTCAGCAACTTTGCTTCCTACAATGCAGTTGGCGAGTCAACCTCTGTGGCCTTTGGCACAGACACCGGTGTCAAGAGCGTCTATACTGTGACACTCAATGGCGCGCGTCATCTCTATGCCCAATCCGGCACCGAAAGCGGCACCACCTATTATTATACCGACTGTGCCGGTACCACCGCCTATGGCGCCGGCTACGACTTCGACCTTGAAGAAGTTAACGCTCTTCCCGTCACCGTGACCGCTGCCGGCTATGCCACTTTCTGCGCTCCCGTGGCCGTAAGCATCAACAGCAATGTCAAGGCCTACAAGGCTACTAAAGAGACCGGCAAACTCGTGCTCACCGAAATCACCGGCGTGATCCCCGCCAACGAACCCGTCATCATCGCTGCCGCCGAAGGCACCTATGATATGGAAATCACCGCCACCGAGGCCACCGTCACCGGTAATGACCTCGTCGGCACCCTCGCTGCCGAAACCGTAAGCGCCAGCTCCTGCTATACTCTCCAGAACCTCACAAGCGGCGTGGGCTTCTACCGCTACAGCGGCACCGTTTTGGGTGGCTTCAAGGCTTACGTGGCCGGCGCTTCAGACGGTACCTCACGCGGTCTGGCCTTCGATTTTGGCAACACCACTGGTCTTGAGGTCATCAACGCCGACGGCACCAATGCCACCATCTACGACCTCAGTGGCCGTCAGGTGAAAGCCGCTCAGAAGGGCTTCTACATCGTAGACGGTAAGAAAGTGATTAAATAAACATCCACACACCCAAACAAGCGACTCTTATGAACAAGAAAACATATCAAGTGCCTGTGAGCCTGAAACTCAATGTGGCCGTTGAAGGTATGATTGCCACTTCGCTCACACTCTCAGAAGATGAAGGCAATCAACATCTCTCCAACCGTCAAGGCTGGAGTAGTGAGGACTGGACTGCTACTGAAGAGACAGAGTAAGCTTTCCTCATATTGATTATTTATTAGAGAACCGCCCCAAGAGCCATCGGCTCAAGGGGCGGTGTTCGTTTGTTGTGTCGTCACGCGGCGCTGGCCGGGTGTGGCGGACGGATTATTTCTTCACTCTGACGTCAATGCCTTGTTTGGCGAGTGAGGCCACGGCGCGGTCTATGGCGTCGTAGTGCTCGGGCGCAATGCCCAGGGCGGGCAGGTCGAGCGTGGGCAGAGCCTCGGCACCGGAGAGGTCAGCCGTCTCGGCGCCGCCGATAATCATACCCATCGCCGAGGTGTTGTTGGTGATGGGGTCAATGAGAATGAACGAGCCCGTGGGCTTGTTGTCTTTATAGGCATCATAGAGCAACTCCTTGGCCGTGACAATCACCACACGTGCAATCTCGTTCAGTTCCATACGCTCCGCCTCACTGTGCTCGAGCGTGTTCACGTCGATGCGATACTTGATGTGGTCCACGCGGCAGCGCGACGTGTTGGTGGTCTGTTTCAGATAAAACGACTTGTTGCGGTCCATCGGTTCTTCGTCCATCCACACCAGAGCCGCCTCGATGTGCCGGCCAATCTTGGGCAGTTGGGGCTCGGCCTTTTCGGGGTGCTGCAGCAAGGTGGTGAAGTCGCCGTTGTAGTTCTCTGGACATTTCACAATCATATCGCCGCGCGAGATGTCAATTTCGTCTTCCAGCTGCAGTGTGATGCATTGGGGAGGGAAAGCATAGTCAAGGTCGCCGTCGTAAGTGACAATGCGTTTCACACGGCTTGTCTTGCCACTTGGCAGCGCCATGACGCGGTCGCCCCGGCGGATAATGCCCGAGGCCACCTTGCCGCAAAAGCCGCGGAAGTCCAGGTTGGGGCGCAACACATATTGAACCGGGAAGCGGAAATCGCGGAGGTTGTGGTCGTTGCCGATTTCCACGGTTTCGAGAAACTCCAACAGGCTCGGTCCCGTGTACCATGGCGTGCGCTCTGAGCGGTCCACCACGTTGTCGCCCTCAAGTGCCGAGAGCGGGATGCACTGCACGTCGGGAATGTCGAAGGCTTGGATAAAGGCTTTGAAGTCGCCGACGATCTTGGCATAGACCGCCTCGTCATAGTCCACTAGGTCCATCTTGTTCACCGCCAGCACGAGGTGACGAATGCCGAGCAGCGAGGCCAGGAAGGTGTGGCGGCGTGTCTGCGTGATGACACCTGTGCGGGCATCGACAAGGATAATGGCCAGGTTGGCCGTCGAGCCGCCCGTAATCATGTTGCGGGTGTATTGTTCGTGGCCCGGCGTGTCGGCGATGATGAACTTGCGTTTGTTGGTAGAGAAATAGCGGTAGGCCACGTCGATGGTGATGCCTTGTTCGCGTTCGGCCTTCAGTCCGTCGCAAAGCAGGGCATAGTCAATGTGTTCGCCGGCATTGCCCACGCGCTTTGAGTCGCGCTCGAGGGCCGCCAGTTGGTCCTCGTAGAGTTTTTTTGAGTCAAAGAGCAGGCGGCCGATGAGTGTGCTTTTCCCATCGTCCACAGAGCCGGCCGTGAGCAGGCGCAACAGGTCTTTGCGCTCGTCCTGGTCGAGATATTCCTCAATGCTGAGGCGTTTGGTTGTGTCGTTTGCCATAATGATAGGGTAAAGATAAAATATGGAGTGGCCCGGCGGCCATAAGTTTGAGACTGGCGCCGAGCGGTGTTGATGTCATTCTGTCCTTGTGTCTGTAATCAGACTCTTGGGACCGTCGGTATAGTGGCCTTTGGCCTCTATCTGGCGGCGTGCCTCCCGTTGTCCCTCCTTGATGCCCTCGCAGCGCGAAACAAAGAAGGTCAGCGTCAAGAGCACCACGGCCGTGACGGCATAGAGCGTGATGTAGATTTTGCGGCGCTTGTTGTTGTCTGCGGTATTCATAGTGTGTATGGATAGCAATGCGTGCGTTATAATTCTTCTTCTTCGACGATAATGGTTGAGTCGCCCCATTCGCCATCGTCCGGTTTCAGGGAGTCTGCCTGGCCGTCGTGCATGATGAGGTCGTTGATGAGGCTGTCGGGCGTGTCTTCAACCACAGGTTGCTTGTATACCGGGTCGGGCTCGCGGCGGTTGTCTTCGATGCGGTCGTTGGCCTCCCAAAGCTCTTCGGCCTTGTTTTGTGCCGAGCGGGCGTAGATGGTTTTCACCAAAAAGGCTTCGCCCCCACACACCAACACGAGCCCCAGCCAGAGCGCCCCCCAGATGAGTCGCCGCTTCATTTGCACCTTGGCGTCTGAGGGCGGCAGGAAAGCCACTTCGGCAGTGGTGGGTGAGACCACGATGCCGCAGGCAGGGCACGTCTTGTGGCGTGAACTGAACGTGGTGCCGCAGCGCTTGCATTTCAGATTGGCCGGAATGGTTTTGCCTTTGCGGCAGCCGCAGCGCGGGCATTGGCTTTTTTTGTCGGGATATTCCGTTCCGCAGACTTTACATTTCATGTCTATGATGGTTGGTGGCGGGATTAGTCCTCAAAGAGGCGTCCCTGGCCGGTGATTTCGTCGAGTATGTCTTGGCGCGAAGGCTCCTGCGTGTTGCTGTCGGGCTGTGTGGTGTCGTCGGTGTCGATGTCTTCGTCTGTTTGTTCTGTTTCGCTGTCGACTGCGTCGGGCTGTCGCAGAGGTTCGAGTTCTTCCACGCCGTCCACGTTGCATGTCGTGAGTCGCTTGCCTTTGGCCTTGAAGCCTTTGACGGCTATGAAGCTGTCGGCATCCACCTCAAACGGTTCTCTCACGGCGTCGGCGCCCCCATAGTTCACCTTGATGCGGGCATAGGGCGTGTCGGTGAGCAGCAAGAGTTGCGAGTCGGCGTTTTCGCCCAAGAAGTTGAGGTGGCGTGTCTGGCTGGTGCGTTCAAACATAAAGCGTTTGATATAGGCAAAGCCCTGCTGGTCGGCGTCGAAGAGCACGGCCGTCCAGACTTTGCTCTCGTCGTATTTCTCCACGCGCAAGATACCCGTCGACTCATAGTGGTTGTTGAGGTCGAAGTTGGTCGTGTAGAAGTCGCCGTTGTTGAGCACCACGAGGATGCTGTCGTCAGAGTGGAACTCGCCCAGCAGTTGGCCGCGGCCGTCGTAGTTGAGGCGTTGCACGTCGTGGTCAAACCACACCTTGCGTCCGCCGAGAGTCGAGCCGCCGTGTGATTTGAGCGTCACGCGGTAAACGTCGAGGCGGGTGAGCAGGTTGCCGCGGCTCTGGCGGCCTTTGACGAGAATTTCGCCGAAGTCTTTGTCGAAGAAGATACGGCGCAACTTGGGATTGGGCTTGAGCGTCACTTTGATCACTTCGGCCTCGCCGTTGGGGTTGGCTGTGAAGTAAGACACGCGGCTGCCCGGCTCGCCGGTGGTGAGGTCGTATTCGCGGTCGTGTGTCACGGAGGTGACGTTGAAGCGCTTGATATAGCTCGGTCCGTTTTTGCCGTCGCGATACACCACATTATAAATGGTGCGCTTGTCGTTGCGCTTGAACACGGCGATGTGGATGATTTCGGCCTTGCGCTTCTCCTTTTTCGAGCGTTCCGTTTCGCCCACAAACACCTTCTCTTGCACGCGCGTCACCTTGTAGGTGCCGTCGCGGTAGAAGATGATGACATCGTCAATCGGCGAGCAGTTCTCCACAAACTCGTCTTTCTTGAGCGCGGTGCCGATGAAGCCTTCGGCGCGGTTGATATAGAGTTTTTCGTTGGCCTCGATGACCTTGCTGGCTTCGATGGTGTCGAAAGAGCGGATTTCCGTGCGGCGCGGATGCTCGTGGGCATACTTCTCTTTGATGAGCAGAAACCAGTTGGCCGTCACCTCGTCCATGTTCTGCAGGTCGTGGTCGATGCGTGCCACTTCCTCCTTCATTCTGGCGATGAGTTCTTCGGCCTTGTCTTTGTTGAATTTCAAGATGCGTGCCATCTTGATTTCCATCAGTTTGAGGATATCCTCTTTGGTCACCTCGCGCACAAACTGCGGATAATAGGGCGTCAGCCTGTTGTCGATGTGTTCGCAGGCGGCGTCCATGTTGGGCGCTTGTTCGAAAGGTTTGTCCTTGTAGATGCGTTCTTCGATGAAGATGCGCTCGAGCGAGGCAAAGTGCAGCGCCTCCATCAGTTCGCCGCGGCGGATGAGCAATTCCTGCCTGAGCAGTTCTTTTGTGTGGTCCACGGCCCGTTTCAACACGTCTGAGACGGTGAGAAACTGCGGTTTCTTGTCTTCGATGACACAGCAGTTGGGCGAGATGCTCACTTCGCAGTCGGTGAAGGCATAGAGTGCGTCGATGGCTTTGTCTGAGCTGGTGCCGGGCGTGAGGTGCACGATGATTTCCACCTCGGCCGCCGTCTTGTCTTCGACTTTGCGTATTTTTATTTTGCCTTTTTCGTTGGCTTTGAGTATGCTGTCGATGACGCTCGAGGTGGTTTTGCCGTAGGGGATTTCGCGGATGACGAGCGTCTTGTTGTCCAGTTTCTCAATCTTGGCGCGCACTTTCACCATGCCGCCTCGCATGCCGTCGTTGTATTTCGACACGTCGATGGAGCCACCGGTCAGGAAGTCGGGGAAGAGTTTGAAGTCGCGGCCTTGCAGACAGTCGATGGCCGCGTCGCAGAGTTCGCCGAAGTTGTGTGGCAGAATTTTGGCCGAGAGTCCCACGGCGATACCTTCAGCCCCTTGGGCCAGCAGCAGAGGGAACTTCACCGGCAGGGCCACCGGTTCTTTGTTGCGTCCGTCGTATGAGAGTTTCCATTCGGTGGTTTTGGCGTTGAAAAGCACGTCGAGCGCAAACTTCGACAGTCTCGCCTCGATATATCGCGGTGCGGCTGCCGAGTCTCCTGTCAGTATGTTACCCCAGTTACCCTGGCAGTCTATGAGCAGGTCTTTCTGTCCGAGTTGCACCAATGCGTCGCCGATAGAGGCGTCGCCGTGGGGGTGAAACTGCATAGTCTGTCCCACGATGTTGGCCACTTTGGAGTAGCGTCCGTCGTCGAGGCGTTTCATCGTGTGCAAGATGCGGCGTTGCACCGGCTTGAGACCGTCGCCCAAGTGGGGCACGGCACGCTCGAGGATGACGTAAGAGGCATAGTCCAGAAACCATGTCTGATACATCCCCGAGAGCTGGTGCATCACGTTTTCGTCTTTGCTGTCGGCAGGCGTATAGTTGGAGTGTTCGGTGGCCGGTGCTTCGTCGAAATCTTTTTCGTTGCTCATGGGTGAGAAGGTATGAATGGATGTTATTGCAAAAATACGAAAAACAACTGAAACGCTTTGCCTCATTGGCGCAAAACGCCGTCACGAAGGCGACTACTCGATGATTTGTATGACAAATGGCACGGATAAAGGGTAATATCTTTGGGCTGTGTGATATATCAGACGGATTATGCACGATCAGAAAGGCTATGGGGGGATGGCCGTTTGTGTTTTCCTAAGGCTGGGCGTTTAACCTTGAGATTGTTTTTGCTATTTGTATGCGGCCTTGCAGAGCCGCTCAATAATGACGATAAACAATACCAATTTTGAATACCCTGCCTGAAAGTCCTGGTATGTTACAGACTTATCTCCGCCTCTCTCCGCCGCAAAAAATCAAAAAATCGGCTTTCTGTGACAGAGTTACGCAAAAAAACTCGTAGTTTTGTCTTCATCAAATGGCGGCGCAGCCCTTTGTGGCTTGTGCGCTTGGCCTGTTTTTTACGTTTTCAGACCAAACGGTTTATCGCTATGTGGGCAGTTTTGTTCTTTTGGGCCTTTGTGGTGGTGTATATCGTGCTCGTGGCGAGTACGGTGACTGTCGTCTTGCTCGAAAACCGCCAGCCGGCCAAGACCATAGCGTGGACCATCGTGCTGGTGATGCTGCCCATCCTTGGCTTGATTATCTTTTATTTTTTCGGTCAGAACATCCGCAAGGAGCGTTACATCAGCCGGCGCCAATACACCCTCCTGACCCGTCGTATGCTGGCCGGCGTGAGCCACGTGTCGCCTGAGGCAGTGCCTCAATCCTATGCGCCTCTCATCCGTCTTTTTGAAAAAACCAACAACGCCGTTCTGACCCCCATCCGCCACATCGACGGCTACAACACCGGCGGCTCTTGGATTGCGGCGCTTCTGCGTGACTTTGCCGCGGCCAAAGAGACCATTCATCTCGAAACCTACATCATCGAGAACGACCCCGTGGGCCGTCTGGTGCGTGATGCGCTGGCCGACAAGGCCCGTGAGGGTGTCAAGGTGCGTCTCATCTACGACGACGTGGGTTGCTGGCATACCAAGAGCGACTTTTTCCAGCCCCTCATCGATGCCGGTGCCGAGGTCGAGGCTTTTCTGCCCGTGCGCTTCCCCAGTCTGACTCACAAGGTCAACTATCGCAACCATCGCAAAGTCTGTGTCGTCGACGGCCGTGTGGGCTTCATCGGCGGTATGAACATCGCCATGCGCTATGTCAGCCGGCGTGAGCGGCCATGGCGCGACATGCACCTGCGCATTGAGGGCGGTGCCGTGGCCGACCTCCAGCGGCTCTTCCTGGCCGACTGGTGTTTTATCCGTGGTGAAGGTGAAGATATCGACGAGGCCATACCGCGCCTTGCCATCCCTTCGGCCGACCGCCCCGACGTGCCCGACTGCCACATGCAGATAGTGCCTTCCAATCCCGTTTCGCGCTATCCCGAAATCATGTATGGCCTCACGTGGATTATCCAGCACGCCCGGCGCTACGTCTATATCCAGACCCCCTATTTCATGCCCACCGAGCCCGTGCTTCAGGCGCTCCAGACGGCGGCAATGAGCGGCGTCGACGTCCGTCTGATGGTGCCCGAACGCCCCGATGCCTTCTGGCTGCGCTATGTCAACGACAGCTATTTCACCGTCGTGCTCCAGGCCGGCATCAAGGTCTACACCTATCGCGAAGGCTTCCTCCACAGCAAGTGTGCCGTGGCCGACGACGATTGGTGCACCGTGGGGTCGTCAAACATGGACTTCCGCAGTTTTGAAAACAACTTTGAGGCCAATGCCTTCATCTATGGACATCCGGCCGCCAAGGCTCTGCGCCAGGCCTTTGAAGACGACCTCAAAGGCTGCGACGAAGTCAAACTCAGCCAGTGGCGGCGTCGACCGTGGCGCCGCAGGTTGCTCGAGTCCTACACCCGTATTCTCTCTCCTCTGTTATAGTCATTCATCCTCCTTCCTCTTTGCTATGTTTCGGACCAAAGTGCGTTCTGCCGCCCTCTGCCACGGCCGAAGGGCTGTGTTGGCGGCCTTGTCTTTCGTGACCCTATGCGCGTCTGTATGGGGCCAGATGGTTGACGAGCCCACTGCCCGCCGCCGTGCCGCTGCCCTGATCGAACGCCTTTCGGCCGCCACCTCTTCCACGCAGCGGTTGCGCCGTGTCGTCCCTTCGTCGCTCACGCTCCTGGCCGCCAGCCCTTCAGGACGTCTCTATGCCGACCATGGCGGGCGTTTTGCCTTGATGTCGACAGACGAGCGCTGGCCGGAGGTTTTGGCTTATGGCACCCTATGCCGGTCAGACGCCTCGTCGGCCTCGGCCCTCTTGGCTCCGTGGCTCCAGCTCTATGACCGTCGCCTCAAAGCCGGTCTGCCCACTGCCGTCAAGGCCTATGACGGTCCCGTCGTGGCCCCGTTGCTCAGTGCCGTCCGTCATCAGTTGGCCCCCTACAACAACCTTTGTCCCTATTACGTGGCCGACGACGGCACCGTCTCTGCCGGGCGTTGCGTGGTGGGCTGTGTGGCCACGGCCCTTGAAGAAGTCATCTCCTTTCATCGTCCCGTCGTCACCCTTCAAGACTCTCTTGCCGGATGGGCCACGGCCCACTACACCATCCCCACCGTCTATGCCGGCGCGTCTGTCGACACGCGTCTCATCCGCGACAACTACGATATCCCCGGCACCTACACCGAGGCCGAGGCCGAAGCCGTGGCGCGCCTGTCGATGTGGCTGGGCATGGCCGTCAAGATGAACTGGGGCCCGGCCTCGAGCGGTGCCTCCCTCCATCGTGCCGAAGAACCGTTGCGGCGGGCTTTCGGCTTCCCCTACGTGCACTATGCCGACAGTTACAAATACACCACCACCGACTGGCTCCGCATGTTGCGCAGTGAAATCCAGGCCGGTCGGCCGGTGTGCTATGCCGGCAGTGCCATGCGGCTCAACGGCCATGCCTTTGTGCTTGACGGGCTCGACGCCGACGGACTGTTCCACGTCAACTGGGGCGTCAACGGCGACTACGACGGCTATTTCCGTCTCGACCTGCTCAACGCTGCCGAACCCGCCTGGGACCTCACGCCGACCGGGGCCTATGAGGGCTTCTTTTGCAACCAGGAGGCCGTCTTGCTCAGTCCCTATGCCGTCGAAAATGTCTTGCCCGACACCCTTTCCCGCACCGGCCTTGAGGTCCGCATAGACTCCGTCACCGTCGGCCTGCCGCCTGAGGTGGGCAAAATCACACCCCTCACCCTCCATCTCACCAACACGAGCAACCTCGACCTCACCACACCGTTTGAAGTCTTCACCACCCCCCCCACCGACACAGCGCTCTTCGCCCAGGGCGACTATGCCGGCTTCACCGGCATCCGCCTCGAACCCCGCCAGTCGGCCTCTTTGCCTTTTATGGCCCGGTTTGATGCCGGTGGCGACCGCACGATGCACTTCTCGGCCGACGATAAACACATCGTCTTCTCCATGCCCGTTGCCATCACCACAGCCGTGCCGTCTGGCCTCACCTTTGCCTCACCCGTGCTCTCCTTCCCGGCCGAGGGCGTGGTCGAAATTTTGCAGACCATCACCAATGCCCCCGATGCCGGACGTGCCGGCAGCCTCGTCACCTATGAGGTCATCCGGGCCGACATCACCGGCGACCACAACGGTCCGGCCCATACCGACTATTGTTTCTTGCCGGCCGGCGAGAGCGAAACCGATACCATCGCCTTCAGCGGCCTCATTCCGGGCGAGACTTATCGCCTCATGGTGCGCCATCCGTGGACGGTGCAGCGGGAAGTGACCTTCACTATGCCCGGCAGCATCAGCGGCCTCACCACACCCGAGACCGGCCGGAACCTTTCGCGGCAATGGCACGACCTTCAAGGCCGACCCACCCAACCGCCCGTCTCAGCGCCCGCTTCGGCGCGCAAGGTTTGGGATGCCCGTCGGCAAACCGTCAAGGTGCGCTAAGTCGCGGCTATGGCCTCAAAAAACCTATTCTCCCAAATTGTTGCCTTTTCTCCAATCACACAATCACGGGCTTGTATCGTGTTGACACTGAGTGAAATGCTGTGATTGAACGCTCCAGTCACTCCAATCACGCTTTGCGCCTTCCGTCGTCTGCTGCCAATGTACAAAGATCGGGGTCTATCGTGACAAAAATATTTGCTGCACAAACGTCATCTCACCATTAGGCCTCGTCTTGACTGTCATTTAATCTTTTCAGCGTCAATGATTTTCGACATTCTTACTCCATATTCGCGCAGAGCCACTTTTTCCTCACTCCCATAGGGACAAAATTTCCTGCCCTAAGGACAGGAATTCCTGCGATACTTCCAGTTTTTCCTCCGATACTGACAAGAAGCCGGCGAAATACTTCCGTAAATCGCTGACTTCTTGCAAAATAGCCTATCTGGCTCCTCCATCTTCTTTCCTGTTTCAAAGATACCCCTTCCGTGGCTTTGGACAAAAGACAAAAGGACGGAGCGCGGACGTTGTGCGGGATTGTTCAGGTTAAAGCACGGCCACGTTTTGTCGGATTTTCTCCAAAACGGTTGAAAGCTTCTTGTTGCGTTTGGCCATCCAATAGTTGTAGTGCGTTTGAAGTTCAATCCATACATAAGCCTTAGTCCCGGTGGCCGCTTCAATCTTAAAGGCCATTTCGGGCGATACCGGTCGTTTGCCTTTAACCACCTCGTTGAGTACAGAACTGGAAATGTTCAGTATTTCTGCAAATCTCTTTTGCGTCAACCCTCTGGCCTGCAGTTCATCGTTCAAGAGTTCACCGGGATGAGTAGGTTCAAACGGTTCGAGTTCGTAAGGGTTATAGATGTGTGATGTAGTCTCCATGGTGGGTTATTGATAATGATTGCTGAGTTCTAAAATGAGGCAGAGGGTGGCTATTTGTTCTCCGTTTTTTTCGCTGATAGTAAATTCGACGCGGTATTGTCCGTTGGCTCTTATGGAACAAAGGCCCTTTTTGTCGCCTTGTAAAGTTTCAAAGTTCAAGCCTTTAAAAGGATATAAATCTTCTATGCGTTTGGCTGCTTTTAGTGCGTCTACGGCTTTTATATAGCCTTTGACCACTTGAGGCTGATAGCGGTGGCGTTTATCTTTCGTCTGCCCTGTTTGGTAAAGCTCACGCAAATAGTCTTGATCGAACGCGATTAGCATAATATTGCAAAGGTAGCGCAATAAAAGGAAATTCGCAAATCTGCGAACCTCTTTCTGCCTGTGATTAGCGTGATTAAACCGTTCAATCACAGCATCTCACTAATTCTCAGCACGATACAGTCCTGTGATTGTGTGATTGGGAAAAAGGCAACAATTGGGGTATAGAGAAATGCGGGGGAATGGGGCGGGGTAGTGTGGTGTGGACCGGTTGTGTAGAGTTGTGCGGGTCAACCCTACATTGTCCACGGTTTTGGTATATAATGATTTGTCCCTGGTCAATGTAGAGTTGCACAGTTTTGCAAGGTTTTGATAAGCGTATGGCGGGCGGCGTTGAAAATTATATTCCATTCATTTCACCATCAAAGCGGATTATAGTAGATTTGCATAACGGCATTTTTCGGATGTTCGGCCGTTTGTAGCCGCACCGGCCGACCAACCTAAACCATAAGGGCGTTTGAGAAATTATGAAAAACGAGATACAGTTAGACATTCAAATAACCAGTAAGAATGAGTAAAAATCTGACAATCATAGATAGGGATTATACCCAATGGGTAGAAGACCTCAGTGTGCGCTATCGCCAAAGCCAAATCAGAGCCTCGGTGAAGGTTAATCGCGAAATGCTCAAATACTACTGGGAACTTGGCCGTGATATAGAAGAAATGCGTGTGGAGGAAAGGTGGGGCGAAAGCGTCATCAAGAACCTTTCCACGGATTTGCAGCACAGAAACCCCAATGCCACAGGACTATCTCGAACCAATATATATTATGCAAAGAAATTCTATCTCCTGTATGCTCCATATTTGAAAATTGTCCCACAAGCTGTGGGACAATTAGAAAGTGTAAAAGCCCCACAAACCGTAGAACTACTGGAAGAAATGCTATTTTCCATTCCTTGGGGTCACCATCGCTATCTGATGGACAAATTCAGTGCAGAACCCGCAAAGGCTTTTTTCTATGTGAAGAAAACCATAGAAGAGGGGTGGAGCCGAGAAGTTCTTCTCAACTTTATGAGCACTGATTTGTACGAGCGTGAGGGCAAAGCGTTGACAAACTTCACGCGCACATTGCCTGAAACAACAAGCGACCTCGCTCAGGAACTAACGAAAGACCCCTACAATTTTGCCTTTACGGGCATCACACAACCTTACAACGAACGCAAACTGAAAGATGCGTTGCTGGCCAACATTTCCCAATTCCTGTTGGAACTGGGTACGGGCTTTGCATACGTTGGTAAAGAGTATAGGCTTCAAATTGGGCAAAAGGAACGACTGGTTGATTTGCTATTCTACAACTTGAAATTGTCTTGCTATGTGGTGATTGAAGTCAAGATTGGCGAGTTCGATTTCCAGGACCTTGGGCAATTGAGTGGTTATGTAGTGGCCTGCAATCACCTTCTCAAAATGGATGGCAGGGACAACCCAACCATCGGTTTGCTCATCTGCCGACAAAAAGACTCTCTGCTTGCACAATATGCTTTGGAGGGTACTAATCTGCCGTTGGGTATTTCAGAATATGAGTTATCGAAGCTCTATCCCGAAAAAGTGGAAGGGACGATACCTACCATCGAAGAATTAGAGCATAAATTGGGCGATAATTTCATAGACGAAACAATTGGAAATAAAGAAGTATAATATGGGTGAGATTGTGGATGTAATCTGCCAAAACCATGAGGGAGTTTGAGAAATTATGAAAAACGAGATACAGTTCCTTTTATATAGCCTTCCCGATGAAGAGGGTAGGGTGCAGGTTGTCATCAAAGACGAAACCATTTGGTGCTCCCAGAAAGCCATGGCCCAACTCTTTGGGGTGGGCGTCTCGGCCATCAGTAAGCATTTGAAGAATATTTTTGGGGAAGGAGAACTTCAATCAGATACGACTATTTCCAAAATGGAAACAGTCGTCAATTCTTGTCTACGCATATAGTTCAATATCAAACAGGACTATCCAAGGTTTGTCTAAATTAGAGAGTAATTCATTGCCTCCTCGCTCACCCATCACGCCATGTGCCAAGAATTCAATCAAGCCGACATACTCGAAGACACCCTGCGCGATCTCTCGCCGCAGTTGCTCAACATACTTCTCAAAGACCATACCCGCAGCACGCCCGAGCACCAGGAAAACATCTTCTGGGCCACCGACGACTATGCCGCGCTCGGGCCAGGCTATGCCTATGCCGACCCCATCTTGCCGGCGCTCATCACCGGCGAGCGTGGCCATGTGGTGATGCCCCGGGTGAAGAAGCATAAAGACACACAGACCGCCCGCTCACGCGAAATGGCCGAGGTCTTTACGCCTTCGTGGATATGCAATGCCCAAAACAATCTCATAGACGACGCCTGGTTTGGCCGCCAAGGCGTGTTCAACCGGGAAATCACGCTCGACGACGGCACGCCCACATGGCAGACCACCAACGAACCCATCATCTTCCCCGAAGGCAAAACCTGGCGCGACTACGTCAACAGCACACGACTCGAAATCACCTGCGGCGAGGCCCCCTACATCGTCAGCCGCTACGACACCACCACCGGCGACTTCATTCCGCTGTCCAACCGCATCGGGCTGCTCGACCGCAAACTGCGCGTCGTCAGCGAGAATGTACACACCTCGGGCGAATGGCTCAAAGCCGCTCAGGCCGCCTACAAGCACACCTACGCCTACGAGTGGCAAGGCGACAGCCTGCTCCTGGCACGCGAAGCCATGCTGGTCTCTTTCATCGAATACTATCGGGCCAAGTTCGGCGAGATGCCGCTGCAAAAGTCGCTCGAGTATATCGCCTACATCATCTCGTGGAATGTCTGGCAAATGGACGGCCTCAAAGGCTGCATCCCCGGCGAAGAGCCCCGAGAGCCTTCTCTCTTTGACGAAACGTCCAATCTCTGCCTCATCAAAGACTGGGGCGCCACCGACCCGCAGACAGGAAAGAAAGGCAGGAAAATCAGATTTATCGATCTCATCAACAAGTGACAGCCTATGCAGTTTGAATCTTCCTTAAAGCCCAAACTCATTTATGTGTTCCGCATCAACGACGCGGCGCACAAAGGGTGTCTCAAAGTGGGCGAAGCGACCTGCAACACGGACAATGTCTTCGGGCTGGTGCCCGGTTGCAAGGTGCTCAATCAGGCTGCCCGCGACCGCATCAACCAATACACGCAGACGGCCGGCATCAGTTACGAACTGCTCTACACCGAGTTGACCCTCTTTGTCAAAGACAAGCGCATCTGTGCGTTCAACGACAAGGAGGTGCACCGTGTCTTGGAGCGCTCGGGCATATGCCGCAAAACCTTCATGGTTGACGGCCATCCCAACGAGTGGTTCGTCACCGACCTTGAGACGGTCAAACGGGCCATTGCCGCCGTCAAAGCCGGCAAGGCCTCGCTCACGGCAGCCGAAATCTCCACCGACCGCAGCCCCATCGTCTTCCGTCCCGAGCAGCGCGAGGCCATCGACAAGACCAAAAAGCAGTTTGCACGCGGCAGCACGCAGATGCTCTGGAACGCCAAGATGCGTTTTGGCAAAACCCTCTCGGCCCTGCAGGTGGTCAAGGAGTTGCAGTTTGGCCGCACCCTCATCCTCACCCATCGGCCCGTGGTCGACGCCGGCTGGTTTGAAGATTTCGGCCAAATATTCTACGACAGCCCAAACTACGTCTACGGGTCCAAAAACAATGGCGAGCCTCACCGACTCCTGGAAAAACGCGCCGCAAAAGAAGGCCTGCACTACGTCTATTTCGCCTCGATGCAAGACTTGCGCGGCTCGGAACAAGTGGGTGGCCATTTCGACAAAAACGACGACGTCTTTGCCACGCCTTGGGACTTCATCATTGTCGACGAAGCCCACGAGGGTACGCAGACCGAATTGGGCAAGGCGGTCATGGGCGAACTGGTCAAACCCTCCACCAAGGTGTTGCGCCTCTCGGGCACGCCCTTCAACCTGCTCGACGACTATAAAGAAGACGACATCTACACCTGGGACTATGTGATGGAGCAACGCGCCAAGGCCGACTGGGACAAAACCCACTTTGGCGACCCCAATCCCTATGCCGGTCTGCCGCGCATGAACATCTATACCTACGACCTCGGCCGACTGCTCCACGACTATGTCGACGACGTGGCTTTCAACTTCACCGAGTTTTTCCGTGTGGGCCACGACGGCTGTTTCACACACGAGCCGGACGTCAGGGCCTTCGTCAACCTCCTGGCCAAAGACGACCCCGACAGTTGCTATCCCTATGCCAACGACACCTATCGCGACATCTTCCGCCACACGCTCTGGATGGTGCCCGGCGTGGCGGCGGCCAAGGCGCTCAAGACGTTGCTCGACCATCATCCCGTGTTCCAGCATTTCCAGGTGGTCAATGTGGCCGGCGACGGCACTGCCGAAGAGGAGAGCCGCGATGCGCGTGAGGCTGTCTTGAAGGCCATCGGGCCCGACCCCGACCAGACACGCACCATCACCCTCTCTTGCGGCCGCCTCACCACCGGCGTCAGTGTCAAACCCTGGACGGCCGTGTTTATGCTCTCGGGCGGTTATGCCACCGGTGCCGCCACCTATATGCAGACCATCTTCCGCGTGCAGACACCCGCCACCATCAATGGCCGCGTCAAGGAGCAGTGCTACGTCTTCGACTTTGCCCCCGACCGCACGCTGCGCGTCCTCGCCGAGACGGCCAAGGTGTCGGTCAAGGCCGGACAGACCACCGACGGCGACCGCCGCGCCATGGGCGAGTTTATCAACTTCTGTCCCGTCATTGGCATTGAGGGCAGCCGCATGACGCCCTACGATGAGACCGAAATGCTGCGCCAACTCAAGCGGGCTTATATCGAGCGGGTGGTGAAAAACGGGTTTGAAGACAACCGCCTCTACAGCGACGAACTGCTCAAACTCGACGACGTGGCGCTCAACGACTTTGCCGAACTCAAAAAGACCATCGGCGCCACCAAGGCCTCGCCCAAGACTAAAGACATCGACATCAACAGCCAGGGACTCACCAACGAGGAATATGAAGAGGCCGAAACCCTGACCAAGAAGAAACGTAGGAATGAACTCACCGAAGACGAAAAGAAAAGACTGGAGGCCCTCAACGCCAAAAAGAAAAACCGCGAAAACGCCATCAGCATCCTCCGCGGCATCTCCATTCGCATGCCGCTGATGATTTATGGCGCCGAGGTGAAAGACGAAGAGACACTCATCACCATCGACAACTTTGCCTCGCTCATCGACCCGCAGTCGTGGGAAGAGTTCATGCCGCGCGGTGTGACCAAGGCCGACTTCAACAAATTCAAGCGCTATTACGACGCCGACATCTTTGCCGCTGCCGCCAAGCGCATCCGCTCTATGGCCCGCGCCGCCGACCGCCTGAGTGTGGAGGAGCGCATTGAGCGCATCACGTCCATCTTCTCCACCTTCCGCAACCCCGACAAGGAGACCGTGCTCACGCCGTGGCGCGTGGTGAACATGCACCTGGCCGACACGTTGGGCGGCTATTGCTTCTACGACGAGCACTATGAGCAGCCCCTTGCCGACCCGCGCTTCGTGGACCGTGGCGAAGTGACCGCACAGGTGTTTTCGCCCGAGAGCCATGTGCTCGAAATCAACTCCAAGTCGGGCCTCTATCCCCTCTATGTGGCCTACAGCGTCTATCGTGCGAGGGTGAAAAACGCCATGTTCTCGCCCGAGAGCATCGAAGAGGAGCAGGCCCTATGGGACGAGGCCGTGGCCCGCAACGTCTTCGTCATCTGCAAGACGCCCATGGCCAAGAGCATCACGCGCCGCACCCTTGTGGGTTTCCGTCCGGCCCGTGTCAACACCCGCTATTTTGAAGACCTTATCAATCAAATCAAAAACAAGCCCGACAACTTTATCACCAAAGTGCGTCGTGGCCATTCTTATTGGAAAGCAAACAACGACGATAATATGAAATTCGATGCCGTGGTGGGTAACCCGCCGTATCAAGAAGAGAATGGAAGCTCTAGAAAACCGCCTATATATCACTTTTTCTATGACATTGCTTTTAATCTGTGTGGGCGCGTGACTTTTATAACTCCTGCGCGTTTCCTGTATAGAGCAGGTCAAACTCCCAAGGAATGGATGGATAGAATTTTAGATGATGAGCATTTCAAAGTAGTTAGTTTTTTTCAGAAATCCACAGAGGTCTTTCCTTCTGTAAGTATTAAAGGTGGTGTAGCCATTACATTGCGCGATATATATTCAAAGTTTGGAAAAATAGGCTTCTTTTCAAGTTTTGAGGAGTTAAGAAGTATAATGTCAAAGGTTAGTACGATTGAAAATTTGGATAGCGATAATTTGAGTTCTTTAGTATCGTCCCAAGGTATATATCGTTATACAGCGAAAGCTTTAAAAGATTATCCTGAGGTTCTTGAAGTACAAGGAAAGGGTACGGGAGTCAAAATAATCTCGAAAACATTGGCTGCGTTACCTCAATTATTCAAAGAAAACAAAGAACCAGGTACGCTTGAAATAATCGGATTGAACTCTGGCAAGCGCGTATTACGCTATATAAAGAAAGAGTATATTGAGGACAATGAGTATATTGGCTTTTATAAGGTTTTAGTGCCAGAGGCCAACGGAACAGGCGCAATCGGAGAAGTTTTAAGCTCGCCGATTCTCGGCTCGCCGATTCTCTGTCACACCGATACATTCCTAAGTGTAGGAAAATTTGAAACAGAAAAAGAAGCAGAAGCCTGCCTCAAATACATAAAAACAAAGTTTGCACGAACTATGTTGGGTACATTAAAGGCTACTCAACATAATCCAAGAGACACTTGGGCTAATGTTCCTCTTCAAGATTTCACGGATAATTCGGACATCGACTGGAGTCAATCAGTGCCTGAAATAGACCGCCAACTCTATGCCAAATATCATTTAAGCGAAGAGGAAATCGCCTTTATCGAGAAAATGATTAAACCGATGTAGGCGGAAACCGACAACACACCATGCGCCCTCCACGACGATTGCAATCCTTGCAATTGGCGTGGAGGGCGCTTATTGGGGGCATTTTTGTGTGCGGCCGGGTAAGGGGATGAAAGGACCGTCACATTGTGATTGCAAATGAGATTGTTTCTTAGGGGGATTGGGGTGCGGCCCTTCAGGCCTTGCGTGGCCGCTCAATAATATCACACAAAACCGGTTTTGACTTTCAAAAATTCAAAAATGCAAGTTGGGCGGCGGTCGTTTTTTATACAAATGTTTCGCATATACGAAACCATTTCCTTATCTTTGCGGTCATAATTATTAGTCCCAAGAATATGTCAGTATTTCAACTTGCGTTATTAGAAGAGGCTAAAGACTTTCTAAAAAATGTTCCACAACAGGCACAAAAGAAGATAATGTATAATATTTGGAGAGTTTCTGGCGGCGAAAAGAACAGCGAACTCTTCAAGAAGTTGGAAAATACCGAGATATGGGAGTTTCGTACGCTATACAATGGGATTGCATACCGGCTATTTGCCTTTTGGGATACTGACAATCAGACATTAGTTGTAGCCACACACGGCGTTATAAAGAAAACGCAAAAGACTCCGCGAAAGGAGATAACAAGGGCAGAGGCAATAATGAAACAATATTTTGAAATCAAAAACAGATAAGATATGAAACAGGTAGGCAATATGAAACTCTACTCATTGGAAGAGGTCACAGACGAGCTCATCGGACAAAAAGGAACTCCGGAAAGAGACGATTTTGACTGCAAGGTAGAAGAGGCTTTGCATGCATACAGAATTGGAGAAGCCATCAGAAACGCCAGACTCAAACAAAACCTCACACAAGCGGAACTGGGAGAACGCATAGGTGTGCAAAAGGCTCAAATATCCCGTATGGAACGAGGATATAGCATAAGCATTCCAACAATGAGTCGAGTGTTCAAGGCATTGGGCATTGCAACGGCAACTCTCGATCTGGGTATAGGAGGAAAAGTCGCTTTGTGGTGACACCTCAAATCCGACAAACT
This sequence comes from Alloprevotella sp., assembly GCA_045124135.1. Lineage (GTDB taxonomy): Bacteria > Bacteroidota > Bacteroidia > Bacteroidales > Bacteroidaceae > Alloprevotella. The sequence continues at coordinate 24,802 of JBGVLE010000117.1, forward strand.
TATTATCGCATAACGATATTCCCGATCCAAATCAACCACCGATAAAAAAGAAGCCCTCCAGGCGAGCCAAAAGGCGGCAAACCTGGAGGGCTTTTATTGAGGGGATTTTTTTGCGGCCAAGCAACGGGTTGAAAGCCCAACGAGCCCGTTCCCTAAGGCTTAAGTGACACTCGGAAGCCCTTCTCGGCATTACCGATGGCGCAAGGCCAATTCGCGCTCGATGTCTTCCACGCTCACATTCATTTGCTCGAGGAGGACGAGGAGATGGTAGACAAGGTCGGAGGCTTCGTAGACGAAACGGTCGCGGTTGCCGTCGACGGCTTCGACCACACTCTCGACGGCTTCTTCGCCCACCTTTTGCGCAATCTTCTTCACGCCTTTGATAAAGAGGCGCGTGGTGTAGGAGCCTTCGGGCATCTCACGGTGGCGACGGGCCACAATGTCGGCCAGGCGGCGGACGAAACCTTCGTCTTCGGGCGTGTCGAAACAGGCGGTGGTGCCACGGTGGCAGGTGGGGCCGATGGGGTTGGCCTTGATGAGCAGGGCGTCGCCGTCGCAGTCGGCATAGAGCGACACGACGTTGAGATAGTGGCCGGAAGTTTCACCCTTGGTCCAGAGGGTCTGGCGTGTGCGGCTGTAGAAGGTGACACGGCCCTCGGCCTGGGTGCGGTTGAAGGCTTCTTCGTTCATATAGCCCACCATGAGCACCTTGAGCGTCACGGCGTCTTGCACCACCACGGGCAAAAGACCGTCGGCGCATTTGGAGAGATTGAAGTCTGAATATTGCATGGTATGGAATGGCGTTGTGTGTGGAGAGGAGGTTATTGTCTGACGGCAATGCCCTGAGCGGCGAGTTGGCGCTTGAGGTCGCCGATGGAGATTTCACCGAAATGGAAAATGCTGGCTGCCAGAGCGGCATCGGCACGGCCGGCGGTGAGCACGTCAGCTATGTCGGCCACAGAACCGGCACCGCCCGAGGCAATGATGGGGATGTGGACGGTCTCGGCCAGACGCGCAAAGGTGTCGCAGGGATAGCCCGAGCGCGTACCGTCGTGGTTCATTGAGGTGAAGAGGATTTCGCCCGCACCACGGTCTTCGGCCTCGGCCGCCCAACTGAAGAGTTCCTTGTCTGAGGCTTTGGAACCGCCGTGGGTGGTGGCGTGCCAAACGCCGTCGGCCTCGAGACGGGCATCGATGGCCACGACTACAAACTGACGGCCGTAGCGTGTGGCAATGCGGTCGATGAGGCTCGGGTCTTTGATGGCTGCACTGTTGATGGAAATCTTGTCGGCACCGGCGTCGAGCAGGCGCGAGGCGTCGTCGAGTGTGCTGATGCCGCCACCCACGGTGAAGGGGATGTTGATGCCGTCGGCAATGCGCTCGACAAGGCGGGTGAAGGTGTTGCGCCCTTCGCGCGTGGCACTGATGTCGAGATAGACCAGTTCGTCGGCTCCTTCGCGGGCATAGTGCCGGCCCAGGTCGACGGCGTCGCCTACGTCTTTGAGTCCGACGAAGTTGATGCCCTTGACCGTACGGCCCTCTTTGACGTCGAGGCAGGGAATGATGCGTTTTGCTACCATATATAAAATAGGAGTGGGGTAGAGTCTGATAAGGGGTTAGGCGCCTCGCACGATGAAATCGGTGATGGCTTGCAGGGAGATTTTGTTTTCGTAGATGGCTTTGCCCACAATGACGCGGCGCAGGCCGAGGTGGTCGAGCCGCTCAATATCGGCCATAGACGAGATGCCGCCCGATACGGTGAAGTCTATGGTGGGATATTTGGTTTGGAGGCGCGTGTAGAGGTCGGTGGCCGGTCCTTGCAGCATACCGTCGCAAGAGATTTCGGTGCAAATCACCTGCGAAAGGCCGAGCGGCAGAAAACGGTCGGTGAGGTCGTCGATGGTCACGTCGAGGTCTTCTTTCCAACCGTTGACAGAGATTTTTCCCTCTCTCACGTCGGCGCCCAAAACCAACAAATCGGCACCGTAGCGGCCGAGCCATTCGGCAAACAGTTCCGGCCTTCGGGCTGCCGCACTGCCCACCACGATGTGGGCGGCACCGGCATTGCGTGCACTCTTGAGCGACGTCTCGCTCTTGATGCCGCCGCCCCATTCGATGGCCGGACCGTCGAGCGAAGCCAAGGCTTCGAGGGTCTTGAGGTTGAGCGGTTCGGAGGCCTTTGCTCCATCAAGATCGACCACATGAACACGCGTCACGCCACAGTCGGCATAGCGTTTCACCATGTCGAGCGGTGAGGCGTCGTAGGTGGTCTGGCGCGCATAGTCGCCCTGAGAGAGACGCACGCAACGCCCCTCGATGATGTCGATGGCCGGGATGATTTGTATCATAAAGCGAGATTAGAGTTCGAGGAAGTTTTTGATGATTTGCTCACCCGTGTCGCCACTCTTCTCGGGGTGAAACTGCGTGCCGTAGAAGTTTTCGTATTTCAAGGCCGAACTGAACAGCAGGCCGTGGCGCGTGGTGGCGATGGTGTCGGGGCAGAGTTCGGCATAATAGGAGTGGACGAAATAGACGAAACTGCCGCTCTTGACGTCGGTGAAGAGTTTCTTTTCCAAATTGCCTATCTGGTTCCAGCCCACATGCGGCACCTTCTCGGTCGGTGTGGGCTTGAAGCGCTTGACACGGGCATCAAAAATCCCCATACATTCGGCATCGCCCTCGTCGGAGTGGCGGCACATCACCTGCATGCCCACACAAATGCCCAACACCGGACGACGCAAGCTCTTGATGACCTCGGGCAGACCGGCACTGCGCAGGTTGTGCATAGCCTCGGCGGCATTGCCCACACCCGGCAGGAGCACGCGGTCGGCACGGATGATTTTGTCGGCATCGGCCGTCACTTCAAACTCCGCACCGAGGCGGCGAAGGGCATTTTCCACAGAGCGGAGGTTGCCCATTTTATAGTCGATAATTGCAATCATGGCAAGAGAGGAAATGAGGGGTTAAAGCACACCTTTGCTTGAAGGCAACGTCTCGCTGAAGACGTTGCGGCGGATGGCCTGACGGAGCGTGCGGGCAAAGGCCTTGAAGACGCCCTCGATGAGATGGTGGTTGTTTTCGCCGGAGGCAGAGATGTGGAGGTTGCACCGCATGGCTGTGCAGAGCGAGTGAAAGACGTGTTTGAACATCTCGGTCGGGGTGTCGCCCACGTATTCGCGTGTGAATGTGACGTCCCAGCAGAAGTCGGCACGGCCGCCGAAGTCGAGCAACACCATGGCCCGGCTCTCGTCCATAGGCAGGGCAAAACCATAGCGCTCAATGCCGCGTTTGCTGCCCAGAGCCTGATGGATTGCTTCGCCCAGGGCAATGGCCACGTCTTCCATCGTGTGGTGCTCGTCGACTTCAAGATCGCCGCGACACTCGGCCACGAGCGAGATGCCTGCGTGGTGGGGCAGTTGGGCGAGCATGTGGTCGAAAAACTTCAGACCGGTGTCGATGTGGGTTTCGCCGCCGCCGTCAAGGTCTACGACAATGCGGATGTCGGTCTCGGCCGTTTTGCGGCAGATTTCGGCCCGTCGGTCGGTGCGGCGGATGAACTCAGCGATGTCGGTCCATGAGGTCGTGGCCAGAGCGAGCGCCTTTTGCTCTTCGGCATCGAGCATTTGTGCGGCCTCTTCGGGTGTGCGGAGCAAAATGCCTTTGGCCCCGAGATTGACCGCCAGACGGATGTCGGTGGCGCGGTCGCCGATGACGAAACAGCGGCTCAGGTCGTAGGATCCGTCAGTGTATCGGGTGAGCATTGCCGTGCCGGGTTTGCGTGTGGGGGCATTGTCGGCGGGGAAGGTGCGGTCGATGAGTTGGTCGTCGAAACGGATGCCTTCGCCTTCGAGTGTGGCAAGCATCTTGTTGTGTGCCGGCCAAAAGGTTTCTTCCGGAAAACTGTCGGTGCCCAAGCCGTCTTGATTGGACACCATGACCAGTTCGTAGTCGTGGCCCACAATCTTGGCCAAAGCAGAAATCACGCCCGGCACAAATTCCAGTTTTTCGAGAGAGTCAATCTGTTCGTCGGCAGGTTCGCGGATGATGGTGCCGTCTCGGTCGATGAATAGGGCAAGTCGGCTCATGGATGAGATGGTTTATGATTGGGGGAAATCGGCCAGGGCTTTGAGCAGCAGGTCATTTTCTTGGGGTGTGCCAATGGTGACGCGCAGGCAGCCTTGGCAGAGCGGCATACGGGTGCGGTTGCGGGCAATGATGCCACGGGCGATGAGGTGGTCGTAGACCGCATCGGCGTCGGCAGTGCGGATGAGGAAGAAATTGGCGTCGGTGGGATAGACCGCTTCGACAATGTCGAGTGTGGGCAACGCCTGTGCCAGACGTTCACGCTCTCGCTTGATTTCTTCGACCTGCTCCTTGATGCCGGCCCGGAGATGTTGCATCACGGCCAACTGTGTGGGACCGTTGACGTTGTAGGGATATTTCACACGGGCAAACAGCGTGGCGATGTCTGTATGGGCAAAAGCCAGTCCCAGACGCAGGCCGGCCATGCCCCAGGCCTTCGACAACGTCTGCAGCACGATGAGGTTGGGATGGCGGTCGAGGACGGACAAGAGCGAACCGCGCTCTGAGAAGTCGGCATAGGCTTCGTCTACGACGAGAATGCCGTCGAAACGGTCGGCAAGGTCTTCCAACACAGCCAAATCAAAGGCATTGCCCGTCGGATTGTTGGGCGAGCACACCCACATCACCTTGGTGTGGGCATCGCAAGCCGCCATAAGAGCCTCGACCGGCAGGGAGAAGTCGGCATTGAGGCAGACCTCTTTGAGCGCAATGTCGTTGGTGGCTGCCGAGACGGCATACATGCCATAACTGGGGGCAATGGCCACGGCGTTGTCTTGGCCCGGCGTGCAGAAGATGCGGAAGACCAAATCGATGGCCTCGTCACTGCCATTGCCCACAAAAATCTGCGACGCCGGCATCCCCTTTATCTCAGAGAGCAGGGCCTTGAGCGCCTTCTGGTGAGGGTCGGGATAGCGGTTGACGCCATTGTCGTAGGGGCTTTCGTTGGCATCGAGCCAAGTGGAGATGTCGCCGCCTTTATATTCGTCGCGGGCCGTGGAGTAGGGGGCCAGTGCGAGGATGTTGGGGCGGACGTATTGGAGTGGAGATTTCATGCAGGGAGAGTGGGGGACTATGCTTCGTTGAGTCTGACGGTCACGGCGGCGGCATGGGCATCGAGACCTTCGGCATTGGCCATGGTGGTGATGGTGCCGGCAAGCGCAGTGAGCCCTTCGCGTGTGAGTTCCTGATAGGTGATTTTGCGGCAGAAACTGTCAAGGTTGACGCCGCTATAGGCTTTGGCCCAGGCGCTGGTGGGCAAGGTGTGGTTGGTGCCTGAGGCATAGTCGCCGGCACTTTCGGGAGAGTAGTTGCCGATGAAGACACTGCCTGCGGCGGTGATGTTCTGGGCTATCTCCCACGGCTCTTGCATAGAGATGATGAGATGCTCGGCGGCATAGGCGTTGGCAAAATCGGTCATCTCTTCGCGTGTGGGCAAAATGACGATGCGGCTGTGGGCCAGCGACTGCTCCACCGACGAGGCCCGATGCAGAAGGGCTGCCTGGCGCTCCACCTCAGCCTTGACCGCCTGGGCAATGGCTTCAGACTGACACACCAGCATGGCCTGGCTGTCGGGGCCGTGCTCAGCCTGTGAGAGCATATCGGCTGCCACGAAAGCAGGACGGGCAGAGTCGTCGGCCATGACGAGCACCTCTGAAGGGCCTGCCGGCATGTCAATCGCCGTGACGCGAGAAACGAGTTGCTTGGCCTTGGTGACATAACGGTTGCCCGGCCCGAAGATTTTGTCGACGGGGGCTATGGTCTCTGTGCCGTAGGCCATGGCGGCCACGGCCTGGGCGCCTCCCACACGGTAAATATGGTCTATGCCACAGACATCGGCGGCATAGACAATCTCGGGCGCAATATGGCCATCGCGGCCTTCGGGTGTGCAGAGCACCACCTCCCTACAGCCGGCAATCTTGGCCGGAAGGCCTAACATCAAGACTGTGGAGAAAAGCGGTGCACGGCCACCGGGGATGTAAAGCCCCACACGCTGAATGGGGACAGCACGCTGCAAGCAACGCACACCGGGACAGGTCTCGATGTCGACAGTGGCCGGCCGCTGAGCCGCATGGAAAGCCGCGATGTTTTTGGCAGCTTGGGCAATGGCCTGCTTCACTTCTGGTGAGACCTTGGCAGCCAAGGCTTTGCGCTCGTCGCCGGAGAGTTCCAACGCCTCGAGCTGTGCACCGTCAAACTGCAAGGCATAGTCTCTCAAGGCCTGGTCTCCGGCTTCGCGGACATGAGCCACAATGGCTTCAACACCGGCTTCAATCTCTTTGTCGTCAGGGATGTTTCGTATGGTCAGTGCGTCCCACTGGTTGCGGGGCGGGCAATGGAGTATTTGCATAAGATAAAGCTTGAACCGGAGGCTGACTCCGTCATTTAATCATATTTTCGAGTGCCAACACGAGGATGCCTTCGGCGCCGAGCGCTTTGAGCTGTTCGATTTTCTCCCAAAGCTGGTCTTCGGGCAATACGACGTGGAGTGAGCACCAATTTTTGTCGGCCAAAGGCAATACCGTCGGGCTGCGCATGCCGGGCAGGATGGCCACAGCTTCGTCGAGGCTCTGTTGCGGCAGGTTCATCAGGACATATTTCATACCCCGGCTGTCGACGATGGAGCGGAAACGGAATTTCAGTTTCTCAATATCTGTGCGCTTGTCGGCGGTGAGGCGAGGGTTGGAGATGAGGGCTGCCTCTGAGAAGAAGACTTTTTCAACCTCCTTGAGGCCGTTTTGCACCAGCGTGCCGCCTGAAGAGACAATGTCGAAAATGCCGTCGGCCATTCCCACTGCTGGTGCAATCTCCACGCTGCCGGCAATTTCGTGGATTTCGGCATTCACATTATGACGGCTGAAAAACTCGGAGAGGATGTGGGGATAGGAAGTGGCAATGCGGCGGCCTGAGAACCACTCCGGACCGGTGTAGTCGGTGTCGCGGGGCACGGCCAGGGAGATGCGGCAGGCACCAAAGCCCAATTTCATCTCTTCGCAGACGGTCAGACCCTTTTCGGCCACTTCGTTGAGGCCCACGATGCCGATGTCGGCCACTCCCATCTCGACGGCCTGAGGGATGTCGTCGTCTCGGAGGTATAACACCTCCATAGGGAAACCGCTGGCTTGTGCCACCAACTTGCGTTTGCTGGCAGCAACACAAATGCCCGCATCGGCGAGCAAAGACATGGTGTCTTCATTGAGACGACCCTTGGCTTGTATGGCAATTCGTAACATCTAAGTCTTGTTTAGAGTGCAATTTGTTAATATAGTCCTGCAAAAATAAGCAAAAAAGAGGGTATGGCCAATTATTCGGCACGATATAAGCGCAAGTTAGTCTTGCGCGGGGCGGCGGAAGAGTGAAAAATTGACACTGCCATAGGCGCGGTGTTCCAGAAAATCGGGGCGATGGCTGAAATCATTGTTTTTGCCGTGTTCAAGCACCAGAAGGCCGCCGGGAGCCAGCACTTCGCCGCTCATGATCAGTTCGGGCAGTTCGGGCAGTTCAGGCAAGGCATAGGGAGGGTCGGCAAAAACGAGGTCGAAGTGTTCACCGGAGCGTGCGGCAAAACGCAGGGCGTCGCCACAAAGCGGCAAAGCAGCCTCGTCGCCCAATGTCTTCAGACACTGGCGGATGAAAGCAAAATGGGCACGGTCTTTTTCCACGCTCACCACCTGAGGGCAGCCTCTCGAGAGCAGTTCGAGCGTGATGCTGCCGGTGCCGGCAAAGAGGTCGAGCGCCCGGCTCTCTTCAAAATCCAGATAGGCTCGGATGACATTGAAGATGTTTTCTTTGGCAAAGTCGGTGGTGGGGCGCGCCTTGAACGAGCGAGGCACCTCAAACCGTCGGCCTTTATATTTCCCTGTGATAATTCGCATAGAGGTTTGGATTTAGTTGATGGGGCGATAGCCGAGCAGTATGGTTATGAGGTCGTACGATACGCCCGGTGTCGTGGCTATGGGATGGCGGTTGAATTCAGCCGCCGGCGTGATGCTGATGATGTTGGCCGCATATTTGAGCAGTTCGTCGGCCGTCTCTTTCTGCAGTATGTCTTCGCCCGTGACATAGATGGGCGAGAGGTCTGAAAGGCCCGTCGTGGAGGAGTTGCGGTCGTCGTCCTCGGTTGGAACTGGCAGCAGTTCGGCTCCCACCTGTCGGGCAACGTTGAGCGTGTAGTAGGCCGTGTCGGCCGGGTGGTGGACTTCAAACGAATTGGCCAGCAGAAGCCGGTTGCCGTCGAAGGCGAAGATTTCGGCCGTCTGTCCGTGCACGTTGACGAAGAGGCGTTTTTTGTCGGTGGTGTTGGCACCCCGTATGGCAAAATGGCGCAGCAGGGGTGTCATGGAAGAGATGAAGTTGACGCTGCCGCCGAAATCCTCGAGGGCGTGACACACGGTCTCGGCCAGCGCAAACACCACCACGCAGTTGGCCTGAGCCACGACATCGTAAAACACACGGCGGCGTGTTTCTTTTTCGGCAAAGCAGAGGTTGTAGATTTTCTCGCAATCCTCTTCTTGGAACTCGGCCAGCGGCACAAAAGTGGCCGGACTGCCCACCAGCACCTGTACGATGCCGCTGCCGGGTGTGCGGACGGTGCCTTCGCTGCGTTCCACCTCTTTGAGGTTGGCGGCCAAAGAGATTTGTGGGTTGAGCCGGTGGCTGGTGAAGGCGAAAGCCGTGTGGTGTTCGGCATCAAAGCGTGCCAGCGAGATGCGCCGCTCGGAGAGGCGGATATAGAGATGTTCGGGCAGGTGGTTGGATTGGGGTTGGTCGTTCATGGTTGGGGCGTTTTGGTATGGAACAAACGTCTGATGCCGAAGAGGCCGATGGGCACAGCCAGCAACACGCCGATGGTGTTGGCAGCGAAATCTTTCCAGTCTCCGCTGCGTGTGCCTCCGGTGAGGTAAGCCTGTGCCAATTCCACCAAGCCGCTCATGCAGACCGGAGCGATGACAATCCAGAGGATGAGGCGCAGTGTGGAAGGCTTGACGTGGGTATGCCAATATTCTCCCCACATCACGCAGCAGGTGCCGAGATACATCAGGCAGTGGGCCACCTTGTCGGAGTTTTTCATCTGGAGCAGTGAAATCGAAGGCGGCTTGATGAGGCAGAGATACCAAATGGCGGCGATGCAGAGCAGCGTGAGCGGATAGCGTCTGAAGAGGTTCAGAATGTGTGCCATTGGAGTAGGCTTACCAGAATTTGTTGTGTGTTTCGCTGTATTCAAATCCGGCAGATTTGAGTTTTTCTTCAAGCGTCTTGCGGTCGATGTCCATATCATCGCAAAGCGCGTCGAGCGAAGGATAATGATCGCGCAGTTTCATGTTGATGACGCTGAAAAGCATCATGGGGTCTTGTGGTAGTGTCATATCTTGGGACAAAGTTAGTGCAAGGCGAGAGGAATGGCAAGAAAAACTTGTTTTTATTGACATTCCCGAGCCGCCGCCTAACTTGCGCGGCAGGCGAAAGTTAGTGCAAGGCGAGAGGCACGAGTTTTTCCGTTGACATTCCCGAGCCGCCGCCTAACTTGCGCGGCAGGCGAAAGTTAGTGCAAGGCGAGAGGCACGAGATTTTCCGTTGACATTCCCGAGCCGTCGCCTAACTTGCGCCGCAGGCGAAAGTTAGTGCAAATGAGAGCAGAGGCAAAAGGAAAGACTCAAGTTGTTCCTTTTGCCTCTGCCGAATGGCGTCAGTGTCAGGCAATTTCTCTAATTTTGTGTCAAAATCAATCAGAGTCATAAGCCTTATTATGTCATTGGAAAGCGCTTTTGTTTCGGTTTTGGCCGGACATTTTCCACACTCATTTACCTCCGATCAGGCTGAGGCCGTCAGTCAGATGGCCCGTTTCATCTTGCAGCCGCAGGCCGACGAGGTGTTTGTGTTGCGTGGATATGCCGGAACGGGTAAGACCTCGTTGGTGGGTGCCTTAGTGCGTACGCTGACCGACTTGCACCGCGAGGTGGTGTTGATGGCTCCCACCGGCCGTGCGGCCAAAGTATTTTCGGCTTATGCCGGCCAAAAGGCTATGACCATTCACAAAGCCATTTATCGTCAGCAGACCTTTCAAGGCGAAGGTACACGTTTTTCGTTGGGCTACAACAAGCGTAAGCACGCCCTGTTTATTGTCGATGAGGCCTCTATGATAGCCGTGGGTGGCAGTGGGGTGGGAACGTTTGGAACGGGCGAACTGCTGGCAGATCTCATCCGCTTTGTGGGTGAGGGCGAAGGTTGCAGGTTGATGTTTGTGGGCGATACGGCGCAGTTGCCACCCGTGGGCGAAGAAGAGAGTCCTGCATTGTCGGCCGACCGTCTGCGACTTTATGGCGTGCGTGCTATGGTGGCCTCTCTCACCCAGGTTGTGCGACAGACGGTCGGCTCGGAGGTTCTTGTGGAAGCCACGCGGCTGCGCGAAATGATTACGCAGGGTACAGGCGCCCTGCCTCTTGTAGCGGCCGAACCGCGGGGAGAGGTGCGCTACCTGCCCGGTAACGAACTCATCGAAGCACTTGTTTCGGCCTATGCCGATTGTGGCACAGACGGCACCATCGTGGTGACACGCTCCAACAAACGTGCCAATATATATAATAATGGTATCAGAGCGCGTATCTTCGACCGTGAAGACGAACTCACGCGCGGCGACCTGGTTATGGCCGTCAAAAACAACTATCATTGGACCGAACTGGCTCACCGCCCCGAAGCCGACGAACCGCCCTACTCAGGCCTGTTCTCGTTCATTGCCAACGGTGATGCCGCAGAGGTGGTGCGTTTGCGCAATGTCCACGAGATGTATGGTTTCAGATTTGCCGATGCCACTTTGCGCTTTGCCGACTATGATGATGAAGAGATTGACTGCCGGGTGTTGCTCTCTACGCTCAGTTCCGAGTCGCCATCGCTCACTGCCGACGAGCAGCAACGCCTCTTTGACGCGGTGATGGAAGACTATGCCGACGTTCCGAGCAAAAAAGAGCGGTTGAAACGTGTGCGCGAAGACGCCTACTACAATGCTTTGCAAATCAAATATGCCTATGCCGTGACTTGCCACAAGGCTCAGGGCGGACAGTGGGAACGGGTCTTTGTGGACCAGGGCTATGTGACGCCTGAGATGGCCGGCATCTCTTATCTGCGCTGGCTCTATACGGCTATGACCCGCACCACCGGCCGGCTGTATTTGGTGAATTGGCCCGAAGAGCAGAAGCGGCAGCCAGATGAAAGCGAGGCGTGATTTTCAATGACAAGGTTTTATGCCGAAGGCCGTCGGCTCAAACGACAAAGGCCTTTTTGCCAAAACAAAAAAAGACTGAATGGCCAGACGGGCCAGTAGGCCGGACGGCGCAAGGTGGCGAATGGCAAACGCGAAAATCTGATTTGCCTATAATGCGTTTGCAGGGTTTGTCGCATCTCTTTTTGTTCAGCGGGTGAGAAGCGGCCACGCTGTGTCCACATCTCTCTGACCACGCCCACATAGGTGCGCCAAATGTAGTTCTCGGCGATGCTTAGTGTCGCATTGTCCACATTCTCCTGTTCAAGTTTTTGGCGTAATAGAGCATTGGCTCTGACAAAGTCCAACCGTGCCGCTCCAGTCTGGTGGGTGGCAGACTGCATGTGTTGCCGATAATAATAGACGGCCTCGGTCGGCACGACGCGGCGTGAGTGGAGCAGGTGAAGATAAGAGGTGGTGTCGTCTGAGTAGGTGCGCAGGCTCGTGTCGTAGGGCCATTGACGGTGCAGTTCCCGTCGCAGGGCATAGATGCCATGAATGTCATGAGCCAGAGCCAGACGACAGGCGGTGAGGCCGTCCCATCCTTCATCGGTTTCAGGTTGGGGATAGACATCTTGCCGGCTGTCGGGATAGGTCAGCACCAGTTTCACCAGCAATGCGTCGGCCTCGGGCTGTATTGTGGCTGTCCGGTCCAATATGTTGAGCGCGTCGGGAGCCAGATAATCGTCGGCATCAAGCATCAGAATGAAGGTGCCCGAGGCCCGCAACAAGCCCAGATTGCGTGCCACGGCCTGGCCACTGTTGCGCGGCGTCTGCATCACGACAATGTGGGAATACCGGGCGGCGTATTCCTGCAAAATCAGAAGAGAGTCGTCGGTCGAGCAGTCGTCGATGCAGACGTGCTGAACGTCTTGCCTCCCTTGCGCAACGACCGAGTCGAGGCATTGACGCAGGTAGGGCGCTGCGTTGTAGACGGCGGTGAGAATGGTGAACGACATAGTGGGTGGACAAGAAGATAAACAAGTTTCCCACCCCATGCTGGATGGGATGGGAAACCGGTATGACGCATAGATAGCGAATTATTTGACAAACTTGTGGACGCGTTGGCCTTGTGCGCTCTTGATAATGGCCAAGTAGATGCCCTTGGGCCATCCGGCCATAGAGACAGAGAGGGCATTGGACGTGGTGCCCGCTTGGGTAGAGGCTTTAACGCCACCGCTCACGTCCACCACTGTCACCGTAGTGCCGGCTTCGAGGCGTCCGGTGATGTTGAGGCGGTCGTCATCGTGGCGGATGAGGAGTTCGTCCACGTCTTTTTGTCCAGCTTCAATGCCGTCGACAATCAGGTTGAGCGGCGAGAAGCGGAGCGTGTATGAGCAGGTGCCCGAAGAAGGTGTCTTGTAGGCACTGAGAACACCGGTGTTTTGACCGCAGCTGCCGTTGCCCAGACCTTGCTGCATATAGTCGAAGTGGGCATAAATCTTGCTGCCGGCCGCCAGATCCCAGCAGTGGCGTGTGGCACGCAGGGTGGCATCGTCATAGTTGAGCAATGAGAAGGCCACCTGGCCAGATGTTTCAATCTTGAAGCCCTTGTCACTGGTCGGGTCTTTGAGTACGAGGTAGCGCAGGTCTTCGTGGTTGCCACACGACTGCGGACTGCTGAGCTCTTCAAACATATCGCTCACCGTGGTGGTGTAGACACCCAGACGAGAGCCGGTCTTGCGGTCAACGTAGTTCGACCAGGGGCCACGGGCATAGTAGGTCACGTCTTTATAGGCCAGGGGGAATTGCATGGCCATACCGATGCGGCGCAGGTCGGCCACGGCAGGCTTCAGGTCGGCCTTGACGAGCACTATGCCTGAGTTGTGGATGGTATAGGTCAACGTGTAGGGGCATTTGGTGCCTTCGGCAGTCACCACGACTGTGGCTGTTGTGCCGTCGTCGGCCAAGGTGAAGGTGGCCGTTTTGGTGCCCACGCCATTACTTGAGTCGTAGCCGTCACCGGTGTAGGGGGCTGTCGGGTTGTCGTTTTCCACCCAGCGGTAGTCGGCAAATTCCGGACTGTCTGAACTTGAAGAGATGACCGTCGTTTCGCCGAACTTCCACGTGCTGATTTCGCCTTTCTTGTTGAAGGTGATGGACACTTTGGAGTTGGCTATGACGTTGTTGAAGGTGTTCTCGGTCAGTGTGAGGGCGTCGGTTGTGGCCATTGGCTGTACGAGTGCCGGACGGCTCTGGAGGCTGTACTGTTGAGAGGCCACCGAGTAGCCGGCCTCGGCCCATGGGGTGGCTTCATTCGTCACGACGTCAAGATTGAGCAGATATTCGGCCGTGTTGTCAATGGTGGTGGTGAAGGGAATGGTCACTGTGCGCGAAGAACCCGGTGTGAACGACTCGAGGGTCGTGGTGCCTTCTTCCACTACTTCGCCGTTTTTCAATACTGCAAATTTAAGCGTGTAGTTGTCGAGTGTCTGGAAGTTGTAGGCGTTGGTAATCATCACCTTCTTCTGACTGGCGTAATAGTTGGACAACTTCACATACTGGTAGACCTTCTTCACTTCGGTGAGTTTTGCCGTCCAGGCTCGGTCGGCCGTGATGAGGCCATTGTTGACGAAATTGTACTGGTGAGGGCCGCCAAAGTCATAACCACTCTTGTATTTGTGGAAACCGTTGACGGTGAGCGTGTTGTTCTGGATGTCGCTTGCGGCATAGATAGATTGGTCTACCCAGTCCCAGATGCAACCGCCGATGCCATATTTTGACGATTCGATGGCGTCCCAGTATTCTTCCAGGTTACCTACGGCGTTACCCATGGCGTGAGCATATTCGCACATGAAGAAGGGCTGGCCATAATTGTTATAGTTGGCCTGTACGTCGACGACGTTGGCGATGTTGGGATACATCACGCTGTAGAGGTCGGTGGCAGAGTCTTTGGCGCGTGTGGCACCTTCGTAGTGGATGATGCGCGGGTCGAGGGCGCGTGTGGCGTTGTAGGAGGCGTGGAAGTTGAGGCCGGAGTTGCTCTCGTTGCCCAGACTCCAGAAGATGATGGAGGGGAAGTTGCGGTCGCGGAGCACCATACGTTCGGTGCGGTCCACGTATTGGGCTTGCCAAGACTGCTGGAAGGTGATACAGGCTGAGCCGGACTCTTCCCAGTTGAGGTGACACTCCACGTCGGCTTCGTCCATACAATAGAGACCGTAGTAGTCGAACATGGCATACATCTTGGCCTGGCGCGGATAGTGGCTGGTGCGCACGGTGTTGACGTTGGCCTGCTTCATCATTTCGACGTCTTTAAGCATAGTGGCCACGTCGATGCTGCGACCGTGTACGGGGTGAGTGTCTTGCGTGTTGACACCCTTGAAGAGCACGGCCTGGTTGTTGATATAGACTTTCTTGCCTGCACCTGTGCTCTTGATTTCGATTTTTCTGAAACCGTATTTCGTAGAGAAGGCCTGTTCTTCCACGCCGTTGTTGAGTTGTGAGAGGCATACGGTGTAGAGGTTGGGCTGTTCGGCACTCCAAGGCTTGAGGTTTGTCAGTCCTTCAAAGGTCAGATTGGCCGTCTTGTCGCCACCCTCGCCGTCGGCAAAGGCAAAATCGGCCTGCTGTGTGGCGATTGTGTTGCCCTCGGGCGAGAGCAGTGTAGCCACAACTGTTTTGTTGGCGGCCTGGCTGTCGCGGTTGTTCATTGTCACAGCCACGTTGAGGCTGCCGCTGGTGAAGTCGGCTGCCGACGCCGTGGCAGTGATGTAGTGGTCGCGAATGAAAGTCTTGGGGGTGGCATAGAGATAGACGTCGCGGTGTATGCCGCTCATATGCCACATATCCTGGCCTTCGAGATAGCTGCCGTCACACCAACGGATGACTTGTACGCTCACGTTGTTTTCGCCTTCGCGCACCACGGCCGTGACATCAAACTCGGCGTCGTTGTTTGACTCCTGCGTGTAGCCCACATATTGGCCATTCACCCACACATAGGCGGCGCTGTAGATACCGTCGAAGTGGAGGAAAACGCGCTTGTCGCCCCATCCTGAGGGCAGGTCGAAGGTGCGTCGGTAAGAGGCTACAGAGTTGGTTAGTCCGCTTCTCATCGTGATGGTGGGCGGCGTGTTGTAGAAGGCATAGTTCACGTTGATGTAGAGCGGCGTGCCGTAGCCTTTCATTTCCAGACAAGAAGGCACACTGATGGTGTCCCAGGCGCTCACGTCGACATTGTCGCCCCAGAAGGTGTCTTCGCCAGGTCGCAGAGACGGCGAGGTCACATAGTTGAGTTTCCAGATGCCGTTGAGGCTCATCACGTCGTCGCTTTGCGGGTCAAGCCAGGGCTTGTCGAAACGGGCGTCGGCTTTCATCTGGGCCGTGGTGGGATAGGGCATATAGGTGGCGTGTCCCGGTTCTTTGTTTTCTTCAAAGAAGGTTTCGTCTTCCCAGTTGTTCTTGGGCGGATCGGGAGGCGTCGGGGTAAAGGTCAGCGTGAAATGGGCTGCTGCGTCGTTGGTTGTTGTCTTGTTTACGGAGCCGTCGGCCGAAACGGTCAGGTAGTAGGTCGTGCCGGATTGGGTATAGGCCAATTTATAGGTATCTTCCAGACCGCTTACGGGCAGGAACGTACAAGCTTGGTTGACGCTCTTCGTTGTCGGTGTCCATTGCAGCGGCGTCTTGGGGGTACCGAGTGCAGCGTCGATGGCTTTTTGTCCGGTCTTATTATATATAATGTATTGTCCCTCACATTCGGAGTCGATCAGCTGCCAGATTTGTGAGGTGTTGTCGGCCTCGTAGGTGTCGCCATAAATCAAGGCGTCGTTTTCGGCAATGCCGCGGTTGGAGAGCACGAGCCCCGTGTTTACGTGCGTCAGGGTGTAACACCAGTTCATTACCGGTCGGCCTGCCGACTTGCCGGTGTCGACGATGGTGAAGACCGAGGCGTCTGAGATGACGTCGCTGCCCACGGTGAGTGTGCCGTCGGCGTCGCCGTTGAGTGCCTTGAGGTCGGTGTTGGCATAGAGCAGGCGATAGGTGCCGGCTGCCTCATCCACGGCAGCGAAACGGATGCGCTGGTTGGCATTGGTATCGTCGAAGGTCCATTGTAGTGGCGTGTTGCTACCGCTTTCCAGCGCATAGTCGACGGCTTGCTGGCTGAGCATATTGAGCACCACGTAGACGCCCTCTTCGTCGGTAGGCACAAGAGCCCAGTCCTGGCCTTCCGAGGTGTTGTCTATGATGGCAAGTGAGAGCGCACCGCCTTTGGTGGCATTGTCGCCGTTGGTCAGCGCCATACCCGTTATTTTGCTGACAATGTGGTAGATATGGCCAGGGGCCACTTGTGCTATGGCAGGCACGAGGCAGGCCATAATGCTTGCGAGCATCACGAGCAGACGTTTCTTGAGTGCGAGGTGAGTCGGATAAAGTTTCATAAGGTGATAAAAGGTTATTAAGGGATAGTGTTTTCAAGTAAAATCAAATCGTGCAGATTTTCAAGCGTCAAAGTTAGTGCAAACGAGAGCAAAGGCCAAGAAAAAACTTGTTTTTTGTTTGGACTTTGCCGAGTGCAGCCTAACTTGCGCGCAGCGAAAGTTAGTGCAAACGAGAGCAAAGGCCAAGAAAAGCTACTTTTTTGCACCAAACCGACAGCAAACCCATATAAATCCTGCGATTCCTTACACCAAACAAAAGGTTGCCCCAAACCGGGCAACCCTGCATATTTTGGGCGCAAATGGCCGATAGTCAGAAGAATGGGGGATGTAGGGTTGGCTGGCCCAACTCTGCACAACCGTGCATCGCCGTGGCCAACGCTACATCGCGCCTGCCGTTACAAAAACGTCACTCCTCATCGAGGTCGAAGTCAAAATCGTCGTCCATGAAGGTGGGCGCGGTGAACTCGTCGAGTGCACGTCGGTCTTTTTTTGTGGGGCGGCCGGTGCCACGTGCGCGATTGACGAAGCCGCTGATCTTGCTCATCTCGAGCAGTTCGTATTGAGCGGCGTCGGTGATGTTTTCCAGCACGTCGGGCAACAGTTTGGCCCCGACGCGTTTCTCAATGGGCTGTTTCACGCGGAATGTGTAGGTGACGGGAGGTTTCCTCACGCCCACCTCATCGCCGGCTTTGACCGTGCGTGAAGGTTTGGCCTGAGCGCCATTGATGGTGATGCGTCCGTTTTTGCAGGCGTCGGCGGCTATGGTGCGCGTCTTGTAGATGCGTGAGGCCCATAGCCATTTGTCGAGTCGTGCTTCCATGGTTGTGCGGCCTTACTTGTGGTTGAAGTGGTTCATAGTGAACTGGATGCCCGAGAGGGCGAAACTCTTCACCATATCGCCGGCCGTTTTGAGGCGGTCGTCCATAGTCTTGAGGTCTTCCTCGCCAAATTCACCCAAGACAAAGTCCACTTGTCCGCCGCGGGGGAAATCGTTGCCTATGCCAAACCGCAGTCGGGCGTATTGCTGTGTGCCGAGTGTGGCGGTGATGTGTTTCAGTCCGTTGTGGCCGGCTTCGCTTCCCGAGGGCTTCATGCGCAGGCTGCCAAAGGGCAGGGCCAGGTCGTCCACTACGACGAGGAGGTTTTCGAGCGGGATGTTTTTTTCTTTCATCCAATATCTCACGGCGTTGCCCGAGAGGTTCATGTAGGTGGAGGGTTTGAGCAGGATGAGTGTCTGGTTTTTCACCTTGACGGTGGCGATGGCGCCGTAGCGCTTGTCTTCAAACGCTACGCCGGCTGCCGCTGCAATGGCGTCAACCACCATAAAGCCGATGTTGTGGCGTGTGCGGGCATATTCCGGCCCGATGTTTCCGAGTCCGACGATTAAGAAGTTCATCTGTGGGTTGGCCTGAGTGGCTTGGTCTTTGCCTTCGGACTTTTGGCCGAATAGTTTTTTCAAAAAATCAAGCAGCATAGCGCGTTGGCCGATTGTTTGGGGTTAGTGGGAATGTGTTGGAGGGTGCCCGGAGGCAGCGACATAAAGAAGCGGCCTGCATCCACGCCACAGTGTGCGCAGTCGCAGGCCGCTTATGAGCGTGTTGTATCGTTTCAGACGGCTTAGGCCTTGGCAGCTGCTGCGGCAGCACCCATAGCGGCACGGGTCATCTTGACGGTGCAAACGATAACTTCTTTCGGGGTGACGAGCTCGAGACCTTCAAACTGCAGGTCGCCCACTTTGATGCTCTTGCCGAGCTGGAGTTTCGTCACGTCGATGATGAGCTTCTCGGGGATGGCGCTGTAGAGAGCCTTCACGTTAATCTTGCGCACCATGCACATAAGGCGGCCACCGGCGCGTACACCTTCGGCGAGACCTTCGGGAGCGATGGGCACACCCATCACGATGGGCTTCTCGGCGTGTACTTCGAGGAAGTCTACGTGGAGCACATTGTCTTTCACGGGGTGGAACTGCACCTCCTTGAGGATGGCCTTGTGCTCAGTACCGTCGATGTTGATATTGACGAGGTAGATGTGGGGAGTATAGATGAGCTTGTTGATTTCCTTCTCGCATACGGTGAAGTGAAGGGCTTCGGGCAGACCGTTTTCGTCTTTCTTCTCACCATAAATGACACAGGGAACACCACCGTTCTTACGGATTTCTTTGGCAGCTTTCTTGCCGAGGTCGGCACGCACGGTGCCGTTGATTGAAATTTCTTTCATTGATTTTGGGATAAAAATTGTGTTACTCTAAATTAAGTTTTCGCTTAATTCGCCATCACACGCGAGGCCTAAACCCGACCCCGGGAGGACAAATCGCCGCAAAATTACGCATTTCAAGCGGTTTGGCCAATATTTCCCTGTTTTTTATTTTCGGAGCCCGCCGGAGCAAGGTGTTCAAAATAAGTTTTCTCGCGGCCCTGTAAGCCCTGAAAGGGCGCAACATAATAGCCCAGGTCGTAAGGCCTGGGTATTGTGATGTTTCCTCTATTCCCCGGCCTGAAGGGCCGGCACATTACGGGAATTAATCCTTGTGATAACATGTTGATAATTAGATGTATGTTGTGCCGACCTTACAGGCCGGAATTATAGCGTATATAGTATACCCAGGCCTTACGACCTGGGCTGATATGTGACGCCCTTTCAGGGCTTAGAGGGCCGCGAACAAATAGCAAAAAATACTATCAATCTCAATCTCATTTTTGAATACCCTCGTTGCCGGGGCTTGATATTCCGAGATAACCGCCTCGATGGCGGCCGTCCGGTCATCGTTTGGACTTCTTGCTGCCTTTGGCGTCGAATTTATAGGTGAAGCCGATTTGCACCCAGTGGTGGAGCGACTCCGTGAAACTCTCGGAGCGCTCGGTGGCCGATTGCATGGCGTAATATTGGCGGTCTTTGTTGAGCAAGTCGTCAAACTCCAGCTTCACCGTGCCTTTGCCTTTCAGCACCTTGCGGCTCAGCTCGAGCGACCAGTTGGGGATGACGCGGTTCATTTCGGTCGAGGTGTAGCCCGAGCGACCCTCCATTTCGAGTTGGGTCTGGGCCGTCCAGTCCCGCCATTTGTAGCGTGCCATGAAGTCGACGCCATAGTCGGTGAGTGTCTGGTTGCTCAGCGAGGCCGGCACGAAGCGTTGTCGGCTCAGGGTGTAGCGTCCCGAGAGACTCACCTCCACTTCTTCGCGGGTGAACGAGATGGCGGGGCGCTCAGTGAGGTAGAACCGCTTGCGGAGGTTGGGGTCGGCCACGGTGGCGTCGTAGTCTGCCGTAAGGAAACCATAGTAGTGGTCAAAGCCACATTGCAGGGAGTTTTGTACGCGGATGAAGTCGCCTATGCCCTGTTCATAGCGTGCGCGGCCCTCCACCTTCCAGCCGTCGTCCACGTTGGCCGGTTTCTGGCGGTAGGCGCCGGTCTCGGCATTGTAGAAATACATACTTGCGCGCGGGTTCTTGTGTCGCTCATACTCCATGCTCATCGTAAAGTTGCGCTGTAGTTGTGTCTTGTTCAATCTGAAGCTCAGGCCGACGTTGTCGGTGTGGGTGTTTTTCAGCAAAGGGTTGCCTTGTATGACGAAGAGCGGATTGGTGTCGTCGGTGTAGTCCACCGTTTGGAGCAGGTCGGGGGCATAGGTGTAGTGGCGGTAGGTCAGTTCGGCCGTCTGGCCGCGCGTGATTTTCCATCGGGCCGTCATATTGGGCTGCCACAGGTTGACGTCGCGCCGTTTGTCGATGTCGAGGCTGCCGCGCACGTAATTAAGGTTTTCGTGTCGGTAGCTATAGTTCAGAGCCGGCATCAGGCTGATTTTGCCCACGTTGAGCGTCAGTCCCAGTGCAGCGCTATGCGCGTCGGTGGTCTGCCGGCGGCTATAACTGTTGGGGTCGGCGAGCGGGTCGTCGAGGGTCGCTCCCGGCGCGTCGGCCACGGCGTGGTCTTGACGGTCGAAATCACGATTGTGTTTGAAGGCATAGTCGGCCTTTATCATCAGTGCCTTGCACAGCCACGCCTTATAAGACGTGGTGGCCTTGGCCATAAGCGAGTGAGTAGGCTGATAGTCGGTCTCATACCGCAGTTCGTCGGGGATGTTCTCGTCGTAATAACGCAGGTCGCGTGTGGCCTGTCGCTCTGTTTTGGTGTCGGTGTAGCTGATGTCGCCGCCCAATTTCAGACTAGCGTCGTGCGGCAGCAGACGTTCCAGACCCACATGGGCGTTGGTCTCCATCTTTTCCGTCAGCGTGGACGAGCGATAGAGCGAGCGCGAACCAGGGCGTCATTGTCATCAGCGGGAGAGTCGGAGGCAAAGGTGGCGTTGAGCGGGTCGTCGGTATAGGTGTAGGGATTGTCGGCATAGACACCGTTGCGCTCTGTCACGTCTTTGAGATTTTTGTCATAGTTCCATCCACCGCTCGCATAGAGCCAGGTGACGCTGTCGAGTTGAAACTCGCCTCTGAAAGATAAGTCGGGCTTCACCTGGTGGGCATAGGTCTTTCTGTCAGACAGGCGGAAGGTGCTGCCCCCGTCGGGCATAAACGTCTCCTCGCTTTCACGGCTTCGGCCCCAGCCGTCGGAGTGGTTGCCCTGTATGTTGAACGAGAAGTAGTGCTTCAGCTGTTTCCCGCCCTGGCTGGTGTTCCATTGGTGCTTATAGCCCGTCGAGCCGAACTGCTGGCGGCCGTATGGCCATGCAGAGCCCCAGCCCGAGCCGCCGAACGACTTGAAGAAGGTGTTCTCATTGATGTTGTTGAAGTTGCCATAGGCCATGAGCGGATTGGCTGTGGAGAGATACATAGCGTCGAGTCGGGCCAGGTAGCCGTCTTCGGTCTGGTAGGCCCCTTCGGCCGTGCCGTACCATTTCTCAAGAAACCCCGGCTTCACCTGAATGTCGAGCACGTGGTCTTCGCTCCCGTCGTCGCGGCCCGAGTGTGCCTGCTGCTTGTTGGCTTTGTTGTAGGCCTTGATGCGGTCTACGGCCTCCGCCGGCAGGCGTTGTTGCAGCAGGGTGTTGTTGGCAAACATCTCTTCGCCGTTCACCAGGATGCGCACGGGCTTGTCCATCCAATAGAGTTGGCCGTCTTTTTCCGTCACGCCCGGCAGCTGCTTGATGAGCTCGTCGAGACGGGCCCCTTCGCTCAGGTTGAAGGCTTCGGGGTTAAACACCACCGTGTCGCCGCGCATCACAAACCGCTTGGCCCTTGCCGTCACCACGGCTGTGCGCAGGAACACCTCTGAGGGCTTCATCTTGATGTCGCCCAGGCTTAGCGTGTCGTTGCCTTCGAAGGCCGCAAACGTCACCTTGCGCGGATGATAGCCCACGGAGGTGGCTTCCAGCCAGCAGTTGTCGCCGGACCATTTGAACGAAAACCGGCCCAGACTGTCGGAGGTCATAGTCCTGAAAGTTATGCAGTTTTCACTAAAGGAACAGGCCTTTAACGTCACGTCCGACAAGGGTTCGCCGCTGACGGCATCCAAAAAACGGCCCGTCACCACATCGGCTCGGACGCTTGCCACTGAGCCCAACAAGAGGCACAAGCAGAGCAGAAGATGTTTCATTTCAATAAAAATGTGTTTCGTTTACGAGGTGCAAAGTTAAGACTATCGGACGGAATGACGCATTGCCCCCCCATTTTTTGCTTTTTTAATAGAAAAAATCGTCAGATGGCTGAAAAGAAAGGAGGTCATAGGGAAAGCCGTTCTTGTCCGGCGCCCAGAAGTCGTACAGCGATCGTGGTATAATTGTACAACGGCCGCTGTACAGTTATACACCGGCTGCTGTATGAT
Organism: Alloprevotella sp.; assembly: GCA_045124135.1. Taxonomy (GTDB): domain Bacteria; phylum Bacteroidota; class Bacteroidia; order Bacteroidales; family Bacteroidaceae; genus Alloprevotella. The sequence continues at coordinate 47,285 of JBGVLE010000117.1, forward strand.
TATACCGCGGCCGGCGTACAACTCGCAGAATAGCGGGAATTTCTAAAAGTTTAATTTAACGGACTAATAAATAAGGCTTTGCACCTCTCATTCATCGAGAAAGACCTGGATGACACCGTCGCAGTCTTTGTATTTCTTGGCCACAGGCGTGTCGGCCCCTTCAAACGACACACAAAACACCTTGAGCGACGGCCAGCGGCGGGCCAATTCCATGAGACCTACGGCCTCGGTCTTCTCAAACTTTTTCCCGGAGATGATTTTGGCTTGGTAGCGGCCCTGGTTGGCCAACGACATGAACAGGGCCACTTTATAGGATTGGTCGTTGTCGGCACTGTAGTTGAGCGCCTGTTGCACGCGCTCGTTGCTCAGTTTCACGATGGAGGAAGCATAGGCCGACCCCATTTTCGAGCGTAGCGACTTGAGCAAGTTCAGGTCTTTGAGCGTGCCTTTGAGGTTGATCGGGTCGAGATAGCCACTCTTGGCCTTTTTGATGTCTTCGGGATTGATGCCGAGACGCTCTAAAAGTTCATCGTGGCTGAGTCCCGAGAGGCTGTCGAGGTTTAAGCGCGTGGCCTTTTCGATGTCTTCGGGATTGATTCCGAGACGCTCTAAAAGTTCATCGTGACTGTGTCCCGAGAGGCTGTCGAGCTTTATCGTCGATGTCAGGATGCGCGGCTGTTTGTGTGTAGCCTGATGCCGGCCGCTCACCTGGAAGAGATGAAAGACCACGCGCTTGCTGGCTTTGTCGAGCCACCATTGTGCGCCGTCGTAGGTGGAGATGCCGGACTTGTCCCCGCCGGTCTGGCGCACGAGGACGTAGCTGTGGCCTTTGCCGCCAATGGCGATGGGGCTTGGGGTCTTGACATAGGCTATCTTGACGGCAGGTCCTTCGAGCTCGGTCTCTTCGAGGGCCTGGATGTGTGCCACCGCTTTGGTTGCCGAGGACTGGCGGTCGGCATAGGCCGCCTTGATTTGTTTGATGGCGGCGTCGACGGTCTGCTTGTCGCTCTTGCTCTTGTAGGGCAGACTCAGTTTCGTTTCGATTTGCCGGCATCCCACGCTGTCTTTGTCGCGTCCGGAGTTGGCTGTTTCGCTCAGCGTCTTGGCGCCTTTGAGTTGCAGGAGTTGCGATTTGACGGCATTGAACTCAAATTGTTGTGCTGCAGCCGGCCAGACAAGGCCGATGGCCAGCACGAGAGTGATAAACTTCTTCATGGTTGATACATTTTATAATGAGTGGCTTTGATGGTTTATTCTGGTGCATTGGCGGCGAGCAGGACTTCAACGAGGAGTTGCGCCTTGATTTCTTCGTCTTCGCGCTCTATGGCCTGGGCTTCGAGCAGCAGTTCGATCTCGCGTCTGCGCTCGGCTTCGGTGCGCTCGGGCGTGGTCGGGTTGTCATGGGATATAGGTCCGGCCGTCGTCTTGGACTTACGGACCGGCGGTGAAGGCGGTCCGTCGGTTGTCTCTTCCTCAAAAACAGGCTTCACATCGGCCGTCGTTTGGCGAGAAGGCACGGCGGTGGCGACCGTCGGCGAGTGGGTTTCGGCCGACTGAGCGAAGAGCCGTTCATCGGTAGTCCCCGGCCGGAGCAACAAGACGAGCGCCACGCAAGCCGCCGTGCCAACAGCCACCATCCACGGCCACAGGCGTCGTTTGTGGCCGGTCGTGACGGCGGTGCCGCCCAAGAGCATCACGGCATAGGGCAGCCATTCGGCCGGCAGGTCGGGGTGGGCCTTGAAATAGTCCGCCAGTTCGCGCTCTTCTGCCTTGGTGGTCTCGGCCAGCATATAGCGTTCGAGCAGATGGGTGATATGAGAATCGGGTTTCATTGCAGTTGGTTTTTGATGAGTTGAAAGAGTCGTTGGCGTGCTTTGCTCAGTGTGCCGCGCACGGCCGACTCGGTCGAACCGATAATTTGGGCGATGTGGGCGAAAGAGAGATCGTCGTCGTTGCGCATCATCACGATGCGGCGCCAGGTGGGCGGCAGACGGCGCAGGGCCGCGAGATAGATTTGCTGCATCTCTTTGCTTTCGAGATGGCGTTGCGGCGTGTCGCCGGTGCACAGTGCGGTGATGGGGCGGTCTTCGTCGTCCTCTTCATCGTCGTCGTTTCGTCGCCTGAACAGCCCCACAATCGGGTGGCGCTTGCGACTGCGCAGCAGGTTGAGCGCCATGTGTCGTGCCGTTTGTCCGGCATAGGCTGCCAGTCGCACCGGGTCGGCATCGAGACTTTCGCGCCTTTCCCACAGTTTGAGCAACACCTCCTGCGTGACGTCTTCTGCCTCTTCGGCCTGGCCCAAAACGGCCAACGCCTCGCGCAGGGCGGCTGCACGCATGGCCGGGATGCTCAATTTGTAGTTTTCGGAGGCTTTCATATTGTCTTATACACCGCAAGAGGGCTGAATGCTATGCAAAAATGTGAAAAAATGCGCCACTCCGCCATTTTTGTTTATTCAAACCGCGCCGGCGGCCACCGGTGATTAGTGTGATTGGACGTGACTGGAGCGTCCAATCACCGCAACCGCCAATCCCTCAGTCGCTTACAGCCGCGTGATTGTGTGATTGGGAAAAAGGCAAACTTTTGGGTAGAGAAGGATATTTCATACAAAGCGCCGCTTAACCTTCGCAGATTAAGCGGCGCTTTGTGTACTCGAAGCGGGACTTGAACCCGCACGGCCATCACTGGCCAAAAGATTTTAAGTCTTTCGTGTCTACCGATTCCACCATTCGAGCCGGAATTTTCCGTGTGCAAAAGTATGTAAAACTTGTGGAATTACAAAACTCTTGCTCTGCTTTTATTCTTGGCCCATCGTGGCCGGCTGGTCTTCGAGCAGTTCCAGCATCTTGATGGTGGCCTTTATAGCGGCGTGGGTCTGGTCGGCGTCGAGGCCGCGTGTGCGTATGGTGCGGCCGTCCAAAGTCCAAGTGATGACGGCCTGTACAAGGGCGTCGGTGCGGCCACCCGGCGGGATGGTGACGTAATAGCCCGAGAGGGTGGGGAGGGGGCGGCCGAGACGGTGCTCGTAGATGTCGCGCAGACCGTGCATGAAGGCGTCATACTGGCCGCCGCCGGTGGCGTGGGCCTCGTAGGTCTCGCCGTCGATTTCGACTTTGAGCGAGGCCGTGGGCATGAGGCCATAGGCCGTGGTGGCAAAATAGCTCAGCAACTTGACGCGCGATTGCGGCGTGGAATATCCCAGCACGTCTGAGACGATATAAGGCAGGTCGTCTTGGGTGACCACCTCTTTGCGGTCGCCCAATTCGATGATGCGTTGCGTCACCTGCCGGGCTTCGTCCGAACTCAGTTCCAGACCATAGGCTTCAAGGTTTTTCAGGATGTTGGCCTTGCCGCTGTTCTTGCCTAAGGCATATTCCCGCACGCGGCCGAAACGCTCAGGCAAGAGGGCATTGCAATAGAGCGCCGACTTGTTGTCGCCATCGGCATGGACGCCGGCAACCTGTGTGAAGACATTCTCGCCCACAATCGGTCGGCCCGGGGGCACCACGATGCCGCTGTAGCTCTCCACGAGGCGGCTTGTCTCATAGAGTCGGCTTTCGTCTATTGAGGTGGCCAGTTTCAGGTGGTCGTGGATGACGGCCACAAGACTCGACAAGGGGGCGTTGCCAGCCCGCTCGCCCAAGCCGTTGACGGCTGTGTGGAGGCCTTGCACCCCACAGCGCACAGCCGTGGCGGCATTGGCCACAGCCAGGTCGTAGTCGTTGTGGGCGTGGAAGTCGAAATGCAGTTCGGGCCAACGTGAACGCATCGTCTTGAAATAAGTCTCGGCAGTGAAAGGATTGAGCACGCCGAGCGTGTCGGGCAGCATGAAACGCTTCACCCCGGAGTCTTTCAGTCCGTCGATGAGGCCGGCCACATAGTCGGGGCTGTCTTTCATGCCGTTGGACCAGTCTTCCAGATAGAGGTTGACGTCCATGCCGAGCGACACGGCATAGTCTATTTCGCGGCGGATGTCGGCCAGATGCTCTTCGGGCGTCTTTTTCAACTGGAGCGTGCAGTGGCGCAGCGATCCCTTCGAAAGCAGGTTGACCACGCGGCCGCCGCAACCGTAGATCCAGTCTACCGACACGTGGCGGTCGATGAAGCCCAACACTTCCACTCGTTTCAAGAGTCCCTTTTGGTCCGCCCAGGCACAGATGCCGGTGACTGCTTCACGCTCGCCCTCCGACACGCGAGCCGAAGCCACCTCGACACGGTCCACCTTGACGTCGCGCAGCAGTTTGCGGGCTATCTGGAGTTTCTCGTGTGGCAGGAACGACACGCCGCTCGTCTGTTCGCCATCGCGGAGCGTGGTGTCCATAATTTCGATGTGGCGCGGCATATGGGCTTCGGTGAGAGGTGAATGTGAGGGCGTCCCTTTAGCGGGCGTTGGCGCGTTCATAGTCGAGGGTCTTGTCTTTGTTTTCCATCAGGAAATCAATGTCGTCGAGGGCATTCTCGAGGCAGTATTTCTTGTAGCCGTTGATGTCGAAGTGTTCAGTTTCGTCGTTGGCCTTGTTGGTGATGGTCTGGCTGGGCAGGTCGATGACCACACGGGTGGCCGGGTCTTTCTCGATGGCCCCAAAAAGCCGGGCCAGGAAGCCTTCGCTCACCACGACGGGCAAGACAAAATTGTTGAGTTCGTTTTGCTTGTGAATGTCGGCAAAGAAGCTGCTCACCACTGCACGGAAACCATAGCCGGCTATGGCCCAGGCGGCGTGTTCACGGCTCGAACCGCAACCGAAGTTTTTGCCGGCCACGAGCACGCAGCCGCCATACCGCGGATCGTTGAGCACGAAATCGCGCTTTGAGCCATCGGGGGCGTAGCGCCAGTCGCGGAACAGGTTTTCGCCGAAACCTTCCTTGTCTGTCGCTTTGAGGAAGCGTGCAGGAATAATCTGGTCGGTGTCGACATTCTCAAGGGGAAGAGGCACACAGGTGCTATCGATGATATTGAACTTTTCTTTCATGATGAAGCTGATGAAGGTTTACATTAAGGTGCGCGGGTCGGTGATGACACCCGTCACGGCAGCGGCGGCGGCAGTGAGCGGTGAGGCCAGACAGGTGCGGCTGCCGGGACCCTGGCGGCCTTCAAAGTTGCGGTTTGACGTCGACACGCTCAGGCAGCCTGCCGGAATTTTGTCGTCGTTCATGGCCAGACAGGCCGAGCAGCCCGGTTGGCGGATTTCAAAGCCCGCCTCTTCCAGAATCTTGTCGAGACCTTCGGCCTTGATCTGGCCCAAAACAAGCCAAGAACCCGGTACGAGCCAGGCGGTGACGCCGGGGGCTTTCTTGCGACCTTTCACCAAGCCGGCAAAGGCACGGAAGTCTTCGATGCGACCATTGGTGCAGGCACCCAGGAAGACATAGTCCACAGGGTGGCCCAGCAACTGCTCGCCGGCGTTGAACTGCATATATTCCAAAGCTTTGACGTCGGATGCATTGGCCGGCTGGGGAATGGCTGCGTCGATGGCCATACCCATGCCGGGATTGGTGCCGTAGGTAATCATGGGTGCAATGTCGGCAGCGTCGAAGCGCACTTCTTTGTCAAACACAGCGTCGTCGCCGCTCTTGAGGGTGCGCCAATAGGCCACGGCCTTGTCCCACTCTTCGCCTTTGGGGGCATAGGGCTTGCCTTTGATGTATTCGAAAGTCTTCTCGTCGGGAGCAATGAAACCACCACGGGCACCCATCTCTATCGACAGGTTGCAGAGCGTCAGGCGGCCCTCCATCGACAGACCGCGCACGGCCTCACCGGCATATTCCACGAAATAGCCCGTGGCACCGCTCGTGGTGATTTGACTCATGATGTAGAGCGCAAGGTCTTTGGCGGTGACGCCCTGGTCCAGCTGTCCGTCTATGGTGATGCGCATGGAGCGCGGTTTGGCCTGGAGAATACATTGCGAGGCCAATACCATTTCCACCTCTGACGTACCGATGCCGAAGGCTACGGCACCCAGACCGCCGTGGGTCGACGTGTGAGAGTCGCCGCAAACGATGGTCATGCCCGGCAGAGACAGTCCCTGCTCAGGGCCAACGACATGGATGATGCCGTTGTTGGGGTGGAGCATACCGAAATGCGTCAGACCGAAGTCCTGGCAGTTTTTTGCCAGCGTGTCGACTTGTTTTTTCGATACGGGGTCGGCTATGGGCTTGTCCTGGTCGTGTGTCGGCGTGTTGTGGTCGGGCATACAAAAGATGCGCTCGGGCCGGAAGGGTTTCAATCCGCGTTCACGCATGCCGGCAAAGGCCTGCGGACTGGTCACCTCGTGCATATAGAGGCGGTCGATGTAGAGCTGGTCGGGACCATCCTGCACATGTTGTACCACATGGCTGTCCCAGATTTTATCGAAAAGCGTATTCATTATATATAATAGGTATGGTTGCGATTGGGAGTTAGAGGAAAGGCAGGGCGAGTGCGGCAAAGGCCAGCAGCACATTGACCAGGGCCAAGGCCAGCGCCAGACGCTCGTGCTCGTGGCGGTGGAGCTCAAGGCTGAAGAAGAACAAAACCACAGGCGCAAGCCACAGCAGGTTCTGGACAATGTAGATGAGCACATTGACAAAGCCCGACGTGCTTGGCGCAATAAGTTGCACGTTGCCGAAAAGATAGAGCGGCGCGGCCAAGACCGACACCAGGCTCACGAAGGCCGGGACGAGCAGACGTTTGGGGAAGATGCCGTTCATGCCTTAAACTTGTTGATGCAGTCAATATAGGCTTCGACGCTGGCGGCCACAATGTCGGTGTTGGCACCAAAGCCATAATAAAGCTGGCCGTCGTATTCCACCTGCATATGTACTTTGCCCACGTCGTTGCTGCCGCGGTTGATGGCCTGGATGGTAAACTCTTTGAGCACCATCTGCTTCTTGATGATGTCTTTGAGGGCGTTGATGGCAGCGTCTACCGGACCGTTGCCTTCGGCAGCGGCATTGAATTTCTGCCCGGCAATGTCGAGGATGATGGCAGCTACTGGACGGATGCCGTGACCGCTGGTCACCTGCAGATAGTCCAGCTTGATGCTGTGGGCGTTGGCTCTCTCCGAACCGGCCAGCACGAGGATGTCGTCGTCGGTGACTTCTTTTTTCTTGTCGGCCAGTTTGAGGAACTCTTCATAGATTTTGTCGAGTTTCTGGTCGGTGAGGTCGACGCCAAGCACCTCGAGACGGTGCTTCAGGGCCGCATGACCCGAGCGTGCCGTGAGGATGATGGCGTTGTCGTCGATGCCCACGTCTTTGGGATTGATGATTTCGTAGGTTTCCACGTTTTTCAACACGCCGTCTTGATGGATGCCCGAAGAGTGGGCAAAGGCGTTGCGGCCCACGATGGCTTTGTTGGGCTGCACGGGCATATTCATCAACGAGCTGACCATACGGCTGGTGCCGGCTATCTTCTGTGTGTTGATGTTGGTCTGGATGTCAAGGTCGTGGTGACACTTGAGTATCATGGCAATCTCTTCTTCGCTGGTGTTGCCGGCGCGTTCACCAATGCCGTTGATGGTCACCTCCACCTGTCGGGCGCCGTTGAGCACGCCTTCGAGCGTACAGGCTGTGGCCATACCCAGGTCGTTGTGGCAGTGGGTGGAGATGATGGCGCGGTCGATGCCGTCCACGTGGTCCATCAGGTATTTGATTTTTTCACCATATACACGCGGCAAGCAGTAGCCCGTGGTGTCGGGGATGTTGACCACAGTGGCGCCGGCCTTGATGACGGCCTCGACCACCCGGGCCAGATACTCGTTGTCTGTGCGGCCGGCATCTTCGGCATAAAACTCAACGTCTTCGACGTATCTTTTTGCATATTTCACCGCAGCCACGGCGCGCTCGATGATTTCCTCTCGTGTGGAGTTGAATTTGTATTTGATGTGGCTGTCGCTCGTGCCGATGCCCGTGTGGATGCGTTTGTGCTTGGCATATTGCAAGGCCTCGGCGGCGCAGTCAATGTCTTTCTGCACGGCGCGCGTGAGGGCACAAATCGTGGGCCAGGTCACCGCCTTTGAAATCTCTATGACCGAGTTGAAGTCGCCCGGACTCGAGATGGGGAAACCGGCCTCAATCACGTCTACGCCCAAGGCTTCGAGCTGTTTGGCCACTTGGATTTTCTCTACGGTGTTGAGTTGACAACCCGGCACCTGCTCGCCGTCACGGAGCGTGGTGTCGAAAATATAAAGTCTGTCGCTCATTTTGTGTCGTGTTTATGTGTTTGTTGTTTTTGATTGACGTGTGAAATGGATGGATAAGAAAAAGGCCTTTCGTCACCCTTCGGAGTGAGAAAGACCCGTATGTCTTAACCTTATCGAACAGAGAAAAACTCTCGGGTATGCTACAGCATCTCACTTCCGCGCTTCTTGCGAAGATAGAATGAGGCTGCTAAGTCGGCCGATAATGGTCAGGTTGTGACTGGTCATACTGCGTGTTTTGTTGTTCTTGCATTTGCAAATGTAGACATTTTATCGTTAACACGTTCATTATCTTGCAAAAATATGGTTTGTGGCCGTCTTTTTTTAGCGAAATGGCACGCTGCCCCCTCTGAGTGTGTCGTATTTTCTTAGGGGATAAACGTTAAAAAGGCTTTGAGCGGCCCGCTTCAAGCACCAAGCCATTATCTTTGCAACACCTCTTTATACCATTTGTACCCAATGAGTCCAGAAACAGACCTTTCGCAGTACGTGCGTGGACGCCTTCAGGAGATGGCCGAGCCGGACTATGCCGAGTTTTCGCGGCGGCTTTTGCCTTCAGACGTAAGGCCGCTGTATGGCGTGAGAGTGCCGCGGTTGCGGGCATTGGCGCGTGAACTGGTGGCTGACTATGGCTGGGAGCCCGTCTTCCATGTTTTGCTGCAACCCACTGTGTTTGAAGAGCAGATGCTCTGTGGCATGGTGTTGGGCTGTGGCTGCAAAGACGGCCGGCGGTGGCTTGAGGTAGTTGACCGTTTCGTGGGACTTATCGACAACTGGTCGGTGTGTGACTCTTGTTGCGCCACGTTCAAACTCGTGCAGCGCCATCGCGACCTCTTCTGGCCTTATCTGGTCAGTCAGGCCCATAGCACAGAAGAATATCGGCAGCGTTTTGCCTTGGTGGTGTGGCTGGGCCAGTATCGCGCCTCGGCCTGGCGCGAAGCGGTGCTTGACGAACTGGCAAAAATGTCACTGGACGACTATTACGCCCAGATGGCCGCGGCGTGGTTGCTCTCCATCTGGGTGCTCGACAAACCCGAAGAGACTCTCTGGGTTATCAGCGAGGTTAAGGTGCCAGCCGCAGTGGGCTTGATGGCCTTGCAAAAAATGGCCGACTCGCTGCGCACACCTTCAGAGGTGCGCAGCCGGCTCTCTGATATGGGCAAGCAACTGCGTGCCGCCAAGCGTCAATAAGGCGTGGCGGATATGATGCCAAACACTGTGCTTATGAAGAAAATTTCATTCTTTTTTATTATTCTCCTCCTGGTTGCTACGCCATTGTCTGTCAAGGCGCAGCGGCAAAGTGACGTGCATTTTATCCCGGCCGACAGCGTCGTGGCGTGGGGCGGCGGTGAGGCCGATTGGCGCGGAATGGCCACTTCGTTGTTTCCCGACGTGAAAGAAAAGGCGTTTGTTCCGGCTTCGTCACCAAAAAAACTTTTGAAACACTGGACCAAACAGACTCGCCCCGCTCTGGGGATACTGGGACTCAACGCAGCCACTGCCGACGGACGTGTTGAGGCCGATGCCGCTCTGGTCGATGAGGCTGCGCAGTTGTTTGTGGCGACCGGTCGGGGTGATGGCTTTGAGGCGATGGAGCGTGCCGTACATGGCCGGCTGTTGCATCTGGTTCAGCCCTCTGTAGGCCGTTCATATGCAGGCCGCGTGGCTGCTCAGGCTCTGACCACGGCCACCGGCCGCGTCTATGCCGTTGATAACGAGGGACTATGGGTCAATCTGTTTCTCAACAATACGGTACGGATGGAAGTGGCCGGCACACAGGTGGTTGTGGACCAAATCACGGCGATGCCCTACGACGGCCGGGTGAAAATCCGCCTCTCCGGACTCCGCCATGGCGGCTATCCCTTGACCGTGAGAGTGAGAGTGCCGATGTGGGCTGCCTCGCTCGAGGATGTGGGACTATGGGACGATTGGCTCAGGTCGCCATCGTTGCCATACGTGGTCTATGTGAACGGTCGCGAATGGTTTGACGTGAAGGTTGACCGCGGCTACGTGGTCATTCGTCGCGAGTGGAACAGTGGCGACGAGGTGCTTTTTGACTTGCCCGTCCAGCCCCGTTGGGTCGGCATTTCTGGTGAGCCTCACGCCAAAGCCTTGCGGCGTGGCCCTCTCTTTTACGCCCTGCCTGCCGATAGTCCGGCGCCGCTCTTTGGTGAGGATGTGGAGATGGAAGAAGTGTTGAGCGAGAACGGTCTGCCGGATGTCCGTTTGCGCGACAAGTCCGGCCAGCCCCATCAGGCTTCTCCGGCCTTCTTGACGGGAGGCGACGGCGTGTTTCATTTTGAATAGACTTCTTCGCTTTAAGGCCGAGGCCATCAAACCGGCAAAAAAAAGCGGACCTGTCTTGTTGATGAAACAACAGACAGGTCCGTTTTTGCTTTGTTCGGAATGTGAAGTCCGGCAAAGAGGTTTAGGCTTCTTTCTTTGAAGTCTGGCGGCGCTCTTTGATACGAGCTTTCTTGCCGGTAAGGCCACGGAGGTAGTAGAGTTTGGCGCGGCGAACTTTACCATACTTGTTGATCTCGATGCTGCTGATGTTGGGCGACTCCATAGGGAAGATACGCTCAACGCCAACGTTGCCAGACATTTTGCGCACGGTGAAGCGCTTTTTGTCGCCATGGCCCGAGATTTTGATAACTACGCCACGATAGAGCTGGATACGCTCTTTGTTGCCTTCAATGATTTTGTAGGCCACGGTGATGGTGTCACCGGCCTTGAAGGGTTCGTACTGCTTGCCAGTGGCAAATGCTTCCTCAGCGATTTTAATTAAATCTGCCATTTTTTTGTAGAAATGATGGTTATTTTCGTTCGGCGGGCATAACGGGGAACACTCATCCAGACAGCGGCCCACCGAAAAAGCGGTGCAAAGTTGCGTTTTTTTTCTTTAACGGCCAAGTTTCGCGCCTTTTTTCTTGCTTTTCAGCCCTTTGGACGCCTGCAAACAGCCCGGCGAGATGTTGTGAGGGCGGACGGAAACCTGTATGGGCCTTAGTCGCACATGATGAGGGCGAAAATAAACATCAACACGAAATAGAGACCGCTGGTGCCGAGTCCGATGAAGGCCAAAAGTTTGCCGGCAGAGGCTGTGGCTTTCATTTTGTCGTAGGCTTTTTCTCTCCAGGCACTGCGGGCTTTGCCGGCTTTGATCAATGAGAAAATGCCCGTGCATGTGACGAGCAGCAACATCAGGATGGCCGTGAACACGATGAGCAAGCCAGCCGCCTCGAGATTGTTGTTGCTCAAATAGATATAGTTGTCGCAATAATAACAGTGGCGGAGGCTGGAACTACAACCGTCTATGATGATGGCTATGGCACAGACAAAGCTGGCAGTGGCAAGTATCCAGGAGATGATGTTGAGCCAAAGGCCACTGCCGGGACGTTTCACGCCGTCTTCGTTAACATTTGACGCGGGAGGGGCCGGCGGAGTCTCGACGGAGAACGACGGTGTGGATGTGGCCAAGACGCCTGCCAATTCGGGGCAGTTGCCGGCTTGTTGCCATGAGGCCATACCTTGACACCACACCATAGTCTGGGCGGTGATGCCATAGGCGGCAAACTCGCTGACCTCAATGGGACCGCGTTGTTCGCCTTGAGCGGTGAGATAGTAGTATTGCATATTCTTTTTGATTTAGTCTTATCTGCAAATTTAGGCAATCCCCCGGTTTATGGTGGCGTTTGGTCTTGATTTTGTTAGGCTTGCTTGCAGCCTGATCCTTCAGGTGGAGTGATTGGAATAGAATGATGGGGAGCGAAAAGGCCGCTTGTGCCCTTTGGCTCCCCATCATGGAAGTACGGTGAAACCGCCTTTTATGAGAGGCTATGGTTTATTTTTTGCCGTGTACTTCGTCAGAAACGGTGAGTTTCTTGCGACCTTTAGCGCGACGAGCGGCGAGTACGCGACGACCGTTAGCGGTCAGCATGCGCTGACGGAAACCATGCTTGTTGTTTCTCTTTCTGTTGTGGGGCTGGAATGTTCTTTTCATTGTGATATGTTGTTTTTGATTTTTTATTGCTCTGCGCTGTGCAGGTCGGGAGATTCTGCCGCACGCTATTCGGGGTGCAAATTTAGATAAATCTTTTTATCCTGCCAAGTGTCTCTGCCTTTTTTGTTTGTCCCTGCAGGTTTTCACCTCAAGTTTTTAGAAAAGAGCGGCTAAGCGGCCGGGACTCTTCGGGCCGGGCTTTGTCTTTTTGCAGTTTGTGGCGCAGCACTTATCTTTGTGAAAAGGGAAGATGAAGAGGCTGGGAAGCCTCATTTTTTTGTGCACAAAGGCCATACGGGGCTTATGACAGGAGGGAACGGGGATAGGGAGAGATTTTTTCGGGCCTATTTCAGGAAAAGTTTTCCTTATGAGAGACGACTTTCTGGGCCTTTTCGTGCTTGGGGAATGAGGGAGGAAAAATTTTTTTACCAATTTGTCTTAAATCATCAGCTTGCGGAGAGTTTTTTTGTCACGACCGAACGCCTTGTTTGAACATTGGCGCAGGCCGGGCGCAGGGGCAGACAAAAAAGAGAGGCGCCGAAGCGTCTCTCTTGATAATGGGGCAGAGCGTGAGGTGGCGTCTGCCGGCTGTTTATTTCTGTTTGTTGACGTTGGTCAGGGTCTGGCCTTTGTATTGGCCGGTGAGGGCTTCGAGGAAGCTCTTGACTTTGGCTACGTCGTCTTTCGACATTTCGCGGCCCACCTGATAGCGCGACATCATCTCTATGGCCTCGTCGAGTGTCTTGACCGAACCGTCGTGATAGTAGGGCCAGGTGAGGGCGACGTTGCGCAGGGTGGGCGTCTTGAAGCGGTAGCGGTCGCGCTCCACCTTGGTCTGGGCCCAGCGGCCGTTGTCGGCATCGGTCAGGCCTGACTTGGCGTTGACTTCGCGGTCTTTGAAATAGTTGGCTCGCTTGCCCATGAGCTCGTAGGTGAGACCACCCATGTTGACACCGGCATGGCAGGTGGCGCAGTTGTATTCTTTGAAGAGAGCGTAACCCTCAATCTGTGTGTCGCTCATAGCTTTCTTGTCGCCTTTGAGGTAGCGGTCGAAGGCTGAGTTGGGGGTGACGAGTGTCTTTTCGTATTCGGCGATGGCGTCGGTGATGGTCTGTTGGCTGAGGCCTTCGGGATAGACGGCGTTGAAGCGTGCGGTGAAGGCGGCATCGGCCTGGAGGCGTTCGACGATTTCATCAAATGAGCTGCAACCCATTTCGACGGGGTTCAAGGGAGGACCACCGGCTTGTTCGGCCAGAGTGGCGGCGCGGCCGTCCCAGAACTGTACGAAGTTGAAGCAGGCATTGAACGACGTGGGGGCGTTGACGCCACCTTTCTGTCCCTTGATGCCTTCGCTGTATTGCTTGTTGTCTACGCCGGCCATATTGATGCCGTGACAGGTGGCACAAGAGATGGTGCCGTCGGCCGAGAGGCGGGTGTCGTGATAGAGCATCTCACCGAGAGCGGCCTTGGCCGAATCGTAGGGCACGGCGTCGGGGATGGGACGTACGGCCTCGTTTTTGAACTCAGCGGCGGCCAAGGTGTTGGGATAGAACTTCTCGCGATGTTGCTTGACCCAAGCCATCACCATATCGGTCTTGGTGGACGTGAGCGAAGAGCCCCAGTGCACCAGGTAGTATTGCATCAGCGGCATAGTGCCGTCGGCCACGGCTTTCTCCACTTTGGCAAGATCCACTTCGTTGATGGCTTTGCCTTCGGCCAAGGCCTGCATCATTGGGGCGATGTCGAAAGCCTTATAGCCTTCGGCCACGTCTTTGAGGATGAGAGACTTGGCGATGGGGAACTTGGCATAGAAGGGCAGGTCGGGATTGGCGGTGTGGCAGAACACGCAACCGCCGTCGTCCATGATTTGTGCCACTTGCTGGTCGGCCGGAAGCGAGGCGTCCGGAGCCTGGTTCACTGCGCGATAAGTAATGGCCAGGCCAACGACAACGATGGCACCGCCCAAAAGAATTTTGTGAGACTTTTTCATAAGCAGTGTTTTAGGTTTGAATATAATGTTGAGATTGTTGTGGCTTGATGAGGATGTTTATAAAACCTATAAAGCACGTGAAATAATATTGATGACAAAGTTAGTGCAAGGCGAGCGGAATGGCAAGAAAAATTTGTTTTTATTGACATTCCCGAGCCGCAGCCTAACTTGCGTCGTAGTCGAAAGTTAGTGCAAGGCGAGCGGAATGGCAAGAAAAATTTGTTTTTATTGGCCCTTGCCGAGTGCAGCCTGTCCCCCTTCACCTTGCTATTGCGTATAGCTGTGCATGCTCTGAGTGGCTGAGGGCAAGAAGTTGACCCCATACCAGCACATTTGCAGCAACAGAAAGATGACGATGAGAGCCACATTGGCCGCTACGGTCGTTTGACCTTTCTTCTCGGCTCGGTCGGCCTTCAACCGCAGATGTACATAGAGCAGACAGGCACACCATGTGGCTGCCGCCCAAGTCTCTTTGGGGTCCCAGGTCCAGTAGTCGCCCCAAGCCTGTTTGGCCCAGATGCATCCCGAAAGCATGCCGAAGGTGAGGAAAAAGAGACCGATGGCGACGAGACGGTCGGCCGAAGGCAGGTAGGCGTCGGTGTGGCGCCACAGACCGATGACGGCCATGAGGAAACTGCAACCGAAGAGGCTGTATGAAAAGATGTAGGCCGTGACGTGGGGCACAAACCACGCGCTCTGCAATGCCGGCATCAGCGATTGGTCGTGGATGTCGGGGTGAACGAGGTTGATAATGATGAACACAGCCGCCACTATCAGTGAGAACGACAAAATCCAGCGGTAGCGCCACAGCCGATAGACCAGCCAGCCCGAGGCCATCATAAAGAGCGAGTACCACAAGCGTGTCTCGCCGAGTGTGCGCAATGGTGGGCGGCCCAGACTTGTCCAAAGTCCTATGATGAAAGCCACATACACCGCGATGCCGGCCAGGGTCAGACCCAAGGCCAGACGGCGGCCAGTCTCCGTCCGGCGAAATGCCACGACGGCTCCCACGGCCCAAAACAGCAGTGAAACAAGGGCAAACAGCCAAAAGATATTCCAGGAAAATAGCATATACAATATATATAATGACTATGGAAATGCCGGCCGGACTTATTTCAACCGGAACAATTGCCAGCCCGTGCCCAGGAGCAACAACAAGATGCCGCCTAACAAGGCCGGTTTCCATGGACTGCGCACCATAAGCAGCAACACGGCGTCGGCATGGTCGGTGCCGTCTTCTGAAAAATAATTGAGCAAATAAAGGTCCTCAAACAGGCGTACACTGCACGGCGAATTGACGGCAAGCGATTGAGGCGTGTCGTCGACAAGCAGAGTGGCTTCATACTGCACCGGCGAGTGGTCGGCTTCGTGGCGCGTGACGTGGAAGTCGGTGAGCTGGAGCGTATAGGGCAGCGTGATTTCCCGCCCATAGGCGTCGTAGGCCGAGCGGGTGGGGGCCTGACGGGCCACAACAATTCTGCCTTCTACGGCGTCGGCACTGCCGGCCATACCGCCTATCAAGGCTAGCCAAAGACCGCCGTGAAGCAGCAGGAATGGCACGTCGCGACGCCAAGTCTTCTTGCGCAGCCGGTGGATAATCACCAGACTGAGATGCAAAAGCAGCAAAAGCAGCAGAAGCACGAAGGGATATGACGTGGGAAACTTGTTGAGGCCCACAAAAACGGCGAGGCTCTGCAGCCACGTGGCGTCAGCAGGCACAGGCATTTGTGGCGTCAAGCCGCCCATGACACACCAAAGGCCCAGGGCGATGAGCAAGCCGCAGGCCATTCGTGCAGAGCGGAATGTGCGCACGGCTGCCTTTTCGCCCCATTCTCCCTCGACCACCCAAAGCGTGGCCAATAGCGCCAGAATGACGGCGGCATTGAGCGGAAATGCCAGCACAGACGGTCTGAAGCTGCCGAACAAGGCCTGCGCCAAGACACCGGCCACAAGAGAGGGCAGAATGAAGATGAGTGGTTTCATAAACAAGCAAAGACAGACTATAAACAATCCCAACCCTCCTTCCCGCCATGGCGGCGGAAGAGAAAGACTGGGATTGGATGGGATGAGGCTTGCCTCAATTATTGTTTGGTGGCAAATCGCTCGGCTTGGGCAGCGATGAGCGCGGCGTCGTCGAAGTAGTTGATCTTCATGGCACGGCGCACATCGTCGAGCACACCGGCGGCTGTGGCTCTGGCGGTTTCGCAGCCGGCCTTGAGCATGGCATAAACGCCGGGAATGTCTTGCTCAAACTCTTTGCGGCGATTGCGTATGGGCTCGAGCTCTTCTTGAAGTATATTGGCCAGGAAGCGTTTCACCTTCATGTCGCCCAGACCGCCACGGGTGTAGTGGGCTTTGAGTTCGTCGAGGTTGGGATAGTCGGGCAAGTAGCGCTCAAAGTGTTCGGCCTTGCAGAAGGCGTCGAGATAAGTGAACACGCAGTTGCCCTCAAGATGTCCGGGGTCTGACACGTGGATGTGGGTGGGGTCGGTGTACATAGACATCACCTTCTTCTGCACGTCGTCGGCCGTGTCGGCCAGATAGATGCAGTTGCCCAGACTCTTCGACATCTTGGCCTTGCCGTCGGTGCCCGGCAAACGCAGACAGGCAGCGTTTGAAGGCAATTTGATTTGAGGCTCCACGAGTGTCTCGCCATAGATGTGGTTGAAGCGGCGCACAATCTCGGTGGCCTGCTCAATCATAGGCTTTTGGTCTTCGCCGGCCGGCACGGTGGTGGCACGGAATGCCGTGATGTCTGCTGCCTGGCTGATGGGGTAGGTGAAGAAGCCAACGGGAATGCTGCTTTCAAAACCGCGCATCTGTATTTCGGTCTTGACCGTGGGGTTGCGCTGCAGGCGGCTCACGCTCACCAAGTCCATAAAATAAAACGAGAGTTCGCAGAGCTCGGGAATCTGGCTTTGGATGAAAAGCGTCACCTGCTTGGGGTCGAGCCCGCAGGCGAGATAATCGAGAGCCACCTCAATGACATTCTGGCGCACCTTCTCGGGATTGTCGATGTTGTCGGTCAGTGCCTGTGCGTCGGCGATGAAGACGAACATCTGCTTGTAGTCGCCTTCGTTTTGCAACTCCACGCGACTGCGGAGCGAACCGACGTAGTGGCCGATATGAAGACGGCCTGTGGGGCGGTCGCCGGTCAGTATGACTTGTTCTTTTGCCATATTGTTTCAGTATAAAAGTGTTGCTTCTTAAGTCTTTCGACCTGCAAAGTTAATAAATCGTATCGGAAAAGCCTTTGTCGGCGGAATTATCTCTTGTCTTCGCCACATTTACAAAGCGCTATAGAGTCAACAAGCAAGTGCAATATTACGAATAATGTTTGTAGAACTCTTTATACTTCTATCTTGAAAGTATAATTTTAGTGCTGGGAATTGCCGTTTTCGGTGATCAGAATGTGGAGGCGGCAGAGAGCGTGGCAATAAAAAGCCCGGTTCGGGAACATTGCGGATAACCATACCGCTACGCCACGAACCGGGATTTTATTGTCTTGAAGATGCAAATAGGGACTTTATTTAGAAACCGCCTCGGCCGCTACCACCCATTGGATGCATCGGCACACCACCGCGACTGCCGGGACGATAACCGCCGGGACGATAACCGCCACGGCCGCGCTCTTCGGGCATATTGCTGTTACCGCTTGCACTTTTGCCGCCGGGGAAGATGTTGAGCTTGTAGATGAAGTGGACCATACAGTAGGCGTTGATGGCATTGTTTCGAGAGTCGCTGCGCATGGAGGCTGTGAGCGAGCGCGACACGTTGCTCTGCTGGTGGAGGATGTCGTAGACTTGGAAACTAATCGTGGCGGCCTTGCCTTTGAGGAACGACTGCGAGAGCTGGGCATTCCAGAGGAGTTCATTGGTGTTCATCGAAGCGGCTGCGTAGCCACGGCGTGAACTCATGCGGATATCGGTGGAGAGGCTCATACCCCAAGGCATATTGATGTTGACATTGGCACCATAGGCAAAGTTCCAGGTGTCCATGTTGGCGTTGTCTTGGAGGGTAGCCCGGGCGTGCTGGTAGTTGACGCGGCCCAAAAGTCCCACGTCAAACCAGTCTGCACGATAGGCCAGGCGCATATGCTCGCCGAGGCCAAGCGTGCGGGTGGTATTTTTCTCCGCGCCCACAGCCTTGAACATACGGTCGTAGCCGTCGTAAGTGCCGTCGATGTAGCCGGCAGCCTGGCCGATGCCCGTGCCACCGTTGTCCAGTCGGCTGGTGTAGCCCACGTCATTGCTGTAGTTGATATGAGAGAAAGACTGGATGGTAAACATCTTTTTCGGTCCGAAGCCTGTGTTGATCATAAAGCGGCCGCCGGCATTCCATTTGCCGTTGATGTTCTCGGGGCGGGTATAGCGCACACCGGTGGTTTCGTCATAGACCATACGGTTGCTCACCGAGCGGTTGGTGTGCGAGAAGTTCACACCGGCGTTCATTCCCGTCTGGCTCTCGGGCTGATAGCTGTTGTAGTCGATGTTGATGTTGTCGGTCCATGAGGGTTTCAGTCCCGGATTACCCATCGACACGCTGAGCGGGTTGGAGTCGTCGACCACGGCGATGAGGTCGGTCATCGAAGGCTGTGAAGACGAGCCGCGGTAACGGATGTCGAGGTTGGTGGTTTTGTTGAAACGGTATCTGAAGCGGATTTGCGGCGACACGTTGAAGACGTCGCGGGTGATGAGTGTGTCGATGTTCTGCCCGAAGCGTTGGTAGTTGAGTTTGGTCTTTTCGGGAGCCAGTTCCACACGGGCATTGAAGCGGATGGCCTCGGTATTGTAGCGCAAACCGACGTTGACGGAGTGGTTGTAATATTTATAGGTGGCATACTGGCTGTTGTAGTCGTCGCGTGTGGCGTTCATCCAGTCGTCCACGGTGGGCAAGGTGCCGAACCCTTCGAGAGCAGTCTGGTAGTCGGCCCATACGCCGCCGAGGCTGTCGAGATTGTAGCGTGAGCGGTCTTGGTCGGTATAGCGGTAGTTGTAGCCATAGCGCAGTTCGGCGAACCACTGCTTGCCCAGCGGCTCCACATAGCCCAGGCGTACGCCATAGTTATATGATTTTGAGGGAGAGTCGCTGTATTGGTTGACCAAGCTGCCGGCACGACTGCCTTGATAATAGCGGATGTCGGAGAGTGAGAAAGCCTCATTCTCAGAATGGGTATAGCCACCGTTGGCACGCAGTGAGACGTTGCGGCCGTTAGAGCCCAACCGTCGCATGATGTTGAGCGTACCGCTCACGCTTTTGCTGTTGCCCTCAGTGAGGCTTCGGCTATCGTTGCGGTTGACGGCTATGGCTTGCACTTCTTGGGGCAATATGGCGGCATAGAGACTGTCGAGCGGCGAATACATACCGGCGATTTCGCGGGGATTGCTGTTGAACGTTCCCGACCGGCTCACTGACGAGCCGTCGTTTTCGCTATAAGAGAATGAGGGGCGGAAGCTCACCTGGGTCATTGAGTCGGGGTTCCACTGGAGATTGAGTCGGGCGTTGACGCTGGTCGATGTGGAGCGGTTGAAGCTGGCACTTTCGCCGAACGAACTGCTGCCGCCGCCCGACAGGAAGGTCTCAGACGAGGTGGTGCGCACTACGTCTGTGCCCGAATGGCGATAGTTCACGTTGCCACCGAGTTCAAGTCGGCCGGCTTCGCGTTTTTGTTTACCGTTTTCCCAAGAAAAGTCGAGGCCGGCCTCTTTGGTGGCCGTCAGACCTGTGCTGCCGCCGAAACCACGCGGCCCGCCGAAACCTCTGTCACCCACGTTGTTGGCACTGCCATAGGCCGAGATGCGGCTGTGGTCGGTGAAGCGGGTGGCAAAGATTTTGCCGCTGTATCGGTCTTTGGTACCGATGCCCAGGTCTACGTTGCTCACCCACGACTCGTTGAGTTCGCGTTTCGTCACGATGTCGAGCACGGTGGTCTCCTCGCCGTCGTCAATACCGGTCATCTCGGTGTAGTCACTCTTTTTGTCGTAGGCCTTGATCTTGCTCACCATATTCGTGGGCAGGTTTTTCATAGCCACTTTGGTGTCGCCTTTGAAGAAGTCCTTGCCGTTGACAAGCAGCTCTTTCACCTCCTTGCCGTTCCACTTGATGGTGCCGTTGTCGTCTATCTCCACACCCGGCAGCTGGTCTACGAGGGCCTCGAGCGTGGAGCCTTCGGGCACGCGATAGGCTGCGGCGTTGAACATCGTGGTGTCTTCTTTCTGTTCCACCCTTGCTGCCGTGACCGACACCGTGGCCGTGCCGAGCACGTGGTCATTGGACTCGAGCTTGACCGTGCCGACCGAGACGGAGTCGTTGGAGGCGGTGAGCGTGACAGGCGTGTAAGACGTCTTGAAGCCCACGTATGAGATTTTCACGATGAACCGGCCGGCACTGCGGGCTGGCAGACGAAACGAACCGTCTTCTTCGGTCATGACGGCGGTCACCGCCGAACTGTCGGCCCGCAACAAGGCCGCTGAGGCATACTCCACGGCTGCGCCCGATTTGGCATTTTTCACGTAGCCCGTGATGACATAGCGCTGTGCCGCCACAGGCAGCGCACACATCAAGAGCAGTAAGGTAGAAAAGAAGTATCTCATAAATCTGTGTTTGTTGTTCTGATGAAAAGCAAGAGGCATAAATTGGTGTCGCCGTATTGTCGTCGGGGATGTCTGCCCGACGGTCGGCACACTCTCAAACGCCTGCAAAGTTAGCCCAATATCCACAAAACACTGCCGCCTTGAAGGCTAAAATAGACCATTTCGCCTTTTTTGCAGACGAATACACGTTTTTTACAGATGCCTTTGGGCGCTTGTTAATCAGATTTTCCTACATTTGTCGTGTGGCAAAACGCCGAGGCTTGCCGTCCTGCCATATGGTGGCCCTGACCTTTGCCGTGACACCCTTAACCCTATTTCCTTCGCCCTATGATAAAACTGGCCAACCACATCAAGCACATCGAAATCAGCAGCCTGTGGAGCGGACACAAACACATCGTGTGGACGCTGCGCCCCGACGTGAACGTGCTCAGCGGCAGCAACGGTGCCGGCAAAAGCACCATCATCAACCGCCTCGTGCAACATCTTCGCGCCATACCGGCCAGCGGCGAAATCAAAGGCGGCAGCCAACTGGGCGTCACCATCGACTTCGACCCCTCAGACGCCACCGGCATACGCTACGACATCATCCGAAGCTTCGACCGCAAGCTGCTCATGGCCGACAAGATGGCCTCGCTGGGAGACCTCAGAGTGGCCACCGAGCTCGACTGGCAGCTCTACCTGCTCCAGCGCCGCTATCTCGACTATCAGGTCAACGTGGCCAACCGCATGATACAGATGCTCTCGGCAGGCGACCCGGCCACGCGCGAAAAGGCTGCCAACGCCGCCGCGCTCAAAACGCGTTTCCAGGACCTGGTCGATGAACTTTTCAGCGAGACAGGCAAGCGCATTGACCGAATGAGCAACGAACTCTCTTTCTTGCAATACGACGAGAACCTGCCGCCTTACTTGCTTTCAAGTGGCGAAAAACAAATGCTCGTCATCCTGCTCACGGCACTCACCGAAGACGAGCAGCCCTATGTGCTGTTTATGGACGAGCCCGAGGCAAGCCTGCATTTCGAATGGCAAAAGCGCCTCATCACGATGGTGCGCGAACTCAACCCCAACGCCCAGATCGTGCTCACCACCCATTCGCCGGCCGTCATTATGGACGGCTGGGAAGATGCCGTCACCGAAGTGGGCGACATCACGCTCTGACCTTTCTTTCACAAATAGTTTTTGTCCGAAAAAACTATGGCCCGACGTCTTTCGCAAAATCTCAACTCCGACTTCATTGCCGCAGCCAACCGCATGCGTGGTCGCAGTGCGCGGCAAAAGATTGTGGTCTATGTGGAGAGCTACGAAGACATCTTTTTCTGGAGCAACCTGCTCAGGCCGCTTGAGACCGAACAGTTTTATTTTGAGGTGATGCTGCCCTCGCGCTCCACGCTTTGCAAAGGCAAAAAGACGGCTATGGCCAACGACCTCGGTCCGCGGCTCGGCGGCTGTATGATTGCCTGCGTCGACGCCGACTACGACTATCTGATGCAGGGCGCCACAGAGACCTCGGCCGAACTCTGCCACAATCCTTATATTTTCCACACCTATTATTATGCCATCGAAAACTACCAGTGCTACGCGCCGGCCCTGCACGAGGTGTGTGTGATGGCCACGCTCAACGACCGCAAGCTCTTCGATTTTGAGACGTTCATAAAGCAATATTCCACGACCGTCTGGCCGCTTTTCGTGTGGAACATCTGGGCCTATCGCTATGGCGCTTACAAGACGTTCTCGATGCTCGACTTTTACCATATCGTCGTGCTCGAGCGCCTCAACTTCGCCCATCCCGAACAGACCATCGAAGCCCTGCGCCATCGTGTCAATGCCAAGATCAACCGTTTGCAAAAAGCCTTTCCCTCCGGCCGCAAGACCTACAAGCCACTCATGAACGAGCTCCTCGCCATGGGGCTGACACCTGAGACCACCTATCTCTATATGCGCGGTCACGACCTTTTCGACGGCATTGTCTCGCCGATGCTCTCGGGTGTGTGTGAAGCCTTGCGCCGTGAGCGCGAAAAACAGATCCGCCATCTGGCCCTTCACGCCGTGCAGATGCAAAACGAACTTTCGGCCTATCAGCACGCCGTCTCGTCTGTGGAAGAAATGCTCCGTCGCCACACGGGTTACGTCACTGCCCCGGCCTATGCCCGTGTGCAGTCCGACCTTCGCGATATGCTTCGCCGCGAAGGTTTCCTTCCATCCGAGCAGGCACCAAAGGCTTGACCACCCCCGCTACACCTTGTTGCTTGGGGGCCCAATTACCCTCGTCCCCATCCTCCCACCAGGTTTCTTTGAGATTTTCGGCAGCACTCGGCATAACAATCAAACAAGTATGACAGAGAATAAAACAGTTGCAAATAACGGCTCATCTATCGTGCTCTATACGGCAGATGACGGCAATACCCAACTTGAAGTAAAGTTGGAGAAAGATACCGTGTGGCTGACACAAAGCCAGATGTCGGAATTGTTTGGAAGAGACCGTTCGGTAATAGCTCGCCATATAAGAAACATATTTAATGAGGGCGAACTAGATGAAACTTTGGTATGTGCAAAAAATGCACAACCCAAGAAATATGGTCGTCGAGACGATTATATCCAGTTAGCTGAAACGACATTCTATAATCTTGATGTAATCATATCTGTAGGCTATAGGGTCAAGAGCACCAATGGCACAAAATTTAGGATTTGGGCTTCAGCACTCCTCAAACAATACCTCATTAAGGGCTATGTCATAGACCAGCGTCGCCTTGACCATTATAACGAATTATAAGATGTGGTGCGGTTGATGTCTCGTGCCCTCAGCTTCCAAGACAAGGTTTCAGAGGGTGAATATGCCGGACTTTTCAATGTCATATCCGATTATGTATAT
This sequence comes from Alloprevotella sp., assembly GCA_045124135.1. GTDB lineage: Bacteria > Bacteroidota > Bacteroidia > Bacteroidales > Bacteroidaceae > Alloprevotella. The sequence continues at coordinate 70,914 of JBGVLE010000117.1, forward strand.
GCCCTCGACACACTCGACCGCTACGACTATCAGACATTGGGCATTGAGAAGACGACAAAAGAAGAGCTTTTTAATACCTCTTATTTATATGCTATCTACCCAATCTCGAAATGCATCTCTAAACTCTTCCAAAACAGGTTGGAAAAGGTCATAGGAAAATCTTCTACTCTAGCCGATGAACTTAATGAATAATCGTAGTCAAATTCTTCGTCAGGTCTGCAATAATCTAAAATGCTTTCTTCATTGTATTCACCCAAAGCTTGTTCAATACTACTCAATACGTCTCTGATTGCTGAAAAAGATATCCATCATTCCGATAAGATTACTCCTGTTGTTGCCAAGCTACTCCCTAAAATTCCAATAACTGGATTTTATGCCGTGTACCAAATCAAATTCATTACCTATAATGAAGAGAGTGTTATTGTCTAATTGTATATCAGGAAAAAGGTCGGTTGCTGTCTCATATTTTTATAACTTTGCTACAAAGCTAAGCTAATTATCCATAAATAAGGATCTTGGTGATTTAAAAATCTCCGTTGGCAATAAAAATAGCAACTACTCACATAGTTGCCATTAAATATAGAAATCTAACCTCGTCACACCTTGGATAAGCCTACAAGTATATCAGTAAGCCTTTTCCGAAAATTATTTCAATGTCCTTTCTATATATGATGTGTAATCTCTGATTACAGTTTTATAGTCTGTTTGCCCCATCAATGGAGAAGAGATCATGAAATCGGCAGAAGAACGATTGATTGCTGTTGGTACATTGTAAAGAGTTGCTAAACGTAGCAATGCCTTTACATCCACATCATGGGGTTGTGCGGACATTGGATCCCAAAAGAAAATCAGCATATCGATTTCATTGTTAGCAATCATAGAACCTAGTTGCTGGTCTCCACCCAAAGGACCGGATTTAAGCATAGTGATGTCAAATCTAGTTTTTGCCGATTCTTGTCCGCGGCGTTCCATAAGTGTTTCTGCAACGATGCGCCCTGTCGTGCCTGTACATACGATACGATGTGACAATAATTTCTCCCAATTCCACGCAACCCATTCTGCGAGGTCGTGTTTCATTGCATCATGAGCAACAAGTGCAACAGTTAGTCTTTTATCCATAAACTCATTCGTTTTTTAGATTGCATTATTAAACAACTTCACTCATCTTTACACTGCAAAGATAGTGTAAGACCTATTCTTAATCATTTCAAAACCATTAAATAAATATTAAATGAAGTTTTGAGGAAAGAGTTTTGTTGGATAGTAGTAAAATTGACGGGCATCTTTCCTTAAGGCGCTTGAAAAGATTATAATCTGTAATGAATTTACATAAAAGTGGATTATTTCATTGATGAGCAAGCCTTTTTTCCCCTTAATTTTCTCACGTGTAAATTTATAGTTATTTTTGCATTGTTTAAATACTTAAAGTAATAAGCCTATAACATATTATGTAGAAGTTTACGATGTTTATGTCTTGTTTTTCAGAGCCTGCTTAGACGCCTGCATTATAGACGAAGAAAGTAATGGTGTGGCACTTTTAGTGTATTATTGAAACATCGTTAGCGTGTTCGACTAATCTGGCATAGGACTAGCTTGGAATGACGACAGAATACAATAGTACAGATTCCTAATATTCTACGGTTGTTGTAGGTTAGATTTATAAACTGTCTGGTCTGGGGAATCTACAGAGATTTAACGAATCAAGATGGGAAGAGTCTGTCTTTGTCTTGTCATAATGTTCTTCATCTGTAATGCTCAAAAAATTGATGCACAAGTACAGAATATCAGAGAGAAACAAGATACCATTTCGGTGACTAAATCATTAGAGCATATCAGGCCCGAGAATATCAAGAAGGGACCATTGAATAATGCTTTGGATGTATTGAGTGGTCAGTCTGCCGGTGTGAACGTCACCACTAATGGGACTGACAGACTCGCTATGCTGAATAGTATCCGTGTGCGTGGTACCACATCCATTATGGGTGGCAATGACCCGTTAGTAATTATTGACGGAGTGACATCTGACATCGCTACGCTATCTACCATATATCCCGCAGACATTGAGAGTTTCACTATTTTGAAGAATGCTACCGAAACGGCAATGTACGGTTCCCGTGGTGCTTCAGGTGTAATTGAGATTAAGACCAAGAAAGGAACGGGGCGAGGTTTCAAAATATCATATGATGGCAACTACGGATTCGAGTCAATGTATAAACATCTGCCAATGCTCAACGGCCCGGAGTATATAGCTACAGCAGAGGCACTGGGATTAGATTACAATTATGGTGGCTACAACACCAATTTTCACGATGTAATTACTCGTACGGGCTTGATACATCAGCATCACTTGGCTTTTAGCGGTGGTTCGGAAAACTCAAACTATCGAGCATCGTTCGGTTTTATGGATCATAATACAATTGTAAAAGTTAACGATTATCGAAATTTAGTGGTAAAACTTGATGCTACACAAAAGGCTTTCAATGGTCGCTTAGTTGGCGATTTTGGTGTATATGGCTACTCGTCAAAGATACACGACATTTTCGATACACGGATGCTGTTTTACTCGGCAGCTGCACAGAATCCTACATATCCAGCAGGAACTGATGTTAATGGCAACTGGGTGAAGAACTCGGCTGCATCACACATCAACCACCCCGGAGCACTCCTCTATGAGAAAAATGACTCCGAGGAACGGAATTTCAATACACATTTGGGGCTGAAATTTAATATCCTTGACAATTTGATATTGTCGGCTTTCGGCTCATATTCATATTCATCTACGGGAAATGCTCAATTTTGTCCTACATGGGTGTGGGCGCAAGGCAATGTTTATCGTGGAGAGTTCAAGGGTGAAGACTACTTTACAAATGTGTCCCTCTCATATAACAATGCTTGGGGAGACTCACACCTTGATGCTGTTGCTGGCGCAGAATATCTTAAACAGGTAAGGACTGGTTTATGGGTGCAGGCAAAAGGAATAACAACAAATGATTTCTCCTATAATAACATCGGAGCAACATCATCGCGTCCTTTCGGTGGTACGAGCAGTAGCTATGAGGACCCGTCACTTGCTTCAATAATGGGTAGTGTCACATATAGTTACAAGGATAGATATTCGATTGCGGCTGCACTCCGTGGAGATGGCTCTTCAATGGTAAGCGATAACAATACTTTCGGATTCTTCCCATCAGTATCACTGAGTTGGGATGTAAAAAAGGAAGGCTTCCTCTCTGATACTGACTTTATAACAATGTTGAAACTAAGAACCGGATATGGTCGGTCAGGAAATCTTGGAGGTATAACATCCTATACAACACTTAATACCGTAAAGGAGAATGGTATCGTATCTATCAACGGTGCACCTACCGTAACAATGGGAAGTATACGCAATACGAATCCGGACCTTAAGTGGGAGACTCGTTCAACATTTAATATCGGTTTTGACTTAGGTCTATGGGATAATCGGTTGATGCTTACCTCGGAATTATATTACTCAAAGACAACGGATATGCTCTATGAGTATGATGTTCCCGTTCCGACCTTTGCGTTCGATAAGCTGATGGCAAATATCGGCTCGATGTCTAACCAGGGTGTCGAACTAGGAATCTCGGTAGTTCCCATTCAACGAAAGGATATGGAGATGAATATCAACTTCAATATATCCTACCAGAAGAATAAGTTACTTTCGCTTAGTGGAGAGTATAATGGTATGCATATGACAGCTTCAGATATTACTCCGATTGGCTCGCTTTATGGTGCAGGTCAGAACGGTGGAGACAATAATGTAGTATATCAGATTGTAGGTCAGCCATTGGGGGTATTCTATCTACCTCACTGCAAAGGGCTTAAAGAAAATGAACTTGGTGGCTACAGTTACGATATTGAAGATTTGAATGATGATGGCGAGATTGATTTTAGCGATGGCGGAGACAGGTATATAGCAGGTCAGGCAACCCCCAAGGTAACTATTGGATCAAACATCAGTTTCCGTTACAAGTCCTTTGATATTGCCATGCAGATAAATGGTGCTTTCGGTCATAAGATATTCAATGGCACGGGCTTGGCTTATACCAATATGTCTATATTCCCTGACTACAATGTATTGAAGGGTGCTCCTGAAAAAAATATTATTGATCAGAATGTTTCAGACTATTGGTTGGAAAAAGGTGACTATGTAAATATTGAACATATTACCATAGGCTACAATATTCCAATGAAATCCAAGGCTGTGAAGTCATTGCGTCTTTCGGCAGGCATTAGCAACCTTGCAACAATCACAGGCTATAGCGGTCTTACTCCAATGATAAACAGTTATGTAGTAAGCAACACTTTGGGCATTGACGACAAACGCACCTATCCTTTATATCGTACCTATTCGTTAGGTCTTAGTATTCAATTCTAACCGCTTACAGTTATGAAAAGATATATCAACATATTGATGGTTGCTTTGGCAACGATGATGACCTCTTGTCTTGCTGAAGACCCTAGAGATCAACTTTATGAAGAAGACATTTACAACAATGCCAACAATATATATATTAATGCAGTGGCTGTGCTCTACAATTACATTGGTGGCAGTGCAGACAGTGAGGGTTTACAGGGGACCTGTCGTGGGATTTATGACTATAATACACTTACTACAGACGAAGCCATGATACCTATTCGTGGTGGCGACTGGTACGATGGAGGTTTGTGGACGAATATGTATCAGCATAAGTGGAGTCCTAATGATTTACCACTCTACAATACTTGGAAATACCTCTACAAGGTTGTTGTGTTATCGAACAAATCTCTGCATATCATCGATAAGTATAGCCATAACCTATCTGAGGAGCAGAGAGTGGCCTACGAAGCTGAGGTGCGAGCTCTGAGAGCACTTTTCTACTACTACATTATGGATATGTATGGCAGAGTGCCCATCGTAACATCCTATGAACAACCGCAGGATGAAGTTGTGCAGAGCGAGCGTAGCGAGGTTTTCCGTTTTATCGTGAATGAGTTGCAGGAGGTTGCCGAGTTGTTGCCAAATGAGCGTAGTAATAAGATGGGTAACTACTATGGTCGTATAACAACACCTGTAGCTAATTTCCTTTTGGCAAAGTTGGCTCTTAATGCCGAGATATATTGTGATGATAATTGGACTGATGGCGTTCCACAGAACGGTAAAGAGATATTTTTCACCATCGATGGTGAGAAACTCAACGCTTGGCAGACCTGTATCAAATATTGCAATAAACTTGCCGAGGTAGGTTATCGGTTGGAGGACGATTATAGCTATAATTTCTCTGTGCATAACGAGAACTCCAACGAAAACATATTCACCATTCCGTTGGATAAGAACCTCTATGCTGCGCAGTTCTGGTATCTTTTCCGATCACGACACTACAACCATGGCGGTGCGTTGGGTGGCTCATCGGAAAATGGTACCAGTGCCAATATCTCAACAGTCTTAGCCTACGGATACGGCACAGATGATGTAGATGCTCGCTTTGAAAAGAACTTCTATGCCGGCATCGTAGAGGTTGATGGAAAGCCTGTAATGATGGACAACGGACAGCAATTGGAGTATTTCCCATTGGAGCTAAAGTTGAATCTTACGGGAAGCTCCTATGTCAAGACAGCTGGTGCTCGTATGGCAAAATATGAGGTTGATAGGACCTCACATTCCGACGGTAGACAACCGGATAACGACATCGTGCTATTCCGCTATGCCGATGCTCTCCTGATGAAGTCCGAGGCAAAGGTACGTAATGGTGAGGATGGCTCGTTGGAGTTGAACGAAGTCCGAGGTCGTGTTGGTATGCCATATCGAGAAGCTACGCTTGAGAACATATTGAAAGAGCGTTTGTTGGAGTTAGTATGGGAAGGCTGGCGACGACAGGATATGGTGCGTTTTGGAGTTTATCACAAATCATACGATCAGCGAGTCCAACTGGCTGATGAGGAAAATGGGTATACCACAGTTTTTCCTATTCCACAAAAAAGTATAGACTTGAACCCAAAATTGAAACAAAATGTTGGATATAAATAACTTTAGCCTATGAGTATTCAATTTGACATTGCAAAACAGATTATGGCTGAAACATGCCCTAATCGCAAACTTAAGTTGGAGAATATTCGCCTTTTAGCTGATATTATTCAGCCTAAGAAATATCAAAAAGGTGATATAATTCTAAATGAAGGTGATATCTGTAATTGCCTATTTTATATAGAAAAGGGATTTATTAGACAGCACTACCTAAAGCATGATAAGGATGTGATAGAACATTTAGCATGTGAAAAAGATGTTGTCTAGTGTATTGACAGCTATTTTAACCGAGAGCCAACACATCTTATGATGGATGCTGTAGAAAACAGTGTTTTATGGGAAATTCCGCGTGATATAATGGAAGAACTTTCTGATGCTAATGGTGATATAGCTTATCTATATCGGAGTTTTTTTGAAAGTTCCTTAATGTTATCACAATTAAAGGCTGACATTTTACGTTTCGAATCAGCAAATGACAGATATGCCAGATTACAGCAACATTTTCCTGAAATAACTAGAAGAGCACCTTTGACAATGATTGCTTCATTGTATTTGCATTCAGTCGAAGCGCAAAGGCTTTATAGTGAAATTGGTGATATTTATGAAAAGTCAAAGAAGAATGTTGTTGACAACGCTAAACTTGGAGCTTTCTATGAATTAATATAACGTGAGTTCGATATAAGAAAACCACTTAAAAGTTTTGGGAGTGAATTGTTTTTTTGTATCTTTATAGTTGAAAATCAAAAGATTAAAAACAACAATCACTCCCAATGGCAACTACAAATTTAGTCGAAATTTTCTGC
>JBGVLE010000118.1:0-23560 GCA_045124135.1 Alloprevotella sp.
GGCAAAACGGCGCGGCAACGCCTCAAGCAACTGGCAGCCGAGTGGCTATGCAAGGAGTGTGACAAAGCCGCCGAAGCGTGACAAAATGGCGGTGCGGCGTGACGCCAATACTGATTTTTTAACGCCCACCTTTTGCGCAACGACGCCAAACATACAAAAACACGCCGAAAAAGGTTTTTGAAAATCCAGAACCTATGAATATATGCACGGGAATAGGCCCAGGAAAAACTGTCCCTATCGCAGGAAAAGCTGTCCTTATCCCCGTAAACGCCTGAAAACAAGAAAGAGAGGCCTGCGAAGCCTCTCTTTCTTTCTCTTTTTACAAATATAAGACCGCCGGACGGTTTCACAAAAGACAAAAACAGGCGGCGACGGTTTTGCATAATATTCAAATCGACAAATAATACATTTTGGCGGATTTTGAACAATATAACGAATAAAGAGATGCATTATATGCATCATTTTTGTAACTTTGTCGCAGATTTATCCATAACGACACAAAACCGGACTTGCTTTCTGCATAAAATAACCGAATTTTAGCATAAATATACATATTATGACTCGTGACAAGGAAATGCTGAGCCGTTTTTATGCGGCCTATGCCGAAAAGGTCTCCCAAGTTCGTGCCCATCTGGCGCGACCGTTGACATACACCGAGAAGGTGCTGTTTGCCCATCTGGCATCACCGCTGTCTGCCACGCCGCTCAAGCGCGGCGAAGACTATGCCGGTTTCCACCCCGACCGTGTGGCCATGCAAGACGCCACGGCTCAGATGGCCCTGCTGCAGTTCATGAACGCCGGACGCACAGAGTCGGCCGTGCCGGCCACGGTGCATTGTGACCACCTTATTTGTGCCACCGACGGGGCCAAGACCGACCTCGCCACAGCCAATCAGACCAACGCCGAGGTCTATGACTTCCTCAAGTCGACCGCCGCACGCTATGGCATAGGCTTCTGGCGGCCCGGTGCCGGCATAATCCATCAGATTGTTCTGGAAAACTACGCTTTTCCCGGCGGTATGATGGTGGGCACCGACTCGCACACTCCCAACGCCGGCGGTGCGGGTATGGTGGCCGTGGGCGTAGGCGGTGCCGACGCTGTCGATGTGATGGTGGGCATGCCCTGGGAGCTGAAAGTGCCACGACTCATCGGCGTGAAACTCACCGGCCGCCTCAGCGGTTGGGCATCGCCTAAAGACGTCATTCTGAAACTTGCCGGCCTGCTCACCACCAAAGGCGGCACCAACGCCGTCATTGAATATTTCGGCGAGGGCGTGGCTTCGCTCTCGTGCACCGGACGGGCCACCATCTGCAATATGGGCGCCGAGGTGGGTGCCACGACTTCCATTTTCCCCTACGACGACAAGACAGCCCGCTACCTCGCAGCCACCGGCCGCCAAGACGTGGTCGACATGGCAGGCGCCTGTGCCGCCGAACTGAAGGCCGACCCCGAAGTGGAGGCAGCGCCCGAAACCTATTTTGACCAAGTCATCGAAATCGATCTGAGCCGCCTGACTCCCTTCGTGAACGGTCCCTTCACGCCCGACGCGGCGTGCACGGTGGCCGACATGGCCGAAAAGGTGAAGACCTCAGGCTATCCCGACAAAATAGACGTAGTGCTCATCGGCTCGTGCACCAACTCGTCTTATCAAGACCTGCGCCGCGCCGCCTCCGTGATTGAGGCCGGATTGAAAGCAGGGCTTGAAGTGAAGACCGAACTCATAATCAATCCCGGCTCTGAACTGATCTTGGCCACCGCCGAGCGTGACAGACTCATCGACATCTTCAGACAGGCCGGTGCTGTGATAATGGCCAATGCCTGCGGCCCCTGCATCGGACAATGGAAACGCAAGACCGACGACCCCACACGCCGCAACAGCATCATCACGACCTTCAACCGCAACTTTGCCAAACGTGCCGACGGCAACCCCAATACGCACGCCTTCATCACCTCGCCGGAGACAGCGGCCGGATATGCCTTCACCGCTTCGCTGAGCCGCCACCCGGCCCTGCCGGACGAAATGAAGGGCCTCACTCCGCCAGCCGACGCCGACCTGCCTGAAGCCGGCTTTGCCCGCCCCGCAACAGAAGGCTATGAAGCCCCGAAAGCCGACGCGCCCGAACCCATCATACGCCCCGACAGCGAGCGACTGCAACGCCTCGAACCTTTCAAACCGTGGGACGGCAAGGATTTCGACAGCCTCTACCTGCTCATCAAAACACAGGGCAAATGCACCACCGACCACATCTCTATGGCCGGCCCGTGGCTGCGGTTCCGAGGCCATCTGGAAAACATCTCACAAAACCTGCTCCTCGGCGCCGTCAATGCTTTCACCGGTCAGACGGGTGCCGTGACCAATCCGCTGAGCGGCGAGAAAGAAGCCGTCTGGGCCGTGGCCAAGGCCGTGAAACAGGCCGGCGGTGGCACAATCGTCGTGGCCGAAGACAATTATGGCGAAGGCTCAAGCCGTGAGCACGCCGCCATGGAACCGCGCTTCCTGGGCGTGAAGGTGATTTTGGCCAAAAGCTTTGCACGCATCCACGAAACCAATCTGAAGAAACAAGGCGTATTGGCCCTCACATTTGCCTGCCCCACCGACTACGACAAGATACTTGAAAGCGACCGTCTGACGGTGAAGTGCAGCGGCATCAAGCCGGGAGAGCCCATCGAAGTGGTGATTGCGCACGCCGACGGCACGAGCGAGACCATCCAGGCCCTTCACACTTACAACGCACAGCAGATTGCGTGGTTCCGCGCCGGTTCGGCCTTAGGCTGTCTGGCTGCCCAAGCCCAATAAAACAGCCTCAGCGGCTTCCACATCCTATCACAACACACTCCACTCCAAGCAAACACATCCTCATGAGCAAGATAACCATTCGTCAAGACGGCAGCCTCATCGTCCCCGACTGCCCCACCATTCCTTTCGTAACCGGCGACGGCGTAGGCGCCGAGATAACCCCCGCCATGCAGCAGGTCGTTGACCGTGCCGTAAGCGTGGCCTACGGCGGCAAGCGACAAATCGACTGGATGGAGGTCCTGGCCGGCGGCAAGGCCTTTGAGCAAACCGGCAAAAGCCTGCCCGAAGAGACCATGGAGGCTTTCCGCACCTACCACGTCGGCATCAAAGGCCCGTTGACTACGCCCGTAGGCGGCGGCATCCGTTCGCTCAACGTCGCACTGCGTCAGGGCCTCGACCTCTACGTATGTCTGCGCCCCGTACGCTGGTTCAAGGGCGTCTGCTCTCCGGTGAAACACCCCGAGGCCGTAGACATGGTCATCTTCAGAGAAAACACCGAAGACATCTATGCCGGCATCGAATGGCAGGCCGGCACGCCCGAGGCCGCACAATTCTATCAGTTCCTCCACGACACAATGGGCGTGACGAAAGTGCGCTTCCCCGAAACCTCTTCGTTTGGGGTCAAACCCGTTTCGAAAGAAGGCAGCGAGCGCCTCATCCGTTCGGCCATCCGCTATGCGCTTGACAATGGTCTCCCCTCGGTAACGCTGGTGCACAAGGGCAACATCATGAAGTTCACCGAAGGCGGCTTCAAGTCGTGGGGCTACGAACTGGCCCAACGGGAATTCAAGGACGAAATCGAAAGCGGCCGCCTGACAGTGAAAGACTGTATCGCCGACGCTTTTCTGCAAAACGCCCTCATCCGTCCGGCCGACTACAGCGTCATTGCCACGCTCAACCTCAACGGCGACTATATCTCAGACATGCTGGCGGCACAGGTGGGCGGCATCGGCATAGCCCCCGGCGCCAACATCAACTACGCCACAGGCAATGCGCTCTTTGAAGCCACACACGGCACGGCCCCCGACATTGCCGGAAAAGACATCGTCAATCCCTGTTCCATCATTCTCTCGGCCGTGATGATGCTGCAATATATGGGATGGCACGAAGCCGCTACGCTCATTACCCAAGCCCTCGAGGCAAGTTTCTCAGAAGGTCGTGCCACAGCCGACCTGGCCCGCCTGATGCCGGACGGCACAAGCCTGGGCACGAAAGCCTTTGCCGAAGAGATTGCCGCACGCATCCAATGACTTCACACAAAAACAGACTATGACGACAAAAAAAGAATACCTCATCTACAAGCTCTCGGACGACATGAAGGGCTGCATCAAGATAGATGCCGAACTCTTCAAGAAGCTCGACGTGAAACGTGGCTTGCGCAATGAAAACGGCACCGGCGTGCTCGTGGGTCTGACCAATATTGGCAACGTTGTGGGCTATGAGCGCACGGCCGACGGCCTGCAACCCATCGAGGGCCGGCTCTATTTCCGCGGCTACGAGATTGCCGACCTGGCCCACGCCATTATGGAAGAAAAGCGCTTCGGCTTTGAGGAAACGGCCTTTCTCCTGCTTTCGGGCAAACTTCCCGACGCCGAAGAACTGGCGGGCTTCAAGGAACTCATTTTCGACAATATGCCGCTCATGCCCAAGACCACGCTCAACATCATTGAGCTCGAGGGCAGCAACATCATGAATATTCTGGCGCGAAGCGTGCTTGAGCTATACACTTACGACGATACGCCCGACGACATCTCACGCGACAACCTGATGCGCCAAAGCATAGAACTGGTGTCGAAGTTCCCTACGATCATTGCGTATGCCTATAATATGATGCGTCACAAAACGCTCGGACGCTCGCTCCACATACGCCATCCGCAGAAGGAACTCAGCATAGCCGAGAACTTCCTTTACATGCTCAAGGGTCCGCGCTACACCCAGCTCGATGCCCGTACGCTCGACCTCCTGCTGATGCTCCACGCAGAGCACGGCGGCGGTAACAACTCTACATTCACCGTTCGCGTCACTTCGTCGACGGCCACCGACACCTATTCGTCTATCGCCGCAGGCATCGGCTCGCTCAAAGGTCCCAAGCACGGCGGCGCCAACATCAAGGTGCACGAGATGATTGAACACATCAAAGGCGCACTCACGGACTGGACAGACGAAAGAGAGATTGCCACCTATCTCAAACGCATTCTCAAGCGAGAGGTCTACGACGGCACGGGCCTCATCTATGGCATAGGCCACGCCGTCTACACGCTCTCCGACCCGCGCGCAGTGTTGCTTAAGGAAATGGCCCGCGATCTGGCTGCCGAGAAAGGGCGCACCGACGAGTTTGAGTTTCTCGAGCGCCTGGAGCGCATCGCCATTGAGACGGTGTACGCCGTAAAAGGACGCGGCAAGACCCTATGCGCCAACGTGGACTTTTATTCAGGCTTTGTATATAATCTCATCGGCCTGCCGGTAGACATCTACACGCCGCTGTTTGCCATGTCGCGTATCGTGGGCTGGTGTGCCCACCGCAACGAAGAACTCAACTTTGAGGGCAAACGCATCATCCGCCCGGCCTATCGCTGTGTGGCCGACGAAAACGAGTATGTGCCGCTTTCGAAGCGTTGAAAACGCATTCAGGCAATTATCAGAATAAAGTGAAACAACAAAAAGTGCCGGCCCACCATCACGGTGTCCGGCACTTTTTATTTTTAGTCTTTAAGAAGTCGGCGCGGAAGCTTAAGCCTCTTCGAGGTCATTCTTGAGATAATCGCGAAGCATACGCATGGCCGTGGCTGTGGCCGACGCGAGATTTTTGTCGCGGCCGTTGTCTTCTTCAATTATAATGGTTTCCATCTTGTCGGCATTGCCCACGGCAATCCAGATGGTGCCCACGATGACGCCGCTGCGGCCTCCGTCGGGACCGCCGGGGCCTGCGAAACCGCTGATAGCCACGGCATAGTCCGTGCCAAAGAGTTTGTTGGCACCGACTACCATTTGCTTCACCACCTCCTCGCAGACGGCAGTCTGCTCAGCGATGACGTCGGCACTGACTTCGAGCAACTGCTCCTTAACCTCGTCGGCGTAACAAATGAGACCGCCTTTGAAATATGTGGAACTTCCCGGCACAGCCGTAATCACGCTGGCAATGCGACCTGCGGTGCAGCTTTCGGCAGTCGAAAGCGTTTTGTGATTTTGCCAGAGTATCTCGTTAATCTCTCGGCTTACAAGTTTAAGATCTAATTCCATTTGTCGTATGTTTTATATTACTGATGTTTATTGGGGAATGCTTGATTAAATCACCGTTCTTGAGAAGGCCGGCTTGTCCATGGGACAGAACTCGCCTTTGAGGTATTTGAAGTGGGCGACCATGGCAATCATGGCGGCGTTGTCGGTGGTGTAGGAGAAGCGGGGCACATAGACGGTCCAACCGGCCTTGTCGCGTCGCTGCTCAAAGGCTGCTCTGAGGGCCGTGTTGGCCGAGACGCCGCCGGCCAAGGCCACGTGGCGGATGCCGGTCTCTTTGACGGCCTTGTCGAGACCGCGCATGAGCATCGTGACAATAGTCTTCTCGAGCGAAGCCGCGAGGTCGGGCATATTGTTTTGGATGAAGTCGGGGTCGGTTTTGAGGGCGTCGCGAAGGAAATAGAGAAACGACGTTTTCAGGCCGCTGAAGCTGAAATCGAGTCCGTGGGCGTGGGGACGGGCAAAGGTAAAGGCATCGGGATTGCCCTGTCGGGCGAGGCGGTCAATGATGGGGCCGCCGGGATAACCGAGTCCCATGACCTTGGCACACTTGTCCATAGCCTCGCCCGCAGCGTCGTCGATGGTCTGACCGAGCATGGTGAAACTGTCCGGGGCATCGACGCGCACAATGGCCGTGTTGCCGCCGCTCACCAGCAGACAGAGGAATGGGAAAGGCGGCGGCGTGTGGTCGTCGCCCTCGGCGCGAATGAAATTGGCCAGGATGTGACCTTGCAGGTGGTTGGCCTCAACGAGAGGAATGCCCAGACCAATGGCCAGCCCTTTGGCAAACGACACACCGACAAGGAGCGACCCCATCAGGCCCGGTCCGAGTGTCACGCCGACGGCAGATAGGTCGGCCATGGTCACTCTGGCACGCGCCAACGCCTGGTCTACGACGGGCAGGATGTTTTGCTGGTGGGCACGCGATGCCAGTTCGGGCACCACCCCACCATAGGCCTCGTGCACGGCCTGCGAGGCGGTGACGTTCGAGAGCAGCACTCCGTCGCGCATCACGGCTGCCGAAGTGTCGTCACAGCTTGACTCGATGGCCAGTATCGTTACAGGTTTGTTTTGCATAAATCAGAAGGTGTGGAGCGGCAATGTGTCGGGTCACACCATATTATATATACGCGCGCGAGCGCGATGGTTTAGTGGGTCAGTATTTCAAGGCCGTGTTCGGTCATGACAAAGGTATGCTCCCATTGTGCCGAGGGCAGTTCGTCTTCGGTCACGACGGTCCAGCCATCCTCTTCGTCAATGAAAACCTCCCATGTGCCCATATTGATCATAGGTTCGATGGTGAAGACCATACCGGGCACGAGCAGCATACCGTTGCGGCGTGTGTTCCAATGCTCCACCTCGGGCTCTTCGTGAAACTCCAGTCCCACGCCGTGCCCACAGAGATCGCGCACCACGCTGAAGCCGTTTTTGTGGGCGTGTCGGGCAATGGCCTTGCCTATGTCGCCGACGAAGCCCCACGGTTTGGCGGCCTTCATGCCCACTTCGAGACATTCGCGGGCCACACGGACGAGTTTTTCCTTCTCTGGTGTGGTCTGCCCGATGATGAACATGCGCGAGGCGTCACTATAGAATCCGTCAAGAATGGTGGACACGTCGACGTTGACGATGTCGCCCTCTTCGAGCACCTCATCCTCTGAGGGTATGCCGTGGCACACCACCTCGTTGATGCTGGTGCAGACGCTTTTGGGGAAGCCTTCGTAGCCGAGCGGTGCGGGTACGGCGCCGTGGCTTGTGGTATAGTCGTAGACCAAACGGTCTATTTCGGCTGTGGTCATGCCTGCGTGGATTTCTCGCTCAACGAGGTCGAGCACGCCCGTGTTGACGACACCCGAGCGACGAATGCCTTCAATCTGTTCCGGCGTTTTGATGAGACCTCGCGTAGGCACGGTTTCTCCGCGGTTTTGAAACGAGAGAATGCGCTTATCCATCTCGGTGAGCGGCAGGCCCTGCGGCACGAACCAATTGCGGCAAATTGCCTTTTTCATATTTACAGAGTTTTGCAAGTGCGAAGTTAGTGCAAAGTAAGCGGAATGCCAAAAAAACTCGTTGTTTTATGACACTTCCGGAATGCCGGAAAGGACGTCGTGACCCCCAAAATGGACCGCCGGGCCCTTTTGTCTTTTTACCGGAGCCGTTTTGTGGCCATCTTTGAAGTAGGGAAAAACATGAGGGGCCGTATGGCCTCTTTTTTTGTGGATTGGGGCGGTGGACGGGGATAAGGAGAGGAAAAACCGGGTTACTGACAGGAAACTCTGCGATACTTGCACGAATTTTTTTCCTTATGGTTTTGAAGATTGGGAAGGCTGAAAAGAATGCATTTCCTTATGACAGAATTATTTGCGATATAGCATAAATCTGATACACAGTATTTTACAACCATATTCCATAGTTATACTTGAAACAAGAAGGCAGACTTGGCATTTTGTGCGGCGGAAAACTAAAGGTTAAAAATGTTTTCAAAATCGTCACGTTGCCCCCCGGTTTTGCACAAAAACGGCGAAAGGCAAAAAAGCGGCGGTCTGGGCACGCTCTCCCGCCGTTTTTGACTAACTTCGCCACAAGTAACAACCAAGAGAAGCCGGCCACGCCTATCGACGACGGGCCGCAACCATATGATCAGCCAGCAGAATTCGCCTCACACCCACGCGCTGCCACCGCTTTTCACGCGCGATTATCTCGCGATGGTGGCGGCAAACTTTATGCTCTATTTCGGCTTTTGGCTGCTTATCCCGCTGTTGCCTTTTTATCTCAAAGAAATTTTTGCCCAAAACGAAGCCTCTATCGGCGTCATACTCTCGCTCTACACTCTGGCGGCCCTGGCCGTCAGACCGTTTGCCGCCTTCCTGCTCGACTCGTTCAACCGGCGGTGGCTCTGGCTCGTCACCTACGGCCTGTTCACCCTGGCTTTTTTGGGCTATCCGCTCTGCGGCGCCCTGGTGGTGTTTGTGGGGCTGAGAGTGATGCACGGCCTGGCCTTCGGGGCCGTGACCGTCGGCGGCAACACGGTGGTGGTAGACATTATGCCCTCGGCACGCCGAGGTGAAGGACTGGGCTATTACGGTCTGGCCAACAACCTGGCCATGAGCCTCGGGCCAATGACCGGACTGCTCTTGCACGGGAGGGTGAGCTACGACGTGATTTTCTTCACAGCCGCCACAGCCTCGTCGACAGGTCTGGCCTTGGCACTGGGCGTGAAAGCCCCTCCCGGCCCTATGGCGAGACAAGGCGCATTGTCGTTCGACCGTTTTTTCTTGCCCAAAGGCATTTGGGCAGGCCTTTCGCTCATGTTGCTGTCGGTGCCCTACGGCGCCACGACCAACTACGTGTCGGTCTATGTGGCACAGGCGGGTGTGGAGGTGCAACCGGGACTGTTTTTCGTACTCTTGGCCCTGGGCATGGGCGCTTCGCGCATCGTGGCCGGCCGGTATGTGGACCGCGGCCTGCTCATCCGCTGCATCGCGGTGGGCTTTTATCTCGTGGTGGCTGCCTTCGTGCTGCTCGGTTTGTGCGGTCCGCTGGCGCAGAGTCACGGCCGGTGGGCAGTGGCGGCGTTTGTGGCCGCCGGTGCCCTGCAGGGTGTGGGTTTCGGGATGATGTTTCCGGCCTTCAACACCCTCTTCGTACGTCTGGCCCCACACAACCGCCGGGCTACGGCCGTGGGCACTTACCTCACCTCGTGGGACGTGGGCATTGGCATAGGCATTGCCGCAGCCGGAGCGGTGGCACACGGCAGTTCGTTCAGCTTGGTCTATCTCTGCGGCGGCGCCATGGCCCTGATGTCGATGGCTGTCTTCCTCGGGGTGGCGGCTCCACATTTCCGCAAGAATGCACTCGACGATTAACCTTATCATAAAACCTTATGGATTTCATCAGAACATATCTGGCAGGCTGGATTGAACAGACGGGATGGCTCAGCGCCGACGCGGCGTCAGAGACGTCGACATGGCTGCTAATGGGCCTCGTGGTGACCCTGCTTTGGGCCGCCACGTGGACGGCCGGCAAGATTTTGACGCCGCTCATCGTCCATCTGACCAGCAAGACCAGCACACTTGTCGACGATTACTTTTTCAACCCGCCCGTGCTCACGGCTGTGTGGCGGGCTGTGGCTGGTCTGTTGTTTTATGCCGTGCTGCCTGCATTGACTTCCGAGCTCGACCCGGCACGGGTCTCGCTGGTGAGTGGCGCGGCCGGCATCTATATGACCATAACCGTGGTGCGCCTGGCCACGGCTTTCTTGAAAAACGCAGCCACCTATAACCACTCGTGCCGCGACGGCAGCGAGCCTCATATGCTCATCATCATCCAGTTCGTGCGGGTGGTGGTCTACGTCATAGGCGGCATCGTGGTGATTGGCCTGCTGCTGGGACGCAACCCGCTGGGCTTCATCGCCGGACTGGGCGCGGCTGCTGCGGCACTGATGTTTGTCTTTCGTGACACCATCCTGGGCCTCGTGGCCGGCATCCAGCTCTCAGCCGGACGGCTGCTCGAACCCGGCGACTGGGTGACCGTGGCGAGCGCGGGCATCGACGGTGTGGTCGAAGAGGTGACGCTCACCGCCGTCAAGGTGCGCGCCTTCGACAACACCATTCAGAGCATTCCGCCCTATACCCTCGTGAGCGGTTCGTTCAAGAACTGGAAAGGCATGCAGGGACGACAGGGACGCAGCGTGAAACGCGCGCTCCACATCGACGTGAACAGCATCGGCAAACTGACTGCTGAGCAAACAAACAAACTGGCCAAAGACTTCAACCTGCCGCTGCCCGAAACGGCCAAAGACGGGCAGACAGTCAACCTCACGCTCTTCCGCCACTATGCCACGGCCTACCTGCGCAGCCTGCCGGGAGTGGAGAAAGATGCGCCGTGGAGCTGGACACTCGTGCGGCAACTGGAATCCACGCCACAAGGGCTGCCGCTCGAGATGTGGTTTTATCTCAAGGAGACCGCCTTCGTGCCCTACGAGAGTCAGGCTGCCGGCATTTTCGAACACCTCATCGCCACCCTACCCGCCTTCGGGCTGCGCCTCTTCCAGGCCCCCACTGGCCACGACCTGAGCCATGCCTGCCTCAACGGCGGAAATTAAGCACGGTTTTATTTTGCAGTTCGTCGGTCTTGACGTATTTTTGCAGTTAAAACCATACCCACACAAAAACAACTCAATGGAAACGCTCAAGCATGAATGCGGAGTAGCCATGGTCAGACTGCTCAAGCCGCTCAACTATTATCAAGAGAAATACGGCACTTGGGGCTACGGGCTCAACAAACTCTACCTGCTCATGGAGAAGCAGCACAACCGTGGACAAGAGGCCGCAGGACTGGCCGCCGTAAAAATGCAGGCAGCGCCCGGCGAGGAGTTTTTCTACAGAGAGCGTGCGCTGGGCACGGGAGCCATCAGCGAAATATTTGCCAACGTGGGACGCACACTGGCCCCCTACTCGGCCGAAGAGATGGCCGACGCCGACTTCGCTGCACAGCACATCCCCTTTGCCGGCGAACTCTACATGGGACACCTGAGGTATTCCACCACCGGCAAGTCGGGCATGTCGTATGTACACCCCTTCATGCGACGCAACAACTGGAGGGCCAAAAACCTCTGCCTCTGTGCCAACTTCAATATGACCAACGTGGACGAAATCTTCAAGCACATCGCCCGCAACGGTCAACATCCCCGAATGGTGTCGGACACCTACATCCTGCTCGAACAACTGGGACACCGACTCGACCGCGAGAGTGAGCGCCTCTTTGTCGAAGCACAGCAAAAAGGACTGGAAGGATGCGACATCACACACTACATCGAACAACACATCGACATGGCCCACGTGCTCGAAACGGCAGCGTCGATATGGGACGGCGGCTATGTGGTTTGTGGTGTCACCGGAAGCGGGGAAATGTTCACACTGAGAGATCCGTGGGGCATTCGACCCGCTTTTTATTATATCAACGACGAAGTGCTCGTGGTGGCTTCCGAACGCCCCGTCATTCAGACGGCTATGGCCACTGAGGCTGAATGTGTGCACGAGCTCAAACCCGGCGAAGCACTCATCATGAACGCCGCCGGACAACTCAGACGGCAACAAATCATAGAGCCGAAAACATTTGCGGCCTGCGTGTTTGAACGTGTCTACTTCAGTCGCGGCTCGGACAAAGACATCTATCGCGAGCGCAAAATGCTGGGACGCACTCTCCAGCAGCCCATCCTCAAAGCCGTGGAGGGAGAAATCGACGATACCGTCTTTTCTTACATCCCCAACACCGCCGAGGCGGCCTACTACGGCCTGATTGAAGGACTCGAGGACTTGCTAAGCGGCCAGAAAGCCGAACAAATCAAAGCACTGAAGCCGCCCATAGACAACGGTGAACTGCAACGCATCCTCCAACGCAGAGTCAGAGCCGAGAAGGTGGCTTGGAAAGACATCAAGATGCGCACCTTCATCGCCGAAGGCAACAGCCGAAGCGAACTGGCCGCACACGTCTATGACATCACCTACGGTTCCGTCATTCCCGGGAAAGACAACCTCGTAGTCATCGACGACAGCATCGTGCGCGGCACTACGCTCAAGGAGAGCATCATACGCATACTCGACCGTCTGCACCCCAAACGCATCGTCGTGGTAAGCTCTTCGCCACAAGTGAAATATCCCGACTATTACGGCATAGACATGGCCCATATGGACGAGTTCATCGCCTTCAAGGCAGCCATTGCACTCACCCGCGAACGCGGCGAAGAAAAACGCCTCGAAGACGTCTATCACCGCTGCAAGGCCGAAGCCGCCAAACCAATAGCCGAGGTGAACCACGTCAAAGACATCTACGCCCCCTTCAGCGATGAAGAAATCTCTGAAAAAATGGCAGAAATGCTCCGTCCTGAAGAGGTGACCACGCCCATACGCATCGTCTACCAGACGCTAGAAGGCCTGCACGAAGCCTGCCCCAACAGCCCGGGCGACTGGTACTTCAGCGGCAACTATCCCACGCCGGGAGGCACACGGCGCGTATGTATGGCCTACGCTGACTGGTTTGAACGCGAAATGGCCTGACAATCCACCGCCACAAGTGCCTTCTCCCAAACATCATATTACTATTCCTCAAGACCACATACACATATAATAATATATATACCTAACATCATAATGGCTACAATGCGAAAAGCAACCCTCATCCTCGAAGACGGCACACAGTTTCACGGCCGGTCGTTCGGCGCAGACCAACCCGCCGCTGGCGAAGTGGTGTTCAACACCGCAATGACGGGATACACCGAAAGCCTCACCGACCCCTCGTATGCCGGACAGCTGATGACACTCACCTATCCCCTCGCCGGCAACTATGGCGTGCCTTCGGCCGAAACCCGACAAGACAACATGCCGCTCTTCATGGAAAGCGACAAAATCCACGCCACGGCACTCATCGTGAGCGACTACAGTGAAGCCTACAGCCACTGGAACGCCAAAGAAAGCCTCGGCGACTGGCTCAAAAGAGAAGGCGTCACCGGCATCACGGGCATAGACACCCGAGAACTCACCAAGACACTGAGGGAAAGAGGCGTTATGATGGGAAAAATCATCCTTGACGACGAACCCGACAACGTGCCTGAAGCGCAATACGAAGGCGTAAACTATGTGGCACAAGTGTCATGCAAGGAGATTGTCACCTATAACCAAGGTGCCGGAAAACGCGCCGTACTCGTGGACTGTGGTGTGAAAAACAACATCATACGCTGCCTCATCAAACGCGGTATAGAAGTGGTGCGCGTGCCTTGGGACTACGACTTCAACACACTGGAGTTTGACGGTCTGTTCCTGGCCAACGGCCCCGGCGACCCTGACACCTGCGTCAAGACGGTAGACAACATCCGCCGGTTCCTGGCCTCGTCCAACGTACGACCCTGTATGGGCATCTGCATGGGCAACCAACTGCTCTCAAAAGCAGCCGGGGCTTCTATCTATAAGCTCAAATACGGCCACAGAAGCCACAACCAACCCGTCAGAATGGTCGGCACCAACCGCTGCTTCGTGACCAGCCAAAACCATGGCTACGCCGTAGACACCAACACACTGCCAGCCGACTGGGAACCCCTCTTCATCAATATGAACGACGGCTCAAACGAAGGCGTCAAGCACAAGAGCAATCCGTGGTTCTCTGCACAGTTCCACCCCGAAGCCTGCAGCGGCCCCGTAGACACGGAGTTCCTCTTTGACGACTTTGCCAAACTGCTCTAAGTCATTCTCAGGCCCTTTGCTCACCCACCTTCTATTAACAGCAGACAACCCACACAGATTATGTCAACACAGATAAAAAAAGTTCTCCTGCTTGGTTCCGGCGCTCTTAAAATTGGCGAAGCCGGCGAATTTGACTATTCCGGCTCACAAGCACTCAAAGCACTCAAGGAAGAAGGCATCGAAACCGTACTTATCAACCCCAACATAGCCACCGTACAAACGTCGGAAGGCGTGGCAGACCGCATCTATTTCCTGCCCGTCACACCTTTCTTCGTAGAGAAAGTCATCCAACGCGAAAAGCCGCAAGGCATTATGCTCGCCTTTGGCGGACAAACAGCCCTCAACTGCGGCGTGGCACTCCATGAAAACGGTGTGCTTGAGAAATATGGTGTCAGTGTGCTCGGCACGCCCGTCGAAGCCATCATGGACACCGAAGACCGCGAACGCTTCATCGGCAAACTTGACGAAATCGAAGTCAAAACTATCAAGAGCGAAGCCTGCACCAACGTAGAGGAAGCCAGAAACGCAGCAGAACGTCTGGGCTACCCCGTCATTCTCCGTGCAGCCTATGCGCTTGGCGGACTCGGCTCGGGCTTCTGCGACAACCGCGAAGAACTGGACAAATTGGCAGAAAAAGCCTTTGCATTCTCGCCGCAGGTACTCGTTGAAAAAAGCCTCAAGGGCTGGAAAGAAATCGAATACGAAGTGGTGCGCGACCGATACGACAACTGTATCACGGTCTGCAACATGGAAAACTTTGACCCCCTTGGCATACACACCGGAGAGAGCATCGTCATTGCTCCGTCGCAGACTCTGACCAACGCCGAGTATCATAAACTCCGCGAACTGGCCATCCGCATCGTACGCCACGTAGGCATCGTGGGCGAATGTAACGTGCAGTATGCCCTTGACCCCAACTCCGAAGACTACAGAGTCATTGAGGTCAATGCCCGTCTCTCCCGCTCGTCTGCCCTTGCCTCAAAAGCCACCGGTTATCCCCTCGCGTTCGTGGCTGCAAAACTCGGACTCGGTTATGGGCTCTTTGACCTGAAAAATGCCGTTACGAAAACGACCGGCGCCTTCTTTGAACCGGCCCTCGACTACGTAGTCTGCAAAATCCCTCGTTGGGACTTGGGCAAATTCAGAGGCGTGGACCGCGAACTGGGTTCATCAATGAAAAGTGTGGGCGAGGTTATGGCCATCGGACGCACCTTTGAAGAAGTCATCCAAAAGGGCCTGCGCATAATAGGCCAAGGCATGCACGGTTTCGTCGATAACAAAGAAATCAAAATCGAACATATCGAGGAAGCGCTCAGAGAGCCGACAGACAAGCGCATATTTGTCATCGAAAAGGCATTGAGCGCCGGCTATTCTGTGGATAAAATTCACGAACTCACCAAGATTGACCATTGGTTTTTGCACAAGCTCAAAAACATACACGACACAGACAAGAAACTCCACGAAGTGGGCGGTCTCGACAAACTTGACGACGAATTGCTGCTCAAAGCCAAAGTGCAAGGCTTCACCGACTTCCAGATTGCCCGTGCCTTAGGCATGGAAAAAGACGCAGACATCGAGCAAGCCAGCGCCCAGGTGCGCCAACGCCGCAAAAAGGCCGGCATCGTGCCTTCTGTAAAGCAAATCGACACGCTCGCCGCTGAATATCCTGCTCAGACCAATTATCTGTACCTCACTTATAGTGGTACGGCCCACGACATTAAGTTTGAAAACGACCGGCGCTCTGTCATCGTGCTCGGTTCGGGTGCTTACCGCATCGGTTCTTCGGTGGAGTTTGACTGGTGTGGCGTCCAGGCACTCAATACCATCAGGAAAGAAGGCTATCGCAGCATCATGATCAACTACAATCCTGAGACTGTGTCAACGGACTATGATATGTGCGACCGCCTGTATTTTGACGAGCTCACCTTCGAGCGTGTGATGGACATCATCGAACTTGAGACGCCCTACGGCGTTATCGTCTCGACCGGCGGACAAATACCCAACAACCTCGCTCTGCGTCTCGACGCCGAACAGGTGAAACTGCTGGGCACCGCGGCCAAATACATCGACAACGCCGAAGACCGCGAGAAATTCTCGGCTATGCTCGGCCGCATTGGTGTAGACCAGCCGGAGTGGAGCGCCTTGACCTCGATGGAAGACATTAACGCCTTCATCGACCGGGTTGGCTTCCCCGTGCTCGTACGTCCGTCGTACGTGCTTTCAGGAGCAGCCATGAATGTATGTTCGAATGCTGAAGAACTCGATAGGTTCCTTCGTCTGGCGGCCAATGTCTCTAAGAAACATCCCGTGGTGGTATCCCGCTTCATGCAACACGCCAAAGAGGTGGAGATGGACGCCGTGGCCAAAGACGGTGAAATCATTGCCTACGCCATTTCAGAACACATCGAGTTTGCAGGCGTACACTCAGGTGATGCCACCATACAGTTCCCGCCCCAGAAGCTTTATGTGGAAACGGCACGCCGCATCAAGAAAATCTCCAAGCAGATTGCCCGCGAGTTGCACATATCCGGACCGTTTAACATCCAGTTCCTGGCCAAGGAAAACGATATCAAGGTCATTGAGTGTAACCTTCGCGCTTCTCGCTCATTCCCATTTGTGAGCAAGGTGCTTAAGATAAACCTCATCGAACTTGCCACCCGCATTATGCTCGGTCTGCCCGTGGAGAAACCGGCCAAGAGCCTGTTTGACCTGGACTATGTCGGCATCAAAGCCTCACAGTTCTCGTTCAATCGTCTTCAGAAGGCTGACCCCGTGCTCGGTGTGGACATGTCGTCGACCGGCGAGGTGGGCTGTCTGGGCGAAGACTCGAGAGCAGCATTGCTTAAGGCCATGCTCTCCGTGGGCCATCGCATTCCGAAGAAGAACATCCTGCTCTCTACCGGCAACGGCAAACAAAAAGCAGAAATGCTCGCTGCCTGCCACATCCTTAAGGAAAACGGCTACAATCTATATGCCACCGGCGGCACAAGCCGTTATCTCACCGAGAACGGCATTGACAACACCTTGGTTTATTGGCCCAGTGAGGATGGCAAGCCACAGGCACTCGACATGCTCCATAACCACGAAATCGACATGGTGGTGAATGTGCCGAAGAACCTGACCTCATGCGAGCTGACCAATGGCTACAAGATCCGGCGTGCGGCCATCGACCTCAACGTGCCGCTCATCACCAACGCCCGTCTGGCTTCGGCCTTTATCTATGCCTTCTGCACGATGGATGTTGAGGACCTCGACATCAAGTGCTGGCAGGAATATTGATTGGAACCCTTTTGAGACAGACGCCTCGTTGCCCCGGCTTTCCGGCAGAGGTGGCGAGGCGTCTTCAAATCATTGCCGCGGCAGTGCGGCTCAGTTAAGTTTTTTACTGCCAATGTTCAAGATTACCAATGCCTATGCCATGCAATACGGCGTGCTGCTTGGATTGTGGGGCATAGTGTCTCTCTCGGTGATGGGCTGGTCGCTGAGCGTCACCTCCCTGTCGGCATTGAGTATGTTTATGCTCACAGGTTCGCCCTTCATTGCTGCACTTTTCACGTTCAAATTCAGGAAAAAGATGGCCCCGGGACAAGAAGAGTTCACCTTTGGCCGCGGCTATGTCTTCACGCTCCTGATGGGGCTTTATGCCTCGCTTTGGATTGCGCTTTTTCTTTACGTTTACATCGCGTTCCTTGACGGCGGCTATATCTTCAACGCCTACGAGCACCTGCTCTCTTCGCCCGAATATCGCCAACAGTTTGAGCAGACCGGGCTCTTGCAACAGGCCGGCGGCAGTGTCTCTTCGTTTGTCGACGCCATGCGGCGCCTCCCGCCAGCCTATTATGCCGGCTCCATTCTCTACCTCACTCTCTTTTCGGCCCCTGTCATTTCGGCCATCATCGCTTTAGCGGCCCGTCGCAAGAAGCGTGTATGACGGCCAAGCCTTATCAAAAACATTTTTACAATGGAAAATTCTATCAACATATCGGTTGTCGTTCCGCTTTACAACGAAGCCGAAAGTCTGCCCGAACTTTACGAGTGGATTGTCCGCGTGATGAATGCCAACAGCTTCACGTATGAAATTATCTTTGTCAATGACGGCAGCACCGACGACTCCTGGAAGGTCATCGAAGGTCTGGCTGAAAAAGACGCCAACGTACACGGCATCAAGTTTCGCCGCAACTACGGCAAGTCGCCGGCCTTGCACTGCGGTTTTCAAGCGGCCCAAGGCAGTGTGGTGATAACGATGGACGCCGACCTGCAAGACTCGCCGGACGAAATCCCCGAGCTGTATCGTATGATCACTGCCGACGGCTACGACCTCGTCTCTGGCTATAAGCAGAAACGCTATGACCCGTTCTCCAAAACCATTCCCACCAAGCTCTTCAATGCCACGGCGCGCAAGGTGAGCGGCATCAAAAACCTCCACGACTTCAACTGCGGCCTCAAAGCCTACCGCTGTGAGGTGGTGAAGAATATCGAAGTGTATGGCGAGATGCACCGCTACATCCCCTATTTGGCCAAGAATGCCGGCTTTGCCAAGATTGGCGAGAAAGTGGTTCACCATCAGGCCCGCAAGTTTGGCAAAACGAAGTTCGGCGGTCTCAACCGCTTTGTCAACGGTTACCTCGACCTTCTCTCTCTCTGGTTTATGGGTTCGTTTGGCCTCAAACCGATGCACGTGTTCGGCTTCCTCGGCTCCATCATGTTTTTCCTCGGCTTTGTGGCCGTGCTCATCGTGGGCGGTGTGAAGCTTGTAGCCATCTGTCAGGGAACGCCGGCTCCGCTGGTCACCTCTTCGCCTTATTTCTACATCGCTCTGACCACGATGATTCTCGGCACGCAGTTGTTTGTGGCCGGTTTCCTCGGCGAGCTCATCAGCCGAAACGCGCCAGGACGCAACAACTACCAGATTGAGAAAGCCATCTGATCCCGACAGCCTTTATCATTGTCCACAAGCCCACGAGTCTGAGAGTTCAGAAGCCTCAGTGCATTTTCAGACTCCTATATATATTATTGTGCAGTTGAAACGCCGTTTGTTTTCCCCCTATTTCTTTCGCCGTCTCGGTCTGCCCGCACTCGTCGTGGGAATGGCCTTGGGGCCTGTGGCCTGTACGAGCATTGACTGTCCGCTCGACAATGTCGTGGCACTCAAGTGCGGACTCTACGACTATGCTTCCGGCAGTCGGCTCAGTCTCTCACAGACGCTAACCGTGAAGGCCGGCGGCCAGAAAGACACCACCCTGCTCAACGCTGCGAGCGGCATCAGCGACTTTTTGTTGCCTCTGCGCTATGGCTCGGAGTGTGACACGCTTCTTTTTGAGTTTTCTGACGCGGAAGGCCGTGAGGCCACCGACACCGTGTTTTTGTCACACCGCGTGATGCCCCACTTTGAGTCGATAGACTGCCCGGCAGCGATGTTTCACGAGCTCGGTGGCGTCTGCCACACAAGCCACCCTCTCTCCCTCTTGCCTCTGACCATTGACAGCATAGCCGTCGTACGCAAAACCGTGAACTATGACGATATCGAAAATCTCAAGATTTACCTTCGCTCTACTGCTGTGCGGCCTTAGCGTGTGCCTCCCGGCCGGAGCGCAGAACGTTCACGCCCAGGCGCCCGACACGACGGCCCGACCGACGCAGGTGCGCGGCATACAGTATGTGCCCGATGCCACCTACAAAGCCGTGCCGCTCTTTGCCGGTCTGTCGGTCTCGACGGACTTGGCCGGAGCCTTGATGGCCTCGGTGACGGCCTACGGCCAATATGAGGCTGCCTTAAGAGCCAATCTGAAGGGCCGTTTCTTCCCCGTGGTTGAGGCCGGTTGGGGGCTTAGTGACCATACCCATGAAACCACCGACCTGCACTACAAGACGGCAGCTCCGTTTTTCCGCATTGGCTGCGACTATAATTTCGCCCGCGATGCCTCCTCGGGCAACCGCATTCTGGGCGGACTGCGCTATGGTTTCTCGTCGTTCGACTACGACGTGAGCGGTCCCGACCTCACCGATCCCGTCTGGGGCACCTCACACGCCTACCGGTTTGAGGGGCTGAGCGGATGCAACCATTGGGCCGAGGTCTGCTTTGGCCTTGAAGCCAAAATCTGGCGTTTTTTCCATTTGGGCTGGTCTGTGCGCTACCGTCTGCGGCTGAGCGACAAAAAGTCTGAAATCGGCTCGCCATGGTATGTGCCGGGCTACGGCCGCAACGACAGCCATGTGCTCTCGGGCACGTTCAATCTCGTTTTTGACATCTGAGTTTCCCCATTTTTATGGTTGCAACGTCTAAAAGTTGTCACCGACTTTTAGCCCCGTGGCCTTGACACGCTCATTCACACCACCGTTTTCATTCCCCCTGCCTTATGGGTTTCACCGGCTTTTTCTTTTTGGCGTTGGCTCTTGCCATGGACTGCTTCAGTGTGAGCATCACCTGCGGCATTGCCGACAAGCGCATGGGGCGCCAATCACTGGTGATGGCCCTGCTCTTCGGCTTTTTCCAGGCCTTGATGCCCTTCATCGGCATGCTGGCCGAGGGCCTTTTCCGTGCCCAGATAGAGCAGTTCGACCACTGGATAGCCTTCGGTCTGTTGGCCTTTTTGGGAGGAAAAATGATATGGGAGGGCTTCCGGCCGGAATGTGACAAACCGCATCAAATGAACACGTCGAGCCTGCTGACGCTGCTGACCCTCTCGGTGGCTACCAGCATCGACGCCCTCAGCGTGGGCTTCACGTTTGCGTCGTTTGGTGTGCGCACAGTGGCGCAAGCCGTCTGGCCGCTGGTGCTCATCGGCGTGGTCTCTCTGGCCATGAGTCTACTGGGCAAATATCTCGGCGTGGCCGTGGGCCGCCGGCTCCGCCTGCCTGCCGAGCCCATCGGCGGCACCATATTGCTCATCATCGGCATCAAGGTACTCGTTTCACATCTCTAGAACTTCGATTGTTTTATTGTCTATGAAAAAGGAATTCCGCATAGCCTTCCGCATATTATTTCTCTTGTTTCTCGTCCTAGGTGCCACCTACATCCTCGTGGTCCGTCCGTCTGACAGGGTGCAGACCGCCACGGGACCAATTTTTGGCACCACTTATCACATCACCTACACCTACGCCGCACCCATCGACACCTTCATCGTGAGAGAAATGCAGGCCGTGGACCACTCGCTCTCAATGTTCAACCCCCAAAGCACCACCTCACGGCTCAACCGCGGCGAAACCGACCAGACCGACGGCCTGGTAGACGAGATGTGGCAACTCTCCGAGCGCATTGCCGCCGACACCGAGGGTGCCTTCGACCCCACCGTAGCGCCACTGGTCAACGCCTGGGGATTCGGCTTCAAGCACAACGCCCTGCCCGACTCGGCCGGCGTGGACAGCCTGCTGCGACTCGTGGGGCACGACAAGGTCAAGATAAGCCACGGCCGCTTGGCCAAACAGACACCGGGGCTGATGCTCGACTTCAGTGCCGTGGCCAAAGGTTATGGCGTGGACCGCGTGGCCCGTTTGCTCGACAGCCGTGGCGTGAAGCACTATATGGTGGAAATCGGCGGCGAGGTTGTGGTGAAAGGCGGTCATCCCGAAAACCGCCCGTGGAAGGTAGGCGTAACCACACCCGACGAAGGAGGCACAGGCTCGGTGCAATGTATGTTTGAGCTCACCGACGGCGCCATGGCCACAAGCGGCAACTACCTGCGCTTTTATGAGCGCGACGGCAGGCGCTATGCCCACACCATCGATCCCCGCACGGGCTACCCCGTTCAGCACGAGGTGCTCTCGGCCACGGTGTTCGCCCCCGACTGCGCCACTGCCGACGCCTATGCCACGGCCTTCATGGTGCTCGGGCTGGAAAAGGCCAAAGCCGTGCTCTCACGCCACAAAGACCTGAAGGCCTATCTCATCTGCTCTGCACCCGACGGCAAATATCACATCTGGCACTCGCCCGACCTCAAGCCGCTCAAACCTTGAGCACCTGCGCATCAGAAAGACAAATCCTGACATCTCGTTGTCTTTCCGGCTATTCATTCTGCTTCGCCCCAAACATCGGGCCGTCGTCATCGTTTTTCCTCATCCCCATGCCCCGCTCACGCGCCCTCTTCGACAATCTCCTGCTCCTTCCCCTCTTCCAAGGCCTCAGCCGCGAAGACTTCCTCGACATCGCCGGCAGCATCCGTCTGGCTTTCCGCCGCATCGAAAGCCGGCAAACGCTTTTCGAGCAAGACGAAATGTGCCAAAGCCTCTGCTTTGTCTTGAAAGGAAACATCCGGGTGACGACATCGAGCGACGACCACGCCTATGCCATCGCCGAATGGTATGACCGGCCGGTCGTCATCCAGCCCGAGGCCCTCTTTGGCCGCCACACGCGCTACACCCGCACTTTTGCCGTCGAAGCCGGTGCCGAAATCCTCGAAATAGACAAGGCGGCCGTGCGCGACATCCTCTTCGACTACCCCACGTTCCGTATGAACTTTCTCAACTATCTCAGTGCGCAAATGGAGCGCCTCAACCGCCATGCCCGACGTGCCATTTCTGCCGAACCGGACGAACGTTTCGCCCAATTTCTCTTTGCCCGCTGCTGGCACCCGGCCGGAACGAAACGGGTGACCATAAAGATGCAGCAACTGGCAGCCGAACTCCACGAGACGCGCCTGACCATCTCGCAAATGCTGCGCCGTCTTTCAGATCGCGGCCTTCTGACCACCGGACGCGGACACATCGACATTCCCCGTCTCGAACTTCTCAAACCATAGTCAGACCGCACAGCCTCAGGCAGAAGCGTTTTTTGTCTTTTTGCGCCTTGGCTGTTTTGACTATATTCAAGTATGTAAAGAAGCCCAAGCCTCACGCTTGGGCGGCATTGTTTTGGGGCGTAAAACAGGCGGATTATATGGGAATCTTGGTTAAAAACAGGACTTACTGGCATAAGGAGAGAAAAAAACCGGGCTTATGAGAGGAAATTTTGGCCTTATGACCGCCATTTTTCCCCCTCATTCGGAACCGGTTAAAATCATAAAAAGGCGGTTCGGCGCGGCTTCCAGTTTCCACCACACTTATCCGCGAAAAAAATCCAGCCAATCTCCGTTTTTTTGTCACCGACAACCCCATTTCTCAAACAAACCTCCACAGCGGCGCATTGCTTTGAGCTCTTTTTTGAGTAAAGGCGGCGGCTCGGCAAAACAGCAGGAAAAATCTTCGACTTTCCCTGCCGTTCTGCTCTCGCCTTGCACTATCTTTTTATAAAATAGGCGGCGGCTCGGCAAAACGGCAGGAAAAATCTTCGACTTTCCCTGCCGTTTTGCCGAGCCTT
>JBGVLE010000119.1:0-21060 GCA_045124135.1 Alloprevotella sp.
GCTTAAAGGGTGCGGTGCGCTTCGATATAATCGGCCATGACGCTGACCGACTTGAACACCTCCTTGCCCTCGGCGGCGTCTTTGAGCTTGATGCCGTAATTGCGCTCAAGCAGCACGATGAGTTCGAGGGCATCTATGCTGTCCAGCCCCAGTCCCTCGCCAAACAGCGGTGAGTCGGCATCGATGTCGGCCGGGGTGAGGTCTTCGAGATTTAGCACTTCGATGATTTCTTTCTTGAGTTTCTCAATCAGTTCTTCTTTCATTATTGTATTGCTTGTGTTGACAAATGGGTCGTTTCGGCACAGACGAGTCTGACGTCGGCCTCGAAATGGCTGTCGTCGGCACAATCGATCCAGGCCACGACGGCGCTGTGCGTGTGAGGGTCGAGGAAGGTGGCGGCGACAATGTCGTCGACGACAGCGGCCGACGGCGAAAGCAGCAGATAACTGGCCGTCTCTCCGAGATATTTGTGGCGGATGGCCAGCTCGCCCGTAACGATGTTGGGCAACGTGTAGACGAACACGGACGGACTAGGGAAGAAACTGCCGGGCCGTATGGTGTCGCTGAAACGGCGGTCGGAGACGAGCGAACCGCTTCGGCTGAACACCACAATGGCGCGGTCGTCACGCGGCGTGAAACGGTCGGCCTCCCGGGCCAGAAGCAATTCGGCAGCCACAAAGCCCAGACGACACGGCAGGTCCATCTTGAAGAATTTGGGATAGTCGCCCACCTCCCGGCGATAGATGGCCGTGAGCAGAGCTGCCCCCTCGGCCTGATAGTCTCCCGGCTCACCGTCGACAATGA
This sequence comes from Alloprevotella sp., assembly GCA_045124135.1. Taxonomy (GTDB): domain Bacteria; phylum Bacteroidota; class Bacteroidia; order Bacteroidales; family Bacteroidaceae; genus Alloprevotella. The sequence continues at coordinate 805 of JBGVLE010000119.1, forward strand.
CGCTCCCCGTGCTGTCGATGACCACCCGGCGCAGCGTTCGCAAGACGGGGCGGTGTGTCGGCATGGCGTCCTGTCTGCCCTCATAGGGGGCCAAAGCAAACCGCACAGCCGCATTGCAACCGCCAAAACCCGACATCAGTTTGACAAACTGGCGCCCTGTGGTCGTTGCGGCCGGCTCACACACTTGCAGAGGCCGGCTCACGCCAAGCTCGCCAAAGCCACGGGTGGGCAAGATGAGTCCGCGCTGCAACGCCACGGCCGAGAGCATACTTTCCAGCAATCCGGCCGCACCCATCGTGTGGCCGAAATTGCCTTTCAACCCACACACAGGCACGTCCGACAGTCCGGCACGGTCTATGGCTATGGCCTCCATCTCGTCGTTATAGAGCGTGGCCGTGCCGTGTGGATTGATGAAAGCCAGACGCGGCTTTTCGGTCTCGGGGACAACGGCACTAAGGCATCTGAAACTGCCCTCGCCCACTCTCGACGGCCCCGAAATGTGATTGGCGTCGTTGCGCATGGCACCTTGACACAAGATGATGTCGTCCGGACGAATGTCGGTCTCGGCTGTGCGCTCAAGCCAGATGGCAGCGGCGGCTTCGCCGGGGTTCATGCCCTGGCGCTGCGCGTCGTAGGGCCGGCAAGGCTCTGCCGACAAGGCTTTGAACGACTGGAAACCGGCTATGATGAAAGGCGGCTGAATGTCTGCCCCCACCACAACAGCAGCCCGATATCTGCCGAGGCGCAACAAACGCGAAGCGGCAATAAGGGCCGACAGACCGGAGATACAGGCATTTGACACCACAAGAGGCTGGTTGCGGTTGCCAAAGCATACGGCTATCTTCTCTGCCGAGCCCGGCAGACCGACGCGGCTGTCGGCAGGATTGCCGAGCAGCAAATCGACATTGCCCTTGGTCGTGGACAAGACAAAAAGCACGTCGGCGGCGGCAGGGTCAAGTTCAGGATGGCTGCGCAACAGATCGGCCACGGCTGCCACGGCAATTTGCTCAAACGGTGTGAGTGACGCCGTGGGGTCTACGGTGGCGGCAAGCCTTTGCACCTCGGCAAAGTGAGCGCCCGACGGGTCAAATTTCGACGCTGCATAAGGCTCGGGCAGTTCGGCATTTCCCTCAAACCGCCTCACGCCGGTACGGCCCGACAAAACCGCCTGAAGGTTTTCCTCCAGACCTATGCCCAGTGGCGACACCAGGCCACCCACCCGGCATATTATTCTTGCGTGAGCATTGCTGCCTTCCATTTTTCGTAAAACTCAGGGGCTGCCCACATCAGGTTGCGGTTGCTGTCGAGAAAGACCTGCACCGAACGGCCTGTGGCTATGACCTCGCCGTCTTTTTCGCTGGTGATGACGTAGTCGAATATGAGTTTGGCGGCCTCTGTGGGGATGTAGGTGATGGTAATCAAGGGCCTCTCGCCGTAGACTATGGGCCGACGGTAGTGAAACTCGAGGTCCACCAGCGGGGCATAGCATCCGGCATCGGCAATGGTGTGATAACTGAGCCCATAATGCGCCCCGAAGGCCTCACGGGCATCCTCGAAATAGAGCGCATATGAGCCGTGCCACACAATCTGCATGGCATCGACCTCACTGAAGCGCACCTCGAGTTGTTTGGTGAATGAAAGACCGGCGGACTTATTCATGGGCTTCTGGGGGAGTGTCCTGCTCTTTTTCGAGAGCAATTTTCATTTGTGTCTCTGCAATGGTCTCGCCGTCAAGCCTCACTGCGGCGTCTACGAGCGTAAGACCAAAGATTTCTTCCTTCACCTCAATGCGCGTCTCGAGCGTTTCACCCACAAGAGGCAGGCGTTTGATTTTACAGCCCCTTACGGCACCGATAAAGCCAATGCGCACGGGTTTGTGGAGAATATAGCTGGCATAGCCGAGACGGGCGGCACAAGTCTGGGCGATGTTCTCCACAAGGCCGTAGACAGTGAACCGGCCGTCTTCGACCATGACATTGTCTTCGCTCACAGTGAGCCGGGTCTCTGTGGTGGTTTCGGTGAAGCCTGTGAGGCAGTCAATCATGACAAAAGGCGGCCGCTGTGGCAGCAGTTCCGTCACAGGTATTTCAGAGAGTTTGATTTGTTCGCCAGAAGTCATAATAGTTGAACCATTGGTTAGGGTAACGTCTCACCATCTCGTCGAGACGGGCCACATAACGGCCGGCCAGAAACTCAGGACGGCTCCGGCGCGGCACGGTGGCCAATGTGGTCTCATCAGCCAAAGGCTGCACAAAAATGTGATAGTGCAGACGAGGCTCTTTCATCACAAACAGCGTCAACACCGGCACATGCAGGCTGGAGGCGATGGCAAACGGCCCGATGGGGAAGTCTGCCGGCCGGTCGAGCAAGGTCTGGCGAGTGGTCTTGGCCGAACCGAACACGCGGTCGGAAGCGATGCAGACCAATTCGCCACGGCTCAGCGCCGCGTGGATGTCAAAGATGTGGGAGAGGTCGTCACTGACTGTGATGATGCCGATATTGTGATGGCCCCACAGCCTGCTTCTCGCGGCCTGCACGGTCTTGGTCTCGTCGGCCGAGACTACGGCATTGAGCCGCTTGCCCGTAGAGTGGAGCAAGTAGCCGCATATCTCAAAATTGCCCGTATGCGACCCGAGGATGATGCCGCCCTTTCCGCTCTTCACGAGGTTGAGGAAATGGTCGTTGCCCTCTATTTCCGACGTAAACTTCCGGCCGGCATAGAGCGCGAACCTGTCGAGCACGACTTTGCCGAAGGCGAAGTGGTTGGCATAGACGCCGCAGAAGGCCCTCAGCGGCCCTTTGTGCAGGGAGTGGCGATAGTAGTCGAAGATGGCACGATAGGAACGGCACGAAAAGAGCATATAAAAAGGCACGACGAAAGCCATCGGCACATACATCAGCCGCACGTCGACATAGCGGAATATGGCTATCAACGCGCGTTGCATCCATGGCGTGCCGTCGGTGCGTCCTGTCCAGTCGCTGTGTTCCATCTCTCTGTGGCGGTTGTGGCTTGCTGTGGCGGCTTGGTTTAGGCTTAGTCGCCCACTTTGGTTTGGATGTAGTCGCAGAATTGGCTCAAGGTGGTGACGCCGGCCATTTCTTCGGGCTTGATCTTAAATCCGAATTTGCGCTCCACGATGACCACGATATCCACAAAGTCAAGGCTGTCAATGCCTAAGTCGTCTTTGAGAGTGGCTTCGGGAGAGATGGCGCTCTCTTCCACTTCGAGGTCTTCGATGAGAAACTCTCTTACTTTTGCTTCGATTTCTGTTCTGTTCATGGGTATGATCTGTGTAATGATTGCTGGTTTATTTTTTCCGGCATACCACGAGGCTGTGGCCATGTCCGAGATTGTCGTGTATGGTCTCTACGGCGAGCCCGGCCCGGTCTATGCAGGTGAACAGGTCGTCGGTGTGATACATTTTGCTGTTGCCGTTGGCCAGGGCCGTGAAATAGAGACTGATTTGCGTGAGGCAGAAGGCGGCCGTCTCAAATCGTTGGCGGTCCCACAGGGTTTCCATGATATAAAGACGCGTGTGGGGCGCCATGATGTCGGCGGCTTGCGTGAGGATGCCGGTGATTTGCTGCATGCTGAAGCAGTCAAGGAACTGGCTCATCCATACGGCGTCGAAAGTGTGGGCTCTGGGCCAGGGCGTGTCGGCGTCGAGCAGGTTGGCCCCACATCCTTCAATGCGGTCGGCTCCCGGCTTGCCGGCGGTGAAGTCTTTCATCAGCCCCACCTGCTGTGGCAGGTCCATGATGGTGACTCTGACTTGCTCGTTATGGGCCACACAGCGCAAAGCCCAGCGTCCGGTGTTGCCGCCCACATCGAGCAGATGGGCCACCGGCTGAGCGAAGACCACCTTCAGGGCTTCGTCAAAAGCGGTGTCGGAATAGAAATGGTCAAAGCGAAACCAGCTCTCCTGCACGTCTGAAGGCAGGCTCGACAGGCCTTCGTATATGGTGGGCCATGGGCCAAAGTGTTTCAGTCCGGCCGGTCGGCCTTCTGCGAGTGCCTCTTCAAGGTCGAAGAGCCCCTTGTAATTGACATCGTGATTGAAAGCCATATTGATGTCGGTGAGGGTGTCGGTGAGCAGAAACCATCCGGCTTTTGAGAGCCGGTATTTCATTGTCTCGGGGTCTATGAGGAGGGTTCCCATGGTGAGCGACGACTCAAGGAGCACTTTCACGGCATATTCCGTTCGGCCTGTGGCTTGGGCAAGTTCGTCGAGGGTCACACCTTCGGGCTTTTGCCTGAGATGCTCGAGCAGTCCCCATTTTTTCATTATCCGCGCCACTTGAAACACGACGGGGCCGAAGGCGATGAATTCGGCCAACCGTTGGGCCTCGCGGGCAGAGAGCCTTTCGGTGGTGTATCGTTGGAGGAGTTCGGGAGTGAGGTTCATAAGCCTGAATTTATAAAATCCTGAACACCAAGGCGCTGTTTGTGCCGCCGAAACCGAAAGAATTGGACAAGACCGTTCGGAGCGGGGTCTCGACGGTGACGGGGGTGATGTGGAGTCCTTCGGCTGCCGGGTCGGGAGTCTGGAGGTTGATGTTGGGCGCCACAAAGCCGTTCTGCATCATCAAGAGGCTATAGACGGCCTCGCTGGCACCTGCCATCCAACATTCGTGGCCGGTCATGGACTTGGTCGAGCTTATCAGGGCGTGCTTGCCGGCAAAGAGCCGGTTGAGGGCCAACGCTTCAAAGTGGTCGCCTTGTGGGGTTGAGGTGGCGTGGGCATTGATGTAGTCGATGTCGTCAGCTGTTACGCCGGCATCGGCCATGGCGCGGCTCATGGCGCGTGCCGAACCTTCGTCGGCTGCCTGCGAGATGCCGCCGCCATTTGAAGAGAAGCCATAGCCGGCCACTTCGGCAATGATGTGTGCGCCACGTGCCACGGCATGGTCATAGTCTTCGAGCACAAGCGCTGCTGCGCCGCCGCTGGGGATGAGTCCGTCGCGGTCGCAGTCGAAGGGCCGTGAGGCTTTTGTGGGGTCTTCGGTTTGTTTGGAAAAGGCCCCCAGGGCGTCGAACGTGGCCATGGAGTAGAAGTTGACCTCTTGCGCGCCGCCGCAAAGCACGGTGTCTTGCAGCCCCTGCTTGATGAGCATGTAGCCCAGCCCGATGGAATGTGAGCCACTGGCACAGGCGGCACTGACGGTGAAGTTGACACCTTTTATCTTGAAGATGGTGCTGAGATTCATAGTGACGGTGGAGTTCATCGACTGGAAAATCAGTCCTGAGCCCAAGAGTGCAGAGTCGTGTTTCTCTGCCATGATGTTGGCCGCCTCAATCACGGGCTTGGCCGACGAGTCATTGCCAAAGAGGATGCCCACTTCGTTTTGCTCGAGCCAATCGGCGTCGATGCCGGCTGTCTCGAAGGCTTCGCGGGCAGCCATAAAGGCAAACTCGGCTTCTTCAGAAAGCCCCACGCGACTGCGGCGGTCGAGCAGACCCTTAAGCACAGGCCGCTTGACGATACCGGTGAGGGGCGACTGATAACCGTAGTCGAGCCGTGCGGCCTCAATGCCGATGCCCGACCGGCCTTGGCGGAGCGACTGGGTCACTTCGTCGAGGCTGTAGCCCAGACACGACCATATGCCCATACCGGTGACAACTACTCTTCTCATTGCGTATATGTGTGTTTTCTTTGAAAATGTCTTCGACTTATCATCTCTTCGTCTCTTTGACTCTTAGACTCTTTGTCTTTTAGTCTCTTTGTCTCTCAATAGAGTCCGCCGTTGATGGAGATGGCCTGGCCGGTGATGTAGGCGGCGTCGGGCGAAACAAGGAAAGCCACGAGTGCGGCCACTTCTTCAGGCTTGCCGAAGCGCCGCATAGGCACCATCTTTTTGAGTTCGGCCTCAGGCAGTTCGGCGGTCATGTCTGTCGAGATGAATCCGGGGGCCACGGCGTTGACGGTGACGCCTCGGGGAGCGACTTCGGCGGCCAGTGCCTTGGTGGCTCCTAGGAGGGCGGCCTTGGCTGCCGAATAGTTGGTCTGTCCCGGCATTCCTTTGAGGCCTGAGAGCGACGCCATATTGACAATGCGGCCGTCGCGGTGGGTGATCATATTCTTGAGCAGGCGTCGCGTGGTGTAGAAAAAGCCGTTGATTGTCGTGTCCATCACGCTGTGCCAGTCTTCGTTTTGCATGAAGACCATCAGATTGTCGCGACGTATGCCGGCATTGTTTACCAATACGGCAATGTAGTCGTCGGGGTGGCTTGTTTCCCATTGGGCCAGGGCGGTTTCGATGGCTTCGGCATCGGCCACGTCGAAAGGCAGGAGTTCGCCGTCGCCACCGGCCTCACGCACCAGGCGCAGGGTTTCGTCGGCGGCCTCACGGCCTGAGCGGTAGTTGATGATGACTTTCCAGCCGGCCTCGGCCAGTTTCAGGCACACGGCCCGGCCTATGCCGCGCGAGCCTCCGGTGACTAAAGCGTATTTCATATCGGGTTGTGGGTGTAGACTTGTTTGTCGTTTTCTTTTAGTCTCTCAGACTTTTTGTCTTTTCGCCTCTCAGGCTTTCTGTCTCTTGGCCTTTGCGTCCGTCGATTAGATGCTCTGCCCGGCCTCCTGGCGCAGCCAGGCCTCGATGGCGGCCAGTTCGTGACAGGGCACACGGTCGGTGGTGACGGTGGGCACGAGCGCTCTGACGGCATCATAGGCGCGGCGGGTGGCCGGCGCAAGGCGGTCTTTCAGCCCCATGCAGTCGGTGGCCTGTGCCAGGGCGACGTAAAGGATGGCCATAACCTGCCGCGTGTTGTCCACCACCTGGCGCGTGAGCAGGGCGGTGTTGGTGCCCATACTGACGATGTCTTGATTGTCGTGGTTGTTGGGGATGCTGTGCACGTAGTTGGGCATGGCCAATGTCTGGCACTCGGCCGTGGTCGAGGTGGCGGTAAACTGGTAAGCCTGCAAGGCATAGTCGAGCCCCGGCGTGGCCATATTGAGGAACGGCGGCAGGAGTTCGTTGATGCGGTCGTGGAGCAGGTAGTTGAGTTGGCGCTCGGCCGTCATAGCCACACGGACCATGGCGATTTTGACTTTGTCTTCTTCGAGCGAGATGTAGTCGCCGTGGAAGTTGCCGCCGTGATAGACATTGGCGGTGTCGGGGTCCACAATGGGATTGTCGCAGGCCGAGTTGAGTTCTTCGTCGATGATGCGTCCGGCAGCCTCAAGCGTGTCGGCCACGGGGCCATAGATTTGCGGGATGCAGCGGAGCGAATAATAGGGCTGCACTTTGTGGGCAAACTTCTGCTCGTCGCGGTGTGCACCGTCGTAGAGCGCGTGCTCGCGGCGCTGCAGGCATTGGCTGCCTTCGGCCACGCGGCGCATCTGGGCGGCAATGGCTTGCTGGCCGTGGTGGCGGCGCACCTCGTTGAGCGGAGCAGCCATGAAGTCGTCTATCGACTCCACCACCTCGTTGAGCCACACGGCCGCCGTCACGGCTTGGTCGAGCAGGCTCTCTGCATAAATCTGGTTGATGGCGGCAATGCCGGTCATGAAGGCTGTGCCGTTGGTGAGGGCCAGACCTTCGCGCAGGTGTATCCGGAGGGGCTGCAGACCGCAGGCTTCGAGAGCCTCGGCAGCGGGCATCACCTTGCCGTCTTTCATCACCTCCCCCTCGCCTATCAGTGCCAGTGCCACATGCGCCAGCTGCACCAGGTCGCCACTGGCCCCGACGCTGCCATGCCGCGGCACACAGGGCGTGATGCCGTTATTGATGAAGCCGAGCAGCAGGCTGACGGTGTCGGGATGCACACCCGAGCGGGCCTGGGCGAAGGTGCCGAGACGGGCCACAAGGGCGGCTTTGACGTCGGTGGCATCGAGCCACTGCCCCATACCGGCGGCGTGGCTGCGGATGATATTGTATTGCAAGTCTTGAAGGTGCTCGTCACTCACGCGCCATTGGGCCATGGGACCGAAACCGGTATTGATGCCGTAAATCACCTTGTCGCGGGCAAAGTCTCGCAGAAAGTCGTAACACTCGGCCACGCGGCGCAGCGTGTCGGCATCGAGCGAGAGCGGCTCGCCGTCGAAGACGATGCGTTTGAGTTTTTCTACCGAAATCATAATTATTGTAATTTTTGCGAAGTTAATATAAAATGCAGGCTGGAACAAAAAAAACTTTGTTTTTCTTACGCCCGGAAGATTACAAAAAGGGCGGTTTTGTGTGACGCAAAACCATTTTTTTTAAGCAAAAAACTGAGCCGGGCGTGCTTGTGGCTACTGCATCGCACGGCAACAAGGCTTCTGGGAAGCAAAAAAGACAACAAAACGCGGATGTTTTGGGAAAGTCGTTACGGGAATAGGGAGAGGGAAAACTGTCCTTATGCCAGAAATTCCTGTCATAAGGACAGTAATGCCCTGAAAATGAAAGAAGCAGACCCGAAAGCCTGCTTCTTCTTATTTCCTACATCAAAGATAACCGTTTTTGAGGGCGACAAAAAAGACACAACGACGCCGTGGCGCCCACATACCTTCGCGGCAGCCTCAACGGCCGGAGCGATAGACGCCGCGCGTGATTTGTTCGAGCGCCAAGCGGCGGTAAACGATGGTGTAGTCAGCGCCGTGGGTGGACTCCTCAAAGAGGAAACCTATCGAACCGTCGCGTTGGCGCACCATGGTGCTGTAGGCCGAGCCGAGGCGGCTCACTTCGTAGGGACCGCTCCATCCCCAGGCCAGCGTGGCGGGCGTGGCATAGTCTGAAGGCGCGGTGAGGGCCTTGAAATAGATGCCCACATGAGAGCGTCCGGGCCCGAGGGGCACAGACTGCAGGGCGAGGGTCAGCCGTGTGCCGTCGCTTTGGCGCACAGCGGGCACAAGGAGGATTTCGCCGTTGCAGCTGTTGGTGACGGCCGTAGTGCCGAGGCTTTCTGCTCCGGAGAAGGCCACTTCTGCCCAACTGCCTTTGCCCGAAGCGGCATCGGTGAAGGTGTATGTGTTGAAGAGACGACCGCCATAGGCACGCGAGCTCAACACGACGGTGCCGTCGGGCAGTTCCTCACACTTGGGCTCGTCGCCGCCGGGGGCCGGACGGTCGGTGAGTGCACCGAGCAGGTGCCAGGTCTCACCGAAGTCGTCGGAATAGATGACGCGGTTGCCGCCGTCGCGTGTCCAGACGGCGCAATAGAGGCGATAATAATCGCCGGTCTTGACCACACGGCTTTGGCAAATCTTGCCCGAGCCGATGAAAAGCGACCTCACCGTGGGCTGTCCGTCGGCGTCGACAAAAAGCCGGTATATCGACTCGGTGACGTCTATGGGCGAAGTGAAGGTCCAGCGGCCGGTCTTTTTGTCTCTTTTGCCACGGATACGGGCCACGGGGTTGGGATTGCTCCCGGCCTGGCCGGGCAGATAGTTGCCGGCCCAGCAAGGCGTTTTGCCACAGACGCACATGATGAGCACCTCGTCGCGGCGGCTGTCGGCCACCACGGCGGCATCGCCAAAGCCGGTCTGCCACACCTCGGCGGCCTTGTCGCCTTGCCCGTCGGCCACATAGAAGGCTTCACCCCACGACCGGCCGCCGTCGCGAGAGATGCGGCACATGATGTCGACCTCGCCATAACCGATGTCCGCACCGCACGGACGGTGATCGGTGAGGGCGAGAATGTCGCCACAGGCAGTGGAGGCTATGGCAGGTATGCGATAGGGCGCGGCGCCGGGTTGGGTCACATAGAGTTCGTGGGCGGTCTCGCCGCCGTCGGGATGGAACGTGAGAGGCGGCATTTGCGGTGAGGCTGTCACCTGCGGCAGGCCGGCTGTGAGGCACAGCGCCACAGCGAAAAGGCGGAGGGGGAAACGTGTTTTCATAGGTCGGGGTTTAAGGATTAGAAGACGAAGAGTCGAAAAATTAAAGAGACGAAATGTCATAGACCAAGAGATTAGGAGGATAAGAGAGAATGAGCGGCCAAGCCGACTCTTCGTCTCTTTGTCTCTTTGTCTTTTTGACTCTTTAAGGGTTCAAAAAGTGAAATGGCACACGGCCGGATAGTGGTCGGAGTGGCTGAACGTCTTGTCTATCCGACAGGCATACGGCCTCAGGCGCGACGACATCAGGATGTGGTCTATGCGCACGAAAATGGCGTCGCGATTGAACGAGCGGCCGGGCCCGTGGCCCGTGGCGGCATAGGCGTCGGTCAGTCCGGCAGCGGTAATGGTGTGGTGGGCATATGACACGGGCGTGTCGTTGAAGTCGCCACACACAATGAGACGCTCGTCGCGATGGCGTGCCACATAGTCGGCCACAGCCTCGGCCTGGGTGGCCCGTAGGCGGTTGCCGGCAACGAGCCGCCGCACGATGCGCAAAAGGCTGTGGCGGGTGCTGTCGGTGTTTTCGGGTTTTGTGACGATGGTGTGATATTGTTCGCGCTCGTCGGGACTAAGGCGCATCGACGCCAAATGGCAGTTGACGACCGTCAACGTGTCGGACGGCGAAAGCAACAGTTTGAACGCAGCCGCGCCATTGGTGTTGTCCCGGCAGATGGTTTCGTGGCTCACAATGGGATAGTGCGAAAAAACGGTGAGCATACTCGTGGAGATGTTGACCGTGTCGTTATAGGCGTAGACCGTAGAGGCGCGCTCGCGCACGGCAGCCCAGGTGGCCGTGTCAGACGGCAAGAAATAGACTTCTTGCAGACAGACGATGTCGGCGCCGCTTGTGAGAATGTCTTCGAGGGCGAAATAGGTGAGCCGGGGCGTATTGGTATGGTCCGAGAAGCCATGCACGTTGTAGGTGATCAGTTTGACGGCACCGGCAGGAGGCTCTGACGAAAAATTGACAGGCACATATTCTCTCACCCGTCCCCAACAAAGGGCCAGACCGAGCAGCGGCACCCAAAGGTGGCGGCGCGAAAAAATGAGGGTAACCAGCACCATGCCCACCACGGCTATGAGGGCACAAGGGAAGGCTAAAGACAGGAGACCGGCCAAGGCGGAACGGGCAGGACTGAAATAGACGCTCAGCGCACACGCCCACAAGAAGGCCACTGCCAGCCAGGCGGCCGTGGCAATGAGAAGATGGGCAGATTTTTTGAGCAACACTTTCATGGTCTCAGGGATTGGGCGGCACGGCGCGGCATTTAGCGCTTGCTGTCTTCAAAAAGGCGGCGACGCTCGGCGTCGGTGAGGCTTTGATAGCCGTTTTGTTTGATTTTCTGTAAAATGCGGTCTATCTCTTCCTGGTCCTTGCGTTTTTTCTCGTCGGCATGACGGGCGTTGTAGTCGTAGTCGGCCGAGCGGTCTGAAAAGCGTGCGGAGTCTTTCGGCTTTGTTTTCGAAGTCTTGAACCACTGTTTGAAGCGGTCTTTCAAGCGGGTCCAGGGTGAGGCCGAACGGCGCGGGGTCCACGTTTGCCAACCCTCAAACCGACTACGTCCCTTGCCGCGCCAATAGAGTATGAGCAAGAGGCCGAAGAGCATACCGCCGAGGTGGGCGAAATGGGCCACGTTGCCGTCGCTGGCAAAGGCCGAAATCAGTTCAATGACGGCATAGCCGCAGACAAAGTATTTGGCCTTGAGAGGAATAGGCGGCAGAAGCAGCATAATGCGCTCGTTGGGGTAGGTCATACCAAAAGCCAGCAACACGCCATAGCAGGCACCACTGGCGCCTATGGTCGGAGCGATGCACTCGGTGAGCAGATAGCGCGACTGATTGGCAAAATCAAGCACATTCCAGCGGCCGTCAATCTCGGCCAAAGGCAGGCCGGCGTAACTGCCATTCCCAACGGCGATGAAGTATTCACCCAACTGCCACAACTCCTGGCACAAGGCCGCTCCAATGCCGCAGACAAAATAAAAAATGATGAAGCGCTTCTCTCCCATAGCCTGCTCGACAATGCGCCCGAACATCCAGAGCGAAAACATATTGAAGAAAAGGTGGGAAAAGTTGGCGTGGAGAAACATATAGGTGACGGGCTGCCAGATGCCAAAGTCGGACGACAGGATAAAGTGCAGACCGCACACGCGAGTAAGGTCAACGCCACGCTGCTCAAAGACCAGAGCGGCCATGAAGCAGATGAGGTTGATGATGAGCAGGTTTTTGGTGACGGGAGGTAGATTTCTCATAGTTGTTTTTGTGATGGTGTGCCGCTCAGGGCTGGGGATGGGCGGCCAGATAGAGCGCGGCACGACGGGCACGCTCGGCGATGGGCTGGTTGATAATGTCGGCGATGTCGGCCTGGTCGCAGTCGATGGCCACTCCTTTGGCCAAGGCACTCTTGAACATAAAGCAACTCGGCCCCGTAGTGACACTGCCCAGATAACAATCGCTGCGCCGCAGCAGTTCGATGCCGGCCAGGAAGCGCTGCATCTGCACGCGCTTGGCCTCACCTCCGCTGGCAGCGAAAGCAGAGTTGACATAGCCTTGCTCTGTGGGCCGACAAAGTGTCTTCAGGCTGAGCGAAGGCGCGAGGCGGCGAAGTTCTTCAAACAGGCGGTAGTCATCGGTCAAGACATAGACATCGCGGCCCTGGGCCAGGCGCGTGAGTGGTTCGACATAGCGACTGACAGGCAGCAAAGCGGTCTCGGTCACCTTGTCGCCACCTCGCAACTGGCAGGAGATGAAGCGCGGCGACAGACCGAGTGACCCGATGAGTTCGTCCACGGCCCGGCGGGTTTCGGCATTAAAGCGCCAAGTGATGTCGGCCATGCGGCCAAAGGCCTCGATATAAGACAGGTCGATGTCAAGTTCGGGAATGGTCACCTGGTCGGACTTGAGACGCAGCGAATGAGAGAGCCGCACACGCCGGCCGTAGGTTTTCAAGGCCAGGACATTGCCCACGACGTGCCGCCAGCGGAGTTTGAGCATCCAGCCAAGCGATATGGCCCGGCGACGCTCTTTCTGTGCCAACCATGACCGCCAAGAGGGAGACGGATAGAGGTTGTAGCGATGATGAAACGCCTCGTGGACTTCCTCACAAAAAGGTTCGAAATAGTCGGTCCAACCATTGGCGTAACCGAAATTGGCATCGTCGGCATAGAGCGAGAAGCGCCACTGCCGTTTAAGGCAATAAATCATGGCGTTGAGCATGGCCGAATATTCGGCAAAGAAGCCGGCATCCACGCCAAGGTGCCACACCATCTGCCGACGGTGTGAGGCATTGACGCGCTGGTAGGCTGGAAAAAGGGAGTCGGGGGTCATTGGCACGAAGACTTTGCGGCAAGGCCGCAGACGTATTCAGAGACTTATTGCTCGGGGGCAAAGAGGGGGTCCCAAGCGGGCAAGACGGTGGGTTTCTGACGAAGCAGTTGCTGTGTCTTTTCGGGTACGAACCGTTTCTCTACGACGAGGCGGAACATATATTCTTCAAACCATCTGTCGGTCATGATGAGGTGGCCCTGATAGCCTGAAGAGGGGCCCCAAGAGTTCTCCACCATCCACTTCTTAGGCTGGCCGTCGGCGTCAAGGTCAACGGCCATGAGGGTCATGGCGTGGCTCGAAGCGGAAGCGAAGGTGCGGATGCGGTCGGCCTTGTTCATCGGGAAGGTTGTGTTGAAGAGGCTCTCGTAATCGTAGTTGTCGAGACTGAGCACACCCGTCTTGGAGTTGTAGCATTTGCCCACATCACAAGAAAAGTACATCATGACCGAGTCTTTGATGGAGGCAATCGCCATTTGCTTGATTTCGTCGATGGGCAGGTTGAGGTAGGTCCACTGACTGCCGTCGTAGGTGTGGCGGTCGTATTCGATGGTGTAGGTCTTATGGTAGGGACGTGTGGGGTCGTTCATGAGCATGACGTAGTTGTTTTTCAGATCGGCTCCCACAAATTCGGCATAAAACGAGAGGGGTGTGTAGTGCTTGGTCTCTATGGGCGTGCCGTCTGCGGCTGTACGTGTCCAATCAAATTCAGTGGGCGGTTCGCCGAGACAAATGGCCAGCACGTGGTAGACCGTGGCGAGCATTTCGGTCTTGCGTTGCTTGATTTTGGCAGCCTTTTCGCCTTTGGCCACACGGTCTCTGAGTTCAAGCGCCCACTCGCGTAGTTTGAGCTGCAAGAGTTGCGACATCTTCGAGGTGTTGTTGGCAGCGTAGCTTTCGGGCATCACTTCGGCCGGCACCAGACCGTATTTCGTCACCACGTCTTGCACGCCGCAGAAGGTGCCGCCGTCTGAGAGCGGGTTCTTGAGCAGCCACTCGTTGGTCTTGTCGTCGAGAGGCTTGCCGGCATTGTCGATGACGGCTTGCAGGAAGAGGTTGGCCTTTTCAAGTTGGTCGTAGAAGAAGCAATAGGCCTGCGAAAACTGGAAAGAGCCCAGACCATATTGTTCAATCATCTTGGCACGCATCACATTAAGTCCGGTGAAGAGCCAGCAGCGTCCGCTTGAGGCTTGGTCGGTGATGCCTTTTGAGTTGACTTTGTCAGAAAAATACACGTCGCCGGCTTTGGTGCGCTCGGGCGATGTGGCCAGTTGGTTGATAGACGTGGAGAAGAGGGCATTGCGCAGCGCTTTGTCTGCCACTGTTTCAGACTGGGCTTGCTTGATTTGCCGGAGCATTTCGGCCGTGATGCCGCCGCCCTGGCTTTGGGCCACGGCAGTGGCTGTGCCGGCCAGGAGCAAGAGGGAGAGAAGTGTTTTTTTCATTATCGGTTTGATTTTTGTTTTATTCTGAGAGAAAAAGGCGCCGCCGCATAGCCGAAGCGCTCCACCCGCGGATAGATCTTGTCCAACAAGACATAAAACAACAGGGCAGAGACGAAGCCGAAGACCACATCAATGAAATAGTGGGCCTGGATATAGACCGTGGCCATGCAGAGCAAGACGTAGAGAGGCATGAGCCACCACATCAGGCGGCGGTTGTCGCGACGAAGGATGAGCATAAGGATGGTGCTCACGCCGACGTGTGACGAGGGGAAGGCGGCCGTTGGGCGCTCGCCGCTGGCTTGAGCGCTTTCAACCAGGGTGCGGAAAAGGCCGTCACCACCCGGCGAGGGCAACATGTCGAGCCCGATGCGGCTGTGCGGGCCCACGATGTCGAACGTCCCGGAAGCGGCTTGGTCGAGCCCGATGTGGCTGAAATAATATTGCGGACCGCCCACAGGCACGAAGAGATAGATGAGATAATAAAGGAAGAAGGCAGCCAGCACGATGAAAGCCGTACGGCTGAACGTGGCCGTGTCTTTGAAAAGCGGCACAATGACCGTGAGGGCAATCATGGGGTAATAGGCAAAATAGCCCAAGTTGAGGGCTTCGCTGCACCATAAGTCCGGCCAGGCCTGGCTGAAGCCCAGGGCCGGCTGGAAGCCGAACAGCCACTGGTCGGCGCGGGCAAAGACCCAGTCGAGATTGTCGAAGACGCGACAGAACTCGTAGGTCTCGGGATACCAAACGCCCAAGAGCGAAAGGGGATAGAAATAGCGCACGAGAAGGGTAAGCCGGCAGGGCTTCAAGCGGTACAGCACCAGAGCCAAACCCATTCCGGCCACGACGCAGAGGCGGGTGAACATAATCGACTGCGGCGCAGAGAGCCGGGGCCATAGGCAAAGGGCAATGAGAGCGGTGACAAGGGCGTAGGCCAACGTGACTTTTTCCACGCCGACAAGGCCACGCTCTTTTTTCAAGGGTTGCAAAAGTGTCAGAGCCATTTTTGGGATTTATACCAGGCCACACTCTCTGCCACGCCTCGTTCAAGCGGATATTGCGGCGTGTAGCCGAGGTCTTTTTGTGCGTCACTGATGTCGGCGCTCCAGTTACGCTGTTTCATAATCTTATATTTGTCGCCGTTGAGCGTAGCGGTTTTGCCCCGCCATCTGGCCCAGGTGCCGGCTATGCCGCACACGGTCTTGAGCACCCATAGCGGCGCCTTGATGTGGACCACGTGTTTGACGCCGAGATGTTGTTGCAGCAAGTCTGAGAAGGCACGCGAGGCGTATTCTCCGCCGTCGGTGAGGGCGTAGGCCTTGCCGCATCGGCCTTTTTCAAGGGCAAGGAAGATGGCCTCTACGAGGTCGGCCACGTAGATGAAGGTGATGACCTGCCGGCGATAGCCCACGGCAAAGTCGACGTGGCTCTTGATGCTCTTGGCCATCATGAAATAGTCGCGCTCACGCGGGCCGTAGACGCCGGTCGGGCGAACGATGACATAGTCCAAGCCTTCGATGCCGCTCAGAGCGGCCTCGGCTCTCAACTTAGAGCGGCCGTAGGCGGTGTTGGGCTGCGGCTTGTCGAGGGCGGTAATGGGAGCGTAGTCTTTTTCGTGGAGCGGTCCGCACACGCTGAGTGAACTCACAAAGACGAGGCGGCCGGTGAGTGCTCCGGTGGTCATCAAGGCTCGGGCCAATCGCTCTGTGCCGCGGGTGTTGATTTCAAAAAAATCGTCTTCGCATCGGCATTTTGTGGCCCCTGCGGCATGCACCACGGCATGCCACTCACCGTGTTCTTTCACGTGGGCGGCAAGTTGGCTCGTCAGTTTGGTTTCGTCAGAGAGGTCGAGCGTGATGAAACGGATGCGCTCGTCAGCCAGATAGCGCTTCGAACTCGAGGCTCTCATAGCGGCCCACACTTCAAAGCCCAGTTCGAGGCCGCGGGCCACGATGAAACTGCCTATAAACCCACTTGCCCCCGTCACCAACAGGCGGCGGGGTGTGGAAGGGGTTGATGTAGTTGGTTTGGTCATTGTTTAGAGTTCGACGTGGTCCACTTGGATGGGTTCGTGCATAAAGAGCGACGCACTCTCGCGGAATTTCCCGGCGTCTTCGGTGGTGAAATAGCGGCACGTGCCGCCGCGCGAGAGCGACTGGTCCATGTCGGCATGGCGGGCAAGGTAGCGGCGGAGGCTGTCGGCCACATATTCGCCTTGCGGCACGATGCGCACGCCGGCCGGCGTGTATTTCACGATCTTGTTCATCAAAAGCGGATAGTGCGTACAGGCCAACACGAGCGTGTCGATGTCGGGGTCTTGCCGCAAGATGCCTTCGATGCGTTTTTTTACGAAATAGTCGGCTCCGGGCGAGTCAAACTCATAGTTCTCCACCAAAGGCACCCACATAGGGCAGGCTTGGCCCGTCACGATGATGTCGGGGGCAATCTTGTGGATTTCCATGCCGTAAGATCCCGAATTGATTGTGCCGGCCGTGGCCAGGATGCCGACGTGGCGGGTCTGCGTCATCTCACACACCACCTCAACCGTGGGGCGTATGACACCCAGCACGCGCAGTCCGTCCTCCATGTGTGGCAGGTCGTTTTGCTGGATGGAGCGCAGGGCCTTGGCCGAGGCGGTGTTGCAGGCCAGAATGACAATGCGGCAACCACGGGCAAAAAGGGCCTCAACGGCTTCGAGCGTGTAGCGATAGATGACGTCGAACGACCGGCTGCCATAAGGCGCACGGGCATTGTCGCCCAAATAGATGTAATCATATTCGGGCAATAGTTGCCTCATTTGCCTCAAAATGGTCAAGCCGCCGTAGCCGGAGTCAAACACACCGATGGCGCCGGATGGCGTGAGCGATTGGTTCATAATTATTATGTTTGAAATCGAAGAAAAAAAAGACAAAGAGCCAGAGCGGAAACAAGACAAGTATAATGGTCCGTCAAGCGTATGTGGGGTCCCGCCCTTTCAGGCCGGGACATTGGAGATTGGCCCCATAACCCAGACCTGACGACCAGGGCAGATGGGTCACGCCACTACAGGATTTGCCCGGCCGCCCATTGTCTTTCAACCTCTTGGACTCCTAAACTTTAAGACTTCCGCTACCGGTCGCGCGTCAGGATGAGCTTCTCCACCACGTAGGGCGTGGCGTCTTCGGTGAGTCTCGGATTGACAAAGGGCATAGCCGGGGTGTCGAGATTGACTATGCCGGCATAGCCCCGCTCCAATCCCACGGCCTGAATGGCGGCATTGAGCCGCTGGCGTATGGGAGCCTCCAGGTCGATGGCTGCCTGGCGCAGCAGGCTGTCGGCATCGTGGCGGAAGGCCAGACTGCGCTCCATGGCGGCCTGCAGGTCGCGCTGACGCTTGAGCAGGATGTTTTGAGGAAACTCTTTCTGTCCTTGCAAAAATTCGGCAAACTGGCGCTTGAACGATTCCTCGTTGTAGTCGACTTCTTTCTCGTATTTGGCCCGGAGGTCGGCCAGACGGGTTTGCATCGTGGCATATTCGGGCATGGCGTGCAAGAGAGAGTCATAGCGTAGCGTGCCAAAACGGAGCATCTCTTTTTGTGTCTCAGATGCCGAGATGGCCACGGGCTGCACGTCTTGGGCGCGAAGCGGAGCGGCCACTAAGGCGAGCAACAGACAGAGCGATGATAAAAAGGTTGTTTTCATATTCAGACTGATGTCGGGTTGTTTGGCGGCGGCACCGTTGGGCACCTCCGCCCTTTCGTGGGCAAAATTACGCAAAATTCGGCGTATGAGGGTCGTGGGCCGACAAATTGCAGCCATTTGGAGCCTTTATCGCGCCCACAGAGACGCCTCAGGCCATCTCGTAGAAGCGGGTGAAAGCCTTGATGCAATAGAGATGGTCGTCGACACTACCGGTCTCGCAGGCACTGTGCATGGCCCAGATGGGATTGCCCATATCCACACCGACAAGGGGGAGCGAGCTGCTCAGCGTGTTGCCCAACGTGGAGCCTCCGGCCACCTCACTGTGGTTGACAAACTTCTGGCATGGCACACCGGCCTCGCGACAGATGCCGGCAAAGACGGCGGCCGAGTAGGCGTCGCTTAGGTATTTTTGCTGGGCGTTGTATTTGATGACCGGCCCGCCACCCATCACGGGATGGTTGGTGGGGTCATATTTTTCGCTGTAATTGGGATGCCAGGCGTGGGCATTGTCGGCGCTGACCATGAAAGAGCGCTCGACGGCGCGGAAATAGTCGTCTTTAGTGCCGCCTTGTGCAGCCACGACGCGCTCCACCAGACTGGCGAAGAACGGACTGCCGGCACCTTGTTTCGTGCCGTTGCCCACCTCTTCGTTGTCGAAGACGGCAAGGATTTTGGTCTTGGTGCCGGCTGTGGTGGATGAGGCCAGGAGAGCTTCAAGCCCGGCGTGGACCATGCTGAGGTCGTCAAGACGTCCCGACGAAATGAACTCTCCCGAGAGTCCCCAGCGGTAGGCCGGGCTGACGACGTAAAGCGAGAGGTCGAAGTCTATGATGTCGGCTGCCGGCACGCCAAGCTCTTCGGCCAAGAGGTTGAGCAGCGTCTCAGCGGGGTTGGCGCCTTCGGGACTTATGCCGATGATGGGGAGCATGTCTTTTTGCTTGGAAAGCTTCACCCCTTCGTTCACCTGCCGGTTAAAGTGGATGGCCAGGTTGGGTATCTGCAGCAGGGGGCGGTCAATGCGCAACAGGCGGCTGACGGGCCGCAGCGGGTTGTCGCCGCGAACAATGACCCGTCCGGCAAGGCTCAGCGGCCGGTCGAGCCATGTGCTCAGGATGGCACCGCCGTAGGCTTCGGTGTTGAGCTTGACAACACGTCCGTCGCCGGTCATTTCGGCATTGGGCTTGATGCGGAAAGTGGGCGAGTCGCAGTGTGCGGCAATGATGTGTGCGCCCGTGTCGGCGAGGGGCTGGCTGCCGAGTTCGAAGGCAAAGAGAGCCGAGCCGTTCTTGGTGACATAAAAGCGGTCGCCGGGTTTGACGTCTGTCATGGCGTCGGCCGCATTGATTTTTTTGTAGCCTGCGGCTTCGAGTCGGCGGCTGATGGTGTCGACGGCAAGGAAGTTGACGGGCGAGGCGCCCAGGAAATCGATGAGTCTGGTAATCATGCTATCGGGTGTATAGGTTTTATTGTCGTGACAATGGGTCTCAGTGAGGGCAAATATAGCAAAAAGCCGCCACAAAAGAGGCGGGCGGTCTGTGGTAAGTGAGCAGCGCCCCACGACTCGCTCAGAGTGCCGTGTTCAAAAGGGAGGGTTGAGTGGGACAACGATATAGGTTTTCTTAACTCTTTTTCAAAATTGCCTACAAATGGGACAATTTGGCCCTGACTGCGCCAAATTCGCGACAAAAGCCTGTAAATCAACACCATAAAGCCAACAGACATTCCTGAGAGTCTCAAAAACGGAAGGGGAACAGAGACAAAAAAACTTTTTGGGCCACAAAAAAACGCGTGGAATAAGGACAGTTTTTCCTGCCATAAGGCCAGAATTTCCTGCCATAAGCCCCGTAACGGTCTGAAAACGAAAAAGAGAGGCCAGAAACCTCTCTTTGCTTATTTCCTGCTTCAAAGATAACCTTCCGGCAGGATACGGAAAAAGACAAACCGACAGCGGCAGATTATATGCCCACATACGAGAGCACGAACCAGGC
>JBGVLE010000120.1:0-56513 GCA_045124135.1 Alloprevotella sp.
TCAACAGAAGACCAAGGCAAAAACTCAATTTCTCAACACCAATAAAAGAGTTCTACAAACATTATTCGTAATATTGCACTTGCTTGTTGACTCTATATAGGCTGCGGCTCGGGCAAGCAATCTAAAAAAATCCTTTTTTTATTTTGCTTACCGCTCGCCTTGCACTAACTTTGTCCCTCAAAACTAAAATACGATCAAATGATTAAGATTACTTTTCCCGATGGCTCAGTGCGTGAATACGAAAAGGGTATCACGGGACTGCAAATAGCCGAAAGCATTTCTTCAAGACTGGCACACGACGTGCTGGCATGCGGCGTGAACGGTGAAACTACCGAACTCAACCGACCCATCGAAGAAGACGCCACCATACAACTCTATAAATGGGACGACGAACAGGGTAAACACGCCTTCTGGCACACCTCGGCACACCTCATGGCCGAGGCTATGCAAGAACTCTGGCCCGGCACACAGTTCGGTATCGGACCGGCCATCGAAAACGGCTTCTACTACGACGTGATGCCGCCCGAAGGCAAAAGTATCAGCGAAAGCGACTTCCCCCTCATAGAGAAGAAAATGCAAGAACTCGTGCAGCGCGGCGAGAGCCTCGTGCGACGAAACATCTCTAAAGCCGACGCCCTCAAAGCCTTTGCCGCCGACGGACAGACCTATAAACTCGAACTTATCAACGACCTCGAAGACGGTCACATCACCACTTACACACAGGGCGGATATACCGACCTGTGTCGCGGTCCGCATCTTATGAACACCAGCGCCATCAAGGCGGTCAAGGTAATGGCCGTGAGCTCTGCCTATTGGCGAGGCGACGAAAACCGTCCGCAACTCACGCGCGTCTATGGCATTTCTTTCCCCAAGAAAAAAATGCTCGACGAATATCTCCAGCTTCTTGAAGAAGCCAAGCGCCGCGACCACCGCAAGATCGGTAAGGAGATGGAACTCTTCATGTTCTCCGACCTCGTGGGAAAGGGTCTGCCTATGTGGCTGCCCAAAGGTACGGCCCTGCGCCTGCGTCTTGAGGGCTTCTTGAAGAAAATCCAGAAGCGCTATGGTTATCAGCAGGTTATGACTCCGCATATCGGTTCGAAAAATCTCTATGTCACCTCGGGCCACTATGCCAAGTATGGCAAAGACTCCTTTCAGCCCATCCACACACCCGAGGAGGGCGAAGAGTATATGCTCAAGCCGATGAACTGCCCACACCACTGCGCCATCTACGCCTGGAAGCCCCGCTCATACAAAGACCTGCCCCTGCGTCTGGCCGAGTTCGGCACGGTCTATCGCTACGAGCAGAGCGGTGAGCTCCACGGATTGACGCGTGTGCGCGGCTTCACCCAAGACGACGCCCACATCTTCTGCCGTCCCGACCAGGTGAAAGACGAGTTCCTCCGCGTGATGGACATCATCATGATTATCTTCAAGGCACTCAAGTTTGACAAGTTTGAGGCCCAAATCTCTCTGCGCGACAAGGTGAACCGTGCCAAATACATCGGCACTGAAGAAAACTGGGAGCGTGCAGAACAGGCCATCATCGAAGCTTGCGAGGAAAAAGGACTGCCCGCCAAGATTGAATACGGCGAAGCCGCCTTCTACGGTCCCAAACTCGACTTTATGGTCAAAGACGCCCTCGGCCGACGCTGGCAGTTGGGCACCATCCAGGTGGACTACAACCTGCCCGAGCGCTTCAACCTCGAATACACCGGTGCCGACAACGCCAAGCACCGCCCTGTGATGATACACCGCGCCCCCTTCGGCTCGATGGAACGCTTCGTGGCCGTGCTCATCGAGCACACCGCCGGCCACTTCCCGCTCTGGCTTATGCCCGACCAGGTGGCCGTGCTCCCCATCTCAGACAAATACAACGACTATGCCCAAGAAGTGTGCCGCCAGCTCGACCAGGCCGACGTGCGTGCCTTCGTCGACGATCGCTCTGAAAAGATTGGCCGCAAAATCCGCGACAACGAGATGAAACACATTCCCTACCTGCTCATCGTGGGCGAAAAAGAAGCCGCCGAAGGCAACGTGGCCGTCCGCAAACAAGGCGAAGGCGACCAAGGCATCATGAAAATCGCCGATTTTGCAAAGAAAATCAATGACGAGGTCGTTGAAATGACAAAAAACTATTAAATTTGCAGTCACTTTCGGGAAACATAGGCTCAGGAGAGATAAAATCACAGACAATCATCTCGTTACGCCAGGCCTCAAAACTCCCTCCCGGAGCACACAGAGAAGCATTCGAATGAAGAACGACAAAATGAAAAACCGCTATCGCGTCAACGAGCAAATCCGGGCCAAGGAAGTGCGCGTTGTGGGCGATGACATCGAAGCGGAAGTTTTGCCTACGTCAAAGGCGCTTCAGATGGCAGAGCGCAAAGGTCTCGACCTCGTTGAGATTTCACCCAACGCCGTGCCGCCTGTCTGCCGTATGATAGACTACTCCAAGTTCCTCTATCAGCAGAAGAAAAGACAAAAAGAGCTCAAGGCCAAGCAAGTCAAAATCGACGTCAAGGAAATCCGTTTCGGACCCCAGACCGACGACCACGACTACAACTTCAAGCTCAAACACGCCAAAGGCTTCCTCGCCGAGGGCGACAAGGTCAAGGCCTATGTCTTCTTCCGCGGACGAAGCATCCTCTTCAAGGAACAGGGCGAAGTGCTCTTGCTGCGTTTTGCCAACGACCTCGAAGAATACGGCAAAGTGGAGCAGATGCCCGTGCTCGAAGGCAAGCGCATGACCATCTTCATTGCACCCAAAAAGACCGCAGCCGCCAAGCACAATGCCGATGAGCATGCCGGCGACGCCAACGCCGAAGGCCAAGCCGTCAAGGTGAAAGCCGCACCGGCCGTCAAGGTGAAAAAAGAATACACCGGACCGAAGGTCGAGGGCGAAGACTTCTGAAACGACACAAAGAAAAAGATGCGCGCTGTGTTTGGTATCTCACGCAGCCGCTCGTTTAATAATCATCATTTACAAAAACAAAAGAAAATGCCAAAAGTAAAGACTAATTCCGGTGCCAAAAAAAGGTTTCACCTTACCGGAACGGGTAAGATCAAAAGACACCACGCTTTCCACAGTCACATTCTGACCAAGAAGACCAAAAAGCAGAAGCGCAATCTCCAGCACGCAGGTCTCGTGGACGGTACCAACACACGCCAGGTGCGCGAATTGCTCTGCATGCGTTAAACCAACCCGTCTTTTTTTCACATCCTTTTTTAGTTTAATCGGGTGACCGGCACAAAGATCGTCAACAATCCAACAAACGACGCCGGCAGCCAAAACAACAAAAATTATGCCAAGATCAGTCAACCATGTCGCTTCAAGAGCGAAAAGAAAAAGAATTCTGAAACTTACACGCGGCTACTATGGCGCACGTAAGAACGTCTGGACCGTTGCCAAAAACACCTGGGAAAAAGGTCTGACCTATGCGTTCCGCGACCGTCGCACCAAAAAGCGCAACTTTCGCGCTCTCTGGATTCAGCGTATCAACGCTGCTGCCCGCCTCGAAGGTCTCTCTTACTCTCAGTTGATGGGTGCCCTCCACAAAGCCGGCATCGAAATCAACCGCAAGGTCCTCGCCGACCTCGCCGTCAACAGCCCCGAAGCCTTCAAGGCCATCGTTGCCAAGGTGAAGTAAGAAACAGCAGATTCTTATAACAAACACATTCCGCGCATCGCTTCATTGATTGAAGAAGTCGATGCGCGGAATTTTTTTGCCATTTTGTAGCGTGTGAGACGTCGGAGTGTGATTGAGCGTGACTGGAACGTTCAATCACAGCAATAGCCTCATTCCTTGAAGTTTACAAGCTTGTGATTGTGTGATTGGGAAAAAGGCAACATTTTGGGTAGGGGGAGAGTGGGGCGGTCTGCTCACATTGGCAGTCTCTTCATATGCCGACTGTAGACCATACAGGCCATAGTTGTGTAGACGATGGCTGCAGCCACAGGCTACGCTACTCGAAAGCCACATCGGCCAGCGACGCGCCACAGCCCGTGATGCGTACATTGCTGTTCATCCCAAAAGTGGAGGGGAAGAGATAGGAAACGTATTGCCGGACGCGTGGCATCACAGCAGCCGGCCAAGACATGCCCGAGAGAAGCGGCAACGGTACGGACAGGAAGAACAAACAGCATAATTCAGTCTTCACGGTCGTAGACCTGTGCCAATGCCTTTCCGGTCATGCTGCTGGGGATGTAGGAAAAACCATAATATCTCCACGCTGTATAGCCCTGCCGGCTATGCTGATGTATGTTTATTGTGCCTTGCCTTGTCCTTGTCCCTCGCGGTGGCCGCGGCGGTGGTATTTTCTCGACTTGTTGCGAGGTTTCTGCCCCTCGGCAGTCTTCTCGCGTCCCCGGCGGCTGTCGCCTTTGCCTTTGGGTTTTGAGGCAGAGTGGGGAGTGGTTTGCGGACTCTCCAGTCCGGCGGGCAGTTCGGCTCGAGGCACTTTCACCTTGAGCAGTCTCTCGATTTGGGCCAAGGCACGTGTGTCGCGTTCGCTCACCAGTGTGATGGCACGGCCGTCGCGGCCGGCACGGGCTGTGCGGCCGATGCGGTGCACATAGTCTTCGGCATCGTGGGGCACGTCGAAGTTAATGACCATCGTGATGTCGTCGATGTCGATGCCTCGGGCCACAATGTCGGTGGCCACGAGCACGTCTATGTGGCGGGCCTTGAAGTCGAGCATCACCGTGTCGCGCTCTTTCTGTTCCAGATCGGAGTGCATGGCCGCCGTGTTGTAGCCCAGACGTGAAAGCGTGATGTTGAGGTCTTTCACCTTCTGCTTGGAGCCGGCAAAGAGGATGACACGCTCGGGGCGTCGCTCGGCAAAGAGCGATTTGATGATTTTGATTTTGTCTGTTTCGTGACAGATGTAGACACTCTGACTGATTTTTTCTGCCGGTTTTGACACGGCAATGCGCACCTCAACGGGATGGTTCATAATGCCTCGGGCAAAGTCGGCAATCTTCGGCGGCATCGTGGCCGAGAAGAGAATGGTCTGTCGCTCTTTGGGCATTTGGCCGACAATCTTCATGATGTCGTCGGCAAAGCCCATGTCGAGCATACGGTCGGCCTCGTCGAGCACGAGGTGGGTGGTGCGGCTCAGGTCGAGCGTGCCGAGATTGATGTGGGTGATGAGGCGGCCGGGAGTGGCGATGACGATGTCTGCTCCTGCTGAGAGACTGCGGCGCTCTTGCTCGTAGCGGTCGCCGTCGTTGCCGCCATACACGGCCACACCGTTGATGTCCATATAATAGCCGAAACCTTGCAGGGCCTGGTCTATTTGTCGCGCCAACTCTCGCGTGGGTGACATGATGAGGCAGTTGACGGCATCGGCCGGGTGGCTTTCGCGTCGCAGGGTGGTGAGCAGAGGCAGCAGATAGGCTGCGGTTTTGCCCGTGCCGGTCTGGGCTATGCCGATGAGGTCTTTGCCTTCAAGAATATGGGGAATACATTTCTCTTGAATGGGTGTGCACTCGTCAAATCGCATATCATAGAGTGCATCAAGCAGGTCGTCGTCGAGGTCGAGGTCGGTGAATAGCATTTTTGTTTTGTGTTTATGGGGGAGTCTAAGAGATGAGGAGCTGGTTAGTGGCAGCGTCCGCCCTTACAGGCCGACAGGGCTGCTTTTGTCTCTTAGTCTTTTGTATCTCTCATTTAGTCTTTGGCGCGGTGATAGAGCCCGAAGGCGATAAGGGCAAACACCACGTTGGGTATCCAGACAGCGATGGCCGCAGGCAGGCCGGCATTGGTCGACATTGTGGCCGAGACGGTCTGGAACATAATATAGGCGAAGCTGAGCGCCAGACCGGCGCCGAGGTTGAGTCCCATACCGCTCTTGCGTTTCTTCACAGAGAGTGAGGCGCCTATGATGGTGAGGATGAAGGCGGCAAAAGGTGTGGCGAAGCGCTTGTGATATTCCACCTCAAAGGTGCTGATGTTCGGTGCGCCGCGCATTTTTTGTTTGGCGATAAACTCGTCGAGTTCGTCGAGCGTCATCGTCTCTTGCTGGTTTTTGGTGTAGAAGAAGTCTGAGGGTTCCATCATCACCATCG
This sequence comes from Alloprevotella sp., assembly GCA_045124135.1. Classification (GTDB taxonomy): domain Bacteria; phylum Bacteroidota; class Bacteroidia; order Bacteroidales; family Bacteroidaceae; genus Alloprevotella. Next base: position 6,071 of record JBGVLE010000120.1, read on the forward strand.
TGTCGAGTCGCTCGGCCGTGGTGATGTGCTCTTTCATACCGGCGATGTCGCGAATGCGCACCATACGCAGGGTCCAACTGTAGCGTCGCTCAGAGAGTGTGTCGTATTGGATGGTCTGAGCGGTGAGGTGCGACACGAGTTTTTTGTCTTTGATTTTGTCGAGTGAAAAACCGTAGCCGCTTTTCGTCACGTTGTCGAAATGGGTGATATAGGCCACCACTCCCGTGTCCACCTGCATCTGTATGCCTTCGGCCGTGGTGAGGCTTTTTTTCTTGATATAGGCATTCTCAAAATTCACCCTCTGCACGTTGCCTTGTGGGATGATGTAGGCGCCGAGCACGAAGGAGACTATGGCGATGATGGCGGCCGAAATCATATAGGGTCGCAGCAGTCGGGTGAAGCTCAGACCGGCCGCTTTCATAGCGATGATTTCAGAATTTCCGGCCAGTTTGGTGGTGAAGAGGATGACCGAGACGAAGACAAAGAGCGGACTGAAGAGGTTGGAGAAGTAGGGGATGAAGTTGAGATAGTAGTCGAAGATGATGCGCGAGGCCGACACGTGGCTCTGTGTGAATTTGTCAATCTTCTCGTTGTAGTCGAAGATGATGGCCATGAAGATGATGACGCCTATGAGGAATACATAGGTGGTGAGAAACTTCCCAATGATGTAGCGGTCTATGCGGCTGATGGCCATACTGCTCCGCAGGCGGCTGAACAGCCGCTTTATGGCTGGCTGTCGGCGTGGGGTGGGGGATTGTGTCGTCATCTTTGAAATGTTGAGCCCGGGAATTGGTGGTGTGAAAATCAGAGGCGGCGCATCAGACGCTCGGTCATTTCGCGTTTCCAGACCGTGAAATTGTTTTGGAGAATTTGCCGACGGGCCTCTTTCACCAGCCAGAGATAGAAGGCCAGATTGTGGATGCTGCCGATTTGCATAGCCAGCAACTCACCGGCCTTGTAGAGGTGGTGGAGATAGGCACGCGAATATTGTGTGTCGACGAAGCAATGGCCGTCGGGGTCGACGGGTGAGAAGTCGTTGGCCCACTTGGCGTTGCGCATGTTGATGACGCCATTTGAGGTAAACAGCATGGCATTGCGGCCATTGCGGGTGGGCATCACGCAGTCAAACATATCCACGCCTCGCTCTATGGCTTCGAGGATGTTGAGCGGTGTGCCTACGCCCATCAGATAGCGTGGGCGGTCGGTGGGAAGAATGTCGTTAACCACCTCGATCATTTCATACATCAGCTCTGCCGGTTCGCCCACGGCCAGTCCGCCAATGGCATAGCCGTCGGTCTCAAACTGTGTGACAAACCGTGCACTCTCTTGGCGCAGGTCCTTATAGACACAGCCTTGTACAATGGGGAAGAGACTCTGCTCGTAACCATATCTGGGAGGTGTCTCGTTGAAGCGTTTCACACATCGCGCGAGCCAGTCGTGGGTCAGATCGAGGCTGCGTCGGGCATAGGCATAGTCGGCTGTGCCCGGCGGACATTCATCAAAAGCCATCATGATGTCGGCACCTATGATGCGCTCTATATCCATCACACGCTCTGGTGAGAAAAAGTGTTTGCTGCCGTCGATGTGTGAGCGAAATTCGCAGCCGTCAGCCGTCAGTTTGCGTATGCCTGAGAGCGAGAACACCTGAAAGCCGCCGCTGTCGGTCAGCATCGGTCCGTCGAAACCGTTGAAAGCGTGGAGTCCGCCGGCTTTTTCGAGTATGTCGAGCCCCGGCCGCAGATAGAGATGATAGGTGTTGCCCAGGATGATCTGGGCGCCAATGTCGTCTTTCAACTCTCTGAGGTGCACGCCCTTGACGCTGCCCAATGTGCCTACTGGCATGAAAATGGGCGTTTCGATGATGCCATGTGGCGTTGTGAGGCGTCCGGCTCTTGCAGCAGAGCCGCTGTCGGTGTGGAGCAGGTCAAAGGTCATGGGCGGGTGGCGGTTTGTGCCGCTGTGGCAGCAGGTTGGACGTCGTGGATGGTGAAGTCTTGCGGATGAGCCACAAGTTCGCCGGGGAGGGCAATCTTGAACACGTCTTCCACGCATTCCACGAAGTGGAACGTCAGGCCGTCGACATATTGCGAGTTGATTTCGTCGATGTCGCGCTTGTTGTCTTTGCTCATGATGATGTCTGTGATGCCGGCGCGTTTGGCTGCAAGTATTTTTTCCTTGATTCCTCCCACGGGCAGCACCTTGCCGCGCAGTGTGATTTCGCCGGTCATGGCCGTGCGTGCCTTCACCTTTCGGCTTGTCAGCGCAGAGGCAATCGAGGTGGCAATGGTGATGCCGGCCGACGGACCGTCTTTGGGTGTGGCCCCTTCGGGCACGTGGATGTGGAGGCTCCAGTTTTCAAAGATGGCGTGGTCAATGCTGAGAGCGTCGGCGTGTGCTTTGATATATTCCAGTGCCAGGGCGGCCGACTCTTTCATCACGTCGCCCAGATTGCCGGTCAGTGTGAGCTTGGGAGCTTTGCTGCGGCTCAGGCTGGTCTCGATGAATAGGATTTCGCCGCCGGCTGCCGTCCATGCCAATCCAGTCACCACGCCGGCCTGTTCGTTACCCTGGTATTTGTCGCGGTTGTAGATGGGTTTGCCCAGCAGTTCGGCCACGTCGGCCGGAGAGAGCGAGCGTCCGGCAAACGGCATAGTGCCGTCGAGGGCCGTGCGATAGGCCACCTTGCGGAAGACCTTTTCCAACTGCTTCTCAAGTGAGCGTACACCGCTCTCACGCGTGTATTTCTCTATGATGCTGTCGATGGCCCGTGGGGCAAATTTGAGCTTCTCGCCCAACAGTGTCTGTCGCTCCAGTTTGGGGATGAGATGGCGACGGGCAATTTCGCGTTTTTCTTCGGCCAGATAGCCTTCCACCTCGATAATCTCCATACGGTCGAGCAGTGGCGAGGGAATGGTTGCTAGCGTATTGGCCGTGGCGATGAACATCACCTGCGAGAGGTCGTAGTCGATGTCGAGAAAATTGTCGTGGAACGTGGCATTTTGTTCCGGGTCAAGCACTTCGAGCAGGGCCGACTGCGGATCGCCGTTGAAGTTGGCACCGCCCACCTTGTCAATCTCGTCGAGGATAAATACGGGATTGTTGGCTCCAGCCTTGATAATGCCTTTGATGATGCGTCCCGGCATGGCGCCTACATAAGTGCGGCGATGGCCACGTATTTCGGCCTCGTCGTGCACGCCGCCGAGCGACATACGCACATATTTGCGGCCCAGGGCGTCGGCGATGGAGCGTCCCAGCGAGGTCTTGCCCACACCCGGAGGGCCGTAGAGACACAAAATGGTGCTTTTGGGCTTGTTTTGCAGCTTCATCACGGCCAGGTGCTCGAGTATGCGCATTTTCACCTCTTCCATGCCGTAGTGGTCGTGGTCGAGTGTGCGTCGGGCGCCTTTGATGTCGAGACGGTCTTCCGTGGTGATGCCCCATGGCAGGCTGGTGAGAGTCTGGAGGAAATTGAGTTGTACGTTATAGTCCGGTGACTGCATGTTGATGCGTGAAAGCTTTTGCACTTCCCGTTCAAACACCTCCTTGACGCCCTCGGGCATATCCAGTTCGAGCGTCTTCTCACGCAGAGCTGTCACGTCGTCGCCGGCCGGCTCATTGCCCAATTCGGCCTGTATGTTTTTGATGAGTTGGTTGAGGTAATAATCCTTTTGCTGCTGGTCCAATTCCTTGCGTGCACGTTGCTCAATGCGCTGTTTGAGCTGGGCAAACTGCAAGTCGCGGGCAATGATTTCCAGCAGGTGTGAGGCGCGGAGGATGGGGTCGTTCTCTTCGAGCAGGGCTATTTTTTCTTCGGTGGCAAAGGGCAGATTGGTGCCGATGAAACTGATGAGATAATAGGGGTTGTGAATATTCTTGAGCGCAAAAGCCGCCTCGTTTCTGATGTCGTCGTTGGCCTTGATGAGTTTCATCACCTTGTCACGGCAAGCCTCGCTCAACGCCTCAAATTCCTCATTGCCTATCACATTCCCCAACTTCTCGTCGAGATGCGTCACATGAGCGCGCATATAGGGTCTCTCGCGTGTGGTATCGTGCAGGGTGAAGCGTGAGAAGGCCTGTAAAATGACAGAGAGGTTGCCTTCAGGCATTTCCATGATGCGCACCACCTTGGCCACTACGCCCGTGTCGTAGAGGTCCTTGCGTCGGGGTGCGTCCTTGTCGGCGTCACGTTGGCACACCACGCCGATGAAGCAGTCTCTTTCTGCAGCCATACGCACCAGTTTGTGTGTGGACCGGCGGCTCACCGAAACCGGTGCCACCACGCCGGGAAAGAGCACCATATTGCGAACCGGCAAGATGGGTAGCGTTTCGTCCTTACACTGATTGAACAGTGCGCCAATCTCGCCTTCAAAGTCTGCAATAAGCGAAAAGGGATTATGTGAAGATGATTTGGTATTCATGTCAAGCGAAAAGTATTCGTCAGAGTTAAAAAAACGGTCAAAGCCCAGTTAGTGCGCCATGGCGTAAATGAGCGAGGCGGCCCCAGTCTGTTTTGATCGGGGTCGGGCGCCTTCCGACTTACAGCCATAAAAACTTTGCGAAGTTAGTGCAAATGAGGGAGGTGGCCAAGAAATCGCCTTTTTTTTCAAAAATATAGTCGTTGGGGCTTGGCAGTATGGCAGCAAAGACGTAATTTCGCCTTGTCAACAGCACAGGGCTGTGTCGGTTTGATTGGGATACTCATCAATAATTACCTGAAACCGAGAAAGTCGCTCACGCCGATGGCGTGCCGATATGCGTCCGAATTCGGGCGTAGGGTCGGATTACAGAGGCGGAGTTGGCGCTCAAATCCTATTCTCTCGGAGTTTCATCACATCATCGGCACAGCCCTTTTTATGTCTTTATGCATGCCTGTCGCCTGTCGTCTCTCTTTTTTCCTACGTCTTCTCTCCCGCCAATATCCTGAAGACATTTCTTTTTTATATATGGAGTAGTTTAGTTGGGTCAGGTCATCTTTGGGCTTTTATAATAATGAGGTGTGCGCCCCCTGCTCACTTCAGTCAAATCATATTGGCGTCAATGATAAATAAGTGTATGTTATTGGGTGGGTTGAAGGTAAGGCTGTACTTTTGACATCAAAGAGACAGAGCATCATCATATAACTCGTTTTGCATCTTGCCCCATACGGATGTGCTCAGGCCCAGAGAGCAACGGGCACAAACCTGGGTGGCGGAAGAATGATTGACGTCAAAAGCCAAGTCTCAAAGAGCTTATCCGGGATGGCTCGGCCCGGGGAAGCGTTGAAAAATTCGGAGGAGATGACCAGACTGCTTCACACGATATCGCTGAAAGATTATCAGCTCCGTTATGCAAGAATAGAAACAGACAGCATCCCTGATGCCCCAGGAATCGGACACGGGCAAAGACGGGAAAGGCAGAAGAATGATGGTCAGACCGCGGTGTTGACAGCATAGTGGGTGATTTCTGTCCATCGCCCACAGTCTCTTGTGTCACGCCTGCAAGCCTTCTCGCTCAATCTCAGCGAAAAATGTTTGCACGCGTGGCCATAATTTTGTATTTTTGCGACGTTTTTACGCAGAGCATACCGTCCCGGCGGTGGCAGGTAGTGCCACAAAACAGCCAACCGACGCCAAGGAGAAAGCAGAAGCCAAGTTTACTTGGATTATGCCGAGTCGCGAAGGGGGAAGACAAAGACAAAACATAACGACAATTATATGAAAAATCCTGTTGAGGTAATGAATTCTGCCGCAGACAACATCCGCGTGCTGTCTGTAGCTATGGTGGAAAAAGCCAAGTCCGGGCACCCGGGCGGGGCTATGGGTGGCGCTGATTTTATCAACACCCTTTATTCCGAGTTTCTCGTTTATGACCCTGCACAGCCAGATTGGCCTTGCAGAGACCGCTTCTTCCTCGACCCCGGACATATGTCGCCGATGCTCTATTCGGTACTGGCCTTGGCAGGACGCTTCTCTCTCGACGAGCTGCAACAGTTCCGCCAATGGCAGTCGCCCACACCGGGACACCCTGAGGTCAATGTGGCTCGAGGCATTGAAAACACTTCAGGCCCCCTCGGACAGGGCCACACTTATGCTGTGGGGGCTGCAATCGCAGCCAAAGCCCTCTATGCCCGCACGGGCAATCCCGGTTTCCGCCGCGAAAAGATTTATGCCTATATCTCAGACGGTGGCATTCAGGAAGAAATTTCGCAGGGCGCCGGCCGTATTGCCGGACACCTGGGCCTCGACAACCTCATTATGTTCTTCGATGCCAACGAAATACAGCTCTCCACCGAAACGGCCGATGTCATCTCTGAAGACACGGCAATGAAATACCGCGCGTGGAACTGGAACGTCATCGAAATCGACGGCAACGACGTAGAACAAATTCGCAGCGCGCTCACCCAGGCCAAGGCCGAAACCGCCCGCCCCACGCTCATCATCGGTCACACCGTGATGGGAAAGGGTGCTCGCAAAGCCGACGGATCAAGCTACGAACACGACTGCAAAACCCACGGGGCTCCTCTCGGCGCGGATGCTTACCGCCAGACGGTGCTCCACCTTGGTGCCGACCCCGAAAACGCTTTTGTGGTTCGTCCCGAAACCGCAGCACTCTATGCCGCACGACGTGAAGAACTGACGGCTCAAGTGGCTGCGCTCCGTGCCGAAGAAAATGAATGGGCGGCACAAAACCCCGAAAAGGCCCGTCTGCTCGACGACTGGTTCGCCAATCGTCTGCCCGAAATCCCCTGGGACTCTATCGGGCAGAAACCCGATGCACCCACGCGCAATGCGTCGGCTGCATGTCTGGGCCTGCTCTCAGAGTATGTGCCCAATATGATTGTCAGCTCGGCAGACCTCTGCAACTCTGACAAGACCGACGGCTTCTTGAAACACAGCACAGTCATCACCCGCACCAACTTCGGTGGCGGTTTCCTTCAGGCAGGCGTCTCTGAACTCACTATGGCCTGCGTCTGCATCGGCATCACCCTCCACGGCGGTATGATCACGGCAATGGGCACCTTCTTCGTCTTCTCTGACTATATGAAGCCCGCCATCCGTATGGCAGCCCTTATGGAACTGCCCGTCAAGTTTGTCTGGACACACGACGCCTTCCGTGTGGGCGAAGACGGCCCCACCCACGAGCCCGTGGAGCAAGAGGCCCAGATACGTCTCATGGAGAAACTCAAAAACCACAGCGGCCGCGACAGTGTACGTGTGTTCCGTCCCTGCGACGTGCATGCCACCACCCAATGCTGGCGCATGGCTATGGAAAACATCCATACTCCGACGGCACTCATCTTCAGCCGTCAGAATGTCAAAGACCTGCCAGCCGCCACTGACTATACCGGTGTGAGCCGCGGTGCCTACGAAGTGGTGCCCGAGGCCAATCCCGACGTCATCCTTGTAGCCTCAGGTTCGGAGGTGTCAACGCTCGGCCAGACGGCCATCTTGCTGGCAGCCGAAGGCGTCAAGGCCCGTGTGGTAAGCTGTCCCAGCGAAGGCCTCTTCCGCCGTCAGAGCAAGGAATACCAAACACGGCTTTTGCCTCCCGATGCCAAGATCTTCGGTCTGACTGCCGGTCTGCCTGTCACTTTCGAGGGACTCGTGGGCGGCCGCGGCCGGGTGTATGGCCTCGACAGCTTTGGCTTTAGTGCACCCTTCAAGGTGCTTGACGAAAAACTCGGTTTCACGCCCGAAAACATCCTCTCGGAAGTGAAGAAGTTCCTTGCCGAGGCATAAAAGCGACACAGCCCCCTCGTCTTCGGGCGGTGGACTGCCAAGCTTTCATGACAAAACATAGACCTATTTATATATTATATATGACAAAAATCGGATTGGCCAGCGACCACGCCGGCTTCCCCCTCAAACAATTTGTGGCCCGGCTGCTGAAAGAGAAGGGCATAGAGACCATCGATTACGGCACTCATTCCACAGACAGCTGCGACTATCCTGACTATGGCCACGCCCTGGCCCGCGGAATGGAAAACGGCGAGTGTGAGCGCGGCATTGCCATTTGTGGCAGCGGCGAAGGCATCTCGATGACGCTCAACAAGCATCAGATGATACGTGCTGCCCTGGTCTGGATGCCCGAGATAGCCCGACTGGCCCGCCAACACAACGACGCCAATGTGCTCGTCATGCCGGGCCGTTTTGTCACAGAGGCCGAAGCCACCGACATCGTCGAAGCCTTCTTCACCACAGGCTTCGAGGGCGGACGACACGTCAACCGCATCAACAAGATAGCCCTTCAATGAGGCCCGGCGGGTGAAACGCTGCGCTTCACCTGCATCCACCAGCTGACCTGAAGAAAAAAACAGCAGAGATGTTTCTCAAAACCATCTGAAAATTATATCTTTGCACCCGAATTAAAAACACTCAAGACAAAACATAACACAACAGCTAAGATGACTAAAGCAGACATCGTCAACTCCATTTCGCAAAAGACCGGTATCGACAAAACCACTGCGCTCACTGTCGTAGAAGCTTTTATGGCATCGGTCAAAGAGTCGCTCGCCGACGGTGAAAACGTTTATCTGAGAGGTTTCGGCAGCTTCATTCTCAAAAAACGCGCCGAGAAGACAGCACGGAACATCTCAAAAAACACCACCATCATCATTCCCGAGCACAACATCCCCGCCTTCAAGCCGGCCAAAACCTTCGTGGCTGACATCAAATAAACGGCAACTAACACATTTCACAAACCATATTTAAACACTTACAGCTATGCCAAGCGGAAAAAAGAAAAAAAGACATAAGATGTCTACGCACAAGCGTAAAAAAAGACTGAGAAAGAACAGACATAAGAGCAAGTAAGCCAGCATTACGTGCCACACAGATAAAAAACTGAAAGTCTGATTTCTTCAGTCGTATCGGACGGAAAAAGATATGTGCCAATTGGTGAGAAATCACGCGTGATGTGTTTTCCTCCTGTTGGCACATACTTTATCCAACCACACCGAGGCAACGTCCATGCCGCCAACGAGCCCGAAGGCAAAGACGGACTGACATTGCCTAATCTCTATCTCCCCATCACATCACTCACCAACAACATGACAAGCGAAGTTATCGTCGATGTCAACAGAAAGGAAATTTCGATTGCCTTGCTCGAAGACAAGAAACTCGTCGAGTTCCAGAAAGAAGCCAAGGCCGAACATTTCTCTGTGGGCAACATCTACCTGGCAAGGGTGCGAAAAATCATGCCGGGACTCAACGCCTGTTTCGTGAGTGTCGGACATGAGAGAGATGCTTTCCTCCACTATCTCGATCTCGGCGCCGCCTACAATGCTTCGGCCAAAATGCTGGGCAGTCTCGTCGCCGGGAAGAAACCACTGCCCATACAGAAGTGTATGGGCGGACCTGTCCTCGAAAAAGACGGCAGCATTCAGAATGTGCTCAAAGCCGGCGATGAGGTGCTCGTGCAGATTGTCAAAGAGCCCATCTCAACCAAAGGCCCGCGTCTCACCTGCGAACTCTCTTTTGCCGGCCGTTTTCTCGTGCTCGTGCCTTTTGCCGACAAAATCTCCGTGTCGACAAAAATCAAGAGCGGTGCCGAACGTGCGCGTCTCAAGCAACTCGTGCAAAGCATCAAGCCCAAAGGTTTCGGCGTCATCATCCGCACCGTGGCTGAGGGCAAGCGTGTGGCTGAGCTCGACCAGGAGCTCAAAATCCTGTTGGGCCGTTGGGAAACTACCCTGCGCGCCGCACACAGCCTCAAAGCCTCTGCCGGCAAACCGCCCCTCTGTTGCTACGAAGAGACCGGCCGGGCCGTGGCCATGCTCCGCGACCTCTTCAATCCTTCCTACGAAAACATCTACGTCAACGACAAACAGGTGTTTCACGAAATCAAAGACTATGTCGGTCTCATAGCCCCCGACCGCGTCGGCATTGTCAAGATGTATGAAGGCAACCTGCCCATCTTCGACAATTTCAATGTCACGAGGCAAATCAAGTCGGGCTTTGGCCGCATCGTCACCTACAAGCACGGAGCCTATATGTATATCGAGCACACCGAGGCGCTCCACGTGGTCGACGTCAACAGCGGCAACCGCTCCAAGTCGGCCGACGGACAGGAGGCTAATGCCCTCGACGTCAATCTCGGTGCCGCCGACGAGCTGGCCCGTCAGCTCCGCCTCAGAGATATGGGCGGCATCATCGTAGTGGATTTCATCGATATGGCCCTTCCCGAAAGCCGGCAGAAACTCTATGAGCGAATGGTCGAGAACATGAAAAACGACCGTGCCCGCCACAACATCCTGCCGCTCTCCAAGTTTGGCCTGATGCAAATCACCCGTCAGCGTGTACGTCCGGCCATGGATGTCACCGTCGAGGAGACCTGTCCCACCTGTGGAGGAAAAGGTCAAATCAAATCAAGTTTACTCTTTATCGACACTCTCGAAAACAAAATCGCTTTTGTAGTATCCAAACTCCACATCCGCAAAATCCGCCTCCATGTGCACCCCTTCGTGGCGGCTTATATCAATCAGGGTTTGGTGAGCATCAAGCGAAAATGGCAAATGAAGTATGGCCTGGGCGTCAAGGTGGTGCCCAACCAGAGCCTCGCCTATCTCCAATATCAATTTTACGACGCCATGGGCGAGGAGATAGACATGAAAGAGCCTGACGAGATGCAATGACGCTGTCTCGCCGCGCCATCTCTTCCAGCCAAAACAGAAAACAAATGCGCCGCCGTCTTGGGCAGGAATGACTACCACTTGACGGCGGCGCGATTTTTATGCCTGGAAGTTTCAGGGAACAAACCGTTTCTTGCCGGTTCCCTCTCCCCCAAAATGTTACCTTTTCCCCAATCACACAATCACGGGATTGTAATGAACTGGTTGTGAGATGATTGCTGTGACTGGACAATTCCGTCACGCCCAATCACGCCGAGCGGTCTCCCGGCGTCGGAACGACGCGGTCGGGGAGAGACCGATGGAGCCTTATGCCGGTCAGATTTCCACGTTCTCGTAGAGGAAGCGTTTGATTGAGCGTTTGGGCGTCTTCTCAAACTCTTCGGTAAAAATCTTGATGCCGGCCAGCTTTTCATATCCGGCCACCATCATGTTGAGGTCGTTGCGGTTCTGCTCCATGGCCTGTCGCAGTCCGTTCTCGTCGAGACCGGCCTTGGCCACTTCGTCGTAGTCGGGATGGACGAGGCCGTAGAGTTTTTCGTTGCGCTGGATGACGATGCTCTCCGACACGTAGGGCAGGGAGTTGAGTTTGTCTTCGATTTCTTCGGGATAGATGTTCTGTCCCGAAGCGCCTAGCAGCATGTTTTTGCTGCGGCCTTTGATATAGATGTGTCCGTCGGCATCCATCACGCCGAGGTCGCCCGTGTGATACCAGCCGTCTTTGTCGAGTGTGATGGCGGTGGCTTCGGGGTTCTTGTAGTAGCCCAGCATCACGTTCATGCCGCGTGCCAATATCTCTCCGGCCACATTGGCTGGGTCGGGCGAGTCGATTTTCACCTCCATGCGAGGAGCGGCCACGCCACACGAGCCCGGACGGAAGTCGTGCCAGTCGGAGTAGCTGATGATGGGTGCACATTCGGTGGCGCCATAGCCCACGGTGAAGTTGAAGCCGATTTTGTGGAGAAACATCTCAATCTCGCTGTTGAAGGCTGCGCCGCCGATGATGATTTCGTAGAAGTTGCCACCGAAGGCCTCGACAAGCTTCTCGCGTATCTTCTCCCGGATGCGGGTGTTGATGACGGGCAGGCGAAGGAGCAGCTTCATGCTGACTGTCTGCAACTTGGGCAACACGCTCTTCTTGATGATTTTCTCCACGATGAGCGGCACGGAAATGACGATGCTCGGCTTGATTTCGGCAAAGGCCTGGAACACAATCTTGGGCGAAGGCACGCGGGTGAGGAAGTGGATGTGTATGCCGCCCAGGAATTCAAAGATGAACTCAAAGGCCATGCCATACATATGGGCCATGGGGAGCATTGAGATGACTTTGGTGCCGCGTGTCACTTTGTCGCCCAGTTTTTCGCGTGCGAACATGAGGTTCGACCACAGGGCGCGGTAGGGCACGAGTACACCTTTGGAGTTGCTCGTGGTGCCCGAGGTGTAGTTGATGAGGGCCAGGTCGTCGCCCGAGGTGGTGTGGCGGTAGGCCACGTGTTCTTTGCGGAAATACTTCGGGTATTTTTTACCGAAAAACTCGTTTAGTCGCTCTCTGGCCTCTTCAAGTCGGGCCGAGCGGCAAACGAGCAGCGAATAGTCGGGAATGTTGATGATGCCTTCAAGTTCCGGCATTTTGTCGGCTTCGAGTGTGGGCCACACCTGGTCGCCGGCAAAGAGCAGACGGGCTTCTGAGTGGTTGACGATGTCGTGCACCTGTTGCGGCTTGAACTCATGGAGTATGGGCACAGCCACGGCGCCATAGCTCAGTGTGGCCATGAAAGCCACGGCCCAGTTGGCACTGTTGCGGCCGCAGAGGGCAATCTTGTCGCCCGCCTTGACGCCGGCATTCTCAAAAAGGATGTGAAGTTTCTCAATCTTGCGCGCCACGTCTTTATATTGCAACGTGCTGCCTTGATAGTCGGTCAGGGCATCGAGGTCCCAGTTCTCTTTGATGCTTTGCTCGATGTAGCCGATAAAGTCTTTATACGTCGTTTCCATACGGTATTTAAGGTAGAGGTATAGGCACGTGCCATATCGGTGAATGGGCAGAAAATATGGCTCGTCCTGCACATTTTTCGCGTGCTTTGTGCAAATTTATAAAAAAACTAAATACCGTGCTATGTGAGCAGTGAGTTTTTGTAATTTTGCTGTTAGAAATAATCACAAAGTCAACAACTCTATCATACAAAGGCTATAAAAGCATAAGAGTCAAAGAGTCTATGAGCGGCCAAGTAAGCCCTGAAGGGGCGTTACATATCAGCCCAGGTCGTCAGGCCTGGGTTATGGCAATTGTCCTCAATTATCCGGCCTGAAAGGTCGGCACATCAAAGAGGCCTTGTATGCCCAATGATTCGTTATATGTTATCTATGCTGCGGTGTATTGTGCCGACCTTTCAGGCCGGAATTTAGGAGACCTATTTAACCCAGGCCTAACGACCTGGGCTATGATGTAACGCCCTTGCAGGGCTTGCTTGCTCGCTAATCCACTTTAAATCTCTTTCATCTTTTAGTCTCATACTCTTGTTGGTTCAATAATAATCATCAGCTATATGAAAAAATCAACCAAGCGCCGGATTGTGTGGTCGATAGTCGCTGTCGTCGTGGCCCTCGGGCTGCTCTCGGGCTACGGTCTGCTGGGTCGTTTTGCCCAGTCGCCGTCTCAGGCTTTTGTCTATATCGATGCCGACGACACGGCCGACTCCGTCTATGTCAAACTGCGTCCCCACGCTTCGTCGTTCCGCCTCTTTGTGTTCAAGACCGTGGGCACACTTGTGGGCTATCCCTCACGGGTGGGAGCGGGGCGTTATGACGTGGGCAGCGGCCAGTCTGCACTCACCGTCCTGCGCAGTCTGCGCTCACACCGCCAGACAGCCGTCAGGCTCAACATTCCTTCGGTCCACACTATGAACCAGCTGGCCGGCAAGCTCTCGCGCGTGTTGCAGGCCGACTCAGCCACGTGGAGCCGGGCCTTTGCCGACACCGCCTTGTTACGTCAACACGGTCTCACCCCACAGACATTGCCTTGCGTCTTCCTCACGCAGCAGTATGACGTCTATTGGGATGTGAAACCACAAGCGCTCATCGCCAGGATGGTCGACGAGAGCCGTAAATATTGGACCGGGGAGCGTCGCCGGCAGGCTGAGCAACAGGGGCTGAAACCCGAAGACGTGGTGACGCTGGCCTCTATCGTAGACCGCGAGACGAGTGCCGTGAAAGAGATGCCGCGTGTGGCCGGAATGTATTTGGGCCGTTTGCGTACGGGTATGCGCCTGCAAGCCGACCCCACGGTGAAATTTGCCCTGGGCCGCTTCGACCTGCGTCGCATCACCTTCGAACACCTGGAATGCTCCAGTCCCTACAACACCTATCGCCACGCCGGTCTGCCGCCCGGCCCCATCTGTCTGCCGTCGATGTCTGCCGTCGAAGCCGTCCTGAAGGCCGAGCGCCACGACTATATTTTTATGTGTGCCAATCCCGATTTTTCGGGCACTCATCTTTTTGCCAAGACCTACGAGGAGCATCTGGCCAATGCCGCTGCCTATGCCCGTGCGCTCGACGAGCGGGGCATTCATTGAGAGGCCCGGCTGCCGGTCCTCGTGACGTGTGACGTGCCGAAATTGATAGGGGCTGGTGAGTGCTGAGTTGTTCAGAACCGGCCGTTTGTCTGACAAGAAAAATGCCGGAAATAGCCCGAAAATTACGCCGTAGCGGCAAATGCGCAAGATAAGCCGCGGCCGAAAGGCGCGAACCGGCCTTTTCAAAACGGTAACGAGAAAAGCTGTTCCTGCCATAAGGACAGTTTTTCCTGCGATAGGGCCGGTTTTTTCTCCCATAAGCCCCGTCTGCACTGAAATCTACAAAAAAGGAGGCCTTTTCGGGTCTCCTTTTCTTTTCTGCCGAAATATACGTCGTTTGGCGCAAGCGGAAAAAGACAAACGCCTTGATCTCACCATACAGCAAGTTGTGCGGCCATCTCTCTCAGCTTCTGCTGCCAGGGTGAAGGCAGACGGTCGAGGCTCTCCAGCATCTTCTGCCAGAGGTCGCGGGCCGCAGAGGTGATGTGGTAGGTCAAGAGCAGGTCGATGACTATGGTCTGTCGCTCGGGAGTGAGCAGTCCGAAGCGTTGGCCCATTCGCAGGGCCTCCAGTCCGTCTTCGATATAGCCTTTGTCAAAACAAATCAAGGCCATCTCGTGGCAAGCCGTCCACTGGTCGCCGTGTGCGACCAGCAGGGCTTCAAGTTCGTGGAGGGCGGTGGCGGTGTCTCCCGTTTTGGCCAACAACTTGACGCGGCGGGTGAGAAGGCCGGGACGATCGCCGCTGTCGCGTGGCAGGAACAAGCCTGCCGTGCAGTAGTCGGCCATGGCATGGACGGGGTTGTCGGCCTTGACGTTGGAGTCGCCCGAGGCCATGAGCGATATGGGGTCTTGCAGGTCAATGGCCTGACGGTGTTGCGCCTCGTCCAGTGGCTTCTCCGACCCGATGGCAGTCAGTCTGAGCCGGTTCAGGCCTTCGCTGTCAGCCTGGGTGGCCAGTCCGTAGTCGGTGTCTTCGACAGCCTCGGCATAGCGTCGGGCAGAGAAGTCGACATAGGCCATACGCTGCCACAGCGAGGCATTGAAGGGGTCTTTGTCAATCTGACCGCCCAGCCGCTGATGGGCTTCGTCATAGCGCGCCGACATCATCAAGAGGTCTGTGGCGGCGTCCTCGGCCTTCTCAGAGTCGGCATAGTCGGCAGGCAGACTTTCGAGTAGTTCGAGCGCTTCGCGGGCATAGCCAAAGTCTTTGAAAACCATAGCGGCGTCAAACACAAAGTCGTTGACGTCTTGCCCCGACGCTGCCGAGACGGCTTTGCCTTCTTCCACAAGCCTCATGGCCTCTTTGGCATAGCCCACACGCAACTGGCCCTCGATGTTGAACAGGCGCGTGTCCAGCCCGTCTTTTTCTCGGCCTTCCACGAGCGCTTTGGCCTCGTTCCATCGCCCTTCGTCCATCAGGACATGGGCTTTTGTGTAGACCACCTCGATGTTGTCGGGCTCTTTGCGCTCGGCCAGCAAACGGCATATCTCCGCTTCAAAATCACGGCCTTGTCTCACGTAATGGTCCATGAGGTCGAGCAGGTCTATGGCGTCGAGCTCGGGCACCTTGAAGCGTTGCCATTGCTGCTCGAAGGCTTCGGCAATAAACTCTATGGGGGTATTGGAATCTTGCATAAATCGGTGAGAGATTAACGTCCGCTGCGCTTGACAAGGGCGCGGAGTTTTTCGTTGAAATGGGTGGCACGGATGAGCGTGTCGAGTGTGACGTGCATGCGGTAGCGCCAATACTGGTCGGGGTTGGCCGGCACGTTGATTTGTTCGTTGGTGTAGTCGGAGCGGCGCAAACCGGCGTCGATGCCAAAGAAATCTTGCAGGGCAATGAGGCAGAGCATGGACGGACTGGCCAAGTGGCGCACCACAACCTCTTCACACACTTCGGGCGTGGCCTCGGCGGGCGCTTCACCCTTATGGCCGAGCGCGTCTGTCCAGAATGCCTGGGTCTGCTCGCGGCTTTCGTCCCACCAGAGGCGGAGGGGCGGCATGTCGTGGGTGGCAATGGTGGCCACAGACAGATAAGGGTTGTCTTCAAGGCGGCCAAACCGCACGCCGAAAGCTTTGGGCATGCGCTGGATTTCGAGAGAGAGAATGTGGAGCCGGGCCAGCACTTCGGGCACTGAGGCCGGCACCATACCCAAGTCTTCGGCACAGGCCAACATACTCCATCGGCTGTCGGCACGGCGGGCTTCGGTGAGCGCTCTGAGTTTGTCGACCGCGCCTTCGGCCCAGAAACTGTTGTGACGGAAATAAAAGAAGTCGTTGTGAAGGCGGTAGTATGCATCGCGGTCTGCCTGGCTCAAACTGCCAAACACGTCGGTTTCGAAGCCCTGAATGCGCGGATGGAGACGGTCGGTCTCTGCATCATACACAAAGAGCACTTCGCAAGCCGTCTGCATCAGCCGGTCACGCAACTGGGCGTCGGCAACCGTCTCGAGCGTGTGGCGTGTGGAGCGGTAGGCCGGACGCAGGGCGTGCCAGCCGTCGCGTTCTTCTTCAAAATAGGGTGAAAGGTCCACGCCGCCCATCTCTTCTTGCCAGGCCTTGAAGCGTTGGGCCGAGAGGCGGGGCACGGTGTAGTGACGGGCATCGGCCGTGAAGCCATAGCCGCGGATGTCGTCGTCGGTGAGGGGCAGGGCAGGGCGGAAACGGCCCATCAGTGCCCAAATCTGGTCGGACGGAACCTCCCAGATGCGGAAGAAACCCAGCACGTGGTCGATGCGATAGGCATCAAAATAGCGGCTCATGTGTGTCAGTCTGCGCTGCCACCAACCATAGCCGTCGGCCTTCATGGCTTCCCAGTCGTAGGTGGGGAAGCCCCAGTTCTGGCCGTGGGCGGCAAAGGCATCGGGCGGCGCACCGGCCTGGCCGCCGAGATGGAAAAGATGGGCCGACGCCGTGGCCGGCACACTGTCGTGGCACACGCCGATAGGGATGTCGCCCTTGATGATGACACCGCAGGCTCTGGCCTCGTCGTGAGCTGCCAGCATCTGACGGTGGAGCAGATGCTGTACGAAATAGAAAAACTCTATGTCGTGAACACGAGCCGGAATGAAACGGCTCATCTTCGCCTTTATAAATTCGGCATAAGGCTGGAGCCAATATTTGTTGTCGCGCACAAAAGCGAGATAGTCGGAGGCATTGAGCACGCGCTTGGACGTGGCCGAATACAGCGCAGAGAGGAAATCCATCTTCAACTTGAACACGCCCTCATAGTCCACCTCAGCCAGAGCGTTGAGCCGTTGGGCTTCGGCTTTGAAATTCTCAAAAACTGGCAGGTCTGCCCAGGCTCTCATATCGAGATAGACCGGGTGGAGAGCAAACACCGACACGCCGTTGTAGGGGTAGGAGTCGCGCCACGTGCCCGAAGAGGTCGTGTCGTTGATGGGTAAAATCTGCACCGCCCTCAGGCCTACGGCTGCTGCCCAGTCTACGAAGCGTTTCAAGTCGCCAAAGTCGCCGATGCCCTGGCTGCCGTCGCTGCGCAGGGAGAATACCGGCACCACCACACCGGCACCACGCCACGGCGCCATCTCAATGCGCGGCCGGTGGTCCACTATGATGACGCCGCAGTCGCCGGCGGCGTGAGGCAACAGGCGGTTGTCGCCGCTCTCGATGGTCACGCGGCGGCCGTCGGCTTCTTCTTGCAGCAAGACATATTTATATGAGACAGTGCCGTCAAGGTCGGCATCCGACAGTGCCATTTCCCATGTGTAGATGCCCGTACGCACCAATGGTCGCACTGCCTTTTCGTCCCACTCGCCAAGCGTCTGGCTCGACCCCGACACTGCCCAGTGGCATCCACGTGGCGGCGTGAGCGCCTCGAGCACCAGCCGGTGAGGTTTGTCGTCGTCGGCCGGTAGCGGAGCCAGTGCCTCGGTGTTGCAGGGATTGAACACGCAGTCGGAGAAAGCCGTGTGGAGAAAAACCTCATCTATCGGTTCGTCGGCCCAATGGTCGCAGAGTCTGGCTATGGGCCGGCCTGTCTGATGCAACGCTATCGGCAGCGCCTTCATCGTGCGGTGGACGTTTCCGCCCTCGTCAATCACTTCATAGCGATAAGTCACTTCGTCTGCCGTAGGCCGGTCTACGTTGATTTGCCATACGTCGCCGTCGGTCCATGTCATAGGCAGGTAAGTGTCGCCCTGGTCTGTAATGAGGTGAAGTTGGAGCGAAAAGCCCCAGTCGGTGTGATATTCAATCTGGAAAAGCAGTTGTGCGGTTTCGGTCGGTGTTTTCATGGTGTGGCCATAAGGTCGGTTTTTACAGCAATTAGCAATCAAATACGTCTAATTGCAAAGTCATAACCTGTTTTATGCAAAGGTAGTGCAAGGCGAGCGGCAAGCAAAAGAAAAAAAGTCTTTTTTTTGTTTTGTTTGCCCGAGCCGCCGCCTATCCTTATAAACAAGTCGTGCAAATACTAACAAAGGCCAAGCGAATGTCATTGTTGTTCGCTTTGGCCTATTCCCGACCTTCTCTACCTTATCATCTACTTCTCAACTCCCGTTCTCACTCATCATCCGGTACATACTCGCCAGACATGATGGCGTCCATATAACGCTCGTAATCGAAGTTCCCCTCACTATCATAGCAATTATACACGTTGAAATAATTGTCGACAAGATGAGCATCGGAGTAATCATCGTCGTCATCATCCTCGTGGGAGCCGTATGAAGGCACGATATCGTCAGGAATATCGTCTACCATGCAAGGGCCAAGTGCGTCCAAATCGACGCGTTGTTTCACGCCGTTGAGTTCCACGGTGGTGTCGGTGCGTTCCATTCTGAAGAAATTCCACACCTTGTCATATATAATAGGCAATACCACATCGCCTGTATCGTTTATGATGCCCCAGCGTACGTTATCGCCAATGCCTTTTTTGACTCTTGCCAGTCCGTTTTCGAAGCCGTCAATCCAGCTGTAAACACCAAAGGGCACGACAAATTCGCCTTCTTCGTCCACTACGCCCCATTGGTAACACTTGTTTCTTACGACCTTGACGTTGTCGCAGTCTCTAATGATGTCGTATCTTATGGTATGAAAGGTTTGGTTTATGCCGCAAAGCTATTACGTAGGTGCGCAGCGTTTCTGCGTAGTAGTCAAAAAAAGCCAGACCGCACAAAAAAAGTGCGGTCTGGCCGAAAAATCATTTGTTGAAGTTTATTCCCACTCGATTGTTGAGGGTGGTTTTGACGAGATGTCGTAGCAAACGCGGTTGACGCCTTTGACGTGGTTGATGATGTCGTTGGAGACTTTGGCCATAAACTCGTAGGGGAGGTGGGCCCAGTCGGCGGTCATGGCGTCTGTACTGGTGACGGCACGCAAAGCCACGGCGCGCTCGTAGGTGCGCTCGTCGCCCATCACGCCAACGCTCTTGATGGGCAGCAGGATGACGCCGGCTTGCCACACCTGGTTGTAGAGGCTGTCTTCGTTACCGTTGGCATCTTTCACGCGCCACTCGCGCAAGCCGCGGATAAAGATGTCGTCGGCGTCTTGCAGTATGCGCACTTTTTCGGGTGTGATGTCGCCGAGTATGCGCACGGCCAAACCGGGGCCGGGGAACGGATGGCGGGTGATGAGGTGTTCGGGCATACCCAACTGCCGGCCCACACGGCGCACTTCGTCTTTGAAAAGCCACTTGAGCGGCTCGCAGAGGCGCAGGTGCATCTTCTCGGGCAGGCCGCCCACGTTGTGATGGCTCTTGATGACCTTGCCCGTGATGTTGAGGCTTTCGATGCGGTCGGGATATATCGTGCCTTGTGCCAGCCACTTGGCATCGGTGATTTTCTGTGCTTCGGCGTCAAACACGTCAATGAAGCCCTTACCGATGATTTTGCGTTTCTTTTCAGGCTCAGTCACACCGGCGAGTTCACTAAAGAACTTTTCGGAGGCATCCACGCCAATGACGTTGAGGCCTAAGCCCTCGTAGTCGCGCAATACGTCGCGGAATTCGTTTTTGCGGAGCATGCCGTGGTCCACGAAGATGCAGGTGAGGTTCTTGCCGATGGCGCGGTGGAGCAATACGGCTGCCACCGAGCTGTCCACGCCGCCGGAGAGGCCCAATATGACGCGGTCGTTGCCCAACTCGGCCTTGAGTTCGGCCACGGTGGTGTCGACAAACGAGGCCGGGCTCCAGTCTTGGCGGCTGCCGCAGATGTCAACCACGAAGTTCTTGAGCAATTGCGTGCCTTGGAGCGAGTGGAACACTTCAGGATGGAACTGCACGCCCCAGCGCGGCAGACTGTCGGCTTGGTAGGCGGCAAAGGTCACTTTGTCGGTCGAGGCGATGCGATGGAAGCCTTCGGGAATGGCGGTGATAGTGTCGCCGTGGCTCATCCATACCTGTGAGCGCTCGTCGAAGCCTTTGAAAAGCGGGTTGGTGTGGTCGAAGTCGGCCAGGTTGGCGCGGCCGTATTCGCGGCTGCCTGCCGGTTCCACCTTGCCGCCTCCGGCGTGGGCCATATATTGGGCACCATAGCAGATGCCCAGCACGGGTATGTCTGCCGGTATGGCCGTGAGGTCGATCTTAAAGGCCTCGGGGTCGTAGACGCTGTAGGGTGAGCCCGAGAGAATGACGCCGATGACTGTGGGGTCGTCTTTCGGAAACTTGTTGTAGGGAATGATTTCGCAGAAAGTGTCCAGTTCGCGCACACGGCGGCCGATGAGCTGTGTGGTTTGCGAGCCGAAGTCGAGGATAATGATTTTCTGTTGCATCGTTGTTATTGGGGTTAGTGTTTTGTCTTATATATAATAGGAATGGCGTTGTGCGAACCGCGCTCAACTGATGTCGATGGCCAGTCCGTCGTAGGCCACGTGCATGCCCTCGGGCAGTGTGGCGTCGAGGTCTTTGTGGCGTCCGGCGTGGTGGCACAGGTGGGTGAGATAAGTATGTGCCGCTCCTGTTTGCTGCGCAAAGGCGATGGCCTCTTCTATGGTCTGATGACTGCCGTGAGGCGTGTGGCGCAGACCGTTGACCACGAGCGTGTCTATGCCTTTGAGCCAGTCGAGCCAGCCGGTGTCGATGGTCTTCATGTCGGTGACATAAGCCAGCGGCCCAATGCGGAATGCCAGTATGGGCAGACGGCCGTGCATCACGCAGAAGGGTACAATCTCTGTCGTGCCATTTCGGAACGGCTCTCCGGCTTTGATTTCGTTCAGACTAATCTTGGGCACACCGGGATATTTGTGCTCCACGAAACAGTAGGGGAAACAGCCCCGGATATGTGCCAGTGTGTCGTGGTCGGCATAGACCGGTATGTCGCCATATTTGCAGAAAGGGCGCACGTCGTCGAGTCCGCCGGTGTGGTCGTAGTGGTGGTGGGTGATGAGCACCCCGTCGAGGCGGCCGAAAGGCACGCTGAGCATTTGGGCTCTGAAGTCGGGACCGCAGTCAATAAGCAACCGCTCACCTCCGTCGGTCTCGATGAGTGCCGAAGTGCGCAGACGCTTGTCGCGCGGGTCTTCAGAGCGGCAAACCTCGCAGTCGCAGCCAATCTGCGGTACGCCTGTGCTGGTGCCGGTGCCGAGGAAGGTGAGTTTCATTGTTTTGTTGTCTGTTTTAGAGATAGAGGTAAGAAGAGTCAAAGAGACAACTGCTCCGCTTGTCAAGTCCTGTAAGGGCGTAACATAATAGCCCAGCCCGTAAGGCCTGGGGTTGTATGGCCTCCCACATTCCGGTCTGAAAGGTCGGCACGCCAAAGCGGTCTTTTATGCTCAATAACGTGATATGATTTTAATGCTTGCAGTTTATTGTGCCGACCTTTCAGGCCGGAGATTATTGGAATGTTCCACGACCCATACCGTCAGGCCCGGGCTGATATGTGCCGACCTTTCGGGCCGACCTTGCCCGTTCTTATCCTTGTTGTCTTTTATTCTTTAAGACCTTTAGATCTCAGAAAAAGTTGACCTCGGGCACGATGTCTACGCCGAATTTGGCTTTGACGTCGGCTTGGATGTCGGCCGCCAGAGTGGCGATGTCCTGGCCGGTGGCCTGGTCGTAGTTGACCAGGACGAGCGCCTGCCGGGGATAGACACCGGCATCGCCGCGGCGGTAGCCCCTCCATCCGGCACGGTCTGTGAGCCATCCGGCCGAGAGTTTCACGCCGCCGTCTGTGGGGTAGCCCGTCAGGTCGGGGTGTTGGGATTTAAGCTGTGCGTAGCAATCTTGGCTCACCACAGGATTCATGAAAAACGACCCTGCGCTGCCCACGTCTTGCGGGTCGGGCAGTTTGGCACGTCTCACGGCCGTGACCACCTCTCTCACTTCGGCTGCCGTCACCCGCTCGGGGTCGATGCCGCGAGCGGCAATCTCACGTGCCAGAGCGGCATAGGAGAAGTTGGGCTTAAACGTTTTTTTGAGGGCATAGTGCACGTGGGTCACGGCATAGCGGCCACGCAATGACGTCTTGAACACACTGCGGCGGTAGCCATACTCACACTCGTCTGCCCTAAACACACGCTTCTCGCCGCTTTTGAGGTCGACGGTCTCCACGGCTCTGATGGTGTCGGCGGCTTCGCTCCCGTAGGCTCCGATGTTTTGCACCGCGCTGGCCCCTGCCTCGCCGGGGATGTAAGACAGGTTCTCGAGACCATAAAGCCCCAAGCCAATCGTTTTGGCCACAAGCTCGTCCCAGTTCCATCCGGCTCCGGCGCGCACCACTGTTTCGTCGCCTTTGTCGAGCGTTTCAAACGTTGCGATGGTGGAGTGAAGAATGGTGCCGTCGAAGTCTTTCGTAAACAGCAGGTTGCTGCCGCCGCCAATGTGCAGCCAAGGCTCTTGGGGCGCGTCGGCGAGCAGACGGGTCACTTCGGCGAGTTCGTCGGCCGACCCGTATTCCACGAAACGGCGGCAATGGGCTTCGATGCCGAAGGTGTTGTGGCGTATGAGGTTGAAATGGTCTGAGATGTGCATGGCTTTGTGGGATTAGGCCGTCCGAGGCTTACGGTTCAGACGTTGTCTATGGCTGTGAGTCGCCACACGCCTGAGCGGCGCTTGAAGGTGAGTGTGCAACTCATTCCGGCAGAGGGGCTGGTGATGACCATCACGCGGCAGTCTGACGAGGCGTAGTCCTGGCCGTAGTTGATGTTGGTGATTTGTCCCTGTGGGATATCCGGCTTGAAGTCTTGCCATTGTGCGCCGTCGATGATGCCTTCCATTTTCTGGAAAGCGTCGTAGTCGTAGGCGGTGAAGGCTATTGTATGGTCTACGTGCTTGTTCTGGAATTCAGTGTCTTGCGAGAAGTTCTTGAAGAATTCGTAGAAGTCGGCATTGGCATTGTCTCCGGTGTTGTGCTCATCGATGGCGGTGAGCATCCATTTGCCTTGGGTCTTGTTGAAAACGTATTGTTTGATGCGCTCCTTCTGCAAGTCGATCATCTCTACGGTCACGTGGGTGAGCCCCGTATTTTTTTCGCTGTCGGGCGACTTTTCGCTGTCGAAAATCATGGTGTAACTTTCTTTGCGGCCATAGATAGGGTCGAAGCGCCAGGTGTTTTTGTCGATTTTGCTTGTCTTGCCGTCCACGATGTGTGTGAGCGGAAAGGCTATGCGCTCTTTCTGAAAGCGTTTGTTGCGCATGAAGTTGTACGCAAAGTCGTCAAAAAGTCCGTCGGCGGCAGCAGGCGGCTCTTCGCTGATGGGCGCGATGGAGTCGGGGGTGGTGTCGGGTGCGACGATGTCGGTCGTGACGGAGTCTTCGGCCGTTACTTCGGCCTGTTTCTCACTGCCGCATCCCGTGGCCAGGCATCCCGCAATCAGGCAGGCCAAAAGCGCTAAAATACATCTCATAAATGCTGTGTTGTTATATTGTCGCGAAGTTACGCCAAGACCGCCGAAAAGACAAACAAAAACTTATTTTTTTGCCGCCGGCCTTGGCGCAAGTTGAAAAAAACTTGCGCTTCGTCTTTGTCTTTTTCCGCTTTGCCGCCCGGCCTTGTTTTTGTTCATAAAACAGGGTTGGGCGTGACGCGATTAAACATTTTTTAGGCCGGCAGCTTGATTGTTTAGGCCGGAACGCTTGGGAAAAGCCCTCAAAACCGCCTCGACTGCCGGGGCAAAGGGAAAGTTTTTCCTGGAATAGGCCCGGTTTTTCCTGCGATAAGGACAGTTTTTCCTGCGATACTGACCGTAAGCGGCTGTATAATAAAAAAATAGAGCCAAAAGGCTCTATCTCTATTTCTATACCTTGAAGATACAGATTTATTTAGGCTTTGTAAATGACAAAACCGGCTCAGGCGCATGAATGAAAGTGGGCCCGGCTGGGGCGTGTGTGGCGGTGTGCTCACTCAGCCGCTGTGCCGCGCAGGTTGGCCTGAAGGCTGGCCGCGCGCTGTTCGGCCGGATTGTCGGCCGCCGTCCAGAGGCGCAGGTCGGCCAGGGCCTCGGGCAGATAACGCTGGGCCACGAAATGGTGAGGATAGTCGTGAGGATAGAGATAGCCGTCGGCATACCCCAGTTCGCTCATCAGTTTTGTCGGCGCGTTGCGCAGGTGGAGCGGCACAGGCAGCGCGCCTGTCGTTTTGACCACCTCGAGCGCGCGGTTTATGCCCATATAGGCAGAGTTGCTTTTGGGGCTTGTGGCCAGATAGACCGTGGCCTCAGCCAGTGGGATGCGGCCTTCGGGCCAGCCGATTTTCTCTACGGCCTCAAACGCCGCGTTGGCGATGAGCAGGGCATTGGGATTGGCCAGGCCAATGTCTTCGGAGGCTGATATGACCAGCCGGCGGGCAATGAATTTCGGGTCTTCTCCTCCCTCAATGAGTCGGGCCAGCCAATAGAGCGCGGCGTCGGGGTCGCTGCCTCTGAGGCTTTTGATGAAGGCCGAGATGATGTCGTAGTGCATTTCGCCCAACTTGTCATAGGCCATGGGCGAATGTTGCAACTGACGGGTGACGCCGTCATTGTCGATGACGATTTCGCCCGTAGGCGTGGCTGCGCAGAGCAGGTCGATGATGCCCAGGAGTTTGCGGGCGTCGCCGCCGCTGAAGCGCAGAAGGGCGTCGGTCTCTACAATCTTGACGCCCCGCTCGCGTAGCACGTCGTCGTGGGTCACAGCCCGCTGGAGCAGGGTGAGCAGATCGGCTTTGCCCAGACTCTCCAACACATAGACCTGACAACGCGACAAAAGCGGCCGGATTACTTCAAAACTCGGGTTCTCCGTCGTGGCGCCGACGAGCGTTATGGCCCCTTTTTCTACGGCTGCGAGCAGACTGTCTTGCTGCGACTTGGAGAAGCGGTGGATTTCGTCTATGAAAAGTATGGGGCTTTGGGTGGAGAAGAGGCGGTTTTTCCCCGCACGCTCTATCACTTCGCGCACGTCCTTGACGCCACTGTTGACCGCCGAGAGGGTATAGAAGGGAATTTCAAGACTATGGGCAATGATGCCGGCAAGGGTGGTCTTGCCCACACCCGGCGGCCCCCACAAAATGAACGAAGGGATGTGGCCGCTCTCAATCATTGTGCGCAATGGTGCGCCCGGGCCAACGAGATGTTGCTGGCCGATGTATTCGTCGAGGGTGGTCGGTCGGAGTCTTTCGGCAAGGGGTAGCATAGGCAGAGAGTGGAGTTGTGGCGTAGTGGAGTATGGCAGTTGTTTCTCTTTATGGTCTGATTATATTTCGCTCAGCTCGAGCCAGCGCATGGACTTTTCGTCGAGTTCGTCGTTCAGGGCCGGCAGCCGTTTGCTCTTTTCGGTGAGTTCGTCGACGCTCAGTGTGCCCGAGCAGAGGGCTGTCTCGATGTCGGTTTTCTCTTTCTCGAGCGCTTCGATCTCTTTTTCGAGTCTGGCCATCTCTTGTTGCTCTTTGAAAGAGAGGCGCCGCGGCCTGTTGGCGTGTGGCCGCGAAGTGGTGGAAGCCGCTGTGTTCTTGGCCTGGGTGTCGGCGGGTGGTGCGTCTTGCAGGGAGAGCCATTCGCGATATTGCGAGTAGTTGCCGGGGAAGTCTTCGATTTTTCCGTCTCCTTTGAAGACGAGCAGATGGTCCACGACGCGGTCGGTGAAATAGCGGTCGTGGCTCACCACAATCACGCAGCCGCGGAAGTCTGCCAGATACTGCTCGAGTATTTGCAGGGTGGGGATGTCGAGGTCGTTGGTCGGTTCGTCGAGCACGAGGAAATTGGGATTTTTCATCAACACCGTGCACAGGTGCAACCGTCGCAGTTCGCCTCCCGAGAGTTTGTAGATGTAGTCTTGTTGTCGCTCGGGCGGGAAAAGGAAGTGCGTGAGGAACTGCATGGCCGTGAGTCTTCTGCCGCCTCCGAGATCGATGGTTTCGGCATATTCGCGCACGGCGTCAATGACTTTCTTGTTTTTGTCGAAAGCCATATTTTCTTGCGAGAAATAGCCGAACTGCACCGTTTCGCCGATGACGAAACGACCGGAAGAGGGCTTGACCAGCCCGAGCAGCAGTTTGATGAACGTGGACTTGCCGGTGCCGTTGGCGCCGATGATGCCCATTTTTTCAAACCGCGTGAAGTTGTAGTAGAAGTCTCTGATGAGCACGCGCTCGCCGCCGTCTGTCGTGGGGAACGACTTGCTCACATAGTCAGCCTCGAAGATTTTGGTGCCGATGTAGCCGCTTTTCACCTCGAGACGTGCGGCCGCTTCTTCGCGTCGGCGGCGTGCCTGCTGTTCGAGTTCGTAGAAGGCCTCTTTGCGATAGCGTGCTTTGGTGCCGCGTGCCTGAGGCATTCGGCGCATCCAGTCGAGCTCTTTGCGGTAGAGGTTGGCAGCGCGCGCAATATTGGCATTGGTGGCAGCCACACGGGCTTCGCGCTTTTCAAGATAATAGGCGTAGTTGCCGCGATAGGTGTAGAGTCCCTCGTCGTCAAGCTCGACGATGGTGTCGCAGACGCGGTCGAGGAAATAACGGTCGTGGGTGACCATGAGCAGCGACTTGGTGTGTCGCCGCAGGTAGTCTTCGAGCCATTCAATCATCGCAATGTCGAGGTGGTTGGTGGGCTCGTCGAGAATGAGCAGGTCGGGCTCGCTCAGCAGTGCGCCGGCCAGAGCCACGCGCTTGAGTTGTCCGCCCGAGAGTTGTCCCACGGTCTGCAGGAAGTCGTTGATGCCCAGCCGCGACAAGATTTGTTTGGCCCGCAACTCAAAGTCCCAGGCCTCGCGGCGTTCCATTTCGGCGGTGAGGGCGTCGAGACCGGGATTGCCCGGCGTTTCGAGACATTTCTCATAGCGTGAAATCAAGGCTGCCAGTTCGCCGGCTTGGGCAAAACAGGCATCGACGACAGTGAGTGTAGGGTCGTAGACAGGCGACTGCTCCAGGTAACCCACGCGCAGGTCGCGGCGAAACGTGATACTGCCCGCGTCGTAGTCTTCACGGCCTGTGATGATGCCGAGCAGGGTGGTCTTGCCGGTGCCGTTGCGGGCAATGAGTCCCACGCGCTGGCCTTCTGCCACCGAGAAGGATATGTCGTCGAAGAGCACACGGTGGCCGATGCTCTTGGTGAGATGTTGTATGTCGAGATAAGGCGTCATAGGGGATGAAACGTAAGGGAGAGGCTCGTGGCTTAGAATTGCAGATAAATGAACGGCTGCACTTCACTGCCTTTGACTTGGACCATAACGATGAGCAGCAAGACGAAAAGGACAACCTGCAAGGGCCATTTGAGGTAGCCCATGAGATAACCGGCGGTGTCGTTCCAGCGCGTTGGCAGGAAGTGGAGCACAAAGCCCAGAACCATCACGGCGATGACGGCGGGATAGCCCGCGATGAAGCCGCCAATGACTTCAGGATGGAACTCCGTGAAAATTTTTTGCAGCATTATCCATGAAGCCTCAAACGAGGTGTTGGCAAAAAACAGCCAGCACAGACACACGAGGTGAAACGTCAGGACGACGGCAAAAAAGCTCTTGACGCCGCCGGAGTGGTAGTGTTTGTCGTGGCCAAGCAAGAGGCGCCAGGCTTTGTGCAGACAAAGGGCCACGCCGTGGAGCGCACCCCAAACAAGGAAGTTCCAGCTGGCACCGTGCCACAGGCCGCCGAGCACCATGGTGAGGAACTGGTTGAGATACATGCGGAACCGGCTGCAGCGGTTGCCGCCCAGCGAGATGTAGAGATAGTCGCGTAGCCACGTGGACAGGGAGATGTGCCAGCGGTGCCAGAAGTCGGTGATGCTGTCGGCCTTGTAGGGAGCGCGAAAGTTGGCCGGAATGCGGAAGCCAAGCCACAGGGCGATGCCGATGGCTATGTCGCTGTAACCTGAGAAGTCGCAATAAAGTTTGAGGGCGTAGCCATAGACGCCGATGAGATTTTCCAGGCCGGTGTAGAGCGACGGGTCGTCGAAAATGCGGTTGACGAAATTCTCGCCGATATAGTCTGAGATGATGGCCTTCTTGACCAGGCCCATCATCACAAACCACAGGCCGAGGCCGAACATCTCACGCGTCACGCAGAGCTTCTCCCGCAGTTGGGGCAGGAAGGTGCGTGCCCGCAAAATGGGGCCCGAAAGCAGGGTGGGGAAGAACGAGACGAAGAAGGCCAGATGGAGCAGCGACCGGGTGGCGGGCATCTGACGCCGGTAGACATCGACTACGTAGCTGATGCTTTGGAAGGTGAAAAACGAGATGCCCAGCGGCACGAAGATGTCGGGCACGTGCCCATCTATGCCCAGCAGGGGCAGCACGTCCTTACCCACAAAAAACGCATATTTGAACCAGCCCAACTGCAGCAGCATGAAGCCCACCGCCACCCAGAGCCACAAGCGCCTGAGTCCCTGTCTCTGCGTCTTCTCCATAGCCAGCGCGCACCCGTAAATCACCAGCGTGATGACGCCCAGCAACACCGCATATTCTCCGGCGCTCTTATAATAAAAATAATAGGAGAAAGCCGTCACGTAGAGCAGGCGCGGCACGTCGCGGCGGCCTGAGGCTGTGAAGTAGTAGCCAACCATGAAGGCCGCAAAAAGAAACAGAAAGAGCGCACTGTTGAATAGCAGTGGCTCTGTCGGTGAAAAAGTCAAAAGATGAGCAATGCGCTCGATGATTTCAGACATAGGGTAGTGGCCTCGTGGCAGAGACGGCGCAGAGGGTGAGAATGAAGATGTTGGGTCAGTTTGTCGCGGCAGGTGCCGTGAGATAGCTGTTGTAGGCCGATAGGATGGCTTCGGCCAGGAGGCAGCCGTGGAGGCGGTAGCCCTCGGGGGTGAAGTGTATGCGGTCGGGGCGCATCAGTCGGGCTGCCACCCAGTTTGAGGCCGAACTGTCACCGCCGGCAATGGCATTGAGGTCCCAGACGGCCAGACCTTTTTCGTTGCCAAAGGCTCTGATGGCTTCGGCACACTTTGCCGTCATGGGGTTGGCGCCTCTGACACTCGTGCGGCGGCGGTAGGTGCGCGAACCTCGGCGCACCGGCTGCGTGGTGGTGCGTGAGAGGTAGTCGCCCGGCGGAGTGGTGAGCATGATGACGGCTTGGGGACAGGCCTGTGTGAGACGGTCGTAGACGGTCTCGAGTTGCCGGCGATGGACTTGCGGGTCGTAGCCCATGCCGTGGCACTCGTTGGTGCCGAACGACACGATAATGAGGTCGGGAGTCATCTCGGCGATTTGCTGTGCGCACTCGGGAGTGATGAAGCTTTCGGCCGTGGCACCGTTGCGGGCCAGGTAGTTGAAGCGCAGGCCGACAGAGAGCGAGTCCCCCTCGGCACGGCCCCAAGCTTTTTCGAGCGTGGTGCGCACGGCGGCGGGATAGGTGCCGCTGGCCACGTGGGAGTCGCCCACTTGCACCACCTTCAAGGCACGTCCGCTACGGGTCAGGACGTCAAACACACGGCCAAGGCGGTCGGCGCCCTCAAGGATGTTGGGTGTGGTGTGTGCAAAGCCGCCGGGCAGCGAAGCCTGCAGTTTGGCTTCCTGCCAACGCTCGGAGAGCGCCCGGCGGCCTTTGTCTTCGAGCGCCTTGATGTGGTGTGATTTGTATTCGGACGAGGTGGTGTCGATGCGCTCGGCGGCCAGTGCCGCGGCGGCATAGCCCAAGGCAGCAGTGACAAGGGCCACCCATCCGGCGTTTCCTAACCATTTCATATCGGTCATTTTTTTATGGCTCCGGGACTGTAGTCAGTCAGCATTGTGAGGGACGCTGCGTGAGGTGTCCCCGGGGCTTTATTGCTCTCTGTATTTTTTGTAACTCTCAAAGCCGTGAAGCAGTGCGCGGCAGAAGATGCCGGCAATGCGATCACCGCCGCGGCGGTTGATGTGTGTGTAGTCTTTGCGGGCTTCGGCGGGTTTGCGCTCAGCCATTTCCTTGATGCTGCCTTCACCGCCCATAGCCTCATAAAGGTTCCAGAAGGCCACGCCGCCGTCTATGGCCATTTGTTGCTGTGTGGCGAGCAGCTGTTTCACGCCGGGAGCCGTCTCGAGTCTGCCGCCCACCTTGTCTTCGCGGTCTGATATGCTCACCACGAGCAGGGCCGTCTGTGGCATAGAGCTCCTGAAGTGGGCGATGACCTTTTTCATGTGGCCGGCATAGGCGCTGTAGTCTTTCTGTTTCTTGTTGGCCACGTTCAGACCGAAATGAATGATGATCAGGTCGTAGGGCCGCAGTGTGTTCATGGCGCGCAGATGGCTCTCGGGTATTTGGCTGAGCGGCGTACCGCTACATCCGCGAATGGAGAAGTTGTCCACGACGATGCCGCTGCGGTTTTCGAGGGCCACGCCATAGGCCACGGCGCCATAGGGTACGTCAAAACGCACCCGGCTCATAGGCCCCGTCACCGTGACTCGGCCGACAGCCCCGGTGGCTTTGTCCACAGACTTGCTCTCGGCCGGAGCGCCGTCTTTGCCTACGCTGACGTGGCTGCACGAAACGGGCCCCACAAAAAGTGTGGCCTGCTCGAATGCTTCCATGTGGCGGCGCATGGGCTGGAGTGTGTACTGCACGAAAGCACCGCTCCCGGCCACTGCATAGTGGGCCGAGAGCGAGAGATTGGCGGGGTTCAGCCCTTCTTTCTTCATCACGTTGAAGTCGGTCCATCCGTCGGCCCGGTGGTCTACAGTGGGGCGCAGCTTGACCATCTCTGAGGCCACGTCGACATAGCCCAAGCCTCCTGCGCCGAAACGGTCTTGCAGCTGCTCGCGCAAGGCGTCGGTGATGATGTCGCCCTCGACAAACGAGTCGCCGTAGTAGGCTATGCGCACCGGCCGGCCTATGGAGTCTTTGCAGCGCAGGGCCTCATAAAAGTGGTCCATGTTCACGGCGGTGGTGTAGTCTTCGATGCAGGTCGTGCCCGGCGGACAGGAGTCGGTACGCGCCGTGACGACATTCCTCAGTGCAGGCTCTTCGGTTTCGGCCGGCGTCGTGAGGTCGGCGAGCAGGTCGACGGGTTTCACCTCATAACCGTCAAGGCTGAAGCCCGGCACGAAATGCAATACCACACAGGCTGCCACGACCGCCAGCAAGAACCTGACGGGACGGCGGAGTGATGAACGTGGGGTTTGCATAGGGTGGGAGGGGATTATGGCGGGGTTAGAGATGAAAACACAGGGCGCACCGTGGGCGTGGAGCCATGCGCCGGTGGGTGGCTTTGATGCCGGACGGCCGGGCTAAAGCGCTGAAAATGCGACACAAAGTTAGGCATTTTGTGCGAAGCCGACGATTTGCCGCCTTTTTTAATCGTCTGCGTCGGTGGTTTTTTAGTAATCTTAGTGCGATTTGTCAAGTCTTGTTGGCAATTTGGCCGGTAGCGCCGGCGTTTTTGTCTTTACCTTTTCGGCGCCGCGGCGTTACCTTTGAGGTAAAGAAAGAAGAGAGGGGCCTTCGCGGCCTCTTTTTTTGTTGGCTTTTGGCGGTTTACGGCCATAAGGACAGTTTTTCCTCGCCTTATGACAGGTGAACTTGTCCTTATGCCAGAATTTTTTTGACCTGTTTTCATACTTTCAAAGGTCTGTTCGAGGCCGGTCTGAGCCTGTCCGCGTCTTTTTTCAAAGCCACCGCAGCGGCCGAAGGCTAAAAAACGTAAAGTCTTGTCACGGAGCAGCACGTTTTTGTCATTATGGCCCCTCATCTTCGGGTGGTCTCTGCCAAAAGACCAACCCACCGGCCGACGGCGCCACTTTATTTTGTAACTTTGCGCGATAATCATCCGACTCGGCCCGAGCGGGCCGATTGTCTCGACAAACATCCAACACACCAGTCACCATGTTGAAATTTCTCAGTCTGGGCAGCGGCAGCAGCGGCAACTGCTATTACCTCGAAACGGCCGGCGAGTCCATCCTCGTGGACCTTGGCATGGGCATCAGACGATTTAAAAAATATTTTGCAGACTACGGTCTCTCGTATGCAAAGCTAAAGGCCATCTTCGTCACCCACGACCACGCCGACCACGTGCAGTCTGTGGGCCGCCTCTCAGAGCATCTGAACCTCCCCGTCTATGCGCTTGAAGACACCCATATGGGCATCAGCCGCAACCGCTATGTGGGCAAAAAAATTCCACAAAACCTCAAACGTTTCGTCACGGCCGGAGAGCCAGTCGGGGTGGGAGCCTTCACGCTCACTCCCTTTGCCGTGCCCCACGACAGTGCGGCCAACTGTGGCTACCTCATTGAGGCCGGCGGCGTGACGCTTTGTCTGGCCACCGACATCGGCCATGCCACGCCCGACATCAAGGCCCACATCGGCTGGGCCCGTTATGTGGTGGTCGAGGCCAACTACGACGACAATATGCTTGAGACGGGGCCGTATCCCGTCTACTTGAAAAACCGCATCCGCGGCGAGCGCGGCCATCTCGACAACAAAGAGACCGCCGAAATGCTCTGTGAAGCCCTTGCCGGAGACGCCCGACGGGTGTGGCTTTGCCATTTGAGTGAAGAAAACAACCGCCCCGAAGTGGCCCGCCAAACCGTCGAAAACCGGCTCAAGGCCGCCTTTGGCACAGCCCGCCCGATACCCGTCGTCGAGCCGCTCTCACGCCTCCGTCCCACAGGCCCGTTTGAACTGGAATAGCTGCTGTGGGGGGACGAGAGACAAAAAGACAAAGAGACAAAGAGTGGCTTGGCCGCTCAAACTCTCTTAGTCTCTTAGACTTTTAGACTTTCAGTCTCTTAGACGCTTCAAAACAACACTACAATGGATTTCAAACTTCATTCAGACTATGCCCCGATGGGCGACCAGCCCGCTGCCATCAAGGAGTTGGTGGAGGGCATCAGAGGGGGGCTGCCCGCACAGACCCTGCTGGGCGTCACCGGCTCGGGAAAGACGTTTACCATTGCCAATGTGGTGGCTCGGATCGGCCGGCCCACACTCGTGTTGAGCCACAACAAGACGCTGGCGGCCCAGCTCTATTCCGAGTTCAAGAGTTTCTTTCCGGAGAATGCCGTCGAATACTACGTCTCTTATTACGACTATTACCAGCCCGAAGCCTATATTCCCCAGACCGACACTTATATCGAAAAAGACCTGGCCATCAACGAAGACATCGACCGCCTGCGTTTGGCGGCCACTTCGGCCCTGCTCTCGGGGCGCCGCGACGTCATCGTGGTGTCGTCGGTGTCGTGTATTTACGGAATGGGCAATCCGGCGGCCTTCTATGAAAATGTGGTGCATCTCAGGGTGGGTCAGCGACTGGCCGTGAGCGTATTGTTGCGTAGGCTCGTAGACAGCCTCTATCAGCGCAACGACGTGGCACCCCGGCCGGGACAGTTTCGTGTGACCGGCGACACGGTCGACGTCTGTCTGGCTTATAGCGAAGACGTGGTGCGCATTGCCTTCTGGGGAGACGAAATAGACGGTATAGAAGAGATAGACGCCCTCTCGGGCGGCCGCATACAGACCTTTGAAGAATACAAGATTTACCCGGCCAACCTTTTCCTCACGTCAAAAGAAACCCAGGAAGCCGCCATCCGCCAGATACAAGACGACCTCACGGCACAGGCTGCGCTCTTTGGTGAAATGGGCAAGACCCTCGAGGCCAAACGGCTCACAGAGCGCGTGAGCTACGACATAGAGATGATACGCGAACTGGGGCATTGCTCAGGCATCGAAAACTATTCGCGCTATTTCGACGGCCGTGCCCCCGGCACCCGTCCCTATTGCCTGCTTGACTTCTTCCCCAAAGACTTCCTTATGGTCATTGACGAGAGCCATGTGAGTGTGCCGCAGATAGGGGCCATGTATGGCGGCGACCGCTCACGCAAGGAGGCGCTGGTGAACTATGGGTTCCGTCTGCCGGCTGCGATGGACAACCGGCCGTTGACCTTCGACGAGTTTCGCGAGATGACGCCTCAGACCATTTATGTGAGCGCCACGCCGGCCGACTACGAACTTGCTGAGAGCGGCGGCGTGGTGGTGGAACAGGTGATACGGCCCACGGGGCTTCTCGACCCCGTGATTGAGGTGCGCGACACTGACTTCCCCGTAGACGACCTGATGGAAGAGATACGCCTGCGCATCAAGAGAGGAGAGCGCACACTTGTGACTACCCTGACCAAACGCATGGCCGAAGAACTCACGGCCTATCTGCTCAAAAACGGCGTCCAGACCGCCTATATCCACAGCGACGTAGACACGCTCGAGCGCGTGAGGATTATGGAAGACCTCCGCCGCGGCGTGTATATGGTGCTCGTGGGAGTCAACCTCTTGCGCGAAGGTCTCGACCTGCCCGAAGTGTCGCTTGTGGCCATACTCGATGCCGACAAAGAGGGCTTTTTGCGCTCGGAGCGCTCGCTCACGCAGACGGCAGGCCGTGCGGCCCGCCATGTGGACGGCCGTGTGATTATGTATGCAAAAAAAATCACACCCTCCATGCAGAAGACCATTGACGAAAACGAGCGTCACCGCCTCAAGCAGATGGCCTACAACACCGAGCACGGTCTCAAGCCCCGGCCCATCAACAAAGAGATTGCCCAAAACACCCTCACTTCGCTTTCGCGCAGTTCGGGTTCAGAGCCCTATGAGGCGGCCACATCCGATATGCCGAAGGCGGCCGAACCTGCAGCAACCTATGGCACTGCGCCAAAGGCCGTACCCGCAGAGCAACGCATCGAGGATTTAAGAAAACAAATGAAAGCCGCAGCAGCCAAATTTGACTTCGTCCTTGCTGCACAATTGCGCGACGAGATGCTGGCGCTGGAAAAACAAATCAAATCATAAAAGAGCAATGCATCAACTCCTCCGTTCCTCAAAAAAATGGACGCTTCCCGTGGCGATGACGTTGGGCATAGCCGCTTATTTTATCGCCGTGCGCGTGCCTTTTTTGAGAAACCATGGCGACGTGGTGAAAGCGACGATATCGGTAGTGCAACCGGCATTGATTTTCCTTATGCTGTTCATCACATTTTGCAAAATCAATCTCTCCCGGCTCCGTTTGCGGTCGTGGCATCTCGGGCTGCTGCTTTTTCAGACATTCGCATTTGTCACTATGGCCGCCATCTTGCTGTGCCGCACGGGTGAAGCCACTCGTGTGGCCATAGAGGGCACCATGCTCTGCCTCATCTGCCCAACGGCCACTGCCGGCGCTGTGGTGACGGCCCGATTGGGCGGCGACGCTGCCGGCCTGACCACCTACACCATACTGGCCAACATCCTCGTGGCTGTGCTCATACCGCTGGTGGGGCCGCTCGTGCATCCGCATCCCGAACTCGGTTTCGTCTCTTCGTTTTTCCTCATCATGGGCAAGGTATTCCCCATGTTGATATGCCCGCTTTTTGCCGCTATGCTGCTCCGCCTCTTGGCACCGAAGGTCGTGGCCTTCCTGACGGCGCAAAAAAATCTCGCCTTCTATCTTTGGGCCGTGTCGTTGGCCCTGGCCCTGGCCGTGACCACTCGCTCGCTGGTGCATAGTGAGGTGGCCGTCAGTGAAATTTTATGGATAGGGGTGGGCAGCCTTCTCGCTTGTGTCGTTCAGTTTGCCTTTGGGCGCCATTGGGGAAAGAAACATAGCGAGCCCATCGCGGCCGCCCAAAGTCTGGGACAGAAAAACACCGTCTTTGCCATTTGGATGGGCTACACGTTTTTCACGCCCGTCACGGCTGTGGCCGGTGGCTTCTACAGCATTTGGCACAACGTGTTCAATTCGTGGCAACTCTACAAGGCCGAGAACAGAGGGGAGGGGGCAAAAAAAGTAAGTGCCGGCCATAAACCTGCACCCACCGAGTAACTGTTGTTTGGTTTAAAGACGGGGATTTCGTGAGTCTTCTTCCTGCCTGATGGCATTCACCTTATTTGATGATTACCCCGCGCCCGCCAATGGTGTTGACACTCCCTCGGGGAGCCGACAGCCGCCAGCCGTAGACGTTATAGACGCGGCCGTCGCGTTCGGGGTCGTAGTCTGCCTTTATGGCATTGCCTGTTACCGTCTCCACGCTGTCTTTCCAGACAAGAACGATGAAGTCTGCCTCGGCAGTAGCGGTGTCGGCAGCGACAGATAGGCGCTATGGGCAGGCATCGAACCACCGGCGGCGTCAATCTTGACAAAGCTGCCGTCTTGCATAATGCAGTTGGTCTGCCGCCCCGCCACAGCCTCGATATCTGCGGGTCCTGCCACGGGCACCAGATTGTTGCCCTCCCCCAACCGGCGTGCCGGCATCGGTAGTGTGGCGCAACTGATAGGTTTCGCCCGGTGTTCCGCTGAGCAGTACGCCTGTGTTTTGGCTGATGATGCCCGTGATGCTGTCGATGTCCACGACCTTGATGCCCAGCCCCTCGTCCGTCTCTTTCGGGGTTCGGTGCAGAAATGAGCCTTCAGTCCCTCGGGCTGTGTCAGGTTGACATCGGCCGCGAATGTGCCGACACCCGACTCTGGAACGGTGAAGCCTGTAGAGGCTCCCCGCTGTTGAAGGTTGTCGAGCGGGCTTCGCTCCAGGCGCCTTTGGAGTCGCCGACGCACCACCACAGGGTGTGCTCTCCGGCTTCCACGTCGCTGATGTCGATGTTCATCGTGTCTGACGCCGAGGCGAGTTCTCCGGCCTTGGCGCCGCTGGTCTCTTCGTCGAACCAATACTTATAGCGCGCTATGGTGGTCGGCTCGATCACGTCGTCTTCTCTCAAGAGCTTTGACGCGGACGCTGAGCGAATGAAGGCCGGGCTGGAGTCCATCGATGTCGATGAGCGAGACCTGGTCGGCTCCTGTCACTCTTGCTTCCGTCTTGCCGTCAATCCAATATTGGTGTTCGACAACAGCCTTGTCGCCGACACTGATTTCGGCATAAGGATTGACGAAAAGCTTGTTAACTTGCGAGCTCCACGTGCCGGTGCCCGCTTTGACGCGGATGGGTGAGCGTGTGGAGGCGGGGACTGAGCGATGAGATGTCTATGGCGGCATGGTCGGATGTCAGTCCTCCGACCCCGGTGATGCCGGCGTCGAGCCAATACTGCCGCACGGCAATGTCTTTTTGTGCTGTGGCGACGGATGTCATTGCGGGTGCCGCCGCCATCAGCAGATATCTTATTCTGTTCATAGCCTTCTTTCCGTTCGTTGTCATTTCACGCCGGCTTCGTATGTGACACCGAGGCTGGTGCCGCTGACCTTGGCGCTGAGATTGGCAACATAGGGTTTTGAGGGCACTTTGTTCCATCCGGCACCACCCGACGGGCCGATGGGCGTGCCGTCTGTGTCTTGATAGGTGGCTTCGTCTTTAAGCTGGAATGTGCGCCTCTTGGTATACAAGCCGTCTTCGGCATCGGCTGGAGACGTCGGCCGGGTCGACGTAATAGCAGTTTTAGATGATATTGTTGTCGCGGACTGTGCCGCCACCTGTGCCGACGATACAATTCTTCACCGTGGCGTAGTTGCCTGTGGCCATACGCCAGCTTGGTCCATTGTTGTAGATGATGCTGTTGGTCCACACAAACTGCGCATACATATAATAATTATGGTAGTCGTAGTCTCTGTTGATCTGCGTTTCCACGAAAGCGTGGTCTATGTTCACAGAACTGTTGTCGTTGAAATAATTGATTTCGCCCCACACATAGCAGTTAGAGATGAGCAGACCGCTGGCTACCAATGAAGTCGCCCCCGCCAGTCCGCCGCGCACGCGACTTTGCTTGCGCGACAACATTCTCGGGCAGTCCTCGGCAAAAGTGATGTTTTCGGTGGTCTCGCATCTCTGCACCTTGACGTTCTTCATTTTTTTGACAAAAGCCAGAGGGCCTATGATTCTCACACCCTCAGGTGTGGAAGCCGCTGATGATGGTATCGGCCTTGCCCACTCTCAGGTGTCCGTTGATGGCGGTTATGGCAGCGTGTGTGTCTTCGTTGTCTTCAAATCGGGCACCGTAGATGGTCAGAGCCTTTTCGATGTTTACGGGGTCAAATGTGCCTTGGCTCAGGGTGATGATGTCGCCGTCAGCCGCGGCGGCGTAAGCCTCTTTAAGCCCCCGCTGCCTTTGAAGACACTCACTTCTTCGCCATGCAGAAGGATGGCACTGATTTCGTCTGTACCTTGCGCACCGGCTGCCGATATGCAGCAGAGTGCGATGAATGATAAGAATAACTTTTTCATAATGCTGTTGTTTCTGTTTTGTTGGTTGCCGTTGTTGGTCATCTTGTCATGGCATCATAGTTGACATTGAGGCTTTCGTCGCTCACCGTGGTGGTCAGGTTTTTCACCGCAGGCGTTTTGGGGGTCTTGCTCCATCCATACCGGATGCCGATTTCCTGTCCGTCGGTGCCAATCCACGTCGCGGGCTGCTTGATTTCGAAGGTTCGGGTGGCAGAATAGGTTTCCCATTCTGCGTCTGCGAAGATTTCTGCTATGTTGACGGTATAACAATTCTGGAGATCATTATTGGAGGCATTGTCGCTGTTATGGTCCCTGAAGATGCAGTTCTTTACAATGGCCCCCGTATTGGCAAATGCCGCTTCACCGTATCTGCCAGATTGCGCGAATATGCTGTTGGTGCAAGTGTATGGCCCCCACCCAGCTGCTTGTGATGCGGGTGGTCAATCTTGACACTGCTGCCGGCTTCGAAGGTGTTGATGGTGCCTTTCACATGACAGTTTTGTATGATGCAGTCGGCGGCTGTTTTGCTGTTGCCGTTGATGTCGCTAGTCACGACACAGTTGACAATCGCCAAGTTGGTGTTTTCAATCAGATTGACGTTGCCGTTGACATAACATTTTTCCAGCCCAAAGCCCCTTAAGGCTGCCTGGGCGTTGACCGTGGAGTTGAAGTATATTCCCTCCAGGCGAATGTCTTTGAGCGTGTCTCCTTCCAGGACACCAATGTTGAGCTGACTGTTGAATTTGGTCACCTCGACACTGTTGGCGTCGTCTTTTTCAAAACCTGCGCCATAAATGGTGATGGACTTGGTGATGTTCGAAACGTTGAACGAACCGGATGAGAGCATAATCACATCCCCGTCGGCTGCTGCCGCATTGGCATTGACAAAGGCATCCGCCACATCCGCCGCTACAACAGGCTCATCGACTCCATCTATGCCGACGGCGAAGACAAAAGGCTGTTTGGCATCACCACCATATTATTGCTGATGGTCTTGACGGGCGTGGTGTCGTTTATGGCAAATGCCGTCGGGCGCATTGTGTTATTTCGTGCCGTGGCCCCCGGCGGCGGTGGCCTGTTTCTTCAGCGGCCTGCTCTATATGCTATGCTACCGCGGTTTCGTACAGCAGTTCTCGTTTGCCGACATAGCGAGTGAAGAGCGCGAAGAGGCCACAGAGTCTTTCGCGGAAGAGGGATATTCACAATTGTTGAAGCGGATTGACGACGAACAGCTCTATCTGCAACCGGGACTCACGCTTGCCATACTGGCCCGGCAGCTGGGAACCAACCGCACTATGCTCTCAAAACTGGTCAACGACGAGGCCGGAATGCCCTTTGCAGAGTTTATCAACCGCAAACGCATTGCCTACGTGAGGAGGCTCGAAAAAGAAAATCCGAAAGCCCGGAAAGACGATTTGGCCGAAAAAGCCGGCTACACGTCGATGCACTCTTACTATCGAAACTATCATCTCTACGGCGACTCATAGCAGATGATGGGGGACACGGGGAGACTAATAGACAAAGAGACTGAAAGTCTAAAAGTTTAAGAGTCTAAGAGACTAAAAGAGTTTGAGCGGCCAAGCCACTCTTCGTCTCTTTGTCTCTTTGTCTCTCCGTCTTCCCAGCTGTGTTTCACCTGCTGCCCTACACCATAAATGCCTTCACGTCTTTCTCTTCGCCGATAAT
Source organism: Alloprevotella sp. (assembly GCA_045124135.1). Classification (GTDB taxonomy): domain Bacteria; phylum Bacteroidota; class Bacteroidia; order Bacteroidales; family Bacteroidaceae; genus Alloprevotella. The sequence goes on from JBGVLE010000120.1 coordinate 46,397, forward strand.
CCACAACGTGTCGCCCTCAGAGATGAGTCGGGAGGGCGAGGCGGCGTCGATGCTGCCGTCTTCGTCTTCAAAGCCCACGGCCATCAAATGGTATTTTTCTCTGAGCCGGCTCTGACCGAGCGTCCGACCCACGACAGGACAGTCTTGACTCACGACATAGCGCTGAAGACTGAGGCGATGGTTTTCGTCGTCGGGTGGAAGATTGACCATATGGGCCTGCGCTCGCTCAGAGAGGCGGCCCAGACTTTGGTCGTCGCCAATGGCCTCGATGGTGTCGCCGGGGAAAAGCATGGTGGAACCGTCGGGGATGTTGAGTCGCAACGAACCACGCACTATGGCGGCCACATGAATGCCATAGCGCCGGCCCAAAGCGAGATGCTCAAGTGTCTTGCCTCCCATGGCACTGGCGGCCGGCAGAGTGACACGGGCCAGGTGCATATTGTGACTCAACAGTCGGCCGGCATAACCCGGTGTGCCGCTGCGGCGCGACGCACTGACTTCGCGCATACGCAGATTTTCCACAAAACGTCTCTCGAGCCTTATGCTACACCATTTCACCAGGCGTGACCACACACACAGCAAAACAGCAAGCAACGAGACAGCGGCATGGACGGCGTGGCGCAGATTGCCCTCAAGCGGCGAAATGAGATGGACGACATACCACACCACCGACATAGTCAATGCGAAACGCACCACCAACGTGAGCCCAAGCCACATACGTGCCACGCGTCCTCTCCGGGCAATGGCCTGCCATTCGAGAGAGTGGTTTTTGCGCATCAGGGTGGCCCGAAGCAGGGGAGAAAGCAAGGCCAGGGTGAGCACAAGGGCCAAGGCCGAACCGGCATACAGTCCCATCACGCCACGCAGCAGGGGAACGAAGGCTCCCAACGAAAGCGTGGCCACAGCCACACTAAGCGTGAAATAGACAACAGTCTGCATCGTCAGGGCGTGGAGCAGAGTGTGCCAATCGCTGTGACGTCCACTGTGGCGTGAGCCTCGGCCGTCAAGCCGGTTTAAGGCGCGCTCGGGGATGAGTCGGCTTATGAGCGAGTAGGCCGGCAGTGCGGCCTTAATCATATAAGGCGTCAGGAAGGTGGTGACGACCGAAACGGCCACCACAACAGGATACAAGAAGTCGCCCATCACGCCCAGACTGATGCCCATGGAGGCGATGATGAAGGCAAACTCGCCAATCTGGGTGAGCGAGAATCCGCATTGCATCGCTGTGCGCAACGACTGTCCGGAAAGCACGAAACTCATCGTGCCGAAAACCATTTGTCCCAAAATAATGGTGAGCGTGATGACACACACGGCGGGCAGGTAGGTGGCAATGACGGCCGGATCTACGAGCATGCCGACGGAAACAAAAAAGATGGCGCCAAAGAGGTCTTTGACAGGCGACACGACACGTTCAATGGTCTCGGCATTGGTGGTCTCGGCCAGAATGCTGCCCATCATAAAGGCACCAAGCGCCGAACTGTAACCCACCTTGGCGGCCAAAACGACAAGGGCGAAACACAGTCCCACAGACACGATGAGCATCGTCTCGCCGCTCATCAGACGCTGGCTTTTCTTCAAGAAAGTGGGCAGGACAAACATACCGACGGTGAACCATAATATCAGGAAAAATGCCAGCTTCATCAGGCTCAGGGCCAAAGAAAGGCCCTCAAGATGACGCGATACGGCCACGGCGCTCAACACCACCATAAGCAAAATGCCCAGGATGTCTTCCAATATGAGCACACTCAACACTTCGCCGGCAAACTGCTTTTGGCGCAGGCCGAGATCGTCGAAAGCTTTATAGATGATGGTGGTGGACGACATGGCGAGCATACCGCCAAGGAAGAGACTGTTGATGGCACTCCAACCTAAGATATGTCCCACGAGGTCGCCGAGGCTCATCATACAGAACATCACCACGCAAGCTGCCACCACGGGCCGCAGCCCCATCTTGAAGATTTTTTTGAAGCTAAATTCCAATCCGAGCGTGAACATAAGGAATATCACGCCGATGTCGGCCCACGTCTGTATGCCGCCGGTATCGCCCACCGTGGGAGTGAAAGTCATATGAGGCCCGGCAAAGAAGCCGGCCACGATATACCCCAGCACAAGCGGCTGGCCCAGGCGCTTAAACAGCAACGTGACCAGTCCGGCACATATCAAGATGTAGGCTAAATCGCCTATGATGGCAGGAAGGTGGGACATTGAATTTGTATTTTTGTCTCTTTGTCTCTTTGTCTCTTTGTCTCTTTGTCTCTTTGTCTCTCTTAGTTTAATCTTCCCTCGCCCACAATCCGGCAAATATTCACCACGACTTGCATGGCCTTTTCCATTGACTGGATGGGCACGAACTCGTGAGGTCCGTGGAAGTTGAGACCGCCGGCAAAGATGTTGGGGCATGGCAGGCCCATAAACGAGAGTTGGGCTCCGTCGGTGCCGCCACGAATGGCCTTGACGCGAGGCTCTATGCCACTGGCCTTCATCGCCTCGCGGCAAATGTCGATGATGTGCATCTGAGGCTCCACCTTTTCGCGCATATTATAATAGGAGTCTGTCACTTCTACCTTCACCGTGCCCGGGCCATATTTTCCGCACAAGAACTCCGCCACCTCAGTCAGTCGGCGTTTGCGTGCTTCAAACGTCGTACGGTCGTGGTCGCGAACGATGTAGGTCAGAGTCGCCTCCTCCACCGAGCCCTCCATAGAGATGAGATGATAAAATCCCTCGTAGCCCTCAGTGTGTTCCGGCGTTTCGGTTTCGGGCATCAGGGCGGCAAATTCAGTGGCCACACGCCCGGCATTCACCATCTTGTGTTTGGCATAGCCCGGATGCACACTCACGCCGTGTACCTTCACTCTGGCTGTGGCGGCATTGAAGTTTTCAAACTCGATTTCGCCCACCTCGCTGCCGTCCATCGTATAGGCCCAGTCGGCACCAAAGCGTGCCACATCGAAGTCGCGCGCACCAAGCCCAATCTCTTCGTCGGGATTGAATGCCACACGGATTTTGCCGTGTTTGATCTCGGGGTGATGGATGAGGAATTCCATAGCCGAGACAATCTCTGCAATGCCGGATTTGTCGTCGGCGCCCAGCAGGGTGTGGCCGTCCGTCACGATGAGATCTTCGCCGACGTGGTCCGTCAATTCGGGAAACTTCCCGGGACTTGTCACGATGCCGGCTTCGGCGTCGAGCACGATGTCGCCGCCGTCATAGTCTCTCACGATGCGCGGCTTCACATTCGCACCCGAGCAGTCGGGGCTCGTGTCGATATGCGCAATGAAGCCGATGGTGGGGATGTCGCTGGTCGTGGTGTTGGCCTCGAGCGTGGCATAGAGATAGCCCTTCTCGTCGAGCACCACGTCGGTGAGCCCCATAGCCGTCAGTTCGTCTTTCAGATAGCGGGCCAGGCCCCATTGCTTTTCGGTGGAAGGCACACAGCCGGTGCCGTCGGCGCTTTGAGTGTCAAAGCTCACGTATTTCAAGAAACGCTCGGTGATGTCTGTCATAGTGGGGTGGGGTGTTATGGGGTTTGTGAACTCCCGTCTGTCTGGATGAGGCGGGGATGATGAGCGAATTTAATAAAAATAAACAACACCTAAGCGCTAAAACTCCTCAAAATATTGGTTGGTAAAAGCATTTTGACCTAACTTCGCCTCCACACATCATTCAAAGCCACATCGTTATGACTCCACAACAAGAAGACTTCATGCGTCAGGCCATCAGCTTGGCTGCCGACAACATCGACGTCGGCGGCGGACCCTTTGGGGCCGTCATCGTCAAGGAGGGCCGGGTGATTGCCAAAGGCGTCAACCGTGTCACGGCCAACCACGACCCCACAGCCCATGCCGAGGTGCAGGCCATCCGTGCCGCCGGTCAGGCGCTGGGCACCTTCGACCTCACGGGCTGCGAAATCTATGCCTCGTGCGAACCTTGCCCCATGTGTCTGAGTGCCATTTATTGGGCTCATATCTCCCGAGTTTTTTATGCCTCAAGCAAAGACGACGCTGCCGCCGCTGGTTTTGACGACGCTTTCATCTATCGCGAACTCGCCCTGCCGCCGTCGTCCCGCCGTTTGGCTGCCGAGGCTCATCCGTCGCCCCGGGCCGCAGCCGTGTTTGAGCGTTGGGTGGCCAAGACAGACAAGATAGACTATTGAGAAGCCGCACGCCTCCCGCCTGAAAGGCAGTGTGGAGAATAGGGCGAGCTCAAAAAACGGCCAGTTTCTCCCTACCCAAATGTTTGCCTTTTTCCCAATCACACAGTCACACGCCTGTATCACGCTGTGACTTAATGGATTGCTGTGATTGAACGCTTCAATCACGTCCAATCACGCTTTATGGCGCATAAACAATGCGGAGCGAAACACCTTTGGTCAGGGTTTCGCTCCGCATCGTTATCGGAAAGCAAAAATTGCTGAGATTATTCTTCGCTTTGCTCGGCTTCGAAGGCTGCAATGAGTTTGCTCTGGATGTCGCCGGGAACAAGCTCATAGCTGGCAAACTTCATGATGAAGCTGGCGCGGCCGCCGGTGAGCGAACTGAGTGAGGTGGAATAGTTGGCCATCTCCGAGATGGGCACTTTGGCCTGGAGTTTCTCATAGCCGTTTTCGCTGCTCATACCCACAATCATACCGCGGCGGCCCTGAAGGTCGCTCATCACGTCGCCCATCTTGTCGGCCGGAACAAAGACCTCAACGTCGTAGATGGGTTCGAGGATTTTCGGGCCGGCCTCTTTGAAGGCGGCGCTGAAGGCGTTGCGGCCGGCGAGCATAAACGAGAGTTCGTTGCTGTCGACGGGGTGCATCTTGCCGTCGTAGACAATGACGCGCACATCGCGGGCATAGCTGCCGGTGAGCGGTCCCTGTTCCATGCGGCTCATGATGCCTTTGAGAATAGCCGGCATGAAGCGGGCGTCAATGGCGCCGCCGACTACGGAGTTGATAAACACGAGTTTGCCGCCCCATTCCAGTGTCACCTCTTCCTTGCCCTTGACGGCGATGCGGATTTCCTGGCCGCCGAACTTGTAGACCGTCGGGTCGGGCATGCCTTCGCTGTAGGGCTCGACGATGAGGTGAACCTCGCCGAACTGGCCGGCGCCGCCGCTCTGCTTCTTGTGGCGATAGTCGGCACGGGCCGCCTTGGTGATGGTTTCGCGATAGGGGATGCGTTGCTCGTAGAATTCCACGGCAATCTTGTCGAGGTTTTCAAGACGCCATTTGAGGGTGCGCAGGTGGAATTCGCCTTGTCCGTGCACGAGTATCTGGCGCAGTTCTTTGGACTGTTCGACTTCCCACGTGGGGTCTTCCTGACGCATACGGCTCAGTGCCGACATCATCTTTTCTGTTTCGGCCTCGTTCACGGCCTTGATGGCACGGGTGTATTTGGCGTTGGGGTATTTGATGAAGTTGAAGCGGTTGTCGCAGTCTTTGGCGTTGAGGGTGTTGCCGGTGCGCACGTCTTTGAGCTTGACGGTGCAGCCGATGTCGCCGGCGGTGAGGCTGTCCACCTTCTCACGGTTGGCGCCGGCACAGACGAAGAGCTGGGCCATGCGTTCCTTGCTGCCACGGTCGGCGTTGGTGAGATCGTCGCCTTCTTTCAACACGCCGCTCATCACCTTGAAATATTGCACCTCGCCGATGTGGGGCTCTACGCCGGTCTTGAAGAAATAAATGGAGGTGGGAGCGTCGGTCACGGGTTTCACCTCGATACCGCGGGTGTTGTGCACGGCGGGCATTTCGTCGACAAAGGGCACCACGTTGCCGAGGAATTCCATCAGTCGGCCCACGCCCATGTTCTTGGTGGCGCAGACGCAGAAGACGGGGAAGATGGAGCGTGTCACCATGCCCTTGCGAATGCCTTCACGCATTTCGTCCTCGGTGAGGTATTCGGTTTCAAAGAATTTCTCCATCAGGCCTTCGTCGTTCTCGGCAGCAGCTTCGACGAGGGCCTTGTGCATAGCTTCGGCCTTGTCTTTCTCGCTCTCGGGGATGTCTTCGATGGTGGGCGAACCGCCGTCAGGGCCCCAGGTGAGTTTCTTCATCAGGATGATGTCGATGAGCGAGTTGAAGCCAGGACCGGTTTCAATGGGATATTGCACGGGCACCACTTTTGTGCCGTAGATGCTGGTGAGGTCGTCGAGGATGACGTCATAGTCACACTTCTCGTCGTCGAGCTGGTTGACGAGGAAGATGACGGGTTTGCCGAGTTTCTCGGTGTAGCGGAAGTGGTTCTGTGTGCCCACTTCGGGACCGAAGCGGCCGTTGATGAGCAATACGGCTGTATCGGTCACGTTGAGAGCCGTGAGGGCTGCGCCCACGAAGTCGTCAGAGCCCGGGCAGTCTATGATGTTGAGTTTCTTGCCCATCCACTCCACATGGAAAACGGTGGAGAAGACCGAGTAGCCGTAGTCTTGCTCCACGGGGAAATAGTCCGAGACGGTATTCTTGGCGGTGATGCGGCCGCGTTTTTTGATCAGACCGCTCTCAAAGAGCAGGGCTTCGGTGAGAGTGGTCTTGCCTGAGCCATCGTTGCCCAGGAGCGCGATGTTTTTAATCTCGTGTGAACCGTATACTTTCATGGTCTTAGTTAGATTATGAGGTTAATGTGTGTAGTTGTTGTTTTTCTGAGGCGCAAATTACGTATTTTGAATTAAATGGCAAAACGTGGGAGGGAGGTTTTTCACCGAAACCAAAAGAAACGTCCCGACCTGTGCAAATCGCCGCCCTATGATGACAAAAATAGCGACAAAATTTTTCAGAAAGTCATCGCCGCCCTTTCGTGAGCGTCAAAAACAGCTTCCCGACCGTCAAAAATAGTCCGGAATGAGGTTTTCGACCTCCCCGAATAGGGACAGAAAAAACGGCCATAAGCCGAGTTTTTCCTCTACTTATGGCCGTAAACGCTTAAAGATGAATTATATAATCTATCTGGCACACTGCTTCTTCTCTCTCTGAGCCCAATTTATCGCCATCGGGGGAGAGGGAAAAAGACAGTAGCTGACGGCTGCGCCGGCGACAAGAAGCCGGCCCGAGATGCCGGCTGTCCTTTGGAGCGCCGCGCCGCGGTTTGTGAGCGAAGCCGGAGTGCCCATTTGGCGAGAAACGTCATTTTTGAAGCCACCCGCGTGCCGGTTTGTATAAATAAGTGCTACTTTTGCATACACATTATAATAATATAGCTTCACAATGAAAACATTTCTCCACGCAGCCGACCTCGGCTCGCTCAGCGCAGCACTCGCAGAAGCTGCCGAAATCAAAGCCGACAGATATAAATACGAACACCTCGGCCGGCACAAAACGGCTCTGCTCATCTTCTTCAACAACAGTCTGCGCACGCGCCTTTCCACACAAAAGGCCGCACGCAATCTCGGCCTCGACGTCATCGTGCTCGACGTCAATGCCGGAGCCTGGAAGCTTGAGACTGAGCGTGGTGTCATTATGGACGGCGACAAGAGCGAGCACTTGCTTGAGGCCATTCCCGTGATGGCATCTTATTGCGACGTCATTGGCGTGCGCACCTTCGCGGGGCTCACTGACCGCGAAGCCGACTACACCGAGCGCATACTCAACCAATTTATCCGCTATAGCGGCCGGCCGGTCTTCTCTATGGAAAGTGCCACGGCACATCCGCTCCAGGCCTTCGCCGACCTCATCACCATCGAGGAGCATAAGGAAAAGGCCCGTCCGAAAGTGGTGTTGACATGGGCGCCCCATCCCCGTGCCTTGCCGCAGGCCGTGCCCAACAGCTTTGCCGAATGGATGCGCGCTGCCGATGTGGATTTCGTCGTCACCCACCCCGAGGGCTACGAACTCGATCCCGTGTTTGTGGGCGATGCCCGTGTGGAATATGACCAGATGAAGGCTTTTGAGGGCGCCGACTTCATTTACGCCAAAAACTGGAGTTGTCCCGGCGTCACCTCTCCGGCCGACTACGGCAAAGTGCTGCATCGCGACATGTCGTGGACCGTTGACGAGGCCCACATGGCTGTCACCAACAATGCCCATTTTATGCATTGCCTTCCCGTGCGCCGCGGCATGATTGTGACAGACGACGTCATCGAGTCGCCGCGCTCACTCGTCATTCCCGAAGCCGCCAACCGTGAAATCTCGGCCACGGTCGTGCTCAAGCGGATGATTGAGGCTTTGTGATTGAACCTTATATGGCCAACAAAAAGCCCGGGGTTGGTGAGCCCCGGGCTTTTTGTTATTTCTAACTTCCTTATTCCTTTTCCTTCTTGCCGCCTTTCGCCACAAAGCTGCAAAGGTCTATCAACCGGCAATCGGGGCAATGCGGACTGCGCGCCGTGCAGACGTAGCGGCCGTGGAGGAGCAACAGGTGGTGGGCACGGCCCATGATGGTGTCGGGGATGTGGCGCTTCAAGGCCAATTCTACGCTCAGCGGCGTGGTGCAGGCCGACGTGACAAGACCCAGACGATGGCTTACACGAAACACGTGGGTGTCTACCGCCAAAGCGGCCTGACCGAAAACTATGGCACGGATGACATTGGCCGTCTTGCGGCCCACTCCGGGCAACGACGTCAGGTCTTCGAGGCTGTCGGGCACTTCGCCGCCAAAGTCCGAGACCAGACGCTGGGACATAGCCACGAGATGGCGCGACTTGCTCGACGGATAGCTCACCGACCGGATGTATTCATAGATGGCCTCCGGTGTGGCTTGGGCCATCTCCGAGGGCGTGGGGAAGTCGCGGAAAAGCGGCGGCGTCACCTGGTTCACCCGCTTGTCGGTGCATTGGGCAGAGAGTACCACCGCCACGAGCAGATGAAAGGGCGAGTCGTAGTCCAGCTCCGTGTCTACGGCTCCCATACTCTTGTCGAGACGGTCGATGACGGCTTTGATTTTTTCGCTCCTTCGCATGACTTATTTTGTAAGCTCTGAGAGCCGGCTGATGTATTTTCCCAGGATGTCAAACTCAAGGTTCACCACCGTGCCGACGCTGATGGCGTGGAAGTTGGTGTGTTCGAGCGTGTAGGGGATGATGCACACGGTGAAGCTGTCGGCTGTGGGCCGGCACACGGTGAGGCTGACGCCGTTGGCGGTCACGCTGCCTTTGTCGACGGTGAAATAGCCGCGACGGGCCATTTCGGGTGAATAGTCGTGGGTAAAGGTGAAGAGGCGGCTGCCGTCGGCTTCTTCGATGTGGGTGCAGCGGGCGGTGGTGTCGACGTGGCCTTGCACGATGTGACCGTCGAGCCGGCCGTTCATCACCATACTCCGCTCCACGTTGACCTCGTCGCCCACGCTCAGCAGTCCGAGGTTGGAGCGCTGAAGGGTTTCGTCGATGGCCGTGACGGTGTATTGGTGGTCGTCGTGATGTGTCACGGTGAGGCATACGCCGTTGTGCGCCACGCTTTGGTCGGTTTTGAGTTCGTGGGCAAAACTACAAGTGAGGGTGATGTGCAGATTGCCGCCGTCACGCTCAAGGGCCACGACGCGCGCCGTTTCTTCTACAATGCCTGAAAACATATTGAGGAGTTGTCTGATTAAGGATGAAAGTCGTTTTTACTTTTTCTCTGCCTGCGGCGTATGTAAGGTGTCTTCCGAACCTTCGCTCAGCAGGTCGGTGCCCCAGTGGGTGGAGGCCAGGCGCTCTTCGCGGCGTTTCACCTCTTGGGCCTTTTTGGCGTAGATAATCATACGCAGCGACTGGCTGTAAGAGAAATAGTTCCACATCCAGTTGAAGAGCACGATCATCTTGTTGCGCACGCCGAGGATGGAGCGCAGATGCACGAGCAGCCACATCACCCAGGCCCAGAAGCCGGCCATCTTCACGGTCTTGAATTCTGCCACGGCCTTGTTGCGGCCCACGGTGGCCATTGTGCCGAGGTTGCGGTAGCGGAACGGACGCATCTCTTCGCCCTTGTCGAGCCGGCGCAGGTTTTTGGCCAGCAGGGTGCCTTGCTGAATAGCCACCTGTGCCAGCTGCGGGTGACCGCCCGGCCAGCGCTCGTCGCCCTCGGGCATGATGCATTGGTCGCCGATGGCAAAAACGCCGTCGAGACCTTCCACTCGGTTGAAAGCATTCACCACGATGCGGCGGCCACGTCCCAGATGTTTTTCGGGCAGGTTGCCGATGGGTTGGGCGGCCACACCGCTCACCC
>JBGVLE010000121.1:0-1822 GCA_045124135.1 Alloprevotella sp.
AGGCCTCGAAGGCTTCCTGCACCTCTTTGGTGTATTCGATGAAGAAACGGGCGGTGAATATGCCGGTGAGGCAGAGGCCGAAATAATAGCCCGTGCCCACCCGTTGGGGCCAGCGGCGGTAGAGCAGCAGGCCAATGACAAACAGCAGGGCATAGGCTAAGGCCTCGTAGAGCTGTCCGGGATGGCGGGGCAGGGCGTCGATGCGTGCAAAGACGAATGCCCATGGCACATCGGTGGGGCGGCCGATGATCTCGGAGTTCATCAGGTTGCCCAGGCGTATCATGCAGGCGGTGAATGGGGTGGCGATGGCCACATTGTCGAGCACCGTGAATATCTTCAGACGGGTTTTCCTGACATAGAGCCACAGGGCGATGATGAGTCCTATGGTGCCGCCGTGGCTGGCCAGTCCTTCGTAGCCGGTGAAATGCCACGAACCGTCGGCCATGAAATGGATGGGCAATAGCATCTCTATGGCATGACGGAAGCTGGAGAGGAAATAGCCGGGCTCATAGAACAGGCAATGGCCCAGGCGTGCGCCTATCAGTATGCCCACAAAGCAATAGACAAAGAGGGGGTCGAAGAGCTCTGGCTTGATGCCTTGACGCCTGTAGAGCTGCCTGACGATGAAATAGGCTCCAAGCAATCCGATGAGCCAGCACAGCGAATACCAGCGCAGAAAACCAAAGGCTTTGACATCGGGGTTCCAGATGATGTAGTTGAGCAGGTTCATGGGTGATGCGCGGAATGTGTGTTATACATTGAAACGGAAGTGCATGATGTCGCCATCTTGCACCACATAGTCCTTGCCCTCGATGCCCATCTTGCCGGCATCGCGCACAGCGGCCTCGGAACCGTAGGCAATATAGTCGGCATATTTGATGACCTCGGCACGGATGAAGCCTTTCTCGAAGTCGGTGTGGATGACACCGGCACACTGGGGGGCTTTCCAGCCTTTGTGGTAGGTCCAGGCCTTGACTTCCATCTCGCCTGCGGTGATGAAGGTTTCCAGATTGAGCAGGGCGTAGGCCTTCTTGATGAGGCGGTTGACACCGCTCTCCTGCAAGCCTAATTCTTCGAGGAACATCTGCTTGTCTTCGTAGGTTTCAAGACTGGCAATGTCTTCTTCGGTGCGGGCGGCAATGACCATGGCCTCGGCTCCCTCTTCGGTGGCCAACTGCTCTATGCGGCGCGAGAAGTCGTTGCCCGTCTTGGCTGATGCCTCATCTACATTGCACACATAGAGCACAGGCTTGGCCGTGAGCAGAAACAGGTTGCGGGCGGCTTCTTGCTCTTCTTTGCTCTCAAACTGCACGGTGCGGGCGTTTTTGCCCTGTTCGAGCACCTCTTTATAGGCTTGCAATACAGACACTTCTACTTTGGCGTCTTTGTTGCCGGCTGCCGCCACCTTCTGTTGTTTCGACAGGCGCGACTCGATGGTCTCGAGGTCTTTCAGTTGCAGTTCGGTGTCGATGATTTCCTTGTCGCGGATGGGGTCGATGCTGCCATCGACATGGGTGATGTTGTCGTCTTCAAAACAGCGCAGCACATGGATGATGGCGTCGGTCTCGCGGATGTTGCCCAAAAACTTGTTGCCAAGACCCTCGCCCTTGGAGGCTCCCTTGACAAGGCCTGCAATATCCACTATCTCGCAGGTGGCGGGAACTATCCTTCCGGGATGGACTATCTCTGCCAGACGGGTGAGACGCTCGTCGGGCACGGTGATGTCGCCCACATTGGGGTCTATCGTACAGAAAGGAAAGTTGGCTGCCTGTGCCTTGGCACTTGACAGACAATTGAAAAGCGTGGATTTGCCCACGTTAGG
>JBGVLE010000122.1:0-5283 GCA_045124135.1 Alloprevotella sp.
GCGTTTATGCATTAATAGAACTGTTTACCGGACAGCAATTTTTGAGAGACAACTAAAAAAACAACCCGAGTCGCTAAAAAACGACCCGGGTTATCTCCTATAATGGTCCTACCGACTTATTCGCTCAATTCGGCGTTTTTCTGATACGCTGCCATGGCAAATTCTTGAGTGGCCTCCTGGATTTCTTTTAATGCATCGCCGTCTTCGGTCAAAGCTTTGAGTTCATCTTGATGATTACGCTCATATTCGCTCAACCGCGTGGTGAAGCGGGCAGTGGCCTTTTCGAGTTCGTCAAAAGACGTGGCCTTCTTGACGTCTTCGGTGCTCTCTTGGATAATGGCGATATAGTCGTCTTTGAGCTTGTTGCCACAAGAGACAAGCCAAGTGGTGACGGCCGCAAAAGCCAAAGGGAGCAGGAGTTTGGGGCTTTTCATATAGACAGCTGTTTATTCTTGACTTGAAGAAGAGAGTGCTTCGCGTATTTTGGCTTCTATCTCGTCGCAAAGTTCGGGATTGTCGGCCAAGAGACGCTTCACGGCGTCGCGGCCTTGACCAATCTTGGCTTCACCATAGCTGAACCACGAACCGCTCTTCTTGATGATGCCCAGTTCGGTGCCGAGGTCGACGATTTCGCCAAGGCGCGAGATGCCACCGCCGAAGGTGATTTCAAACTCTGCCTTGCGGAAGGGAGGTGCCACCTTGTTTTTCACCACCTTGACGCGCACCTGGTTGCCAATGGGCGTGTCGCCGTCTTTGAGCGTGGTGACGCGACGGATGTCGAGACGGACGCTCGAATAGAATTTCAAGGCATTACCGCCCGTGGTGGTCTCGGGGTTGCCAAACATCACGCCGATCTTTTCGCGCAACTGGTTGATGAAGATGCAGGTGGTGTTGGTTTTGCTGATGGTCGAGGTGAGCTTGCGCAGAGCCTGACTCATAAGACGAGCCTGCAGACCCACTTTGTTGTCGCCCATGTCGCCTTCGATTTCGGCTTTAGGCGTGAGTGCAGCCACGGAGTCTACCACGATGATGTCGATGGCGGCGCTGCTGATGAGTTGGTCGGCAATTTCGAGCGCCTGTTCGCCGTTGTCGGGCTGCGAGATAAGCAGTTGGTCGATGTCTACGCCCAGTTTGGCCGCATAGAAGCGGTCGAAGGCGTGCTCGGCATCAATGAAAGCCGCAATGCCGCCGTTTTTTTGAGCCTGTGCTATAGCGTGAATGGCCAAGGTGGTCTTACCCGAACTTTCCGGACCGAAAATCTCGATGATGCGGCCCTTGGGATAGCCGCCCACGCCGAGCGCGGCATCGAGCGCAAGGCTGCCCGTGGGAATGACTTCAACGTTTTCGATTTTCTCGTCGCCGAGTTTCATCACAGAACCTTTGCCAAAGTCCTTCTCTATCTTGGCCATGGCGGCTTGAAGCGCTTTGAGCTTCTCTGAAACCATGGGATTTTGTTCGTCTTCTTTTTTTGCCATAATGTGGTGTGGATAATGATAGTTATGCTTGTTCAGTCAAGGCCAGCAGTTGCTCGCCGTGTGTTTTGGTTTTAATCTGTTTGGGGCCTATGATGTCGGTGATGACGCCTTCGGGGCTGATGATGAAGGTGGTGCGCAGGGTGCCCATATATTTGCGGCCATACATGCTTTTTTCGGCCCATACGCCAAAGGTCTCGACGAGCTGCTTGTCGGTGTCGGCGATGAGACGGAAGGGCAGTGTGTGTTTGGCAATGAAATTCTGGTGCGATTTGGCGCTGTCTACGCTCACCCCCACCACGTCGAGCCCTTTGTCGAGCAGTGTGGCATAGTGGTCTCTCAGGCTGCAGGCTTCGGCCGTACAACCCGAGGTGTTGTCTTTGGGATAGAAATAAAGGATAAGGCCCCGGCCGGCATAGTCTGAGAGTCTGACTTCATGGCCGTCTTGATCGATGCCCAATACGTCGGGCACTTTGTCGCCTATTTGCATCATAGTGGTCTTTTTACTTGAGGTTGTTGAGTTTAAGTGCTTCCTGGTCGTCGTATTGCTTCTGCAGTTTGACGAGTTCCTTCATCAGTCGCTTGGTCACCTTCTCCGTGCCTTTTTGTCCGTAGAGGTTGTGGAGCTCTTGCGGGTCTTCGTTGAGATTGTAGAGTTCCCAAGTGTTGATGTCCTGATAGAAGTGGATGAGTTTCCAGCCATCGGCCGTGCTCACGCCATAGTGGCGCTTCACGCTGTGCTCGGCCGGATATTCGTAATAGTGGTAATAGAGGCTTTTGCGCCAATCTGCGGGATGTTTGCCCTTGAGCAGTGGCAACAGCGACTCGCCCTGGATGTCTTCGGGGATTTGGGCTCCGGCGATGTCGAGGAAGGTGGGCGCATAGTCAATGTTCTGCACCATCTCTTTGATGTCGCCACGGGCCGAAAGTCCGTCGGGCAGACGCATGACGAGAGGCGTGGCAAACGACTCTTCATACATAAAGCGCTTGTCAAACCAGCCGTGCTCACCCATATAGAAGCCCTGGTCTGAGGTGTAGACCACGAGGGTGGAGTCCAGCAGTCCGGCATCGCGCAGATAGTCGAGCGTGCGGCCCACGTTGTCGTCGAGCGACTTGAGCACCTTGGCATAGTCGCGCATATAGCGTTGGTATTTGAACTCGGTGAGTGCCTTGCCCGTGAGATTTTGCGCATAAAAACGGTTGGCGATGGAGTCGTAGAAATAGTCGTAATCGGCGCGGTCTTTGCTGTCCATACGGCCCAGCATGGAGAGATACAAGTCGGTCAGGCGCGTGTTGGCTCCCGGCCGATACATCTTGTTGTCATAGACAATGTCCATATGGTTGTTGTTGCCAATCTCCATCTCTTGCGCTGCGGCCGCCTCACGGCCTTTGTAGTCGTCGTAGAGCGTGGCAGGAAGGGCAAAGGTCTGGTCTTCATACTCTCCGATATATTTCATCTCGGGCAGCCAGGGGCGGTGGCAGGCTTTGTGGTGGATGAAGAGAATGAACGGCTTGGACTTGTCTCGTTTGTGTTCCATCCAGTCAATGGCCTTGTCGGTGATGAGGTTGGTGATGTAGCCTTGTTCTTTCACCGTTGAGCCGTCCATTTTGATGAAGTCGGGATTGTAGTAGTCGCCCTGTCCCGGCACGATGTCGAAATAGTCGAAGCCTGTCGGTGTGCTCACGAGGTGCCATTTGCCGATGAGCGCCGTTTCGTAGCCGGCAGCGCGCATGAGTTTGGGCATAGTCTGCTGCGAAGAGTCGAAGATGCCGTGCTCGTTGTTGGTGAAGCCGTTTTTGTGTGAATGTTTGCCCGTAATCATACAAGCCCGGCTCGGTCCGGAGAGCGAGTTGGCCACGTAGCTGTTGACAAACTTCACGCCGTCGGCGGCGATGCGGTCGAGGTTGGGTGTCGACACGAAGCGATTGTCATAGCAGCTCATCATCTGCGCCGTGTGGTCGTCGGTCATGATATAGACCACGTTGTAGCGGCCCTGAGCGGCCAAGGCTGCCGGCAGCAGTCCCGGCAAGAGCAGCATCAGTTGTTTTTTGTTTTGCATAGTGGAGCGTTTTATCGAAAAAATGGAGACCGGTTTTATGCCGGCCCCCATTTTTTGTGACGTATTGGGGCGGTGTGTTTATTCTTCAGACTGGTTGGTCATTGAATAAACCACGTCCATAATCTGTTTGCCGAGAGCGTCGGCCTCCTCGATGGTAGAGGCTTCCGAATAGACGCGGATGATTGGCTCGGTGTTGGATTTGCGGAGGTGTACCCACTTGTCGGGGAAGTCGATCTTGACGCCGTCGATGTCGGTGACTTTCTCGTCCTTGTAGAGCTCTTTGACTTTCTTGAGAATGGCAAAGATATCGGTAGTCGGGTCGAGGTCGATGCGGTTTTTGGCAATGAAATATTTTGGGAAGGAGTCGCGGAGCTCAGTGGCTTTCATCTTGGTCTTGGCCAGATAGGTCAGGATGAGTGCGATGCCCACGAGAGCGTCACGGCCATAGTGTGCGGCGGGATAGATGACACCACCATTGCCTTCACCACCGATGACGGCGCCGGTCTCTTTCATCTTGGTCACCACATTCACTTCGCCCACGGCTGCCGGCGTGTAGGTGCAACCATATTTCTCTGTCACGTCGCGCAGTGCGCGGGTTGAAGAGAGGTTAGACACGGTGTTGCCCGGCGTGTGCTGGAGCACGTAGTCGGCCACAGCCACGAGCGTGTATTCTTCGCCAAACATAGAGCCGTCTTCGCAGACCATAGCCAAGCGGTCTACATCGGGGTCGACCACGAAAGCGATGTCGTGGTGGCCTTTGCGCATAAGGTTGCGGATGTCGGCGAGGTGCTCCTTGAGCGGTTCGGGATTGTGGGCAAAGTCGCCTGTGGGCTCAGTGTTGAGGCCCGTCACCTGGGTGACGCCGAGCTGGCCGAGCAGTTTGGGCAGGATGATGCCGCCGACGGAGTTGACCGTGTCGATGGCCACACGGAAGTTGGCCTGACGAATGGCCTCAACGTCGACGAGTTCGAGGAACTTGACGAGGTCGATGTGGCGTTGGTCGAAATAGAAGTTTTTGGTGTAGCAGCCGAGGTGGTCAACGTCGGCAAAAGAGAAGTTGCAGTTGTGGGCCAGACGAACCACTTCAGAGGCTTCTTCGGGCGGGAGGAACTCACCTTTTTCGTTGAGGAATTTCAAGGCATTCCACTGGCGGGGGTTGTGGCTGGCAGTGATGATGATACCGCCACAGGCACGCTCCATTGTCACGGCAAGCTCGGTGGTGGGCGTAGAGGCCAGACCGATGTTGAGCACGTCAAATCCCATACCGATGAGCGTACCGCAGACTACGTGTGAAACCATTTCGCCTGAAATGCGGGCGTCACGGCCTACAACGATTTTGCGGCGATAGGGCCCTACTACGCGTTCGCGCAGGCTGGCATAAGCTGATACAGACTTGGCGATGTCGATGGGGTTGAGGGTGTCTCCGGGCTTACCGCCAATGGTCCCACGGAAACCTGAAATGGATTTGATTAACGTCATGGTATGTTAAGATTTGAGTTTTAAAACAAAAAGTTGCTTTGAACCACAAATGTACAAACATTGCACGATTATACCGCGCCTATTGGCCGATAATTTTTTCTTTGCGCCATTTTTTGGAGAAATAATGAAGGATATAGAGTCAACAAGCAAGTGCAATATTACGAATAATGTTTGTAGAACTCTTTTATTGGTGTTGAGAAATTGAGTTTTTGCCTTGGTCTTCTGTTGATTTTCTTTTGTATTTTGCAGATATATGCTTCTGTAATGTCATT
>JBGVLE010000123.1:0-5640 GCA_045124135.1 Alloprevotella sp.
AAAAGACAAAAGGGAGCGAAAACCGAGCGACTGTGGGCCAATCATTAAAGAAACTGAAAAACGCACATTTAATTGGCCTTGTGTGATTGACAACCCAACAAATAATTACTACATTTGAGGCGCCAAGTGCATAAGGCCTCATACACGGCCGGCACATCGGCCTTATTCATCACAAATTTATGGAAAACACACAAAGCCGCTTCCCGGCTTGTCTGATAATTATCCCAACCGACTCTTCGCTAAAAGGTACGGCCGGAGAGGCACGCCCCGACTGGCTCTGCCAGGGCCGGCGACGCGCAGCCTTCTATCTCGCCGCCGAAGAATACGTGGCCGCTCATCTTCCGGCCGACAACTATCTGTTTTCGTGGGTCCTGCCGCCCACGGTGGTGTTTGGCCGCAACCAGGTGCCGCAACAAGAACTCAACATCGACTTTTGCCGCGCCCGCGGCATCGATATGATACGCCGCAAAAGTGGCGGCGGCAGCATTTACGCCGACACGGGCAACATTATGTGGAGCCTCGTGACGTCTGAAGGCGCCGTCGAACCGATTTTCGCTGACTACGCCGAGTCTGTGGCCGGTGCGCTCACGACGATGGGCATCGCCGCCAACGTCTCGGGCCGCAACGACATCACCCTGGCCGATGGCGGCAAAGTCTGTGGCAATGCTTTCTATCATCTGGCCCATAGCAACATCGCCCACGGCACTATGCTCTACGACACCAATGCCGAGAACATGGTCGGCGCCCTGCATCCGGCCACGGCCAAACTCGAGGCCAAAGGCGTGAAAAGCGTGCGCTCGCGCATCAGCCTGATCAAAGACGTGCGGCCCATAGGCGTGGAAGCTTTGCGAAAAGGCCTTGAAGACATTCTGACCGACCGCCACATTACGCTTAGCCCTACCGACGTGGCTGCCATTATGGACATCGAGGCGGGCTACTACGACGACGATTACCGCTGGGGCCGCCACGACCGCGACGACCTCGTCGTCGACACAGGGCGCATCGAAGGCTGTGGCCACCTGCAACTCCATCTGACCACAGGCGACGGCGTGGTCGAGGGCATTACGCTCACGGGCGACTTCTTCGCCACCGGCAACGCCGCCGAGGCTTTCGCCCAAACCTTCGTCGGACTCCCCGCCACGGCCGAAGCCTTCTGCAGCGCCATCGACGCGCACCATCCCGAGACCACTATTCGCTCACTCTCTGCCGAGCGGCTCAAAGACTGCCTGAGACAGAGTCTGAAATAACGCCAAACGGGCCGGATTGTTTTGAAACACTCAACCTTCTTAACCTAACATAAATCGAAAATAGCAATGGCAGACAAAAGAACCTGTCTTTATGAGAAACACCTCGCTGCAGGCGCCAAGATGGTGCCTTTCGGCGGCTTTGAAATGCCTCTGCAATACAGCGGCATCACCGAAGAGCACAACGCCGTGCGCCACGACTGCGGCATCTTCGACGTGAGTCACATGGGCGAAGTGCGCATAAGCGGCCCACAGGCCGAAGCCCTCGTGCAACATCTCTTCACCAACGACATCGCCGGTGCGCCCATCGGCAAAATCTTCTACGGTATGATGCTCTATCCCCACGGCGGCACCGTCGACGACCTGCTGGTGTATAAAGAGGGCGAAACCGACTTCTTCCTCGTCATCAATGCAGCCAACATCGACAAAGACGTGGCCTGGATGCAACAGAACGCTGAGGGCTTTGACGCCACCGTTGACAACCTGAGCGACGTGTACGGGCAGATTGCCATTCAAGGACCCAAGAGCGAAGCCGTGATGCTTGAGGCTCTCGGCATCGATGGCAGCGACCTGGCCTTCTATACCTTCAAAAAGGTAGAGGCAGAGGGCGAAACGCTCATCGTGAGCCGCACAGGCTACACCGGTGAGGACGGTTTTGAAATCTATGGTTCACACGCCTTCACGCAAGCCGCCTGGGACAAACTCATTGCCCATCCCGACGTGAAGCCTTGCGGTCTGGGTTGCCGTGATACTCTGCGCTTCGAGGTGGGTCTGCCGCTCTACGGCGACGAACTCTCCGACCAGATCACCCCGATTATGGCTGGTCTGGGTATGTTTGTGAAACCCGACAAAGGCGACTTCATCGGCCGCGATGCCGTGGTGAAACAAAAGGCCGAAGGCCCGGCACAAAAGATTGTGGGCATCGAACTCGCCTCGGCCGCCATTCCCCGCCACGGCTACGAAGTGATGGCCGACGGCAAAGTCATCGGCAGCGTCACCACAGGCTACCGCTCGATTTCGACAGGCAAAAGCGTGTGCATGGCGCTCATCGACGCCGCCTATGCCCCGCTCGGCACCGCCGTGCAGGTGTGTATCCACCGCAAGACCCACGACGGCACCGTCATCAAGAAGCGTTTCTACGACAAGCACTATAAAAAATAAAACGCATACACATATTAATATATACAACAACCAACTCCATTAAATCAACATCCCATGGCTAAAACAATTGAAGGACTCTATTACAGCGAAAGTCACGAATACGTAAAAGTGGAAGACGAATACGGCTACATCGGCATCACCGACTTCGCACAAGAACAGCTCGGCAACGTGGTCTATGTAGACACGCCCGACGAGGACGATGAAGTGACTGCCGGCGAAACCTTTGGTGCCGTCGAAAGCGTCAAGGCCGCCAGCGACCTCATCTCTCCCGTCTCGGGCACAGTGGTCGAAGTGAACGAAGCCCTTGAAGACCAGCCCGAACTCGTCAACGAGGACGCCTTCGCCAACTGGATCATCAAGGTGAAACTCTCCGACCCCTCCGAACTCGACGCGCTGATGGACGCAGCGGCTTACGCCGAAATCTGCCACTAAAGAATCAAAGAGACGAAAAGAAAAAATTGGTAAAGAGGGCAAAGAGAGTAAAGAGGTCCATAAAGCCCTGTAAGGGCGCAACAAATCAGCCCAGGCCGGCAGGCCTGGGTAGGTACGGCTCCTCTATGATCCGGCCTGTAAGGCCGGCACAATGAGTGACCAACAATGATTATATAATCAAATACAACTGAGCACACAAGACCGCTAAGTGTGTGCCGACCTTACAGGCCGCAATAGGATGGGTCATATTTAACCCGGGCCTATCGACCTGGGCTATTATGTAACGGCCCTTCAGGCCTTGACACGCCGCTTATACTCTCTTTACCTTCTTTGCCTTTTTTACTTTCTCCACATAGTCTCTTTGACACTTCGTCTCTTGCTCTCTTTGTCTTTTCAATCTATTCATTTGCTTTTTGACTTATGAACTATTTCCCCCATACGTCGGCCGACATCGACGCCATGCTCAAAACCATAGGCGTGGACCGGATAGAAGATTTGTTTGCCGAAATTCCGGAGTCTCTCAAACTCGCTCACGCACTCGTCATCCCGACGGCCAAGTCGGAGAGTGAGGTGAGACACATCATCGGTGGGATGGCCGACGAAAACGCCCGCCTCACGTGCTTCGCCGGTGGCGGCGCTTACGACCACTATACCCCGGCCATCATCCCCTACATCGCCTCGCGCTCGGAGTTTTCCACCTCCTACACGCCCTACCAGGCCGAAATCTCGCAAGGCACCCTGCAGTATATCTTTGAATACCAAACGATGATGGCACGCCTCACGGGCCTCGACGTGTCGAACGCCTCGATGTACGACGGTGCCACGGCCACGGCCGAAGCCATGATGATGATGGTGGCCGCAGCCAAAAAGCGCAACCGCGTCGTGGTGTCGGCCACCCTGTTGCCGGCCGTGCTCGACGTGATCAGGACCTACGCCAAATTCCACGGCATCGACCTCGTCGTGGTGCCCGCCACGTCGGCCGGTCAGAGTGACCTTTTGGCTATCGGTGCCTTGGCCGACGAAGGCAATGTGGCCGGAGTGGTCTTGCCACAGGTCAACCGCTACGGCATCGTAGAAGATCTCACCGGACTCGCCGATCGCCTTCACGCCCAAAAGACCCTGCTCGCGCTCTACGGCACGGCATCTACGCTCGGCGTGTTGAAGGCGCCCGCCGAATGGGGTGCTGACATTGCCTGCGGCGAGGCCCAAAGTCTGGGCATACCTCTGAGTTTCGGCGGTCCCTACATCGGTTATCTCTGCACCACCAACGCCCTCATCCGCAAGATGCCGGGACGCCTCGTCGGCCAGACGCTCGACGCACGCGGCAACCGCTGCTTCGTGCTCACCATGCAGGCCCGCGAGCAACACATCCGCCGCGAAAAG
Source organism: Alloprevotella sp. (assembly GCA_045124135.1). Lineage (GTDB taxonomy): Bacteria > Bacteroidota > Bacteroidia > Bacteroidales > Bacteroidaceae > Alloprevotella. The sequence continues at coordinate 4,221 of JBGVLE010000123.1, forward strand.
GCCACCTCCAACATCTGTACGGCACAGGGCGTGATGTGTCTCTATGTGGCTATGTATCTCTCGCTTATGGGCGATGAAGGACTGAAAAAGGTGAATGAAATCTCGGCCTCAGGCGCTGCAGCGCTCCGCAGCGGTCTCACGGCCCTGCCCTGCTTCACCGAAGCCTTCCCCGGCGCTCCCACACTGTGTGAGTTCACGCTGCGCTATTCGGGACATAAGCCTCTGGCCGAAGTGCATAAGGCCCTTGCCGACTGCGGCTATCTCGCCGGCATCATTGACGCAGACGACCCGACGCTCATCACCTTCGCCGTCACCGAGAGCCGCACCAAGGCCGAGGTGGACGGTCTCGTAGAGGCCTTTGGTCAAATCACCGCTTAATCTCATTGTCTCCATCCCATCACATATCATATTATGAACAAGACTTGTTACGGGCAACTGATTTTTGAACTCTCGCGCCCCGGACGCAAAGGCTATAGTCTGCCGCAAAATCCCTGGGCAGACACTCCCGCAGAGACACTCCCCGCCTCGCTCACCAGAACGCAACCGGTGGGGCTGCCCGAAGCGGACGAACCGACAGTGGCACGCCACTACACGAATATGTCGAACAACAACTTCGGCGTGGACACCGGCTTCTATCCGCTGGGCAGCTGCACGATGAAATACAATCCGAAAATCAACGAAGAGATGGCAGCGCTGCCAGGCTTCACCGCGCTCCATCCGGCCCAACCGGCAGACTATGCCCAAGGTGCGCTACGACTCTATGACGAGACGCAGAAAATTCTGGCTGAATTGACCGGACTGGCCCAATTCACCCTCAATCCCTACGCCGGCGCCCACGGCGAACTGACCGGCCTGATGGTCATTCGCAGTTATCACATGAAACGCGGCGACACGGCCCGCACGAAAATCATCATACCCGACTCGGCCCACGGCACCAATCCCGCATCGGCCGCGGTATGCGGTCTGAGCATCGTGCAGGTGAAGAGTCTGCCCGACGGTACGATAGACATTGACTCGCTTAAGGAAGTGCTCGGTCCCGACGTGGCCGGCATGATGATGACCAACCCCAACACGCTCGGCATCTTTGAGCATCAAATCCCCGAGATAGCCCGCCTCGTGCACGAATGTGGAGGCCTGATGTATTACGACGGCGCCAACTTCAATCCCATTGTCGGCATCTGCCGCCCGGGAGACATGGGGTTCGACGTGATGCACATCAACCTGCACAAGACTTTCTCCACGCCTCACGGCGGCGGTGGCCCCGGCAGCGGCCCGGTCGGCGTACGCAGCGGCCTCGAAGCGTTCTTGCCTTGCCCCAAGGTGGTGTGCAGCGACGGCCACTACAAACTTGTCAACGAAGACGGCGAAACACTCGGACAGATTTCGTCACACCTCGGCAACTATGGCATCATCGTGCGCG
>JBGVLE010000124.1:0-5957 GCA_045124135.1 Alloprevotella sp.
GCCGGGAACAAGTTCCTGCTCGACATGTACTTTCGGTATTCGGGCAACCGAAAGTACATCTTCATTGATGTCGACAACACTCCGGTTCCACTTTACGGCCATCAGGAAAACGTCAAGTTCAATGGGCACTACGGCGTGAACGGGAGTGTCATATAAACCGTGTAAACGGGTTTATATGAGGGTGTAGAACGCGAGTGGTTCTACGGCTTCTCGGCACAAGGTCGCCATGCTTGGCAACTCACCGAGTAGAGCGCATTGTATGGTCAGCGCTCAACGATTTCAAACCGCCGCAAGGCGGGTTCTTTTTGCCCGGGGGCTTGCTTGCGCGTGCACCACCCCCTGCCGGGTCAAGGCGATCCGGCATTTAATGGAAGGGCCCCACGCAGTGGGGAGGCGTCCGTTCATTGTCGGATCGCCTTGACGCGCTCCGGGCGCATAATCTCGGCAGTTCCCGAGCCCCTCGGGGACTGCCCAGCGGCGAGCGCCCGAAAATACTGGGCTCGCAGGCAGGCCGGTTAGCTCCAGTGCGGCAAATGCCTTCGGATGCGGCTCAGCACAGGCTCGTACATGGCCAGTTGGTTGCGTACCGCCACCCAGCCCGACATGGCCTTTACGCTCCATGCCTGGCTCAGCTCCCGGATGCGCAGGTAGAAGACCTTCTGCAGCGCCGTCTCGTTTTCAAAGCACCCCTTCTTGGTCACCTTCCTCAGGCTTGAATTCACGCTCTCGATGGGGTTGGTGGTGTACATGACCTTGCGGATCGCCGAGGTGTAGTTAAAGAGTTGCTCCACATGGATGCGGTGTTCTTCCCACACGCGAACGGCACCGGGGTACTTGTCGCGCCACAGGCCGACAAACTCATCGAACCGCCTCTGGCACTCCTGCAGCGTGGCCGCGCTGTAGGCTGCCTTGATGGAGGCGGTGAACGCCTTGTAGTCGTCGTGACTGACGTACTTGAGCGAGTTGCGCATCAGGTGCACGATGCACCGTTGCACAGTGGTCTCAGGGAACACTGACTTGAGCCCGTCCTCGAGCCCGGAGACGCCGTCCATGGACAGGAACAGGATGTCCTGCACGCCACGCACCTTGAGCGAGTCAAACAGGTTCATCCACTCGCTCTTGGACTCCGTCGGCTTGACCTGCAACGCGAGCACATCCTTGTGCCCTTCGGCATCAATGCCAAGCACGACGTAGACGGCCTGATTGAGCGCGCGGCCCTGGGCGTCGCGGACATTGGCGTAGATGCAGTCGACGAAGACAAAGGGGTACACGGGCTGCAGCGGCCTGCTTTGCCAGTCATCCACCTCGCCCTGCACGCGGTCGGTGATCACGGAGATCTGCTCATGCGACAGGCTGAAGCCGTACAGCTCCTCAATGGTCTTGGCGATGTCGCGTTGGCTCATGCCGCGGGCGTACATGGCCAGTACCTTGTCGTCGATGCCGGACACGTCCACAGTACGCTTGGGCACGATCTGCGGCTCGAAGGATGCCTCTCGGTCACGGGGCGTCCTGATCTCGGTCTCACCAAAGCGCGTCTTGATGGTCTTGGTGCCGTAGCCGTTGCGGCGGTTGGTTGTGGGCTTGTCGCCCTGGGAAGACTTGTCGTAGCCCAGATGGTTGTCCATCTCCCCTTGTAGCAAGGCTTCGAAGAGCGTGCCGCAGACATCGCGCAGCACGTCGTTGACGTCGGATGCGCTCTTGATGTTGCCGTCCTCAAGAATTGCCTTGGCGATCGCTACGGCAGCGGGGCTGCGCTCAATCTTCCTGGCCATGGTGTGTTCTCCTTTTCAAGGCCCCTCTGCCTTCATCCAAAGGGGCGGGAGTTTACACAGTTAATCTGACACTCTCCGAACGGCGCTCGCTGTGTTGGCCTGACCGCGGTTGCTGTCGCCTTTCTCTACCGCAACGGCCTCATCGAAGATCTTTACAAAGAGGTTTTCGGTGACCTGGACACCGTTGGAAAATCTTAAGTATTGGCACGGCGTTTCTTAGTTATTGGGACAGCGGATTTCTTAGTTATTGGGACACAAAGGGTTTACCCGTAGATCTCATTTATTGGGACAGCCAATCTCGACGATTGGGACACTTTTTGCGTTTGCGTCATCATCAAAGCTTCTTCAACACACCTAGAAGGAGCTTTGATGAAGAAACATTCTGTCCATCAAGTTCGGGCCGTGCTTGCTGCACTGGCCCAAGGCTTGTCGTACCGACAGGCCGAAAGAAAAACACAGGTCTCCAAGACCTCAATTAGCCGAATCGACAACGTCTGCAGTCGTAGCCAACTAAGCTACCAAGAGCTGCTCAAGCTCGATGACAACGAGTTAGCCAATGCTGTCTACCCTCCCGAGCTTGGCTCTTACACCGAGCCGAACTGGGAAGCCATCCACAAGCAGCTCCGCCGCAAGAACGTCACCCTACGACTCTTGTATGAACGCTACACGGCCGAAGCGACAAGGTATACCTACAACTACACGTCCTTCTGCCGCCGCTATACACAATGGAAGCGCGACAACGGCATTCTTGCTGCCGGGGGCAACGTCGAACGTATCCCTGGTGAGCGCATGGAGGTCGATTTCGCCGGCGACCGTTTGGAGTGGATCGACGACAACGGCTGTCCCCGCCAATGCAAGCTATTCGTCGCCTCGTTGCCATACAGCAACATGATTTTCACCGAGGCCTTTGAGGACGAAACGCAGCCCTGTTGGATTGGCGGCATCGTGGATGCGCTTGAGTACTTCGGTGCTGTTCCTGCCGTGCTCGTAATGGACAACGCCAAGGCACTGATCAGACAGGCCGGATGGCGTGAAGGAGATGCCCACCCGGCTATCAGGTCGCTCTGCATGTACTACGGAATGGAACCGTGGGCATGTAAGCCAGCAACGCCCAAGCAAAAGAATCGTGTTGAGGCGGCAGTTCATGACGTCGAGCGCTGGATCATTGCCCAGATCACGCTTGAACAGCCGCTTGTCGCCACGGATTTGCACGATGTGAATGCTCAGATCCGACAACGACTGGACGCGATCAATGATCAGCCGTTCAGGAGCAAGCACCGGAGCGGTTCGCGCAGAACCCTCTACCAACAAGAAGAGTTCTCCCATATGCGTGCATTGCCGGCCTTGCCTTATGAGCCAGGCTCATGGAAGGTGCTGACGGTCGACAAGGCACACTGCGTTCGTATCGCTTCAGAGAACGGACACCGTTACAGCACGCCGGCCAAGTACATCGGTAAGCAAGTCGTGGTGCGCGTGGCTCGTGACAGGGTGGAAATTTATGACCAACAAACCATGGAAAGGTTGGGCGTACACCAACGCGACACCGATCGCGGCGGCGACAAGACCCACATCCTCCCGGAGCATCTGACGCCGGCCGAGAAGCACTATCGCCGATCAGCCGGGGAGTGGGTGGATGTTCTTGTGTCCAAGGGCCTCAACAAACCTTTGGCGGCTGAGTTCGTGACGAGCCTCAGGCACGGCAAAGGGGATTTTCCCAGCACACGCATCTGTGGCGCTGTCAGCGGACTCTTTCGACTCTATCACCCTCAAACCATTAACCGAGCCGTAGCCGATGCTTTGGAGGATCAAAACCTGCGTGCCCAATACATCAGGACGTTGTGTGAACAGTACGAATATGCCCGCCAAACCAATGGGGTACTCGAGCTCGGTGATGACAGCGACAGAACCGACATGTCGAGCATGACGGCAATGCACACCAATATCCGCAACAACTACAAATAAAAGGCCCCATCATGAAGAAAGAATTTTTCCCAAAACCGTGCTCATTCAATGATTTGGAGGCTATGGCCAAGAGGCTTCGTCTCACGCCAATGGTCAAGCATGTCGCGGATCTGGCCAATGACGAGCAGACCTTGGGTTGGAGCATTGCTCAATGGCTCAGTGTGATTTTTAAGACCGAGATCGAACGGCGCGACACTCTTGCTCTCAATCGCCACCTAAAAGAGGCCGAAGTCTCGTTCGAAGACGCCTGCTACAACCGGATCGATTGGTCTCCCGAGCGCATGCTTGACGCCGTGAAGATCAATAACATTTTTTCGTTGCAATGGATTGAACGCAAACAGAACTGCATCATCACCGGATCGACCGGCTGCGGCAAGAGTTGGTTGGCCAGCGCGATTGCTGTAGAAGCGTGTCTAAAGGGGTACAAGGTGAGGTGTTTCCGTATGCACGCGCTCTTGCGACAGCACGAGAGGTTTCAGGACTCTGTGAGCGCCGAAAAAGATCTGCAGGCGAAGTTTGTGAAAGACTTAAGCAAGCTGGATGTGATCGTTGTCGACGACTGGCTGACGGGTTTGGGCTCCCAAGGGATGGAGCGGAAGCATCGCGCTGGCCTGCTGAACATCATAACCCAGTGCGACCGTAAGGTTTCCTTTGTTCTTGTCGGTGTTCCCCCCGTATCGGCCTGGACAACCGCGATCGGTGATGTGGAAATAGCCGACTCCGTACAGGACAGGTTGGTCCAAAGGGCTTTGCGTCTTGAGCTAAAAGGGCCTTCGATGAGAGCCCGAAAAGAGTACGGCGGTCTCCCTGAGGAGAGTGGCGCAAACCAAGATAGCGCTTAACGCCCCGCCTGTTCAACTGACGATTTAATAGCTTCTGACTGCACGACTTACCCACAGCCTAGCCGGCCTACGGCCCACTTTTGAAGGTGAGCGGCCGGCAAGGCTGTGGATAAGTCTTCTCCCGGCACGTAGCAAGCCTCATTGATCAGGATGCGTTCACTAAAAGGACAGCACCGTAGATCAGACTCCGTAAGCATCGTACATACCTGTCCCAATGTTTAAGAAACCCGCTGTCCCAATAAGTAAGAAGCAGCGTCCCAATACGTGAGATTTTCCAACCGTGATCAAGGTCGTGAATTTGGCCGTTTGCCTGGCAGTCACATCAAAACCAACGTACCTGGCAGCCGCTGAGTCGGACATCCAGCAGTTCATTGGTCAAAAGTGCCTTTCATCTCCCAGAGCCTCTGAATTTTTCGAAACCATTGGGGGCAACCTCAACCTCTCCACAAAAATCACAGCTGCCCGCATCAAACGTGTGCCGCAGGGAGCTCTTTTGGCCTTGGACGGCACCCGTGTGAACAGTCATTCCGAGCAGATCGGGCTGGCGGCTGTCGGCAAAAAGAAGGACGGCACGTTCGACAGCCAAATCAATTATTCGATGCTTGTCAACGCCACTGAAGGCACTCCGATCGGATATCGAATGTTCGCCGGTAACGTCAACGACATGGCAACCATTGATGACTTTCGTGCCATCTGGACTGATTGCGGTCTGCATCAGACAAAGGCCACTATCGTCATGGACCGCGGCTACTTTTCTGAAGCCGCTATGACGCAGCTGCATCACGCTGGATTTAAGTTCCTAATCGGTGCCAAGACCAACTTCAGACAGATCCGGAGAGTCATTAACGATCGCAACATGGAGTTCTACGCCTCGAGCGGTTTGATTCGACACCGCCACTGCTACGGGGTCAAAGATTCGTATGTCGCACAGGGGCCGGGCGGAGCTGCGCGGTTAATGACCTACACGTTCCGCAGTCCAAGCCGTGAAACCGAAGAGACCGATGAATTCCTTGATGCTCTAGACCGTGTTGAGGCTCATTGGCAAGACGATAAGCTCACTGCTGAGGATCGAAATTTGTTGGGATACTTTCAGACTCCTCGCGCTGGGCATCCTCTCAAACGCAAGGAGGACCTTATCCGTGAAGACAGCTACCTGTTCGGCTACTTTGCAATGATCGGAAACGTCAACGAGGATTTGGCAGCGGTCTTGGATAAGTACGAGCAGAGAAACGAAGTAGAGGTGCTCTTCAGGCTGATGTTTGGCCACTTGATCAAAACGACGCGTGTGCACTCGACTCGTGCGCTCGAAGCTTTGATGCTGATTGTGTTTGTCGGCATTTCTGCTCTCACGAGCCTGCGATCTACTATGGCCCGCACACCG
>JBGVLE010000125.1:0-17358 GCA_045124135.1 Alloprevotella sp.
CCCCCCCCCGCGCAAATAATGAGTATTTATTACCCCACCATCCGTATCATCCGTGGTCTCTTTCTTATTTGAACACGGATGATACGGAATATACGGACAAAAATTCAACGTAATACCCCAATCTCAAATTTTGAATGCCCTATTCCTTCACGCCGGCCTTGGCTTTCCACTCGCCCGGCGACATCTGTTCGCGGTCGCGGAAAATGTTGTAGAGTTGTGCACGCGACGAAAAGCCACACGCCGAAGAGACGGCATCGTTGCTGTATTCGGGATGTGCCGCCATAAGACGCTTGGCCTCTGCCAGCCGCAGATCGGAGAGCCACACGCGGAAAGTGGTGTGGAGATGGCGCTCGAAATAATAGGTCAGGTCGCCTCGTTTCACGCCGCCCAATACCACCGAAAATGCAGCGAGCGTAAGCCCCTCAGCCGTGAAGCCTTTGGCCTCAACCCACGCCTGAAGAGCGGCTTCGACCGACTTCAAGTTCTGATTGATAGCTTACTCTGTTTTTTCCTGTATTTCAACATCTTGCTCTTAGTTATAATCATCGTCTTCCTCGTCGTCAGTCACCACCTCGGGCGTGGGCAGCAGACTCAGTCCCAGCGACACGAATGTCTGGATAAAAACAAAGAGCGACAGCAACACGAGCGGACCAAGAACATTGAGCACGTCAACGTCGAGCATGGCAATGATGAACATCAGTGCGGCTGCCAAAAAGAAGACGGTGCCGGCCCACATATAGCGCACCAAGGGCATGATGTCGCTGCCGGTGTTGTCTTCGATGCGACACCTGCGCCGATGCATCTCACGGAAAGGCATGATGACGAAAAAGAGTGTGCTGCACACGAAGAGGGCATACATCACATAAAACAACAAGCCCCGGCCGCTGCCGTCGCCGGTCGTGCGGCCCACGAAAAACACCACGAGGGTGGCCAGACAGGCCTGGCCGCCCACAACGGCATAGCGCTTCAGCGCCGCACGCGAACAGACAATGCCCCAAATGGCATAAGAAAAGAGGAAGGCCGCCGGCGTATAAAACAAAATGTTGGAAACGGTGCCGTGCATATCGCTCTGCGCCCTGAAACCGAACCACATCTGCAGGCCATAGTGTAGCGTCAGCAGGCAGAGGGCGGTAAAAAGAAGCCAACGCGAGGTCTCGTAGCGGCGGTTGAGCCAACGCACGTGGAAACGCGACACAAGAAGCATCAAAGCCAGCAGACTGCACACGATGAGGCAGGCAAACTGGAGGAGATATAACGGGGCCATAAATGGAATGCGGAAGGGGTTGGTTTTTGTGTGCAATGATAAAAATAACTTACAAACAATGGGGTGACGGCCGGTGCGAAAAAAACGGCACATTTGTAAGGCTCAACAAGCGCACGCGCAATACGTGATGTTTCACTTTTTCCCAATCACCCAGTCACAGCACCGCAAACCCACTGATTATCGGCACGTTGCGGTGATTGGAGCGTCCAGTCACGCTCCGTCACGCTTGGGTTCATTATGCGGGGTTGAGCGTGACAAGAAGCTGCGAAGTTTTTACAAAAATTAGTAGCCGACACGGCAACAGGCCGACACAAGGAGGGACGACACACCCCAAAAGAATGCCACGGCGTCTGGCGCGTCGTGGCATAAGGACAGAAATTACGGGGATAAGGACAGTCATTCCTGTCCCTATCCCCGCACTCACGGCAAGCGGCACATTCTGGCCTCATCATAGCCCCTTCCGTTTCATCCTAAGCCCAATATACGCCGAATGGCGGAAGGAGAAAAAGACAAACGGGGGATTGACCCAAGAGAGAGTGCTCAAAAATTGTGATTTTGGAGTTGTCACGCAAGCCCTGAAAGGCAGGAGGCTCAAAAAATGATTTCTGGAGCAGTCACCCAAGCCCCAGAAAGGTAGGATGTTCAAAATTTGATTGTTGAGCGGCCCTGAAAGCCCTGAAAGGGCGATACATATCAGCCCTGGGCGTTAGGCCTGGGTTAGAAATGGGGCTCTACTCTCCGGCCTGCAAGGTCGGCACTATGAGCGGCGGATAAATTATTGAAACGCATGTAAATATTCCCGCAATGTGCCGACCTCGCAGGCCGGGGATTAGTGGAATATTCCCACACCCAGGCCTAACGACCTGGGCTATTATGTGACGCCCTTTCAGGGCTTGCGAGGCCGTGCAAACAACAATTGAAATTCCAATTTATACGCCCTACCTTTCAATGCGGAAATACGGGATAAACTACCCAACCCACCCCTCACCACCTACGATAGTGTCTTGTCAATTTCGCCCCCTTGCCCATCCACTCAAACCTTACCCACAATTGTCCCAAACTTACTCGAAAATGCAACATAATTACTCTTTTTTGCAACATAATTACTATTCCCGGCCCTCAAAACGACGGCAACTTTGGCCTCATAAATCAAATTAAACCCGTTTTATTTGGTCTCTCGGCGCATTTGCTGTAATTTCGTGGTGAAAACACCTACTATCCAACAAAAAGACTTCCGCCATGAAGCACAGCCTCGTCAGCATTGCCAACCTTGACAAGCAAAAAATCAACTACCTGCTCAGTATGGCCGAAGAGTTTGAGCAACACCCCAACCGCAAAATCCTAGACGGACGAGTGGTGGCCACGCTCTTCTTCGAACCCTCCACACGCACCCGACTCTCTTTTGAAACCGCCGCCAACCGACTCGGCGCACGCGTCATCGGGTTTACCGACCCCAAAGTGACAAGCTCGTCGAAAGGCGAAACACTCAAAGATACCATCATGATGGTCAGCAACTACGCCGACGTCATCGTGATGCGCCACTATCTTGAGGGAGCCGCCCTCTATGCCAGCGAGGTGTCGCCCGTACCGGTGGTCAACGCCGGCGACGGCGCCAACCAGCATCCCTCACAGACCATGCTCGACCTCTATTCCATCTACAAGACACAGGGGACGCTTGAAGGTCTGCATATCACTCTCGTGGGCGATCTCAAATACGGCCGCACCGTACACTCGCTCATCATGGCCATGCGCCACTTCAACCCCACCTTCCACTTCATCGCCCCGCGCGAACTGGCCATGCCGGAAGAATATAAAATCTATTGCCGCGAACACGGCATCAACTTCGAGGAAAACGAGGAGTTTGACGAAGACGTCATCGCACAGGCCGACATCCTCTACATGACCCGTGTGCAACGCGAGCGCTTCACCGACCTGATGGAATATGAACGCGTGAAAGACGTCTACATACTCAAACGCCAGATGCTTGCCAAGGCCAAAGACAACCTGCGCATACTCCACCCCCTGCCGCGCGTCAATGAGATTGCCTACGACGTGGACGAAGACCCACACGCCTACTATTTCCAGCAGGCACAAAACGGACTCTATGCCCGCGAAGCCATCATCTGCGACTGCCTCGGCATCACACTCGACGACGTCAAAGCCGACAAAACCATACTCGGCTGACACAACCAACCGGCAACCGGCAAGACCCTCATCAACCCAACCAGACCTTCACACAAACACAATATGGACGCCAACAACAAGGCCAACGGCCAAGCCCAGACGGGAAAACAAAAACGACAAGGCGGCGAACTGCTCGTGGCCGCCATCAAAAACGGCACCGTCATTGACCACATCCCCAGCGTGAAACTCTTCCAGGTGATCAGACTGCTCAAACTCGACGACGTGAAAAGCGCCATCATGGTGGGCTATAATCTCAAAAGCCAAAAGATGGGCCACAAGAGCATCATCAAAATCGAAAACAAATATTTCACCGACGAAGAACTCAACCTGCTCTCGGTCGTGGCGCCCAACGTGTCGCTCTGCATCATCAAAGACTTCGAAGTGGTGGAGAAAAAACGCGTGGCCCTGCCTGCCGACATCAAAGGCATCGTCAAATGCGCCAACCCGAAATGTATCTCAAACAATGAGCCCATGGCCACACGCTTCCACGTCGCAGACGACATCAACGGCACACTCTGCTGCCACTACTGCGGCAAAGAGCAAGACCTCGAAAACGTGAAACTCGTGGGACATTGACCTCACTGCACCACACACGGCACCAGACATGCCGACACCAACGATTGTCACACTTCTAAACATACACACAATGGAAAAGGACACCAAAATCTTTGAACTCATTGAAGCCGAACACCAACGCCAACTGCGCGGCATCGAACTCATCGCTTCTGAAAACTTTGTCAGCGACGAGGTGATGCAGGCCATGGGCTCGTGGCTTACCAACAAATATGCCGAGGGCTATCCCGGCAAACGCTACTACGGCGGCTGTGCCGTGGTGGACCAAGTGGAACAACTCGCCATTGACCGCGTGAAGGAACTCTTCGGCGCCGAATATGCCAACGTGCAACCCCACTCGGGCGCACAAGCCAATGCCGCCGTATTCCTCGCCGTGCTCAAACCCGGCGACACCTTTATGGGACTCAACCTCGACCACGGCGGACACCTCTCGCACGGTTCGAAGGTGAACACATCGGGTATTCTCTACAACCCCATAGGCTACAACCTCGACAAGGCTACGGGACTCGTGGACTATGACGAGATGGAAGTCCTCGCCCTCCAACACAAGCCCAAACTCATCGTGGGAGGCGGCTCGGCCTATAGCCGCGAATGGGACTACAAGCGTATGCGAGACATCGCCGAAAAAGTGGGCGCCCTCCTAATGATTGATATGGCACATCCCGCCGGACTCATCGCCGCCGGACTGCTTGACAATCCCGTGAAATATGCCCACATCGTCACCTCAACCACACACAAGACCCTGCGCGGTCCGCGTGGCGGCATCATCCTGATGGGCAAAGATTTTGACAACCCGTGGGGACTCACCACGCCTAAGGGTGAAGTGAAGAAGATGAGCCAGCTGCTCAACTCGGCCGTATTCCCCGGCACCCAGGGCGGACCGCTGGAGCACGTCATCGCCGCCAAAGCTGTGGCCTTCGGCGAGGCACTCAAACCGGAATTCAAGGAATATGCACTGCAAGTGAAGAAAAACGCCGCCCGACTGGCCGACGAACTCACACGCCGCGGCTTCACCATCGTGAGCGGGGGCACCGACAACCACTCCATGCTCGTAGACCTGCGCTCAAAATATCCCGAACTTACCGGAAAAGTGGCCGAAAACGCACTCGTGGCTGCCGACATCACCGTCAATAAGAATATGGTGCCCTTCGACAGTCGCTCGGCCTTCCAGACTTCGGGCATACGCCTTGGCACACCGGCCATCACCACTCGCGGCGCCAAAGAAGACTTGATGGTGCTCATCGCCGAACTCATCGAGACTGTGCTCAACACGCCTACCGACGAAGCCGTCATTGCCAGCGTTCGCGCACGCGTCAACGAAGTCATGAAAGACTATCCCCTCTTTGCCTGGTAATAACGGCCAAGAGAGAGGCGGTGCATTAAACATACAAATATTAATTCATTTTTCAATTGTTCATTCCCGAGATATACCGACCTTACAGGCCGGTATATGGGAGGCCATATTAAACCCAGGCCTGACGACCTGGGCTAATATGTGACGGCCCGTCAGGCCTTGCAGAGCCGCCCAACATAATCATCTTTTTGAACACCCTACCCTTCCGGGATTACCCGGCCACACAACAATAACAATAAAATCTATTCTTCACACCCTTCCCATAAGGGCAAAAGCATTGCGTTAACACTTTCATTAATCCACCCACCATGCCCAAATTCACCCCACTGCCCGCCCCTATGATTGACGACATCAACGAAGCCGTCAAGGTGATGAAATCCGGCGGCGTCATCATCTACCCCACCGACACCATATGGGGCATCGGATGCGACGCCACCAACGCCGAGGCCGTGTCCCGTGTCGTCGAAATGAAAGGACGGGACGCCGAGCAAGCCCTCATCTGTCTCGTCGACAACGAGGTGAAGATACAAAGCTACGTGGAGATGGTGCCCGAAGTGGCTTGGGACCTCATCCAATGCTCAGACGAGCCGCTCACCGTGATATACGACGGCGGGCGCTATCTGGCCCCCGGCGTCACAGCTCCCGACGGGTCTGTGGCCATAAGGCTGACACGCGAAGATTTCTCGCGCGAACTCTGCCGCCGCCTGGGACGGCCGGTGGTCTCCACCTCGGCCAATCTGCACGGCAAGCCTTCGCCCAAACGCTTCGATGACATCGCCGAAGAACTGAAAGCGGCCGCCGACTACGTGTGCCGCTCACGACGCAAAGAGAAAAAGACGACCACCGCGTCACACATCATCAAACTGGGCGCCGACGCTTCAGTGAAAGTCATCAGATAAACATCCTCACACAACACACTAAGCCAGTGACGAATACTACTCAAGACGTTTCTGCCATATTAGACTCGGGAACCGGCCCCAAGCCGGCTGCAGCCACCACTGAGCAAGAGCCACCACATGGACACGCTGAGCGGTTTTTCGCCTATTGGGGCGAACACCTCTCGCCGCGTCAATACATCTTGCTGCTCAGTTTTCTGGTGGGTGTCGGTGCGGCAATGGCCGCACAAATCTTGAAGTGGCTCATCCACCAAATTGAATACCTACTCACGTCCCATTTCGACGCCACGTCGTCCAACTGGCTCTACCTGGTGTTCCCCGTCGTGGGTATCTTCCTCACGGCCCTTTTCATCAAATATATCGTGCGAGACGACATCGGTCACGGCGTGACCAAAATCCTCTATGCCATCTCGCGCCGGCAAGGCCACATCCGACGCCACAACTGCTGGTCGAGCGTCGTGGCCTCGGCCCTGACCATCGGCTTCGGCGGATCAGTGGGTGCGGAGTCACCCATCGTGCTCACCGGCTCGGCCATCGGGTCAGACCTCGGGCGGATGTGCCGGCTTGACCATAAGACACTGATGTTGCTCATAGGTTGCGGCGCCTCGGGAGCCGTGGCCGGTATTTTCAAAGCCCCCATTGCAGGTCTGGTCTTTACGCTCGAAGTGTTGATGATAGACCTGACGATGGCGTCGCTGCTGCCCCTGCTCGTGTCGTGTCTCACGGCCACCTGCATCACCTATGCCCTGACCGGCACGTCGGCGATGTTCAGTTTCAACCTGCTTGACCCCTTCACCGTGGAACGTGTGCCGTCGGCCATTGTCCTGGGCATCTTCTGCGGTCTCATATCGCTATGGTTCACCAGAGCCATGAACGCCTTCGAGCAAGTGTTCGGGCGGCTCGGCGGCCTATATTCCAAACTGGCACTCGGCGGCACAGTGCTCGCCCTGCTCATCTACTTTTTCCCTCCTCTATACGGCGAAGGCTACGGCGTCATCTCGACCATTCTCAATGCCAATGACGAGGCACAGGTGGCCGACGTGATGAACAACTCCCTGTTCTACGGCCATCCGGAATATCTCTTGCTCTTTCTTGGGCTTATCATTGTGTTCAAGGTCTTTGCCACCACGGCCACCAACGGCGGTGGCGGCTGCGGCGGAACCTTCGCCCCGAGCCTTTTCTTGGGCTGTATCGGCGGCTACTTCTTTTCTTCCGTGTGGAACCACTATGGCGTGCTGGGCATCCACGTGCCTCACACCAACTACGCCCTGCTTGGCATGGCCGGCGTGATGAGTGGCGTGTTTCATGCCCCTTTGACAGGTGTGTTTCTCATAGCCGAACTCACCGGCGGATACGCACTCTTCATTCCGCTTATGATTGTGTCGGTGGCGGCCTATCTGACCATACACGCTTTTGAGCCTCACAGCATATATTCGATGCGTCTGGCACGCAAGGGCGAACTGCTCACCCATCACAAAGACCGTTCGGTGATGACGCTCATGACACTCGACGCCGTCGTCGATAAGGAAAGGCCCAGACTGCAACCCGATATGTATCTCGGACAAATCGTACAGGCCATCGCCAGCAGCAAATCGCTCCACTTTGCCGTGACCGACAGACAAGGCTCACTCCTGGGCGTGATCAACATCAATAACCTGCGCAAGATTATCTTCCGCAGCGAACTCTACAGGATGTATAAAGCACAAGACCTGATGCAGCAACCGCCTGCCATCCTACACACCAACGACAGTATGACCGCGGTGATGGATACGTTCCAGGATTGCAGTGCCGGCACACTGCCTGTGTTGACGCCCGACGGCAAATTCGTGGGTTTCATCTCGCGTACGCGGCTCTACGCCCACTATCGCCAGATCATGAAAGACTATTCTGAAGAATAACACTCCTATTATATAATATAAGGACCATAAGCCTATGCTACCACATACCAAACAAAATCTCCGCATCATTTATATGGGCACGCCCGACTTTGCCGTGGCTCCGCTCAAAAGCCTTGTCGAGGGCGGCTACCAGGTCGTGGCCGTCGTCACTATGCCCGACAAGGCCGTGGGAAGGCATCAGAGCACACTCCAGGCCTCGCCCGTGAAGCAATATGCCGTTTCGCAAGGCCTCCCCGTGCTTCAGCCGGAAAAGTTGCGCGATGAGCAGTTCCTCAAAGACTTGGCCGCATTCGACGCCGACCTGCAAATCGTCGTAGCCTTCCGCATGCTGCCCGAAGTGGTATGGGCCATGCCGCGACTGGGCACCTTCAACCTCCACGCCTCACTCTTGCCGCAATACCGCGGTGCCGCCCCCATCAACTGGGCCATCATCAACGGCGAAAAGACAACCGGCGTGACCACCTTCTTCCTGGACAAGGAAATCGACACCGGCAAAATCATCGACAGCCGCCGCATTGAGATTGAAGAGACAGACACCGCCGGCACACTCCACGACCGCATGATGGGCGTGGGTGCAGCCCTCGTCTGCGAAACCGTAGACCAGATCATTGCCGGAGCCGTAGAGCCTGTGGCACAAGACACCCTGCATGACGGCGCCCTCAGACCGGCCCCCAAAATCTTCAAGGAAACGTGCCGAATTGACTGGCAGCTACCGATGGGAAAGGTCTACGACTTCGTGCGCGGCCTCTCGCCCTACCCTGCCGCCTGGACCGGACTCCACCATGCCAAAGGCGTCTCCGTCATCAAAATATACGACACGCACAAAGAAACCTGCACACCCACCGAAGCCATAGGCACACTCGTGACCGACGGGCGCAAAACCATCAAAGTGGCTCTCTCTGACGGCTACCTGCATCTCGACACCCTGCAAATAGCCGGAAAAAAACGAATGACAGCCGCCGATTTCCTCTGCGGCTTCCACGCCGACGGCACTGAGCGTCTCGTCTGAGTTTATCGCCGCACCGTCTCTTCGCTTGGCTTCCACCTACCATCCACAACCGTTATGAAAAAACGCATCCTATTCATCATCAACCCCATATCGGGCACTCGCCGCAAAAAGAGAATGCCGGAAGAGATTGATCGCCATCTCGACCATAGTCGCTATGAGCATGAAGTGCGCTTCACGGCTCATGCCGGACACGCTGCCGAAATGGCAGAAGCCGCAGCCAAAGACGGCGTCGACGTAGTGGTGGCTGTGGGTGGCGACGGCACGGTCAACGAGGTGGCCCGCTCTTTGGTGCACACCTCGACGGCTCTCGGCATCATCCCCTGTGGCTCGGGCAACGGCCTGGCCCGCCACCTGCAAATTCCGCAAAATGCCAAAGGGGCCATTGAGATTATCAACCAAGGCGTCATCCACTGTCTGGATTATGGCAAGATTAACGGCAGACCGTTTTTCTGTACGTGCGGCATGGGCTTCGACGCTTTTGTGAGCAAGAAATTTGCCGAAAGCGGCAAACGCGGCCTCATCCAGTATGCCCGCAACACCATCGGCGTGGGACTGACCTACAAACCCGAGACCTATACCATCACCGACGAAAACGGCACCCGCACCCAGGAGGCCTTCCTCATAGCCTGTGCCAACGCCTCACAATATGGCAACAACGCCTACATAGCGCCGACTGCTTCGATGAAAGACGGACTGATGGACGTGATTATCCTCGACCCCTTCAACACTATCGAGGGTGCCCACGTCTTGCTGCAGATGTTCACCAAAACCCTTTTGAGCAACAACCACACCCATCTCTACAAATCGCGCCATCTGCATGTGACACGCGAAAAAGAGGGGGCGGTGCACTGTGATGGCGACCCCGTGATGATGGGCCGCGAGATAGACGTCGAGCTTGTGCCGCGCAGTTTCAACGTTGTGGTCAATCCGCAGGCCCACGACAAGCACAAGAACTACCTGCAAGAATTCGGGGAAAACATGGAACGCATCTTCTCGCCCGACAACGACCGCAAACAAAAAAAGCCCGCCGCCGACACCTTCAACCTCCAGCGTTTCGTCGACGCACAACAAGGCATCTATGAGCGAGCCTTTGACGAAATAAGCCATGGCCGCAAACTCACGCACTGGATGTGGTTCATCTTCCCCCAGATGAAGGGTCTCGGCCACAGCGCCATGTCCAAGCATTACGGCATTCACTCTCGCGAAGAGGCCGTGGCCTATCTTGAGCACCCCGTCTTGGGCAAGCGCCTGGTCGACATCTCACGCGTTCTGCTCAATCTCAAATCCAAGTCGGCCACAGAGGTCTTCGGCACGCCCGACGATAAGAAACTACAATCTTCAATGACTTTGTTCTCGTCCATTCTTGAGGAGGGCAATGTCTTTGAGCGTGTCCTCATCGAATATTTTGAGGGACGGCCCTGCAAGCGCACCTTAAGGATGCTCGAAGGCTAAGTACCATTCTATCTTCTCTTATTCTGCCATGAACGGCTACCTTTCCGTCTACACCGCCTCGGCCGGATCGGGTAAAACATTTACTTTGGCTGTCAACTATGTGGCTCACCTGCTTTCGGGTGAGCCTATGGCACATCGCCACATTCTGGCCGTGACGTTCACCAATAAGGCCACTGCCGAGATGAAAACCCGCATCCTGGCCGAGTTATGGAGTCTGGCCCACGGCGAGCCCGACCGTGATTTTCTTGAAAAACTCAAAGAACTGCTGCCCGGCGTCTCAGACGAACAAATCAGGAGCCGCGCCGTGAGGGCCTTGGGCGAACTCATTCACAACTACGAAGACTTCCGCATCGAAACCATCGACTCGTTTTTCCAGTCGGTCCTGGCGTCGCTGGCCCGCGAGCTCGGACTTACGGCAAGTTATAACCTCGAGATTGACGACCGGAAGGTCATTGCCCAGGCCGTGGACCATCTCATGGCGTCGCTTGACGACCGGCCCGATCAGTTGCGCCGCATCATGTCTTATATGTATGCACGCATCGAAGACGACAAGCGCTGGGACGTGAGTGCCGAACTGACGCAACTGGCCTCGGTCTTGACCAAAGAAGTCTTCCTCTCAGCCGAAGACAAGATATTGCAAATCCTCAGCAATGAGGAGGTGATGAAGCATTACGTCGCGACTTTGAAGAGCATGAAGGCGGCCGCCATCAACCGCATCAAAGCAGCGGCACAACATCTTGACGAGAGCATCAGGCAGGATGGCGGCTACGGCATCCTCAGCCGCGGCGGCAATCTGGAGACACAGGTGGCCAAGCTAGCCAATGGCGACCTCAGTCCCAATCTCAATATGCTGACCAAGCGTGCAGAGAGCTCGGAAGAATGGTTCAAGAAAGCCGACCGCGACAAGCCCGGCAATGCCGAATTGGCGTCAAAGTGGACCGACCTGGCCGACGTGTTGATGGGCACGCTCAGGCGCGAAAAATCCACCTATCTGAGTTGTCAACTCTCTCTTCAATATCTCAATCCGTTGCAGCTGGTGGGCGACGTGGGACAGGAAGTGCGCGACATCAACGCCGAACTGGGCCGTTTCATGCTGGCCATGACCCCCATTCTTTTTCGCCGGTTGGTGACCAGCGCCGATGCTTCGTTTGTATTTGAAAAAGCCGGCGTGAAGTTCCACCATATCATGATCGACGAGTTTCAAGACACCTCGCCGCTACAGTGGGCCAATTTCCAGCAACTGCTCATCGAGAACCTCTCGCAGGGCAACGGCTGTATGCTTGTGGGAGACATCAAGCAGGGCATTTACCGCTTCCGCGGCGGCGACTGGAAAATCCTGGGCCGCATTGTCAGCGACCTGCAGGCACAGGGGTCACAGCCCATCCGTTTGAGCGACAACTACCGCAGTCACGCCGACATCGTGCGCTTCAACAACGCCCTTTTCACCCGAGCCGGCGAGTTGATGAAAGACACCTTCAACGCCGACGACCTCGCCGACATCTATAGCGACGTGGCCCAAGAGCCACACAAGGGCCACGGCGGCCATGTGGAGGTGCGCTTTGTCGAAAAGACTTCAGACAAAACCCCATCCGGCACGGCAGACGACGCTGAGATGGCCGACGACACGGCCGACACTAACATCGCCGACGAACTCGCCACGAGCATCATGGCAGAAAACGCCAAAGGCACGCCCTACAGTGATATGATCATTCTGGTGAGATACAAGGCAGAAGGCGTGAAGCTCGTCGACTATTTTGCCCAAAACCATCCCGACCTGCCCATCATCTCCGACGAGGCTTTCACGCTCGGCCACTCTGAGGCCTTGAGCCTGCTTGTCAATGCCTTGCGCTGGCTCGACTGCCCGTCAGACACAGTGTCTGCCGCCTATACGGCCCGGGCCTACCAGTATCACATCCACCACCGCACCCTCGCCTGGCTCGACACGGCAGCACATTGGCGCGATTACCTTCCCGCAGAATTGACCACCCAGACCGAGCGCCTCAACAGCATGCCGCTCTACAGCCTCTGCGAACGGCTCATCGCCCTCTTGTCTCTGCACAAAATGACCGGCGACGCACCTTATATTTATGGTTTTCTCGACCGTGTGATGGATTTTGCCGACAATGCCCGCGGCGGTCTGCACGATTTCCTCCGCCTTTGGGACGACAGCCTCAACTATGCGGCCATACCCTCGCCGGGAGCCAACGGCGTGAGGATTATGACCATACACAAGTCGAAAGGCCTCGAAGCCCCCACGATATTCATCCCCTATTGCAACTGGTTTATCGAGCGCGAAAAGCGTATGGACGTGATGTGGTGCACACCGCCCGAGTCGCCCTACAACACCCTGCCGCTCGTGGCCATACCGGGAAAGAAAGACCTGGCCGAGACCATCTATGCCCCCATCTGGGAGAGCGAACTGAGCGACCGTCACACCGAAAACCTCAACCTGCTTTACGTGGCTTTCACCCGTCCCAAGAAGAACCTCTATGTATGGGCCGAGGTCAACAGCCAGGTGGAGTTCACAGCCGGAAACGCGTCAAAACTCACGGTGGCCAACCTGCTCTATGAATGTCTGGACGGAGAAGACGTCTGTCAAGGCGAAACGGCCGACCAAACGCTACCGGCCAAGCCCCAAGAGAGACAAAAAACGGCCAATCCCTTCAAGCCCCAGATGAAAACCATCGCGTCGCCGCTCACAGCCGTCGAACCCTGCACGGCCTTCCGTCAGTCTTGCGAGGCTTCGAGATTTATCTCGGGCAATGAAATTCCCGAAGACCGGCGCGCGTTCATCGACACCGGCAATGTGATGCACTACGCCCTCTCGCTGATGTCTAAAGCCTCAGACCTAGACCAGGCTTTTGAAGTCATTGCCGAACAGGGACTTATGCCCGACGTCAAACAACGGCAGACTATGCACGACCTGCTCAAAGAGCGGCTCACGGCCCCCCGGCCGGCCGACTGGTTTGGCGGCCAATGGACCGTGAGCAACGAATGTACAATGCTGGGGCGCGATGATGCCGGACGACTCAAACGCACACGGCCCGACCGCGTGATGACTGCCGACGGAAAAACCGTGGTCGTAGACTTCAAGTTTGCAGCCCCCCATCCCCGCCACAACGCCCAAGTGGCCGACTATGTGAAGAGCCTGCGCGATATGGGCCATACCGATGTAGAAGGATTTTTATGGTATGTCTACACCGGCCGCATCATACGCGTAGAATAACTTCCCGTAGAATCCGAAACATCTGTGAACCAATAAAAAACAGACCACGGATTGAACTGATTAAACGGATGCCGTGTATATCTATATTCCGTAAAATCCGAACAATCCGCGTTCAAATATAAAACAGACCACGGATTGAACTGATTAAACGGATGCCGTGTATATCTATATTCCGTAAAAGCCGAACAATCCGCGTTCAAATAATAAAAGAACGCGGACTTGGCAGATAGCACAGATGTCGTGGTAATCAATACTCCCGTATCACTCCTTCCTCCAAGCCTTATGCACACCCCCTTCTTGCAACTCGTAGCCCAAGACCTGCTGGAAAAGACCGGCGGTGACTTCCGTCGCACGGCCGTAGTCTTTCCCGGCAAACGCGCCGACCTTTTTTTCGGCGACTACCTGCTCTCACAGGCCGAACAACAAGGCACACGGGTGATTTGGGCTCCCGATGCGCTGACCATCAGCAGCCTCTTCAGCAGCCTCTCAGACCTCCACGTGGCCGACCCCATAGAGACCGTATGCCGACTCTACCGGCTTTTTGTGGCCGAAACAGAGTCGAACGAAACCCTCGACCATTTTTTCGGCTGGGGAGAGCGTTTGCTGGCCGACTTTGACGATGTCGACAAAAACCGGGCAGACGCCAAACGCCTCTTCCGTAATCTGGCCGACATCAAGGCACTCGACACAATGGGCTATCTTGACGACGAACAAGAGCGAGTGTTGAAATCGTTTTTTGCAGACTTTTCGCCGCTCAGCCAGACAGAGGTGAAAGAGCGTTTCCTCAAAATCTGGAACGCCCTGCATCCGCTCTATGAAAAACTGCGCGAGACGCTGGCGGCCGACGGACTGGCCTACGAAGGCGCTGCCCGCCGCAGAGCCATCGAAAGGCTTGAGGCTGGCGAAGTGGAACTGCCCGACGGCTACGACCATTTTGCCTTTATCGGCTTCAACGTGCTCGACCGAGTGGAACGCGACCTTTTCACCCACCTCAAAGCGCAAGACAAGACCTGGTTCTATTGGGACTACGACACGTTTTATGTCAAAGACAAACGCCTGCACGAGGCCGGACTCTTCCTGCGCGACAATCTGCAACGCTTCCCCGGCGAACTCGACAGCCGGCTCTTCAACGGACTTTCAAGCGAAAAAGACATCCACTATGTGGCCTCACCGACCGACAGTGCACAGGCACGTTTTGCAGGTTCGTGGGTGAGCGAGAACCTCACAGCCGAACCGCGACGGACGGCCATCGTGGTGTGTGACGAGCGCCTGCTGCTGCCCCTGCTCCACACCCTGCCTGCCGAGGTGGGCGAAGCCAATATCTCGAAGGGTTTCCCCCTGCACCACACACGCGCCTACCGCGACACGCTGCGACTCACCGAAAGGGCGCTACAAGGTCAAGCCTCACTCGCCGAAACCCTTCAGACTGCGGCCAGGACGCTGCGCGACCACGCCCTGATGACCATAGACCTGCTCGCCCCCGGGAGCGACGACAACGATGCCGACTACGAGCGCAGTCTGTCGACGGAGTTTGTGCCGCAAAACGCCGAGCAGGCCCTCGAGGCCGAAGCCTATTTCAGAGCCCACGGCGTGCTGCTGCGCTTTGCCCGACTCGCCGAAGAGGGATGGCTCGAACTCGGCACGAGCGAACTCAGACGTTTGCTCACCCGCGTGTTGCGCAGCGTGAGCGTACCCTTTCACGGCGAACCGGCCGTGGGCCTGCAGGTGTTGGGTTTGCTCGAGACGCGCTGCCTTGACTTTGAGCGCGTGTTGATGCTCTCTTGCTCTGAAGGCATTCTGCCACAGGTGCCGCGCGAAAACTCTTTCATCCCCTATGCCATACGTCGCGAATACGGCCTGACGCTCCGCTCACGGCAAATCGCCGTCTACGCCTATTATTTCTTCAGACTTATGCAACGCGTGGACCACGCCACCCTCGTCTACAACAACACCGCTTCGCCGTCGGGCACCGGCGAAATGTCGCGACTGCTCACCTCCTGGCTGGTCGAGGGACACACACCGGTGACCTTCCACGCCATCGGCCACAACGCCCAGGCGGCTGAGGCGATGCCGCAAGCCATCGAGAAACCGGCCGACCTGACCGAGCGCATCACGCGCCTGTCGCCGTCGGCCATCAACACCTACCTGCGCTGCGGCGTGGCCTTTTTCTATCAATATGTGGCCCGTCTGCGCACACCCGACCCTGAGGCCAACATCATCGAGCCCCAACGCATGGGTGACGTCTTCCACCACACGGCCCAGTCGTTCTATGCCGACCGTGCCAAAGAGCAAGGAGGCATGATTACGCCCGAGATGCTCGACTCCTGGCTCGCCACGGACCATCGTGGGCGCCTGATGGACTACATCGAGATGGCTATGGACGAATGTAAGGTGGAGCGCAACCGCGCCATCGTGGGGGCTGCCACTTTGCGCTATATTGTCTTGCTGCTCCAGGCCGACCGCAGGTTGGGCGCCTTTGAGGTGATGGGACTCGAGCAAGCCTGTGAGGGTTTCAAAATCCCCCTCGGCGAGGAAGCCGTTGGCGGCACAATCGAACTGGTCGGCACGATTGACCGTCTTGACCGCCCTGTGGCCATGGGTGAAGGCGGACATCGCGCCATCAGAATAGTGGACTACAAAACAGGCGGCCACATCGAGAAACCCAAAACACTCGAAGACCTCTTCACCACCACGGCCTCGCAAGCCCACTATACGCTGCAGACATTCATCTACGCTCTCTTTGTGTGGCGGAGCCATGGCGACGAGCTGCCCATCCATCCGGCCCTGTTTTTCGTACACCACAGCGCGGCCGACGACTATTCGCCGGAAATCAAATGGGGCGGTAAGGAGCCGGTGGACTTTCGCCGTTGTGCCGAAGAATTTGAAGAAAGGCTGAGCCGACTCGTGACGGAAATTTTCAATCCCGACAAGCCATTCGTGCCCACCGACGTGAAGGCACGCTGCCGCAGTTGCCAGCTGGCCCGACTCTGTGGACGCAGTGTTTGAGCCTTGTTCATTCGGCGGGGTCGTCGGTGACGGCCTTTCGGCATTTTTTTACAAAAATCTTCAGAGACTGTGAGACGGCGGAAATGGGCACAAAGCGAAGTGTTACTTTAACAAATTATGCTATACCTATGATATTCTGAAATATAAACATTTTCAGAATGAATAGTTATAGGTGCAGCAAGTTGTCTATGCCTTTCCAAATATCGTTTTCGCGCCGATAAAATTTCCCGGCATAAGGAGAAGAATTGCTGGCATAAGGAGAGAAAAATCTGTCCTTATCGCCGTAACGCGCCGAATACCAAAAAAGAGGGCCCAATGCGGCCCTCTTCTTTTTCCCGTCCTCAAAGATATACCCAAAAGGCGAACCTGAAAAAGACAGAACGACGTGCAGTTGGGCAGGCACGACAGACCAAAATCGCAGAGACGCCATTCCAAACCTGTAATTGTCAGCCCCGTTGCCACGCATATTTTGTCAAGTCAGGCAAGCAAAAAAGCC
>JBGVLE010000126.1:0-1661 GCA_045124135.1 Alloprevotella sp.
TCTTTGAACACTTCAACTAATTTTGCATTTGCTGTTGGACTCTACACCGCCCATCCACAATGGCCGGCAGTGCGCGTATATGGTTTTGTCTTTTGCCCGAGCGGCAGGAAACGCTATCTTTGAGGCAGGAAATAAGAAAGAGAGGCTAAATCGGCCTCTCTTTTTGTTTATCAATACCTTAACTGGAAGTATCGCAGGAATTACGGGGCTAAGGACAGGAAAAACTGCGCCTATCGGAGGAAAAACTGCGCTCAGTCTGACGGAGAAAAAGTCGGCATTTAGATGCATGAAAGTCGGTCAGAGGGCTTTCCCAAATAGATGCCGGGCCTTTTCAATTACATAGAATACTGATATACAATAAATTAAAAACAAGCTCCAAGCCTTCCGGAACGTTTCTTCCCTCTTTTGACAATAATAAGGATTTTGTCGGGTAATATATAAAAGATGTATAGGCCGGTCACAGACAAGGGCCGTTTTTGAACGAACCACGCAAGGGAAAAACACGTCAGACCGGCACCCGAAAAGGCTGCAAAAAAGCCAAATCTCATAAAAGAGAGATTTTGTTTGAAAAAAGTGCGATTATTTTGTAACTTTCTGCCACTTCAATCGTCTTAATGATAGAGCGCATGAAAACAATCGACTTCAGATACGACCTATTGCCACTGAAAGACAAGGTCTTCCGGTTGGCTCTGCGTATCACACAGAGTCGCGAAGAAGCCGAAGACATCACTCAAGACACTCTGCTCAAAGCCTGGGAACGCCGAGAAGAGCTGGCCGGAGTGAAATCGATTGAAGCCTATGTGCTCACCGCCTGCCGAAACCTTTCGCTCGACCATCTGAAGGCCGCCGGAAACCAAGTTGTCGGCATTGACGACAGCCCGACAGACACTCCCGACAGTTCGCTCCTACCCGACGAACAGCTCGAAGAGAAAGAACGGCTACTCCGCATCAAGCAAATCTTTGACAGCCTGCCGCCCAACCCACGCACCGCCCTGCAACTGCGAGACATTGAGGGTAAAAGCTACCGCGAAATAGCCGAAATTATGGAACAAACCGAGGCCAACGTCAAGGTGCTTATCTTCAGAGCAAGGCAACGCCTCAAACAACAACTGACCAAACACACCGTCTAATGGACTACAAATACATCGAACAACTGCTGCAACGCTACTGGCTCTGCGAAACGACGACCGAGGAGGAAGCCATACTCCGGGCGTTTTTCAGCCAAAGCCACATCCCGGCCGAATTGGCCGGCTATCGCGACTTGTTCGTGTATGAACAGGCCGAAACCCAGACACAGGCACCGGGCGCCGACTTCGACGAGCGCCTCCTGAGCATCGTCGAAAGCACACCGCAGACAGTCAAGGTAGTGGGCGTCCGCCAATTGTCGCTCTACAAGCGCCTGCGCCCGTTGATGCACGCAGCTGCCTGCATCGTCGGTTTGGCCTTTGTGGGCTCGGCGGCCTCATATATCTTCAACCGTCAGGCCAACGCCCCCGAGGGATGGGACTACGACGCCAACTCGTATGCCGACTCTTACGACAATCCCACCGACGCCCTCGAAACCATAGACGACAGCTTCCAGGCCCTGCACGATGCCCTCGGTGCCTCGGCCGACATCAGCAACACGACCGGCGACTCACTGGCCGTCGACGCCCATTCAT
>JBGVLE010000127.1:0-9315 GCA_045124135.1 Alloprevotella sp.
GATGTTGTAGCGGCAGTCGGCCACGTGCAGACGAGGCACAGCGGCTGCGACTTTTATAAAACCATTTTGCATAACGGTATTTGCGATTTTTGGTTGAGAAAAACAAAATGCCGACACCACCCGACTGACGGCAGATTGACCGCAGGGAGGGAGAATGTCGGCATTGAAGGGATGAGTCTTTATTTCTCGGCAGGACGGATTTCGAGCATCAGTTCGTCGAGCTGCTTGTCGTCGACGGCCGAGGGAGCGTCGAGCATCACGTCGCGGCCGGAATTGTTTTTGGGGAAGGCAATACAGTCGCGGATGCTGTCGAGACCGGCAAAGAGCGACACGAAACGGTCCAGGCCATAGGCAAGGCCACCGTGGGGTGGCGCGCCATATTTGAAGGCATTCATCAAGAAGCCGAACTGCTCTTGTGCCTTCTCGGGTGTGAAGCCGAGCACCTTGAAAATCTTGGCCTGAAGCACGGCGTCGTGGATACGGATGCTGCCGCCGCCCACTTCAACACCGTTGCAGACCATATCGTAGGCATCGGCCAAAACTGAAGCCGGGTCGGTGTCAAGCTTGGCGATGTCGGAAGGCTTGGGCGAGGTGAAGGGATGGTGCATGGCCATGAGACGGCCCTCTTCGTCGCTCCACTCAAACATCGGGAAGTCGACCACCCAAAGCAGGGCAAACTTGTTTTTGTCGCGCAGGCCGAGGCGTGAACCCATCAGCAGGCGGAGTTCGCAGAGTTGCTTGCGGGCCTTCATGGCGTCGGGGCCTGAGATGATGAGAATGAGGTCGCCGGGCTTGGCGTTCATGGCCTCTTTGAGTCGGCCGAGGACTTCGGGCGTGTAGAACTTGTCTACGCTGCTCTTCACCGAGCCGTCTTCCTGCACACGGGCATAGACCAGGCCTTTGGCTCCAATCTGGGGCGACTTGACGAAGTTGGTGAGTTCGTCAATCTGTTTGCGCGTGTACGACGCACAGCCTTCGGCACAGATGCCGCCGATGTATTCAGCTTCGTTGAAGACGGCAAATTCGCCGGTGCCTGAGAGCACGTCTTTGAGTTCGACAAATTCCATGCCGAAACGCATGTCGGGCTTGTCGGAACCGAAGCGCCGCATAGCTTCGCTCCACGGCAGGCGGAGGAAGGGTTGCTCGCCAAGGTCGTGGCCTCTCACCTCTTTGAAGAGATACTTGGTCATTTCTTCAAAAACAGAGATGATGTCGTCTTGCTCCACGAAAGACATTTCGCAGTCTATCTGTGTGAACTCGGGTTGGCGGTCGGCTCTGAGGTCTTCGTCGCGGAAGCATTTCACAATCTGGAAATAGCGGTCCATACCGGCTACCATGAGCAACTGCTTGAGAGTTTGCGGACTCTGGGGCAAGGCATAGAACTGTCCCGGGTTCATGCGCGAAGGCACGATGAAGTCGCGGGCACCTTCGGGAGTCGAACCCACGAGCACGGGCGTTTCAATCTCGAGGAAGCCTTTGCTGTCGAGGAAATGGCGCACGGCAAGGCAGAATTTATGACGCAGTTCGATGTTCTGGCGCACGGGTGTGCGGCGCAGGTCAAGATAGCGGTATTTCATACGCAACTCGTCGCCGCCGTCGGTGTGGTCTTCGATAGTGAAGGGAGGCACTTCGGAGGCGTTGAGCACTTGGAGTTCGTCTACGAGAATTTCGATGTCGCCGGTGGCAATCTTGTTGTTTTTTGCGAAACGCTCATTGACCGTGCCTTTCACTTGAAGCACATATTCACGGCCCAATTTGCCGGCCTGCTCACAAAGAGCGGGATTTTTCTGTTCGTCAAATACGAGTTGGGTGATGCCGTAACGGTCGCGGAGGTCTACAAACGTGAGTGCGCCCATTTTGCGCGTGCGTTGCACCCAGCCTGCCAGCGTGACCTGTTGGCCTACGTGGTCGATGCGCAACTCTCCACAAGTTTTAGTTCTATACATAATATATTATAGGAGTATTATTTGGTTTTGTTTGAAGTGTTATGCAAAATTACAACATTAGTCGGAATTTGGCCTTTTCTTTCGCCCTATTTCGCTTTCAGCCGTTCTTCATAGGCGGCAATGGCGGCCTCCACGGTCTTGACGGCCTCGCTGAGCGGGAAGGGCAGTTCGCCACCCGAGGCATTGAGGTGTCCGCCGCCGTTGAAGAACTTCGCAGCCATTTCGTTGCACGGGAAATCGTCGACCGAGCGCAACGACACGCGCACCACGTCTTTCTCTGTGTCTTCGCGCAGCGAGACGCTCAGTTTCATACCTTTCACCTGCAGCGGCATGTTGACCAGACCTTCGGCATCGCCGCGCAGATAGTTGAAGCGCTTCATCTCTTCGCGTGTGATGGTGAAGATGCTGGCCCGATGGCCATAATAAAACTGTAGCTTCTCGTTCATCACATAGCCCACGAAGCGCAGGCGATGTTCGGAATAATTATAGTAAACGTGGCGATAAATCCTGTCTTTGTCAATACCCTTGGCCAGCAGGCGGGCAATAATGAGGTAGACTTCAGACCGTGTGGAATTATAGGCGAAGGCACCCGTGTCAGTCATCATACCGGTGTAGAGACAGGCGGCGCCAGATCGGCTCATCCGTTCGTAGCCACCCAGTTCGTCTATGACACGGAACACCAGTTCGCAGGTCGAGCATGCTTGGGGCTGCGACACGATCACGTCGGCCACCGCAGGGTCCGGGTCAAGGTGATGGTCAATGCAGATGCGCTTGGCTTTGGCGGCAGCCACCACGTCGCCCATCTCTGCCATGCGGCTCAGTTGGCCAAAGTCAAGACATACGATGAGGTCGGCATTTTTGATGAGTTGACGGGCTTCGGCCTCACGTTCATCAAAAATCACGGCGTCTGTTGCGCCAGGCATCCAGCGCAGAAAGTCAGGAAAAGCCGTGGGGAAAACGATGGAGACTTGTTTGCCGATTTTCCGAAGATATTCGGCCATGCCGAGCGAAGAGCCAACGGCGTCGCCATCGGGGCCGCGATGGGCACAGACCACACAGCGTCGTGCAGACTTGACAAGCTGCATCAACTCAATGAGTTGGTCGGGCGTGAGTAAAGTGGGGATTTCCATTGGAAGATAAAGTCTGAATGACGGGAAAAGACTAACGGTTCAAGGCCTTGAGCGCTGCAATTTCGGCCTGAGGGTCGGCGGCCTTGAAAACGGCACTTCCGGCCACAAGCACGTCGGCACCGGCCTCGACGAGCCATTGGCCCGTAGTCTGGTTGACTCCGCCGTCTATCTCAATCAAGGCCGTGGCACCGCTTTCGTCGATAAGGCGGCGCAGGCGTTTGGTCTTTTCGAGAATGTGGTGGATGAACTTCTGGCCGCCAAAGCCCGGATTGACCGACATGAGCATCACCAGGTCCAGCTCGCCGATGATGTCGGTGAGCAACTCCACCGGTGTGTGGGGATTGAGGGTGACGCCGGCCATCATACCGGCCTCTTTGATGCCCGTCACCACGCGGTGGAGGTGGGTGCAGGCCTCATAGTGCACATTCATCACCTTGGCACCGAGCGCAGCTACTTGGGCAGTGAACTTCTCGGGCCGCTCAATCATCAAATGCACGTCGAGCGGTTTGGTCGCGGCCTTGGCCATAGCTTCCATCACTGGGAAACCAAACGAAATATTGGGCACAAACACGCCGTCCATCACGTCGAGGTGATACCAGTCGGCCTGGCTGTCGTTGAGCATTTTGATGTCGCGCTCCAGGTGACCGAAATCGGCCGAGAGCAGTGAGGGAGATACTAATGGCATAGCGATTGAAGGTATTGAAGGGATGGTTGATGGTCTGTGGATTAAAACGCTTGAAATTATGCGTTTAGATGGCTTATGAATTTAATGAGCGCAGCCTTTGCCTCGCTATCGTCAGCCGTAGGATTAGCCTCGGCATACCAAGCCTTGAAGGCTTCGACTGCCAAGGTCTTCATCTGTGCCCGGCCGGCTTTCACGCCGCTGGTGTATTGGGTATAGGGCAAGAGATTGCGGTTGTAGTTGCCGTCACTCATATAATAATATAATATAGTCAATGTGAAGGATAAAAGGGAAGCACCGCCTCAAGGCAGTTTGGGGAATTGCTTGAAATTGGGTTTACGCTTTTCGAGGAAGGCTCGGCCACCTTCTTGGGCTTCGTCGAGCATATAGTAGAGCATGGTGGCGTCTCCGGCGAGTTCCTGAATGCCGGCCTGGCCGTCGAGTTCGGCGTTGAGGCCGGCCTTGATCATTCGCAGGGCCAAGGGCGAATGTTGCATCATCGTCTCGGCCCATTCCACAACCTCGTCTTCGAGTCGGTTGGCCGGCACCACCTTGTTGACCATTCCCATCTGTTCTGCCTCTTGGGCCGAGTATTGACGGCAGAGGAACCATATCTCACGGGCTTTTTTCTGCCCTACGATGCGGGCCAGATATGACGAACCGAAGCCGGCGTCAAAAGAGCCTACTTTCGGGCCGGTTTGTCCGAAGATGGCCGTGTCGGCAGCAATGGTGAGGTCGCATACGAGATGCAGCACGTGGCCACCGCCGATGGCATAACCGTTGACCATAGCGATGACGGGTTTGGGCAGCGAGCGGATTTGCTTTTGCACGTCGAGCACACTGAGTCGGGGCACGCCCTCGCCGTCCACATAGCCGCCGCGGCCTTTCACGTGCATGTCGCCTCCGGCACAAAAGGCCTTGTCACCGGCGCCTGTGAGCACGACCACCGAGATGTCGCTCATCTCGCGGCAAAGGTGCAGGGCATCGCTCATTTCGGCTGTGGTGAGCGGCGTGAAGGCGTTGCGATAGCGTGGGCGGTTGATGGTGATGCGGGCAATGCCGTCGTAGGCATCAAAGAGTATTTCCTTGTAGGTTTTGATAGTGGTCCAGTTTCTCATATGATGGTTGGGTTTTAGGAGATGTAGAGACGAAGTAGCTCTTTGTCTTTTTGACTTTTAGTCTTTTAGTCTTGTCGGCTCATTTTGACTTCGAGCACCACGGGCCGTGGAGACTCAACGGTGAGCAGCCAGGCGAGGTTGTTGGCCAGCGCTGTGCTGTGGCTGTTTGTGAGTTTATAGGTGAGTCCGAAAGTTTCGGCCGTGCCTTCGGCGGTGGCGTGATGGCTGCCGGCTATGAAACACGATGAGGCCGGCGAGGCCGAGAGGCCGGGCAGACGGTCGAAGATGCCGCCGTGGCCGTCGTTCATCACGACAATGCGCAACCGGCCGTCGAGCTCCTCCGTCCAAAGTGCGTTTTGGTCGTAGAAAAAACTCAGGTCGCCGGTGACGAGCAACGACAACCCTTCTGCGGCAAGGCTGTAGCCGGCGGCTACAGACACGGAGCCTTCAATGCCGTTGACGCCACGGTTGCACAAAATGCGCCGGCTGCCGCCGTCGATGAATGGGGCCATGGCGCGCACGGTCGTGCTGTTGGCCAAATGCAGGGTGATGAGCGATGAGTCAATTTGCTTTAAGGAAAAAGCTATTTGATCCATAAGTGCTTCGGCCGGCGTCTGAGGCCGATAGTCTTTAGATAGTCGGTCCATTTCTTCGGCCAAACGGCAGACAGTTTCATTATATTGAGTCACCTCTTCGGCCAATTGTTTCAAGGCTTCCTGTGGCGCACATTCCACCACGCCACAGAGGGCGCCAAACGTGTTGGGCATTTCACCTTTGGGGTCAATGCGCCACACGCGCAGGTCTTGGGTGGTTCTCAATTTCTGTTTCAGGGCCTTACCCGTCAATGCCCCGCCGATGTGTATCACCAAGTCGGGCGAGAGCCTGTCGGCAAGTTCGGGTA
Organism: Alloprevotella sp.; assembly: GCA_045124135.1. GTDB lineage: Bacteria > Bacteroidota > Bacteroidia > Bacteroidales > Bacteroidaceae > Alloprevotella. The sequence continues at coordinate 5,778 of JBGVLE010000127.1, forward strand.
GGCGTTCCACAGCTGCCATACGTCGGCTGAGCGGCACGGAGGCCACGATGTCGGGCACGGCGAGCAGCGACCTGTTAAGGTCAATCTGTCTGACCCACTCTCCCACTCTTTCGCCGCAGTCCATATGGCCCATCACAAGCATCGGCAACCGTGCCGTCTTGATGGCTTTAATTAACTCCTCGGGCAGTGGACGCGCCGTTTGGGGTTGATGAAGCCGAATGGGCTGAATGGATGGTAGATGAGGCGTGGAGAACGAGAAGAGCGGTTCGCTGATGGGCACGTTGATATGCGCCGGTCGGCCGCCGTTTGATGTGAGAATGGCCAGGGCCCTGCTGACGGTTTGTCTGAGCCACGTGGTGTCGGCGTCGGGTGTCGGTTCGTCGAGTTGAAACGTCTCCGTATAAGGTCGAAGGGCACCTTGTTGCACGATTGTCTGGCCGTCAAGCTGCCCAATCATTTGCGGCGGCCGGTCGGCCGAGATGACGAGCAGCGGTGCGTCTCTGTAAAAAGCCTCGGCCACGGCCGGAATGGTGGCCAAGAGGGCCGAGCCTGAAGTGACGCACACCGCCGCCGGCCGCCGTCGGGCCAGAGCGAGTCCCAATGCCATGAAAGCGGCCGAGCGCTCGTCGGTGGCCTGATGGACGTGGAAGTCGTCAAGCCGCTGTGCCATGTGATGAAAATTGTGCACCAGCACGCCGTTGCGCGAACCGGGGCAAACCACCACATCTCCTACCCCACTCGCTGCGAGCAGGGCCGATAGCACGTTGACATTGGTTTTATCGCAATACATTTTTTGGGGGCTAAGAGTCTAAGAGACTAAGAGTTTTGAGCGGCCAAGCACGGCCTGAAGGGCCAAAAAGACTATAGCCCAGGGCAGAGGTGGCACGTAGTAACACCGGCACCCTGGGTGGGCATAGCCGATTATGTTCGCCCTGTAAGGGCAAAAGATTTCTGGCCGCTCAGTGTGCCGACCTTGCAGGCCGGATTTAAGAGGAGTTTTCGCATACCCAGGCCTGACGACCTGGGCTGATATGTTATGCCCTTGCAGGGCTTGCTTGGCCGCTCAAACTCTAAGACTCTAAGACTCTTTGTCTCTTTGTCTCTTTGTCTCTTTGTTATGTCATTTCACCATAAGCAAAATGCTTTCCATCTTGCGGCAGGTCTCTTGCCATTCGTCTTCGAGGTCGCTGTCGGCCATGAGGCCGCCTCCGGCATAGAGTGTGGCTTTGTGGCCGTCTATCTGCATACAGCGCAAGGTGACGAAAAGAGCCGTCTGCCCTCCAAGGCCAACGGGCCCGGAATAGCCGGCGTAGTAGTGTCGGCTGTGGTGTTCGGCCTGTTTGATGACGGCTGCCGCGGCAGTTGCGGGCAGACCGCAGATGGCCGGTGTGGGATGAAGCAGGGCGATGAGTTGACCCATTTTGACGCCGCGCGGCACTTCGAAGGCAAAGTCCGTACGCAGATGCTGCAGGCGTGCGGCCTTGACGGTGTGCACCGGCGACTGGTCCACTTTGACGGCCAGACCGGTGAGTTGTTCGAAGATGGTGGCACTCACCAGCCGCTGCTCGGCGCGGTTTTTGTCGGTCCATTCAGCCGGGGGGGTCAATCGGCCTTCATAGGCCAGTGTGCCGGCAAGAGCCATGGTGTAGTATCGCCGTGGCACGTCGCTGTCGGCCACCAGCAGAAACTCCGGCGTGGCCACCAGCCACATACCGCTTTGCGGCGTGTACCAGAGGCTCACATAGCTGTGTGGCAATCGGCGGCAGGCTCTCAAAAACAAGGCCTTGGCTTCGGGCTTTTGGGCGAAGGTCAAATTCACCCGTCGGCACATCACCACTTTCTTGAGCATCTCGTCGGCCGCGCCTCGGGTCAGGGCCTCATGGCAGAGGTTGAAGCCCCGTGCATAGTCGTCGTGTCCCAGCGTGACGTCTACGCATACGTCGATGCCTTCGTCGTCGGTCTCGGGCACAGGCCGGGCATGCAGGCTGTCGGGAGCGATGAGCAGGCAAGGCTCTTCGGCCGTAGGCTCAAAGGGCGCTACGACCACGCCACACTCGCGTCCCACGGCCAGATGTCCGCCTCTGATGGCTTTCACCCTATGGCACGCCACGTGGGTGTAGACCTCTTCTTCAGGCAGGCGGTAATAAGCCCATCCGCCTGTGCCGACGTCGTGATGTTGCGCACTTGTCTCTTCCACGGCAGTCGGTCAATATTTATAGCTCACCGAGGCCACACCGCCTTCGGGGGTGGTATAGTTGCACACCACGACACGGCCCTCATTGTCGGTGCCATAGTCGAAACTGATGGTTTCAGACGTGGTGGCGTTTCCTGTGGTAATCGTGCGGGTGAGCGAAGCAGGCAGGTGGAGCGAAGCTTTGCCCATCAGTCCGGCGTAGTAGAGATGTTCGAGCCCCAAGAGGCCGAGTTCTTCTGCGACTGTTTCGGGCAGCAGTCCGCTGCGGTTGATGACGAGCGACGGATTGAGGCTCACGGTGGTCACGGCCCCACTGGCGGCGCGATAGACAATCTCGGTGAGGTCTCCGCCACTGTAGGTGATGGTCGCCTGGCTATGGTAGGTCTGTGCTTGCCCGAAGGCGTTTTCGGTCACGGTTTTGTCCCATGTCGTCAGCCGGCCGTCGATATAGTTGAAACGGTAGGTCGAATTGTTCACGTTCATTTGGGCGATATGCGCATCGCTGCCCAGGCTGAGGCTCAGCTTGTCGCCGTTGGAGTTAGTCATTCCCATGCCCCCCGGCCAGTAGTTGAGCCAGGCGGTATAGGCATAGTAGGCTCCCGCGTTGTTGGTGCCGTCGTTGAGTCGGCCGTCGGCCACGGTGAGTCGGTCTTCAGCGTAGGTGAATGTCCAGTCATAGCTGGTGCGCACGTTGCCGAAGTGTTGGATTTGCTTGACGGCGTCGGCCGGAGTCTGTGCCGGCAGTTGGGGCTTGAGAGCCGGAGCCTTGTCGTCGTCGCCGCAGGCGCTGAGCGTCATCAAGAGCGCAGCTGCAAGTGCATAGAGGGTATTAGAAAAAAGTTTCATAGTCGTGTCGTTTGTTTGCAGAAAGGCATCTTTGCCTTCCGCTTTAGGATGCAAACTTACAAAAATCTCGTCAGAGCGCCCTCGCCCGGGCCCCTTTTTCACACTTCCCTCTCCCCCAAAATTCTTTCCTTTTTCCCAATCACACAATCACGTCCCTCTTAAGGTATTGTTGTTGAGGGATTTGCTGTGACTGGACGGCCACCGGCTTTTCCGTCACGTTCAATCACACCCAACCTCAGCAGAGCGACGTTGACGGGTTTAAAATATGGCATCTTTGTGACAAAAACAGAGCAGAAAAATGGTATGTCAAGCCCAAGGTTCCGTTTTTGCCGTTTCACAATCGCCGGAAATGGCTAAAAAAATGGCACAATAGGCTGAAAGATTTCTGAAAGTAATCCGGGAAAAACTGTCCTAAGGTCCGTTTTTCCTGCCATAAGGCCCGTAAGCGCTTGAATACCACAAAAAAGAGGGCCAAAAGGCCCTCCTCTCTCCCTCTAT
>JBGVLE010000128.1:0-14377 GCA_045124135.1 Alloprevotella sp.
CGGTCGCCGGCAAACTAAGCAAGCTTAATTCCCGCTGCCCCTCGACTTGCATGTGTTAGGCCTGTAGCTAGCGTTCATCCTGAGCCAGGATCAAACTCTTCATTGTAAATTATTATAATAAATTGTTTTTCCGTTTGACTCGGACTTGACATGGATTGTCATGTGCTTCTCAGACTACGCGTCGTGTGACATTCAATTTATCACACCCGTCTATCTGCTGATGTTTCCTTTGTAACAGTCTTTTTCAAATATCGCTTCGCTTCCCCAGGACTCACGCGCTACCGCGTTTCCTGTTTAGCGAGTGCAAAGATACGCACTTCCTACATTCCCTCCAAGACTTTCAACGAAAAAATTTCAAGAAACAAAATACAAAACAACGGAAAACCGGACGTAAGGCTCTGTAAGACATAGGAGTTATAGCGAGCATATTTTTTTGCTCTTTTTTTAAGGGAAGTGAGTAATTCCTGTGACGTTGAGAGGTTGAAAACGTTTTTTTCGCCAAAAGCCGCCACGTCGGACAGATGTAAATGCAGGAGCCCATTGGCTCATAAAAGCATTCCGTCTATTATATTACATATATGTACGCGCGTGCGCGTGAGCGTAACGTGTTTACAACGGCGTACGACTATGCAACTCTACACATCCACACACAAACACCTGACATACATACACCTAAGGATGTACAGTTGGCACAAGCGTCTTTGCATAACTGCCCAACGTAGCATTGAACACAAAGCCCTCACAGCCCCGATTCAGTCGACGCAAAGGCTCATTTATTTGAGTGGCACCGACTCGCTCCCGTCATTTATTCGTAATTTTGCAGGCAAGAAAACGCACTAAACACGTATGAAACAACCCACAACCCCATCGATATTGATCATCTATACCGGCGGCACGATTGGTATGATTGAAAACCCGGAGACTGGTGCTTTGGAGAATTTCGATTTGGCCCATTTCCGTCGTCATGTGCCGGAGTTAAATCGTTTCAACTACGACATTGACGCCATCACCTTCGACCCGCCCATCGACTCAAGCGACATGGAGCCGAAATATTGGGTCAAACTGGCTCGCATCATTAGCGACCGTTATACCGACTACGATGGGTTTGTGGTTTTGCACGGCACAGACACGATGGCCTATACGGCCTCGGCGCTGAGTTTTATGCTTGAAAATCTGGGCAAAGCCGTCATCATCACCGGATCGCAGCTGCCCATTGGCCAGTTGCGCACAGACGGCAAAGAAAACCTTCTGACCAGCATCGAAATTGCTGCGGCCCGCGACGAATACGGCCAGCCGATGGTGCCCGAAGTCTGCATCTTTTTTGAGAACCGCCTGATGCGCGGCAATCGCACCACCAAAATCAACGCCGAAGGCTTCAACGCTTTCCGCTCTTACAATCTGCCTCCGCTGGCCCGTGCCGGCATTCACATCAAGTTTGAGTCGCATCTCATTCGCCGGCCCGACCGCAACAAGCCGTTTCGTCCCCACTTCCTCATGGACAACCGTGTAATCATTCTCACGCTCTTCCCCGGCATTCGCCGTGAGTACGTCGAGGCGTTGTTCCAGATTTCAGACCTGCGCGCGCTCATCCTCAAGACCTATGGTGCCGGCAATGCGCCGCAAAAGCCGTGGCTCATAGACCGTCTGAAAGCCTTACGCGCCAAGGGGGTGATTTTGGTCAACATCACCCAATGTTCGCAGGGCGCCGTTGAGATGCGCCGTTACGGCACCGGCCTGCAGCTGCTTCAAGCCGGCGTGGTCAACGGATACGACAGCACGCCCGAGAGCATGGTGACCAAACTGATGTTTCTGCTGGGCCACAATATGCCCTACGAAGAGATTATCCGCTTGATGAACACCAGCATTGCCGGCGAAATCACCGTCTGACCGGCTGCCGTTCATAAGCTTTTACCGCACTTATGCCATTTCGACTTTCCCGTCTTCATTTTGCCTTGCTGCATCTTGCCTGCACACTTTGCTGTGTGTGGCTATGCAGTTGTGCCTCGCGGGAGATCGCCGGCGAGCATACGGGCGTGAGCCATGCCACCCTTTTGAGTCTGGAAGAAAAAGAGGGTTACACGCAGGCCACTCTCTCAGACGGTTTTGCACAAGGCGGCCGGACGCAGGTCTATCTGTTGGTGCCTCGCGATGCCCCCATTCCAGAAAATCTGCCTGAAGGCACAGTCTTACGCACACCGCTACGACGCGTCGTAGCCTGCCAGAGTGTCCATGCGGCTCTGCTTTGCGCTCTCGGTGCAGGCGAGACAATTGTCGGGCTGTGCGACACGGACTATATCATCGACTCGCGGCTTCAATCGCTCTTGCGTTCAGGCAAGGCCAAAGATATGGGCGCTTCATACGCCCCCGACGCCGAGCGTCTGGCCGCCACTCGTCCCGAGGCCATCATCACTTCGCCCATCGAAGGCGTCAGCCTGCAGCCGCTTGCCCAACTTGGCGTGCCGGTCATTGCCTGTGCCGACTATATGGAGCGTAGCGCTTTAGGACGGGCCGAATGGATGAAGTTTTTCGGCCTGCTCACCGGCGAAAGTGCCCGTGCCGACTCCTTGTTTTCTGTAGTTAGTGCCGCCTACGACAGTCTTTCCACAGCTGCCCATCAAGCCGCCAAGCGACCACGCTACATCAGCGACCGCGCACAGGGCAGCACCTGGCTCATGCCCGGAAGCGACAGTTTTCTGGCCAAACTCTATGCCGATGCCGGTGCCGACTATGTGTTTAAGGACCAGAAAGGAGCCGGTTCGGTCAGCCTCCCATTGGAAACCGTCGTGGCCAAAGGCAACGAGCCCGACATATGGCTCATCAAATATGGCGCCAAACAATCGCTCAGTTATGACGCTTTGGCCTCTGAACTAACCGTCTACCGCAGTCTGCGGCCTTGGCGTGAGCGCAGGATTTTCGTGTGCAACACCCTCGCTGTGCCCTACTATGAAGAGACGCCCTTCCGTCCCGACCTGTTGCTGCGCGACATGGTGAAGATTTTCCATCCCGAAGTGTTACCTCACCACCATTTGCGCTATTATGCACCTCTTCGCTAATTGAATTTATGAAAAAAACGCTCCTCGGCTTTCCCCTCATCTTGCTCGTTGTCTTGTCGGCCATTGTGGTGTTCACCGGCAGCGAGGACCTCGCGTTTGGCGACGTGTGGGATGCCTTGACAGGCCATGGCGAAGAGACCACCGCCTATTTCATCGTCCACCACCTTCGCCTGCCGTCGCTCTGCACCGCCTTGTTGGCAGGTTTCAGTCTGGCCGCCGCCGGACTGGTGATGCAGACGCTTATGGGCAATCCCTTGGCCGACCCGTCGTTGCTTGGCGTCAATGCCGGAGCGGGTCTTGGAGCCGCCTTGGCCGTGTTGCTTCTCGGCGGCAGCGTGACCATTGGCAGCCTCTCGGTGGCCGGTCGTATGCTCACGGTGGTAGCCGCTGCTGTTGGCGCCATAGCCGTCACGGCCTTGCTCGTAGCGCTTTCGTTGCGTTTCCGCGACAACCTGCGGCTGCTCATTGCCGGTGTCATGGTGAGTTTCTCAGTCTCGTCGATAGTCTCCATTATGGGCTATTTCGCCACGGCCGAGGGCCTGCAGAACTATGTATTCTGGGGTATGGGTTCGTTTGTCGGTACTTCGGGCGAGAGTCTGTTGGTTTTCGCGCTCATCGTCATACCTTGCCTGCTGGTCATCGTGCTTTGTGCGCAGCCACTCAATGGTTTTTTGTTGGGCGAAGACTATGCCCGCAACCTCGGCATCCCCGTCCGTCGCGTCCGCACCCTATTGTTGCTTGTTTCGGGCCTGCTCTGCGGTGTGACCACGGCCTTTTGCGGCCCCATCGGCTTCATCGGTCTGGCTGCGCCCCATGTGGCCCGTCTGTTCCACCGTTCGTCAGACCATCGTCGGCTTGTCCCCCTCACCATCTTGTGGGGCGGCAACCTCACACTGCTCTCGTCCGTCATAGCCCGTCTGCCGTCCGGCACGGCCCTACCCGTCGGCACGGTCACTCCCCTTCTCGGCGTCCCGGTGGTGTTTTGGCTGATGACGCGACGGCAACGGTCGTAAGGCAATGCTCTGATTGTCTTTTTGTTTGTATTCCCAAACAGGTATTTTTGACGTAGGATAAAAGAAACATATAAGCCCATCCGACGAGTACCCGACAAGTTCACAATCTAATCATACTGTTTTTTGTGCTATCGGGGGATACTTTCGACTGACGGCGCAAGTTAGGCGGCGGCTCGGCAAAGCCAAATTAAAACAAGTTTTATTTGTCTTTGCTCTCGCCTTGCACTAACTTTGCAAACCAACGGAAAGACACTCCGCCTACTTCCACTCACCTATGAAAGAATTTATACAAAGCGAGGCCAAGGCCGAAACAGCCATACTCGTGGCCCTCATCACCAAAACACAAGACGAACGCAAAACGGATGAATATCTCGACGAATTGGAATTTCTCGCCGAAACGGCCGGTGCGGTCACCGTCAAACGCTTCACCCAACGACTCGACGGCCCCAGTTCCGTCACCTATGTGGGCAAAGGCAAACTCGAAGAAATACGCGCCTACATCGAAGCCGAAGAAGAGGCTGAAAGAGAAGTCGGCATGGTCATCTTCGACGACGAACTCTCGGCCAAACAACTGCGCAACATCGAGCGCGAACTGAAGGTGAAAATCCTCGACCGCACGTCGCTCATCCTCGACATCTTTGCCATGCGCGCTCAGACAGCCAACGCCAAGACACAAGTGGAACTGGCCCAATACCGCTACATGCTGCCCCGTCTGCAACGCCTCTGGACCCACCTGGAGCGCCAAGGCGGCGGCTCGGGTGGCGGTGGCGGAAAAGGCTCCGTGGGCCTGCGCGGTCCGGGCGAAACCCAGTTGGAAATGGACCGCCGCATCATCCTCAACCGCATGTCACTGCTCAAAACCCGACTGGCCGACATCGAGCGGCAGAAAAACACCCAACGCAAAAACCGTGGGCGCCTCATCCGTGTGGCCCTCGTGGGCTACACCAACGTGGGCAAATCAACCCTCATCAACCTGCTGGCCAAAAGCGAAGTCTTTGCCGAAAACAAACTCTTTGCCACCCTCGACACCACCGTGCGCAAGGTCATCATCTCAAACCTGCCTTTCCTCCTGGCCGACACCGTAGGCTTCATCCGGAAACTCCCCACCGACCTCGTCGAGTCGTTCAAAAGCACCCTCGACGAAGTGCGCGAGGCCGACCTGCTCATCCACGTCATCGACGTGTCACACCCCGACTTTGAAGAGCAAATCTCCGTAGTCAACAAGACCCTTCTCGACCTCGGCTGCTCAGACAAGCCTCAACTGCTCGTCTTCAACAAAGTCGACGCCTACAGCTGGACCGAAAAGGCCGAAGACGACCTCACCCCCATAACGCGCGAAAACATCTCGCTCGAGAAACTCCAAAACACATGGATGGCCCGGGCCGGCTCCGACTGCATCTTCATCTCAGCCCGCGAGCGGCAAGGCATCGACCAACTCAAGGAGCTCATCTACGACCGCGTACGCCAGCTCCATGTGCAGAAATACCCCTACAACGACTTCCTCTTCCAGAACTACGACGAAAACGGCGAGGCGTTGTAACGACACAAAGCGGCAAAAACGGGCCCATATTGGTATATATGGTATAATATACATATATATGCAGCACATAATCGCAATCCGTATGATAACAGCAACCATTCCAACCAAGAAGAAACTCATCGACCTGAAAGACGACACTTTCAAGACCTTGTCTGTTATGGCTGTTCAGTGTGGTACGAACCTCAAGAAATTCATCGAGAACATTCTTGATTGCGTGGCGGAAGATTATGACGACAAACTCCTGTATGATTATTTATCGAAGACAGAGCCTAAGGGCAATCAGCCGTTGTCTGACTCCGAACAAGCTGAGTTTGAGAACTGGTTGGGCGTATGAAAGTGATATTCCAAGCAGTTTGAGAAATCTGTCCGGAAACTATCCGGTAAGACGCTTGACTCTGTCCGACGTGTTATCCTTGAAGTCAAAAACGCCAATAATCTCAGGCAGATAACCGACTGCAAGCAACTCGTCGGATACAAAAACGTTTATCGTATCCGAATAGGCGATTACCGCGCGTTCTTCACTCTCCACCTTACCATTGTTGACGACATCGTTTTCTTCGAATATCTCGTCAGCCGAGGCAAGGCCTATGGCAAGAAAATGGAGGAAGCCTTAAGACGTATTGATCAATAATCACGAAAGCCAAGACAAAAAATGCGGCATTGCTCACCCCAAGAGAGAGTGGCAATGCCGCATAATTGTTTTTGTGAATAAATAGAGGGCAGGCAGTCGAGCCCTCAGCCCACGCCACGGCCCACAGACGCCGGCTGGCGCAGGTGTTCCCAGACCGAGCGCCAAAAGACCTTATAGAAAGGTTCGCCCGCCAGTCGGCACACCTTGCGACGCGACCAGAAACGTTGCCATTTGCGCCGCACCAGGCCGCCTTCTTTAGGTCGGGTTTCAAGCAATCCCTCAATGTCAGCCTTCAGCAACGAGGCATCAGCCGAAAGTTCCTCTGGGCCGCTCACGCCTTCGCCCAAGAACCAACGTCCCACGTCGTAGACCGCCCGGCCGAAGCGAGCCAAACCATATCGGGCCAATTCAGCCTCCACAGGCACAGCCCCGCCAGTGGCCAACCAAGCATCAGTGACATGGCGCCAAATGATGCCTTCGCTTTTGAAATGATTGGCCGCATGAGCCGTCAAGAACAAGGCGTCGAAAGCGGCAGGCGGACAAATCAATTCGTCACGTCCAAAAAGCGGTCCACCCTCGGCAGCCAACTGCGCCAATCGGCAGTTCAAGTGGCGATGAGACCTTAACAACACAGACGTCACAAACTCCCTGTGCAGTTCAAACGTGACGCCTCGAAACGCCATCTCGATATGTTTCGGAGAGTCCACGCCCACCTCGGCGCCAAGCGTTTTCATCAAGTCGCGCACAGCCTCAGCCGAACCGCCAAGCGGCCACACGTCCACATCGCCACACTCGCGATGTGCAGGCACACGATAGCATTCGGCCACCGAAGCCCCCTTCATCACCACCAAGCGTATACCCGTACCGGCCAGAGCCTCAGCCAACGCCAGCAGAGCCGCCTTGTGAGAAGCATAGCGGCGTTCGGCCATCATCGCGTGACCATACCAGCGCAACTTCACCTCCTTAGGCACATCGGCCCTACCCTCATCCACCATGCGTCTCAAGCCGTCCCAAGCCACAGCCGCCAATCCGTGGGCGGCGGCATAGCGATAAGCCAGAGCCCACTCGGCAGCCGTAAGACCTTCAATCCGGCAGTCATCCCAATCAGCAGGCACATTCAGCCCTCGGCGCACCAAAAGTTGCACGAGCGCAAGCGGCGAAAAAGTCTCCTTGTCAATTTTCATTGCAGCAGCTCACTTACCCTTAAACACCCTCTGCAATAATCTCTACGAAATTCTCGATGATATAAGCCACGTCCTCATCCGTCAGTCGTGTGTGGAGCGGCAAAGTCACCTCGTTCTCAAACTGGCGGTAAGCATTGGGATAGTCCTTAATGTCAAAGCCCAGATTTTTGTAGGCCGTCATCATAGGCAGCGGTTTGTAGTGCACATTACAGGCAATGCCTCGCTCGGCCATACGACGAATGACATCGTTGCGATACGCCGCATCACGCCCCAACAGGCGCACCAGATAGAGATGGCCGCTTGAGAGATGGTCATCTGCATAGTGGGTGAGCACCTGCACGTTCTTGCCAGCCAGAGCCGCATTATAGCGTTCGATGATTTCACGACGGCGGCGCAACAATTCGGCATATCGCCTCAACTGAACCAATCCAATCGCCGCCACCACGTCCGTCATATTGCATTTATAGTCCGGCGCAATGATGTCATACTCCCAGGCCCCAAGCTGCGTCTTGGCCAGAGCGTCCTTATTTTGGCCGTGCAGCGAGAGCAACTGATACTGCTTATACAGCCACTCGTCGTCCACTCCGTCAATAGGCCGCCACGTCACTGCACCGCCTTCGGCCGTAGTCAGGTTTTTCACCGCATGGAAAGAAAACGACGTGAAGTCAGCCACCTCGCCACACATCCGTCCATGCCACTGGGCACCAAATGCATGGGCCGCATCGGCCAGCACAATCACACGCCCGAAAGCCTTTTGCAGCTCATTGGCAGGACGGAACAAATGGCGTTTACTCTCCACAGCCTCAAACACGCGGTCGTAGTCGCACATCACGCCACCCAGGTCCACCGGCATCACCACCTTTGTCCGCTCAGTGATAGCCTCGGCCAGGCGGTCGTAGTCCATCTCAAAAGAGTCTTTGGCCACATCCACCATCACCACTTTAGCCCCCACATGGCAACCCACGCTCGCCGTAGCCGTGTAAGTATAGGCCGGCACAATCACCTCGTCGCCCGGCCCCACGCCCAGCACGCGCAGCGTCATCTCCATAGCTGCCGTGGCCGAGTTGAGCGCCACCGCCCTATTCGTCTGGCAACACAGCGCAATCAGTCGTTCAAACTCCTTAGTCTTGGGTCCGGTCGTAATCCAACCCGAGAGAATAGCCTCTCTCACTTCGTTAGCCTCTTCTTCCGTCATATCCGGCGGCGAGAAGGGAATGTTTCTCAGTTTCATATTAAATATATATGAGTAAAAGATTATTCGGCGCTGCAATTTTGTTGTCTATAGACAATAAAACTCACATTTTTGCCGATTTTGTTGTTTATAAACAATAAAAATGACAGTTGCAAATGCTTTATGACACAAACAGAAATCCTATTATTTGTTTCCGATTTACGTCATTATGACTTAACTTTGCCATCAAATAGTCATCTCTTGTGCAAGACAAGTATAGTGACCAACAAAAAACTTGTTTGATTGCCCTATGCCGATTCTCAGTCCAAGGTGCATTTATCATAACAATTCAAATCATCCATTATGGCACAGACCGCAATGACCGTCCGTTTGGACTCCGCTCAGAAAGCAAAATTTGACCAACTCTGCGAACAATTTGGAATGAGTGCAAACACCGCCATCAACATATTTGTTCGCACAGTCATCCGTAACCGTTGCATCCCTTTCACTATTATGGCAGAACCCGAAAGCGACAATCTGCGCGAACAGGCCATAAAAGCCATCCGCAATATTCGCCTTCAAGCCCAAAACGCGCCAGAACTGTCAATCGAAGAGATTAATGCAGAAATCAATGCCGTAAGAGAATTAAGACAACAGAAGAGATGATATATGCCGTGATTGACACCAACATTCTGGTGTCTGCTATGCTCACACACAACCCTCAAGCAGCTACAGCAAGAGTTCTCAATTATATCGTCGAAGGGGTCATAACGCCTGTGTATAATGACGATATCATCAGCGAATATCAGGAAGTTCTACACCGCCCTAAGTTCTGCTTTGACCCGCTACTTGTCCAGAATGTTCTGGATTATTTTCGGCATTATGGCATACAGGTGCAGCCAGTTCCATACGAAGGCAGTATGCCGGATGAAAAAGACCGCGCTTTCTATGAAGTTTCACTGGGCCTACCAGCTTAGTTCTTGGTCACTGGCAATCTAAAACACTTTCCCTCAACACCTCGAGTCATCTCCCCGACCGAAATGGCAGCCCTCATCGAGTCACTCCTCGGCCCTACTCTTTGACAATCACCTTAAACGTTCTGAAAATCAATTTGATGTCATACCAGAAGCCCGCCTTCTCCACATACTCAAGATAGAGTTTGATTTTCTCCTGCATAATCACGTTGATATAATAATCCTCAGGATCTTCAGCCTGGCCCATCAGTTCATTTTCATTGCGAAACTTGATGCTTGCCGGGTCCGTGATGCCCGGCCTCACGTCCAGCACGTGCATTTGTTCGGGCGTCCAATAGTCCACATAGTGCCTCACCTCCGGCCTTGGCCCCACCAGACTCATATCGCCCACAAACACATTGATGAGCTGTGGCAACTCGTCCAGTTTATATTTTCTGATGAAATAGCCCGAACGCGTGATGCGCGGGTCCCTTCCGCCGATAGTCACCAGCGACCCTTTGTCGGCCCCCATTCTCATTGAGCGGAACTTGAAAATCCTGAAATCCCGATTTTTATAACCCACTCTCACCTGGCGATAAAACACCGGCCCTTTCGAGTCCACTTTAATCCATATGGCCACCACCAGCAAGACAGGCGCCAGCGTAAGCAGTCCAAGACCGCTCGCCACAATGTCAAACAATCGTTTCATTATCTCTTATCATTTGTTAATTCTACCACAAAAATAGAAAGTGAAATGCCACAAAAATAGAAAGTGAGATAATTATTTCATTTATTATCAATACCTTTGCAGAACCAATAGAAATAGAAAGAAATGGAATACCTACCACGCATTGCCGATCGTTTACTCCATGAAAGATTAGAGGCATTTGGAGCTGTTCTTATAGAAGGTGCCAAATGGACAGGCAAGACCACAACCGCCGAACAACAAGCCAAGAGCATACTCAAGCTTCAAGATCCTAACCGGCGCGATGATTATCTGCAAACTGCAAGTGTTATGCCCTCGTTGTTACTCAAAGGTGAACATCCTCGCCTAATAGATGAATGGCAAGACGCCCCCAAACTTTGGGATGCTGTTCGTATGTCTGTAGATCAGTCTGGTGGAACCCCTGGACTATACATTTTGACAGGAAGCAATACGGTGGATAAAGACCAGATTTATCATACTGGTACAGGCCGCATTTCCCGAATGAGAATGGAACCTATGAGCCTTTGGGAATCCAAAGATTCTTCAGGGCAAATTTCACTTAGCGAATTATTCAATACCCCCAATTGCGACATCAATGGCGCCACGGGAGCCCTAGATATCCCCAATCTTATTCGTGTTGCCTGTCGTGGAGGCTGGCCAGCTACACTAAAGTTATCAGAGAAAGCCGGTTTATTGATTGCCAAAAACTACCTAAATAGTGTATGTGACAATGACATATCTGCCATAGACAAGAAGCAACGGAACCCCAAAATTGCCAAACGGATCCTTAGATCGTATGCTCGTAACATCAGCACATTAGCAAAAAAGAGCAACATTATGGCAGACGTCACGGCTTCAGGCGAAATAAGCATAAGCATCCCAACATTCGATGACTACATCAGAGCCTTCGAGAAACTTTTTGTCATACAGGACATTGATGCTTGGTGTCCGTCCATTCGCAGCAAGACAGCTATTCGCAGTTTACCTAAACGTTGCTTTTGCGACCCTTCAATTGCTGTAGCGGCAATGGGCGTTAATGCCATTGCTTTAGAAACCCAACTCAAGACTTTCGGTTTTATATTCGAACAAATGTGCGTACGCGACCTTAGAGCATATACAGCAGATTTCAACAGCCACATATCCTATTATCGCGACCGCTATGGTTTAGAGGCAGACCTTGTTCTTCATCTCGACGATGGGCGATATGCATTAATAGAATGTAAATTGGGTAGCAACGAAATCGAAGAAGGTGCTTCTCATCTTTTGGAATTAAAAAGAATGATACGCGAAAGCAATAAAACGGAAAAACAAGTGCCACTACGCGAGCCAGATTTGCTTATCATATTGACTGGCGGCCCAATGGCCTACACCCGTCCAGATGGCGTAAAAGTCATACCGCTCTCCTGCCTCAAAGATTGACATTGACAATGGAAGCGTAGTCTTTCATTTGAATATGTTCGATGTGCCGTATATTATAGCTCAAATTCTCTCAATTCGGATTTGGTTCGGCGGCCTTCACATACAGGGATAACCAACAAGAGACGCGCCATCCGTCAAGTCTCTCTTCATCCTTTCGGGCATTGAAATATGCAACATACTATCTCCTCATAAGTGGTAGGCAGAATAAACCACAAGCCAATCCATATCCATTAGATAAATGCAGTGTGATAAAGCTCCACATCAGCATACACCAATTCAAATGCTGTTCTTTACAAACTTTCAGACTCACGAGCCCAATAAGTGTAAGATAAGCTGCAAGCGAAGAAGCTGCTATTAAGACTAAAGGCAAGTATAAAAGCGCAGCCAGAAGAGGCAATAGCAAAGACATCAAAAAAACAAACGGAATGACGTGCCGAATTGCTATCGTATTCATTGTTCTTCTGAACCAAACGGTCAGCACCGTCCATTTCCCATTAAGAAAAGCCTGCCTTGCCAAACCTCGAAATGTATCACGCGCATAATATGTGCTTTGTGTCCCTGGAACCAAGAAAATCTTTCCACCGCCAGCTTTTATTCGGTGGTTAAATTCAAAATCTTGATTGCGAGAAAGGCGCACATCAAAGAGGCCATATTTTTCAAAGGCCTCTTTTTTCCAACAGCCAAAAGGAACGGTATCAACTTCTTTCACGTCGTCTACCCCAATACGAAACAATGAATTACCTACTCCAAAACGGTTACTCAGAATCGCCCGTATCGCTAAACTACGAGAGTTTTTGGTTCTAACATCCGTGATACAAACTGCACCCACATTATCCGCATCCAATTCTATAAGTTGCCGGGTTAACTCAGAGAAATAATTAGTGGCATAGCTCACATGGGCATCTAAACGAATGATAACATCTCCATGTGCCGCTTCTATACCGATATTCATTGCCCATGGCGCTGTTTTGTTGGGATTATCCAACAGGTGTATAAAACCATATCGATTTACATACTCACCAATAATCTCGCGAGTCCGATCTTTACTCATTCCATCGACAAAGAAGACCTCAATATGTTGTTGCGAGAAATCCTGAGCCAATATTGATTCTATACACCCTTTAATATACTTCTCCTCGTTGTACGTCGGGCAAATAACAGATAACATCATATTCAAAACAAATTAGAGTCTTCCATCAATCGTTACAGATGGCGTCCTGCAACAATTCGTCGCTCACTTCAAGCGTAGCATCGTGCCCTTCCATCAAAGCATCTACGCGTTTCTGATTCATATCAAAACCTATAGTTTCTACTATGCAGCGAAGATTAAATATGCTCCTCAAATCCACGAAAATGGACATTCAGTTCATGCAGATGCTCCAGAAGTGTACCAAGAGGAGTGCCCTTTGTCATCTGAGCGAAAGCATTCACATCTTTAGGGAAGCATTTGCCTCCATAGCCAAACTTGCCGTCAGGACCTGGAACATACGTATGGGTGTCGTTGATGTAGCCAGAGAGGAGCATACCGGTGTGTACCTTGCGCCAGTCACCACCCATCTGCTCACAATATTCGCGGCAAGCATTAAAGTAAGTCACCTTGTATGCTCCAAATACGTTGTGCATATATTTTGTCAACTCGGCCTCCAAAGGACTCATCACGGTGAACTTCTTTCCAACAAATATTCTGGTCAACAAATCTTGTGCACCTGTGAATACCATAGTTTGTTTCTTGAAGTCCTCAATATGGGTTCGTTCGGTAAGGAACTCTGGCATATAATGCACCCGATGGCCTGTTTCACGGGTAAGTAAGTCGCTTGTACCCGGCAGAATGGTAGTACGGACAAATACAGGTACATCAGGAAGGTTCTTAATCAGTTCCTTCATCAGCGTCAAATCCTGAGTACCGTCATCCTCTGTCGGCACATGGATCTGCAAGAAAGCAATATCAATATTACTCAGGTCATCATGATACCCCTTTGCAGGGTCGCTGATGAACAGTTCACACTCTGGATTATTGTTTTCCAACCAATCCTTTAAGGCTCCACCGACGAAGCCGCAGCCGATAATTCCAACGGCAATCTTCTTATTTGTATTTTCCATATCTGATTGCTATTTATGCGGCTACTCGCCTGATTAAGCACTCACTTCCTGTACGGAAAGTGTTAATTCCAAACACATCAGCCACCCTTAACGGGGGGATAATTCCCAGCATTTTCATAATTACTTTATTTATTATTGTTGTATATATATATCTTTAAAACTCCACATACAAGATTTACGCAGGTCCAAAACACGCTTGCCGCAACACTCTGCTCTTCTGCCTCGTGCCATAGCTTGTAATGCCATCTGATCATCGTGCCATAACTATGATTGGAAACCGAACCTACACGTCCGCGACGATACTTTGCCTGTACTTCGTCAAGCAAATGGCAATTAGCCTTGCGACAGACTTTCAGCCACATCGCATAGTCGTTGTTCTTTTTGATGTCTGCAATCTGCACCAAACCAACTGCCTCACGATTATACATTACAGTCAAGCAGCCTGGCCAACAGAAAGAGAACATACCTATAGAGTCAACAAGCAAGTGCAATATTACGAATAATGTTTGTAGAACTCTTTTATTGGTGTTGAGAAATTGAGTTTTTGCCTTGGTCTTCTGTTGATTTTCTTTTGTATTTTGCAGATATATGCTTCTGTTATGTCATT
>JBGVLE010000129.1:0-3215 GCA_045124135.1 Alloprevotella sp.
TGCGCAAGGACGAAGCGCAGGTGATGCGCGTTGCGCGCCGGTAAGGGAGGACGCGGTTATGCAAAAACACACTGTCTGCATCATCGGCAATCCCAACTGCGGCAAGACGACGCTTTTTAATGCGCTCACCGGCGCCCGACAGAGTGTGGGCAACTGGCCGGGCGTGACGGTTGAAAAGATTGTCGGCTCCTATCGGTTTGAAGGCGAGGCGTACGACATCGTCGATCTGCCGGGTATTTACTCGGTGACGCCTTTTTCGGAGGCGGGTGAAGACGAACGCATCGCACGCGACTATCTGCTTTCGGGGCAGGCGCAGGCCGTCATCAATATTGTTGACGCCTCCAATCTTGAGCGCAATCTCTTTTTGACCACGCAGCTCATCGAAATGCGCATCCCCATGCTGGTGGTGGTCAACATGCTCGACGTGGCGCGCGCTGCGGGTATGCAGGTTGACCTGAAGGTACTTGAAAAGCGTCTGGGGTGCCCGGTGATCGGCGTCGTGGCAAGCGACGCCGACAAGGCGGCCCGCTCCGTCAAGGCGGCTGTGCGCGATTTTCTTGCCGATCCCGTCGTGCCCCCCATGCCGAAAAACGGTGATGAACGTATCGCAAGAGCCGTCAAGGCTGTGACAGAGGATCTGCGCCGCATGCAGGTATCGCGTCCCGAATGGCTGGCGCTGCAGGTGCTTGAGGCGGCTCCCGATCTGCGTGAGCGGCTGCCCGCAGGGGGACTTGAGACGATTGAGGCGCGCATGAAGGCGCTTGACAGCGACTTTGAGGGGGAGGCCGATATCGCTATTGCCAACCTAAAAGTCGTCTAAAGCCCCCATAAAACCCCAAATTAGTTGGTGGGTCGAACAATCAATGCTCTGAAAAAACAGGGCTTTTTTCTTGACTTTAATAGTGTACGTATTGTATAATATGCGGATATTATTGGAGATTTTCATGGGACGACCTCTTACCGGCAAAACGCATGTCGGCCAACGCCGCGAAACCCGCCCAAATGGCGATGTCTACGTGTATGAACGCGTGACCGGGTACGACCCCAAGACGCAGAAAACCAAAACGCTCTCTACCCGACTTTTGGGAAAGATCCCGGCCGGATCGAGCGAAATGGTTCCCACGCGTCCCAAAAAGACCGCTTCTTCAGTAGCAAAGGGTCCGATCACGGCCGATCGCAAGCACATTGGTCTGCAGAAAATTCTCGAATGGGCAGGCAGAGCTTCGGGGATCGATGAAGACCTCCAGAAGTGCTTCGAGCTCGGTGACGCCCTCAAGCTCAGCTCCATTGCTCGCTATTGGGTCGCCACAGATGGGGACACGCTACCGCGCATCGAGTCTTGGCAGGTGATGAATCAGTTGCCATATACGTCCCCCATCACGCAGGATGTTTACGGCAAGTTGTTCGCTTGCGTCGGTCGCGATGAGTCGCGCGTTCAGAGCTACTTCCGCTGTCGAGCCAAACGAGCCACCTCCGGCGGCTTGAACGTGGCTTTGGATACGACGACTTTTTCGACCTACTCGAAGAATCAAATTGAAGCCCGTCAGGGGTTCAACAAGGACGGTGACGGGCTGGACACAATCAAACTGCTCGTTTTGTACTCGGTCGAAGATCGGGAGCCGATTGCCTTCAGCAAACAACCCGGAAACATTCCCGACAGGATTTCGCTTGTCAATGCCGCCAAGCAGCTTGAGGTACTCAACTTCTCGACTCCCGTCATCGTGGCCGACAACGGCTTCTACAGTCAGGCAAACATGGCCTACCTTGCCCACGATCACACGAAGTTCATGATGCTTGCCAACAGCAACGACAAGTGGGTTCGAGCAGAGATTGACGCTGCCAGAGATAATCTCGCTCATTTCAAAAACATCTGCCCCTTCGACCTTGATGTCACCGGAGTGATGAACCGTCGCCAGCATGAATTCTGTGTCGTTCGTCAACGCACACGGGGCAACTACAAAGCAGGCGAGATGGAACCCTTTACCCGGCGTTTGTATGTTCACATTTTCTACAAGCCGGAGATAGGACCGACTCAGGAGAGAAGGTTCCGTGAGAGTCTTTTTTCAATCAAAACAGACCTTGAGAATGGGGTCACAGAGTTCCGACCCTCTGCCCAGAAAATGATCGACGAGTTTCTGACCGTCAAGCGTACGACACGGGGCGTCCAGGTCGGATTTCAAATGGACAAGATCGAGGAAGCAAAGCGTTACTGGGGCTACTTCGTCCTCGTGAGCAATGAAATGAAAGAGCCCTTTGAAGCACTGAAGGCTTACCGTGCTCGAGAAAAGATCGAAGAGCTCTTTGCAACGTACAAGGACAGCTTCGACGGTCGCAAGCCGCGTACGTGGTACCCCGAGAACTTGTACGGAAGACAGTTCGCGCAATTTATCGGCCTCGGCTACCACTGCTTCCTGACCAAGAAGATTTTGGAAGTGAAGGGGCGACTCGCGGAGAGAAATAAAGAGGGAAAAACAAAGCAGGAACAAGACCTTGAGGAAAAGTTACGCGTCTGGCTTGATCAGCACTCACTGATTCAGATCCTCGATTGGTTCCGTTGCGTCGACTTCGTGGCCGCAACGGGAGATGATGCTGCTGCGAAATGGACCTCGGAAACAACCAAAAGGGATAAGCTCTTCCTCGAGATGTTGGGGGTCAGCTGAATAGTGGCGGCATTAGACGACTTTTAGGATTGCCAATGCCCGTTACGGGTTTGCGGCCGACATCGTGCGCGATGCCCTGCAAAGTTCAGGCGATCTCTCTAAATCGCTCACAGAAAAGATTGACCGCGTGGTGCTCAATCGCTGGCTCGGTCTGCCGATCTTTCTAATCATCATGTACGTGATGTTTCTCTTTACGCAGAATCTCGGCGGCGCCTTCATCGACTTTTTCGATATTCTCTTCGGCGGCATCTTTGTGGACGGCCTCGGGCGCGCGCTTGAAGCGATCGGCTGCCCCGACCTTGTGCGCGTGATCGTCGCAGACGGCATGGGCGGCGGCGTGCAGACGGTGGCAACCTTTGTGCCTCCCATCTTTTTCCTTTTCCTCTTCCTGGCAATTCTCGAAGACTCGGGCTACATGGCGCGTGCGGCTTTCGTGATGGACCGTCTGATGCGCGCGATCGGACTGCCGGGACGCGCTTTTGTTCCGCTGATTGTCGGTTTTGGCTGCAACGTGCCCGCCATCATGGCCACACGTACGATGGATCGGGCCAATGA
>JBGVLE010000130.1:0-32677 GCA_045124135.1 Alloprevotella sp.
AATCGTTGGTGTATGTGGGGACAACCAAAGTCTTTCCGCTTCTGCATTGTCGCCCTTATCGGCAATTTTTTCATTATCAAAACGTATATTCATTTAGAGCAATCGGTATCAAAAAACCTTTGCCCACGCAATTTCCCCTCAATTTGCCACTTCCAATTGCCAAAAAGTCAAAAAACACCGCCGGCTGCTTTCGTGTTTCACGCTTTTCTGTTATCTTCGCACGATAAAGCGCACTTTAGCCGCCCCGCCGAAGCACATCCGGCACATAGACCAACCCCACCTGCAAGCATCGACCACAAGATATGTCCTTTCACGTCAAACCCACCCAACAAGGCAACCGCCCTCTTCCGCTGCTGCCCATCATCCCCGTAGGGCTCACCAAAAACACTACGCTCCACGGGGCCTGTATGATTATATTCAAACTGCTGGAAGAAAACCGCCATCTGCCCTTTTTCATTGACCTCAAGGCCTATGCCCTGCTCGAAGCGGTGATGTCTGACGACGAAAACACCCAGCTTGCCCTCTCGCAGACCATCATCGAGGGCTTGGGCTACAAACTGGCTTATGTGTGCATCTCGCAGAGTGAAGCAGCCGTGAGTGAGACACGCCTGGCCGTCTTGCCGGCTGATGCAGAAGACGACGCTGAGCCTCAATACATCTCCTGTTCCTTTGTCGAGGGAGTGGCCCTGGCCCTGCAGGTCGGAGTGCCCTTTTACGTCACTATGGGCGACGCCCTCCAGTTTGTGGCAGGCGAGTCTGAAGACGGCCGTGTGGCCGTGCCCATTCGCAATATGCCCGAAGAACTGCTGCAAGAAGCCATCGGTCAGGCCGTAGCCGGCGACAATTTCGAACTCGCCTCGGCCCTGCGCGACGAACTGCGCCGGCGCGCCGCCACAGACAAACCGGCCGAATGACGACACCGCCCGTCGGCCCGACTGCAGGCGACAGGCTCCACCCAGAAGCTTCCTCCATCTACCATGAAAGAATACCATCTCTTTTACGCCCCTTATGTGGCCGAAGACAAACAGCTGCCAGAAGACGAGGCCGCCCATGCCGTGAGAGTGCTGCGCATGAAAGAAGGCGACGACCTCTTGGTCACCGACGGCCAAGGCCATTTTTACGATTGCACGATAACCACGGCATCGTCACACCGCTGCCTGCTCCAGATCAACCAGCAGCGACCGGCATCCCCGACCTGGCAAGCCCCCATCCACATCGCCGTGGCGCCCACCAAACATATGGAGCGCATGGAATGGCTCGTGGAGAAAGCCACCGAGGTGGGATTTGACCGTCTCACCCTGCTGGCCTGCAAAAACTGCGGGCGGCGCGTGGTGAAAACCGAACGGCTCGAAAAAGTCGCCGTGGCGGCTTTGAAGCAAAGCCGTAAGGCTCATATCCCCGAAGTCACGCCCTTAACGTCTTTCTCCGCATTTTTGAAGCAACCGTTTGCAGGACAGAAGTTTATCGCGCACTGTTATCAGATGGACAGCCCCGACCTGCCGCCACACCTCCGACCCGTGGGCACCTCAAAACTGCCCGAGTTGCGCGACGTCGTTTCGCCCGACGTTCCCACCCTCGTGGCCATCGGGCCCGAAGGCGACTTCACCATCGACGAAGTACAGGCAGCCATAGCCGCCGGCTTCAAGCCCATATCGCTCGGCACCAGCCGACTGCGCACCGAAACGGCTGCCCTCATCGCCGTGGTCCAGATGAATATGGCCAAGACACCGGCCGAAAGACAAGACTTACACGATTAGTTCAGATGGACAAACTTAAATCTCTCTATAAAAGCCACTTCGGTAGGACGGCCACACGCATCGAGAATCTGCCCAAAGCCGGCAGCAACCGCCACTATGTGCGTTTTGTCGACGACGACGGAAAGAGCGTCATCGGCGTGGTATCGCCCGACGTGGCCGAAAACCAGTGCTTCATCTATCTGAGCCGCCATTTTGCCTCACACGGATTGCCTGTGCCCGAGGTGATGGCCGTCTCGACCGATGCCACCGCCTATCTGCAGACCGACCTGGGGCGCACCTCACTCTATCAGATGCTCTCTGAAGGCCGCGAGTCTGGCGGACAATACAGCGAACAAGAGCGGCAACTCATCAGCCGTACGCTACGCCTCTTGCCCCACCTGCAAGTCACCGGCGCCAAAGGTCTCGACACCGAATGCCTCCTGCCCCCACGCACATTCGACGAGCGAGCCGCGATGTACGACTTCAACTACTTCAAATACTGTTTCTTGCGTCCCTGCGACTTGGCCTTCGACGAAAACCGCTTTGAAGACGACCTCTTGCGCATGGCCCACGACCTCGTGGCGCCGGGAGACAACGCAGCAGGCGAATTGTCGGCCATACCCACCTTCCTTTATCGCGACTTCCAGGCCCGCAATGTCATGATGCCAGACGGACAGCCCTATTTCATCGACTTTCAGGGCGGCCGCGTGGGACCGCTCCAATACGACCTCGCCTCATTCCTCTGGCAGGCCTCGGCGCGCTACCCCCAGACCCTGCGCGAAAGCCTTATCGCCGACTATCTCGACGAACTCCACACCCTCTGCCGCTTTGATGAAGAGCAGTTCCGCTCACGCCTTCATCTTTTTGTCTTGTTCCGCATCATGCAGGTGCTTGGTGCCTACGGTCTGCGAGGCTATTTCGAGCGCAAGCAATACTTCCTCGACAGCATTCCGGCCGCCATCCAGAACCTCCGTCGGCAGTTGCTCGACGGCGTGGCCACACCCTATCCCTATCTTGAAGAAACCCTCTGGCGACTGGCCGACATGCCGCGCTTCAGCGGCGGCGTCACCGACCATACAGCCAGGCCTGTGGAAACACAGCCGGCAGCCCCCGTGCGGCCGTCTGACTCCAAACCCGCCCTGCGTGTGCGTGTGTTCAGTTTCAGTTATAAGAAAGGCATTCCCGAAGACACCACGGGCAACGGCGGCGGCTATGTCTTTGACTGCCGATCGACCCACAACCCCGGCCGCTATGCCCCCTATAAATCACTGACAGGCCTCGACGAACCCGTCATCAAGTTTCTCGAAGACGACGGCGAGATTGTGCAGTTTCTCAACCACGTCTATGCACTGGCCGACCACCACGTCGACGCCTATATCCGACGCGGGTTTACTGACCTGATGTTTTCGTTCGGCTGCACCGGTGGCCAGCATCGCAGTGTCTATTGCGCCGAACATCTGGCCCACTATCTCCACGACAAGTGGGGCGTCTGTGTGAGCCTCAGCCACCGAGAGCAACACATCTCACAAACACTCGACTAAACTTCCATCATCCAAGTGAAACGTCTCAGCCTTCTGATTGGCCTTATAATAATAGGTATGGCTGCCGGCCTCTGTTCGGTGGCCGCCCAAAACCGGAGCCGTATTTTCGGCCGCGTCAGCGACGATTCGGGGCAACCCATCGAACTGGCCAATGTGCGGGTGACGGGGCAGGGCGTCTACACCTTGACCAACCTCAAAGGCGAATACAGTCTCACCTGTACGTCGGCCGACACCGTCACCGTGATATTCTCGATGATTGGCTATGAGACCCGCCGGCGCGTGCTGCGCAATCCGGCCGACTCGATAAGGCTCGACGTGGTCATGCCCGTCTATGGCAGCAATGCGCTGGGCGAGGCCGTGGTCACCGGCAAGGGCGTGCAGACCGGAACCATGCAGAAAATCACGCTCGACCAGACCCGGCTGGCCCCTTCGGCTTCGGGCAATGCCGTGGAAGAAATCATTGCCACCCAGGCCGGAGTGTCGACCCATAACGAACTGTCGTCGCAATACAACGTCCGTGGCGGTTCGTTTGACGAAAACTGCGTTTATCTCAACGGCATTGAGGTGTTCCGCCCCCTGCTTGTGCGCAGTGGCGGACAAGAAGGCCTCTCCATCATCAACCCCGACATGGTGGGCAGCATCAATTTCTCAACCGGTGGCTTCGAACCCCGCTATGGCGACAAAATGTCGTCGGTGCTCGACATTACCTACAAACGTCCCGAACGCCTTGAAGCCTCGGCCCAGGCCTCACTGCTCGGTGCCGGCGGCTATGTGGGATGGGGCAACAAGAAGTTCAGCGCAATGACCTCACTGCGCTACAAAACCACGAAACACCTGCTCGGATCCACCGACACTGAAGGCGAGTATTCGCCCAACTTCCTCGACTGGCAAGCCTTTTTGAGCTGGACGCCAAACCGACGCTGGAGCGTCGACATCCTGGCCAACATTGCCGACAATCACTACAACTTCCGCCCACAAGAAAGAGAGACCGCCTTCGGCACACTCTATGAGCCCCGCCGCTTCAAAGTCTATTTCGACGGCTGGGAACGCGACCGTTTCTCCACGCTTTTCGGAGCCGCCACCATAACCCGCCATTTCAACCCACAGACCTACCTGGCCTTGCGCCTCTCGTCGTTTTCCACCCACGAGCGCGAAACCTACGACATACAGGGAGAGTATTGGCTCCAGGAAGCCACCTCGCAACAGGAACTCGGTGTGGGCACGTACATGGAGCACGCCCGCAACCGCCTCAAGGCCCGCGTCTTTGACGTAGGCCTCACCTTCCGCACACGTCTCACCGGCCACACGCTCCAGGCCGGATTTGACTGGAAACGCCAACGGGTGGAGGAAAACTCACGCGAGTGGGAGATGCGTGACTCTATGGGCTATTCGTTACCCACTGACCCAAGCCGCCTCTGCCTTGTTTACAGCCAGCGCTCGTTGGCCACTCTCGAAACCAACCGACTGGAGTTTTTCGCCCAAGATGCCTGGCGCTTCAAGACCTCGGCCGCACTGTTTAACCTCACCTACGGACTCAGACTCTCGCATTGGGACTGGAACGGCGAAACCATCATCTCGCCGCGTGCGTCGCTCGGCATCATCCCCGCAGGCAACGACAGCTGGACCTTCCGCGCCGCCACGGGTGTGTATTACCAAGCCCCCTTCTATAAAGAACTGCGCGACACGGTGATGCAAAACGGAGTGGCACAAATCCGCCTCAACTCCGATATCAAGTCGCCGCGGTCTATTCACTTTGTGCTTGGGGCCGACTATACTTTCCGTATGATGGGCCGTCCGTTCCGCTTCACCACCGAAGCCTATTACAAATCCCTCTCGCGCCTCATCCCTTATGCCGTCGACGGTGTGAGGGTGGTGTATAGCGGACGTAACGAAACCAGCGGTTATGCCGCCGGCATCGACTTCAAACTCTTCGGTGAGTTTGTGCCCGGCGCCGACTCGTGGATTACTTTCTCCATTATGGGAACGAAAGAAAAACTGGCCGGTGAGTGGGTGCCTCGCCCCACCGACCAACGTTATAACCTTTCGCTCTATTTCACCGATTTCTTTCCCGGCACCGACCGTTGGCGTGTGACGCTCAAGGCCGCCTTTGCCGACGGTCTGCCTTTCGGTCCGGCCCACGAAGCCCGGCAGAAATGGAATTTCAGAGCGCCGGCCTACAAACGCGTGGACATCGGTATGAGTTATCGACTCATCAAACCCGACGACAGTCCTTACCGCTCGGGCATTCACCGCTACATCCGCAATGCCTGGCTCGGCATTGATGCCCTCAACTTGATGGACATCAAAAACGTGAGCTCGTATTATTGGATTACCGACATCACCAACACACGCTATGCCGTGCCCAACTATCTCACCGGCCGCCTCTTCAACGTGCGGCTCAGTGTGGATTTCTGACGAATACAAAGACAAAAGTCAAAGTGACTGTGAGCGGCCTTACAGGGTGTGCTTGCCGCTCAAGGCTCTAAGTCTCTTCTCCGACTATAAATGACAACATCAATATGACCGCCATCATCCTCAACGCCGCCGCTGTAGTGGCCGGCAGTGCCATAGGCGCACTGGCCCGCAAAGGCATCCGCGAAAAATACATCACCGTGCTCAATACCGCCATGGGTCTTGCCGCCCTGGTCTTGGGTATCAATGTGGCCATGAGCCATATGCAAAAAAGCAACTATCCCGTATTGTTCATTGTCTGTCTGGCATTGGGCGGTCTGCTCGGCACTCTGCTCAAACTCGACAAACGTATGGACAGCGCCACGTCACGCGTGTCGGGCGGCAGCAACCTGGCCGAAGGCATCACCACCGGCATTTTGCTCTGTTGTGTCGGCACGCTCTCAATGATGGGTCCGGTGTTGAGTGCGCTCTATGGTGACAACACTTATCTGATGACCGCCGCTACGCTCAATCTGGTGACCATGATAGTCATCGCTTCGAGTTACGGTTTCGGTACGGCCCTCACCGCCATAGCCGTATTTGCCTGGCAGGGCGGCATCTATGGCATAGCCAACGTTTCGGCGGCTTTTATCTCTGAAGAACTCATTGGAGAGGTCTCGGTGGTGGGCGGTGTGTTGATTGCCGCAGCCGGACTTGGCGTGATGGGCATCAAAGACTGCAAGACCATCAACCTGTTGCCGGCCTTGCTGATGCCGATGTTGTTTTTTGCCGTCAAGGACCTGTTGGCTTTGATTTGACACGAAGACCGGACCTGATGGTCCCCCGTGCCGCGTGATTGAGCGTGATTGGCCGTTTCTTTTATTCACTCATCCTCCAGTCACAGCATTTTGCTGTAAACCAAAACGTTGTGGCGCGTGTGATTAGGTGATTGGGAAAAAGGCAAAAAAATAAGGTATAGAAAAAGCGCCAAAATCAGGCTTCTTGTCTCACAGAGCACGCTTGATCGCTCACGCCTGAAACTCTCTTGGAGGCTGCGGTTATCGCCCCTTTGCACGTTTATGCTTATTTTATGCACAAATTCTTGTATGTTTACATCAAAAATGTAAGTTTCAGCATAAAAGTCTGACGTTTTGTTTGGTGTGCCGCTTTTTTTCGATACATTTGCATTTAATAAACCGAGGGTGGGGAAAGCCTTCGGTTTCAGTCAGACCATAATAGTAATATGAAGCATAAACTCAGAAGTGCCTTCAGTACTGAAGGCCGACGAATGGCAGGAGCCCGTGCGCTATGGATGGCAACGGGTATGAAGCGTGAGCAACTGGGCAAACCTATCATTGCCATTGCCAACTCCTTCACGCAGTTCGTGCCGGGACACACTCATCTGCACGAGGTGGGCCAACTCATCAAACAAGAAATTGAAAAACTGGGCTGCTATGCTGCCGAGTTCAACACCATTGCCATAGACGACGGCATTGCCATGGGGCACGACGGTATGCTCTATTCGCTCCCCTCGCGTGACATCATTGCCGACTCTGTGGAGTATATGGTCAACGCCCATAAGGCCGACGCTCTGGTTTGCGTGTCCAACTGCGACAAAATCACTCCGGGTATGCTTATGGCCGCCATGCGGCTGAACATACCCACGGTCTTTGTGAGTGGCGGTCCGATGGAGGCCGGCAAATGGAACGGTGAGAATGTAGACCTCATCACGGCAATGATCAAGGGTGCCGACACGTCGGTCTCTGACGATGAACTGGCTGAAATCGAACGTCGCGCCTGTCCGGGTTGCGGTTCGTGCTCGGGTATGTTCACGGCCAACTCCATGAACTGCCTCACCGAAGCACTCGGTTTGTCGCTCCCCGGCAACGGCACAATATTGGCTACTCACACGGGTCGCCGCCGGCTTTTTGAAGATGCGGCCAGACTTATCGTGAAGAACGCCTATAAATATTATGAAGAAGGCGACGAGAGCGTTTTGCCTCTGAGCATTGCCACACGCGACGCCTTTGTCAACGCTATGACGCTCGATATCGCCATGGGAGGTTCGACCAATACAGTGTTGCACCTCCTGGCTGTGGCCGGCGAGGCAGGTGTGGACTTCAAGATGGCAGATATAGACGCCTTGAGCCGCAAGGTGCCTTGTCTGTGCAAACTTTCGCCCAACACCCAGCGTTTCTCCATTCAGGAATGCAACCGCGCCGGCGGCGTGATGGGTATTCTTGGAGAGTTGGCCAAAGGTGACTTGCTGCACCTTGATGCCGTCAGAGTGAACGGTACGACCCTGGGTGAAGACATTGAGAAATACAGCATCACCGGCGAAACGGTTGACCCCGAAGCCAAGCGCATTTACAGCGCTGCACCGGGTGGCTGTTTCTCTACCAAAATGGGCAGTCAGGAAGCCACCTGGCCCTCACTCGACACCGACCGCACAGACGGCGCCATTCACGATATCGCACACGCCTATTCCAAGGATGGCGGTCTGGCCGTGCTTTTCGGTAACATCGCCCTTGACGGTTGCGTGGTGAAAACAGCCGGCGTAGATCCGTCAGTATGGCATTTCTGCGGCCCAGCCAAAGTGTTTGACTCACAAGAAGAAGCCTGCGAGGGCATACTTGGAGGAAAAGTGGAGGCCGGCGACGTAGTGGTCATCACCCACGAAGGTCCCAAAGGCGGTCCGGGTATGCAAGAAATGCTCTATCCAACCTCTTATATCAAGAGCCGCCATTTGGGCAAGGCCTGCGCGCTCATCACGGATGGCCGCTTCTCTGGCGGCACATCGGGCCTGAGCATCGGCCACATTTCGCCTGAAGCTGCCGCCGGCGGCAACATCGGAAAAATCGTTGATGGTGACATCATCGAGATTGACATTCCGAGCCGCAGCATCAACGTGAAACTCTCTGACGAAGAACTCAAAGCGCGCCCCATGCGTCCGCTCACGCGGCAACGCCACGTGTCGAAAGCACTCAAAGCCTATGCCTCAATGGTGTCGAGCGCAGACAAGGGCGGTATCCGCATTGTCCCAAACGACTAAGAAGTCATAAGACGAAGACTTGACTTTGTTGTCAGACTCTATCCAGTAACACCTTTCTATCAATAATATAAAAGATGACAGCCCCCACACAGTCTACCACACATCGCGTTACGGCTCCCGAAGTGTTGACCGGAGCTGAAATAATGCTCAGAGCATTAGTGGGCGAAGGCGTAGAAACCATCTTCGGTTATCCCGGAGGTGCGATTATGCCCGTATATGATGCCCTCTATGATTACCGCAAGACGCTCAACCACATCCTTGTGCGTCACGAACAGGCAGCCACCCATGCCGCCGAAGGTTATGCCCGAGTGAGCGGCAAGACAGGCGTGGCTCTGGTCACAAGCGGTCCCGGTGCCACCAACACCATCACCGGCATTGCCGACGCCATGATGGACAGCACCCCGATGGTGGTCATCATGGGGCAGGTGGGTGCACAGATGCTCGGCAGCGATGCCTTCCAGGAGTGTGATATGGTAGACATCACGCAGCCCATCTGCAAATGGGCCTATCAGATCCGTTCGGCCAAAGACGTGGCTTGGGCCGTGAGCCGTGCATTCTATATTGCCGCTTCAGGCCGGCCCGGTCCCGTGGTGCTTGACTTCGCTAAAAATGCTCAGGTGGAGAAAGCCGAATATCATCCCGTCAGTGTGGGATTCATAAGAAGTTATGTGCCTGTTCCCAAAACCGATCCGGCCAGCATCACCGCCGCCGCCGAACTCATCAACAAGGCAGCAAGGCCGCTCGTACTCGTGGGCCAAGGCGTAGAATTGGGCGATGCCGGCGAAGAACTGAAGCAATTCATCGAAACGGCCGGTGCACCTGCCGGTTGCACTTTGCTCGGTCTTTCAGCTTTGCCCACCGATCATCCCCTCAACGTGGGTATGCTGGGTATGCACGGCAGTCTGGGAGCAAACAAAAACACACAGCAGTGCGACCTACTCATTGCTGTAGGTATGCGCTTCGACGACCGCATCACGGGCAAACTCGACACCTACGCCTGCCAGGCCAAAAAGATTCACTTCGACATCGATCCCTCAGAAATCAATAAGAACGTCAAGGTCGACGTGGCTGTGTTGGGCAATTGCAAACAGACCCTCGCCGAAGTGACGCGACTGCTTCAGAAACGCACACACACCGAATGGCGCGAGAGTTTCAGACCATTCGACAAAATCGAGACTGAGCAGGTCATCAATCCGCAAATACATCCAGCAGAAGGACCGTTGCGCATGGGAGAGGTGGCACGCCGTGTCACTGAACTGACGGACAACAAGGCCGTGCTTGTCACTGACGTGGGACAAAACCAAATGCTCTCGGCACGCTATTTCAAATTCACCCAAAAGCGCAGCATCATCACTTCGGGCGGTATGGGCACTATGGGCTATGGCCTGCCTGCCGCCATCGGTGCCACCTTTGGTGCACCCGAGCGCACCGTCTGTCTCTTCCTTGGCGACGGCGGTATGCAGATGAGCATTCAGGAACTTGGCACCATTATGGAACAAGGTTCGCCGGTCAAAATCATCCTGCTCAACAATAACTATCTGGGCAACGTGCGCCAGTGGCAAGAACTCTTCTTCAACCGCCGCTATTCATTCACCCCGATGCTCAACCCAGACTATGAAAAGATTGCCTCAGCCTATGGCATACCCTCGCAGACCGTCACCGAGCGCGAACAACTCGACACAGCCATCCGCCGGATGCTCGACACACCGGGTGCCTTCCTGCTTCAAGTGGCTGTGATGGAAGAAGACAACGTCTTTCCCATGTGCTGCCCGGGACACGATGTAGACGATATGATACTCTCAAACAACGACTAAGTCATGAGCCAGAACAACGACATAAACGCCACACGCACCACACCCGTAGGCCGACCGGCTGAAGAGGGCGGCGTACAGCTTTTCACCATAATTATCTTCTCTGAAAACCTTGCCGGTGTGCTCAACCAGGTGACAAACGTCTTCACGCGTAGACAACTCAATATCGAGAGCCTCAATGTCTCTCCGTCGGGCACACAGAACGTTCACCGTTACACCATCACCTGCTATACCACTGAAGACATCATCCGCACAGTCACCAAACAGATCGAGAAGAAGATTGATGTCATTCAGGCTCGTTACTTTACCTCAGACGACATCTACGTGATGGAGCAGGCTCTCTACAAGATTGCCACGGCAAAGCTGCTTGAAAACAAGGAAATATCCAAAGCCATTCGTCTGCACGACAGCAAAATCGTGGAAGTCAACGCCGTCTATTCTATTGTGTCGGTAGAGGGACTGCCCGAAACCATTATGTCACTTTATCACGCCCTGAAGTCGTTTGGTTGCCTCCTGCAGTTTGTCAGCTCAGGCGTCATCGCCGTGACCAAGAGCCGCCGCGAAGCCTTGAGCGAGTTCCTCGAATTGCGCGAAGAAGAATACCGGCACACCGTATAAGACAAAAGAAATTTTGAAACAAAGAGACTTTTAGTCTTTTAGACTCACCCTCTGAAATTTCCCGAATACCCTGCCTATGGAACCGCAATCATATACCTATCTTGGTGGTGATGCCCGAGGCGATACCTTTGGGTTTGTCGTAGAGCCATTCTCTGAAGACTTTGCCGGCAATTTGTCGTGGAAGTTCTTTGGCAACCAACTTTTACGTTGTGCCAGTCTTCATGCAGGCCGTCGTGGTTTTGGCTTTGCAGATATGATACGCCATCGCCACGTATGGGTGCTCTCCCGACTGGTGATAGATTTGGACAGAATGCCTACTACAGGCGAAGCCTATACGATAGAGACGTGGGTGTCGCGCGTGTTTCGTCAGTTTACCGACAGACAATTCGCCATCACCTCGCCTCAGGGCTTCAACTATGGCTTTGCCACGTCCACATGGGCCCTTATAGACCTTGACTCGCGAACGTCGCTCGACCTCGAGGACTTGCCCGAAGGCAGCTTTGCCGACTTGACAATCGACGTAGACCCAGGCATTGGCTCAGCCCGCAGAGTCAGACTCAAAGACGCCGAACCGCTCAAGACCTATCAGGCCGGCTATAGCGACCTCGACATCAACGGCCATGTCAACTCCATCCGTTACATCGAGACCGCCCTCGACCTGTTCCCCATCCAAAAGTTCAAGACCCATCGACCTGCCCGCATCGAAGCCCTATATACGGCAGAGTCATACGCCGACGACACCTTATCATATTATATGGTCCCCGTCGACGACACCACTTATCTCGTCGAAATCAGACGCCAACACGACAATCTGCCTGTATTCAAGGCTGCCATCGTGTGGAAACCCTTATAAACGAAACAAACAACAATACACATAAAACCAACCATTAAAACTAAAAACAAAAATGGCAAAAATGAATTTTGGCGGTGTTGTCGAAGAAGTGATGACCCGTGAGGAATTTCCCCTCGAAAAAGCACGTGAAGTATTGAAGAATGAAACCATCGCCGTGCTTGGTTATGGCGTTCAGGGTCCCGGTCAGGCTTGCAACCTCCGCGACAATGGCTTCAACGTCATCGTTGGCCAGCGTCAAGGCAAAACCTTCGACAAGGCAGTAGCCGACGGTTGGGTTCCCGGCGAAACCCTTTTCAGCCTTGAAGAAGCTGCCGAGCGAGGCACCATCGTTTGTATGCTTCTCTCAGATGCCGCCCAGATGCAACTTTGGCCCACCATCAAGCCTCACCTCACTGCAGGCAAGACACTCTATTTCTCACACGGCTTCGCCATCAATTGGAGCGACCGCACCGGTGTGGTTCCTCCTGCCGACATCGACGTCATTATGGTAGCCCCCAAGGGTTCAGGCACCTCGCTCCGCACCATGTTCCTCGAAGGCCGCGGCCTCAACTCCTCTTATGCCGTCTATCAAGACCACTCAGGAAAGGCTCTCGAAAAAGTTCTGGCCATTGGCGTAGGCGTAGGCTCAGGCTATCTCTTCGAAACCACCTTCAAGCGTGAAGCCACCAGCGACCTCACCGGCGAGCGCGGTTCACTCATGGGCGCCGTTCAGGGTCTTTTCCTTGCCCAATACGAAACCCTTCGTGAGCACGGTCACACCCCCTCAGAGGCTTTCAACGAAACCGTCGAGGAGTTCACCCAGTCACTCCTGCCCATGGTAGGCAAGAACGGTATGGACTGGATGTATGCCAACTGCTCAACTACTGCCCAGCGCGGTGCTCTCGATTGGATGGGTCCGTTCCACGACGCCATCAAGCCCGTCATGGAGCAGCTCTATCAGAGTGTGGTGACCGGCAACGAAGCACAAATCTCTATCGACAGCAACTCTAAGCCCGACTATCGTGAGAAGCTCGAAGCCGAACTCAAGGCTTTGCGTGAAAGCGAGATGTGGCGTGCCGGTGAAACCGTCCGCACCCTCCGTCCCGAAAACAACTAATCAGTAATTCCTTTTTGATTAAAAGAAGGCCGTGCCGGTGAGTCATCATCGTGTCGGCCTTCTTTATTTTTATATTTTATACACCCAATCTCGGCAGATTTGACTAAATTGCAGTCAATTATGAACACGGGCAAAAGTTGAGTGCCGATATTTGGTCTGATTATCTTCTTTCAAATGAAAACCTTATACTTCCTTATTTCACTCTTTTGGCTAGGCACATTAGGTGTTTGGTTCTTTGGACTTTCAGTGTGGGTAGGTCTCATCTATATAGCCATATTGATTGCCATATTTGCCAACACAATATATAAAAACAAACAGAGAGACAGACAGAACGCACGTAAAGCAATGGCTATCGCTGCAGGTGAAGACAGTCCGGAAAAATTACACATCACGTTATCCAACGACGAGAATACTTCTGCCTCTACTGACACAGTTGAGACAAAGAGCGAAACAAACTACTTGTGGGATGATGATGATGACGATGATGACGACAATGAGAATTGGGATCTCTTCGGCAACTCAGACAAGGACGAATACGATTTTGGCGATGATTATGATTATGATGACGACGATGACGATGACGACGAAGAAGAAGACTTTGATGAAAGCAAATTTGACAACAAATCGCACTTGGTCAAACTGACGTATGAGCATTTCATAACCATTCGTGACTGCGTGTGTCGACTCAAAGACTATTGTCGTGAGATTAGTCAGAACGAAATCCTGCGACAGGGCTACAACAAAAAGTTTATCGAAGTGCAAGGCAAAGAGTCAAGAGACGCCGACGAGATGTGCGCCGACCTCATTTTCTTGGCTGTCAAAGACCTCTTCGCTTGTTTCGAACATTTGGGGTGTCCGATAAATGTGATTGCCAGCCCTAATCCGCCTATAAGGATTGATCTCGAACTGCCCGAGGGACAAGCACTCTATGCCACAACGATGTCATTAAGTGATGAAGAAAAGACAGACTATGCCAAGTTCAAGGCGAATATGGCGCTTTCGGACAATATCGTCGACAGGCGTTTCACTATGCTTATACGCAGAATAATCTTTAATATGTTCAGCACCTACTACAACTGTGATTGCAGGGTGAAGGCAACAGGACCGGTGGAGTTCAATATTCCACTATTGGTTGAGGCTTTGGCCAAACCGGCCAACACAGGCCGCTACCTCAAGATTATGTACGACTTCTCTTTGGTTTTGGCACAATCCGACCGCAACATAACCCGCCAAGAACAACAATGGCTTGACCACCTGGCTGAAAGCTATGAAGACGAGACGCCGGGCGAAACCTCCAGTCTACAAAAACACAACAATAACGGCAATGCCGCCGAAGCGAACAAAGACTATCGCGCCGAACTTGACACTCTGATTGGCCTGAAGCAAGTGAAAAAGGAAATACAGGGATTGGCCGATTTCATTGCCATCAATGCCCAGCGCAGCAAAGCCGGTTTTAGAGTTGCCCCTATGTCTTATCACTGCGTCTTTGCCGGCAATCCCGGTACGGGCAAGACCACTGTGGCGCGCATCTTGGCCGGCATTTACAAACAGTTGGGCATCCTTCAAGACGGTCAGTTGGTCGAGACCGACCGCAGCGGTCTTGTGGCAGAATATGTGGGACAGACAGCTGTCAAGACCAACAAAATCATTGACAAGGCCATTGGCGGTGTGTTGTTTATAGACGAAGCCTATACGCTGGCTCAAGGCGGCCAGGGCGATTATGGTAAAGAAGCGATTGCCACACTGCTCAAGCGTATGGAAGACGACAGAGAGCACCTCGTGGTCATCCTGGCCGGCTATAATGATGAAATTGAGCAGTTTATCAATCTCAATCCCGGTCTGCGTTCACGTTTCAATCGTTACATTCATTTTGAAGACTACACACAAGACGAACTGAAGCAAATCTTTATGTATCAGGCAGGTCAATACGACTATCGCCTTTCTGACGATGCACAAAAGGCGCTCGACACACTTTTGTCCGAACGCCTGTCACGTCGTGAAAAAGATTTCGGTAATGCCCGCTATGTGCGCAATCTTTTTGAAAAAGTCATTTCCCATCAGGCCAAGCGCCTCTCACGCGATGGCGTGAAAGACCAAGACAGCCTCGCCATTCTCCGTGCTGAAGACATGTATGAGTGAGTCGCTTGTTCGGCAGACATTTTATTTCACAAAATGAAATGCCGTTCGGCGTCTAAGATGGCATTCTCGTATTGTCTCCCGAGTTCATCGTAAGAGAGAAACGACACGCGTGACATCCGGCGCAAATCCCTAAAGGCTGCCTCGGTAAGCTTCTTTTTGAATTCCTCCTTGCGGTATTCGTCTGCTACGATGACCATTCTGGCATAGAAGTCTTGCAGGTCGCAAAATTTGAGGAGCGAGTTTTGGATGTCTGTGGAGTGCTCCACCTCAAAAAACGAGTGGGGCATATGCCGTTCATTAAACCAAATTACGTCGATGGTACTAGACCGTGCCACAAGGTGCGGATAGGTGAATGGAGGGATGTCTTCAAGCGTCTTGAGGTCGCCAAGAGTTTTGTCTTGAAGAAATCTCCGGTTTTTGTCTTGGTTGGGCACAAACGTGTCGAAGCTTTTCAATTCACCCACCTTCAGAAGCAGGCCTTGATAGTAATAGTGTGTGAATTGCTGCACCTCCTTGGAGTCTGCATTTTGTGCCGTTGTTTCCACGATACCGTTAGAGGCCAGTTGTCTACGATGGCTCTCGAGGGCATACAGTCCTTTGCGTACCACAAAAATCCCTTTGGTGTGTCGCACAATGCGTCTGATTGAGGCTTGAGGCGTTTTCGTGCCCCATTTGCAATCAGGGTTTCTCAAGGCCAGCTGATAAATATCGCCAAGTGGCGCTATGCCGCCAAGTTGTTCAATGGCTGCCATCACGGCTTCGTGTTGCGTAATCATGTTGTGATGATGTATGAGGAAGAGACAAAAAGGCAAAAAGTACAAGGCCGCTCTGGATTCTTCAACTCTTAGTCTTTAAGATTCATATTAATGTCAGTCGGCGGGGCGACATTATATTATCACTATAATCCAATCATCCCTCTCCTTTTCCCTTACCCAAATGTTTACCTTTTTCCCAATCACACAATCACGCTGTTGTAAGTGTTTGTGTGATAGCGGAATGCTGTGACTGGAAGACAGACGGCCTTCCAGTCACGGCATAGAGGGATGGAGAGGTTATTGCGCTGCTCCGATGATGTCGTGCACGTCGGCCACGCCTTGCTCGTCGAGCCAGCGGTTGATGCCTTCGGCAATCTTGACCGATGCACACGGGTCGATGAAGTTGGCTGTGCCCACCTCGATGGCGGTGGCGCCGGCCATGAGAAACTCGATGGCATCTTCGGCGGTCATGATGCCGCCAAGACCGATGACGGGTATTTTGACGACACGGGCCACTTGCCACACCATTCTGACGGCCACCGGACGCACTGCCGGACCGCTCAGACCGCCGGTGCCGATGCTCAAAACCGAGCGGCGTCGACTGATGTCGATGTGCATACCCATCAGCGTGTTGATGAGCGAAACGGCATCGGCCCCTTCGTCTTCGACGGCACGCGCTATGGAAGCAATGTCGGTGACATTGGGCGAGAGCTTGACAATCAGAGTCTTGTCGTAGGCCTTGCGCACAGCCTTGACCACCGATGCCGCACCCTCGCAGGTCACGCCAAAGGCCATGCCGCCGTCTTTCACGTTGGGGCACGAGATGTTGAGTTCGATGGCCGGGATGTGGTCCAGTTCGGCCATCATGGCCGCACATTCGGCATAGTCTTCGGGCGAAGAGCCGGAGACGTTGACCAGCACGTTGGTGTCGAGGTCTTTGATTTTCGGATAGATTTCTGAGCAGAAATAGGCGGCTCCTTTATTTTGCAGCCCCACGCAGTTGAGCATACCCATCGGCGTCTCGGCCATGCGCGGATAGTCATTGCCTTCGCGAGGATGCAGGGTGGTGCCTTTCACGATGATGCCGCCGAGCCGGCCCAAGTCGATAAGATCGGCAAACTCCAGGCCATAACCAAAGGTGCCCGAAGCCGTGAGGACGGGATTTTTCAGATGCAGCCCGTCGCCTATGTTGACGTTTACTTTTGCCATTGCAGTTGTTGGGTGTTAAACACAGGTCCGTCTTGGCAGACACAGATGTTGTGGTTGTCGATGGTTTTCACTACGCAGCAGAGACAGGCTCCCAGTCCGCAGGCCATAAGGTTTTCGAGCGAAGCCTCACAAGGCAGGTTTTGTGAAGCGGCCCAACGGGCCACGGCCTTCATCATTGGCATAGGGCCGCAGGTGGCTACGGCGTCAAATGTCTGTGATGTCAACACGCTGTGGTCGGTCACACGGCCTCTCTCGCCATAGGTGCCGTCTTCGGTGGTGCAGCACACGCGTCCGTATCGCTCAAACTGATCGAGTTGCAGCAGGTCGCGTGCTGATCGTCCGCCCAGTAGGAACGTGGGTTCGTGGCCGGCCTCTTTGAGCCGTCGGCCGTAATAGAGTAGGGGAGCCGTGCCCACGCCTCCGCCGCAGAGCAGCAGGCGCCGGCCCGTGCCTTCGGGAATGGTGAAGCCGTGGCCGAGCGGATAGAGGCAGTTGAGCGTGTCGCCGGCTTTGAGGTTCACCATAGCCTTGGTGCCATCGCCCACGGCGTGAACCAGCAGGCTGAATTCGTTCTTCTCGGTGTCGACCTCGTTGATGCTGATGGGGCGGCGCAAGAAGGTGTTGGGAGAATGGTCCACCCTGACCTCCACAAACTGGCCCGGCAATATTTCCGGCAGTGTGGCGGCTGGTTCGTGCAGATGAATGACCGCGTAGTCGTCGCGAAGTTTTTCGACGGCTGTCACCACGAGGTCTGTAACGTGCTTAGACATATTGTAGATGCTGTGTGTATGATGGTTTTCAGTCAATGAGTACTTCGATGGTATATTCCCCTTCCCAGACACCTCCGGCAGTGAGGCTGTTGATATAGGGCCGTCCGGCCACGTCGCCTTCATAGCCTATGGGGTCGCAGAGGCCATACCACGGTTCGGCGCAGACAAACGGGGCGTGCTGGCCTTGTGGCGACCAGAAGAGCCATACCGGCGCACCTGATTGTATACGGACAATGGGGCGTTTTTGTTTGTCGCAAATCACGCCACCCGTAATCTGACCTCCGTCAAAAATCAAGGCTTCGTTGATGAAGGTTGCTTTTGAGAGGGGCACAAAGCCGTCTTCATCCTCGGGAAAGGCGAAACGCTCAGGCAGGGTGCAACCTTGGTCGGCCGCACGAAGCACGGACTTCGGCTCGCCTTCGAGTTTGAGATAGCCACAAACGGGCTCGTCTTCGTCAAAGTCGGGCAAGACAAATCCGGGATGGCCGCCCATCTGGAAATACATGGTTTCCTCGCTATGGTTTTCCACGCGCAGCGTCACGCGCAGGGTGTTGGCTTCAACCGCATACGTCACTTTCACGGTATAGTCCCAGGGGAACGCCGCGCGGTCTTCGCCTTTGTCGTCATAGCTGAACACGACGCTTTGCGGTGAAATCATTTCGGCCTGCCAGGTTTTGTTTCTCATAAACCCGTGCTTGGGCATCGTGTGAGCCCGACCGCCGATATGCCAAGTCTTGTTCCACGCGCCGCCCACGGCAGGGAAGAGAATGGGCGAACGGCCGTGCCAAAATGCCTCGTCGCCTTGCCAGAGCAGTTCGCGCTCAGACCGGCGCAGTTTCAGGCTTTGCATCTCTGCTCCGAGGGGGCTGATGGCCACAGTGAGGATGTCGTTGGATATGTGTTCCATAATAATAAGATTATTGGGATGCCGAGTTGTCACGGCTGTGCCGCAAACTCTACGCTAAGTTACAGACTTGCGGCCGTCCCACCTGCATTTGACGTAAAAAAATGAGGCAAAACGGAGATTTTTCAAAAAAAACACGCGATTTGTTTGGTGTTTGAGAAAATTGTGCTACTTTTGCACTCGCTAAACGGAAGTAACGCAGAATATTCTGCAACGCTTTTTGCGAAGCACCTTTCGGGGTGTAGCTCAGCCCGGTTAGAGTACGCGTCTGGGGGGCGTGTGGTCGCTGGTTCGAATCCAGTCACCCCGACTGGTAAGGAAGACATCAGAAGTCAGGAAACTGACCAAGATGTCTTCTTTTTTGTTTGTACAATTTTCCAGGTCTGTCGTGACGCCGCTTCATTATCTTTAACCATCAATGGCATCTATCAATAATCTTGCTAAAAATCTGCAAAAACGGCTCTTGTCGGATTGTGAATGTCCTAAGCTGTTGATGTTTAATTGAATAAGTCCGTCTGAAGTGGCTCAAAGCCGTTTGGGCGCCTCAAAAAAGTTCAAATCCTTGTCCGTCGTTATCAAATTCTTTCCGCCAATAGGCCGAGAAATTTCTGGCCTTATGACAAGAAAAACCGTCCTTATGCCCGTATAGCCCTCAGATACAAAAAAAGTGGCCGCCAAGCCACTGCCTTCTTCCTCTTTATACGAAGATAGCTCTTTTGCCACACGAAACCAAAAGACAAAACGACACGTTTCGGGCCATCCGCCCTATCGATATTTTTTATAACTTTGTGTGGTGACGAACAGGCATTGTCATCTCATCAATGTCTCTTCCCTTCATAATTTTCGCTCTTAATTCATTCTTTATCAGGTTTCTACGCTTATGAACCTGCGTCATATCTCACTCTGCGCCTTGCTCGCCATCCCTCTCACGGCTTGTGTCAACAACCAGCCGGCACAGGCTTCTTCTTCACCGGCAGCCACCGTCGCTTCCGTATCGTCCACCGACAGCGTGGCGCCACAAATGCCCGAGAACAAGACATATAAAGAGATCGACTATCCCACGCCGAACTTCAACCGCGAGAGAGTCAACGAAGTGAAAGGCGTCATCCTCCATCACACCGCCGAGCCCACTGTGGAGCGCTCGCTGGAGGTGCTCACCGACGGTAAACGAAAAGTGGGCACTCACGTGGTCATCGACACAGACGGCACGCGCTACGTCATGTGCCAGCCCACGGTAGTCACCTTCCATGCCGGCCCCTCAACGCTCAACGGCCGCGACGGTTGCAACAACTTCACTATAGGCATCGAGTTTCAGGGCAACACGCTCGAGGCGCCACTCACCGACGACCAGATTGCCAGTGCCGTAGACTATCTGCTGCCCATCATGAGCCAATACCGGATACCGTTGGCCAATGTCGTGACCCACGAGATGGTGCGCAACGCCTACAAAGCCCGCCATCCGCAGTCGAAATGTCTGGGCAAGGTAGACATCACTCAGGCCGAATACAAGCGCGTGATGCAGCGGCTCACGAAAGCCGTTGAAGCTCAGAAAAGAACGGGAGAGTGAAAGGGAAGAAAAAGAATGGATTTTATCATCGTCCATGAGCGGCTGCGACAAACGCGGCCGCTCAGTTTCATCTCAAAACCAAGCGCGACCAAACCATTATTCAGCATTCCACTCCATAAACCATCTGATGCAACGTCTTCACCAAA
Source organism: Alloprevotella sp. (assembly GCA_045124135.1). Classification (GTDB taxonomy): domain Bacteria; phylum Bacteroidota; class Bacteroidia; order Bacteroidales; family Bacteroidaceae; genus Alloprevotella. Next base: position 20,589 of record JBGVLE010000130.1, read on the forward strand.
CGGTCTGCGACGTCTTGTGCGGGTTCTGTGGCGGTGCTCATCAGGCAGAGGTCGAGCCATTCGCCGCCTGGGCGGTAGGGCGGTTGGTGATAGGGGAGCGTCCAAAGCGAGAAGCCGTGGCGGGAATAGAAACCGATGCGACGCCGCGGCATTTCGTCGGTTGGAAGTTCCACTTCGAGCACCACATCCCCTTTTCGTTCATTTACAAACTGCTCCAAGGCCACGCCGCCAATGCCGGCAGAGCGCAGCGCAGGGGCTATGGCAAAATGCTCCACATAGCAGAAGTCGTCGGTCAACTGCCACCAGGTGATCAATCCGGCGAAAGCCCCGTCGGTCGTTATCGCCAGAGCGTGAAAGTGCGGCGACGTCGCCATTAGGTCAATCCAAAGCGCGGTGTCGCGTCGTTCTGCCTCTGGGAATGCCGTTTCGTAGAGTGTTGCGGCGGCGCCAAGATGTGGATGGGCGGGATGAAGTGGAGAAAAAGTGAGTGTTGGTGTAGGCTTCATTGCTGGTCGTCGATGAAGTGAAGGGTATGGATCTTGGCCAAAGTGTCTTTGAGTCTTTCGGTGTCGCTGCAGCGCACAGCCACGGTCATTATAGTTTCGGTGGCGGTATAGTCGCGCGCGGTGATGTCGGCTCCGGCATTGCGGATAAGGCGCATGGCCGTGTCGGCCACGTCGTAGGGTGCCGCCACCTTGAGGCTGTCTTTCATCACCACCTCTTGTGCTCCGGCTTCGTTCAGGGCCTCTGCCGCCGCTGTCTTGTAGGCCACGCCGAGTCGGCCTGTACCGAGTTTCACGCCGCCGAAATAGCGCACCACTGCCACGAGCACGTTGGTCAGTCCGGCCGAACGGATTTGTCTGGCAATGGGCGCACCGGCAGTGCCCGAGGGTTCGCCGTCGTCGTTTTGCCGTGTGTGTTCACCGTGTGCCCCAATGACATAGGCATAACAGACGTGGCGGGCGTCGAAATGGGTCTTGCGCAAGGCGGTGAGGCGCTCTTTGGCCTCTTCTTCGCTTGCCACACCATAGACAAAAGCCAAAAACCGACTACGCATCTCTGTGTAGACGGTCTGGCTTTCTTGTGCTGGAATGAGATAAGTGTCTGTCAATGGTCAGATGGGTTTTCGGGTGAAGTCTCAGGCTTCGAGTCCGCGGTAGCGTATGCGTCCGGTCTCGGTGATGCCGAGCCGGCGCGCCTTGTGGGCTTCATATTCACTGTAGCTGCCTTCGTAGAAATACACTGTGCCGTCGCCCTCGAAGGCCAGTATATGTGTGCAGATGCGGTCGAGGAACCAGCGGTCGTGGCTGATGACCACGGCACATCCGGCATAGGCCTCGAGGCCTTCTTCCAGTGCACGGAGGGTGTTGACATCGATGTCATTGGTCGGTTCGTCAAGCAGGATGACGTTGGCCTCACTCTTCAGGGCCATGGCCAGGTGCAGACGGTTGCGCTCACCGCCGGAGAGCACACCGCAACGTTTCTCCTGGTCGGCGCCGCTGAAGTTGAATTTGCTGATATAGGCTCTGGCGTTGATGTCGCGGCCGCCCATACGCATCAGCTCGTTGCCGCCGCTCACCATCTCATAGACCGATTTGTTGGGATCGATGTCGCCGTGCTGTTGGTCTACGTAGGCCAGTTTCACCGTCTCACCCACGCTGAATGTGCCGCTGTCGGGTTGCTCGAGACCCATAATGAGTTTGAACAGGGTGGTTTTGCCGGCGCCGTTGGGGCCGATCACGCCGATGATGCCTCCTTGGGGCAGCGTGAAGTTGAGGTCTGAGAAGAGCACCTTCTCGCCGTAGGCTTTCGCCACGTGTTCGGCTTCGATGACTTTGGCACCGAGGCGCGGTCCGTCGGGAATGTAGATTTCCAGTTTCTGTTCTTTCTCTTTCTGGTCTTCACCCAAGAGTTTGTCGTAAGAGTTCAGACGGGCCTTACCCTTGGCCTGGCGGGCTTTGGGCGCCATACGCACCCATTCAAGTTCGCGCTCCAATGTTTTGCGGCGCTTGCTGGCTGTCTTTTCTTCCTGTTCCATACGGCGTGTCTTCTGCTCCAGCCACGAGGAGTAGTTGCCTTTCCATGGTATGCCCTCGCCCCGGTCGAGTTCGAGTATCCAACCGGCCACGTCGTCGAGGAAGTAGCGGTCGTGGGTTACGGCAATGACGGTGCCCTCATATTGATTGAGATGCTGTTCCAGCCAGTCTATGCTCTCGGCATCAAGGTGGTTGGTCGGTTCGTCGAGCAAGAGCACGTCGGGTTTCTGCAGCAACAAACGGCACAAGGCCACGCGGCGGCGCTCACCACCCGAGAGGTGTGCAGCCTTCTGGTCGGCGGGCGGCAGACGCAGCGCACTCATGGCTCGCTCAAGCCTGTTGTCGAGGTTCCAGCCGTCTGTGCTGTCGATGATGTCTTGCAGTTCGCCCTGGCGTGTCATCAGACGTTCCATCTTCTCAGGGTCTTCGTAGTATTCGGGTTCGCCGAAGAGGCGGTTCACTTCGTCATATTCTTTCAAGGCATCCACGATGGGCTGCACGCCTTCGTGCACAATCTCCAACACGGTCTTGTTGTCGTCGAGTTGCGGTTCCTGCGGCAGATATCCCACGGTGTAGCCCGGCGCGAAGACCACCTCGCCTTGATAGTCATTGTCAATGCCGGCTATGATTTTCATCAGAGTCGATTTGCCGGCTCCGTTGAGGCCGATGATGCCGATTTTGGCACCGTAGAAGAAGGACAGGTAGATGTCTTTAAGCACCTGCTTGTTGGTTTGCTTGATGGTTTTGGATAGACCCACCATCGAGAAGATGATTTTCTTGTCGTCTGTCGTAGCCATTATAATTTAGGTTTTATGGTGATACTTGGAGAAGAACGTGCCGGTTAGTCTATTTTGCCGATGGCGTCTCGCATAATATATATATCGGTCTGCGTGATGCCGTGGGCGGTCAGGAGGGACTTGTCTGGTGTGAGCAGGTCCTCGGCATTGGTTTCAGGCATCAGGCTCAGTGCCAGCCGGTAGCGCGAAAGAGCCAGGACGACATTGCCGCTGAGCCAGGCGCAGTGACCGGCGTTGACATAGTCGCCGGTTTGAGGCTTATGGCCGAGGATGAGAGAGAAATGCCCTTCGGCCTCTTCAAATCGTCCCGCTTGCAGTTCGGCCCAGACCAGAGCCCGCCACACACGTCGGTCTTCGGGGCTGAGGTAATAGGCTTTGAAGAGTTTCTTGAGCGCCTCGTCATAGCGTTGCAGCCAGATGAGGCATTCGCCGGCGTGGAGCGGCAGGTCGGCGGCTTCGGGCTCCAAGGCCTCGAGCCGCTCATAGATGGCCAGGGCCGCTTCGGGGTTTGACCGCGCACGCTGGCAGGCGGCGAGGCGGCGAAGCGTCCAGGCAGAGTCGTCTTTGAACAAGTCTGCACGCTCGTAGGCTTCACAGGCGCCTTCGTAGTCGTGGGTCATTTCTTTGCAGAAACCAATCTTTTGGCACACTTCGGCCGACGGCTCACACGACATGAAGAGCGGCGCGGCGGCTTCATATGCTTTGATGCTGAAGGCCAGTTGGGCGAGTTCGTGGACCGCTTTCGGGTTGGGGCTTTCTGGGGCAAAGGGTGATTGGTCATAAAAACGCCAATCGTCGGCAAAGGGATTGACCTCGTCCTGACGTCCTCTGAAGAGCGTGAAAAAGCGGTAAAGGTCTTGTATGTAAAGCCTGATGTGAACGGCTGGCGTCATCTGCTCTCCCGACGGTATCTGGCCGCTGTCAAATGCGTTTTTGATTTGTTCGTCCATAGCCTCGGCGTTAATGGGAAGGCCCGAGTTGCTCATCTGACCCATCAGGAACGAGAGCGAATACTTGTCGCTGTCGCAGAGTTGTGCAGCCTGTGTGAGCAGGTTGAGCACGGGACTTTTGCGGATGTTTTGCGGCAATTCGGGATGGTCGGTGTCGAACGGCGTGAACCAGTTGGCCGCAGCCGTGAAGAAGGGGAAATGTTGTTTGAAACTTTTGAATTGTCCGATGAATACGTCTGAGCCGCGCTGCTGCATGGCTGCGAGTTGCTCCATCTTGGCCGTCATGTTTTTTTCGGCTTCCGCCCATTCCGGGTTGGCACTCAGTCGGGCCATTTCGTCTTGCAGCTCCTGGATGTCAAGGTGACGGAGGTCGGTTTTGAGGTGCTTGGTGTGTTCCATGATGCCCGGAATGATTTCTTCGCGCATCTTCTTCTCGATTTCTTTCACCTCGAGGCTCAGGATGCGGGCGGCCTGAAGGTCGCTGAGTTCGGTGGCGTAGCGCGGTGTGGCTTTTATGGTGTCGAAAGCCTCTTTGAGCGACGGGAAAAAGCCGATCAAAGAGCGGTGGTGTGCGGCCACGAGCACGGCTCCTGCCAGTGCGCGCGTCCTGAGCCGGTCGTCGGCGTGGCCGGCGTGGTGTAGGAGCAGGGTGAGTTTGGCGGCGTCGAAATAGTGAAGGGCGCCGAGCATCGTGCCACTGAGCAGCAGGGCTTTTTGGGTGAGGGAGAATTTGTCTGAGCCTATGATGTGTTGTGCGGCATCAAGGTCGTCGCCGGTCCAGACTGGCGACGTCCAGGCCACGTCAAAGACCACACGACCTGTGGCCCCTCGGCGGCACACCTCAGGCAGACTGTGGGGCACGTCCATCAGGCGCAGGGCGCGACGGGTGGCTGCAAACGCATTGGGGGCATCGTCGCGCAGGCCGGCGTAGACCATTTGGCAATAGCACTGTGCCGCACGGCCCAAAAACTGCTTATAGAGTTTGTCGCGTGCCTTGTCGTCGTAGCCTCCGGCCATATAGTTCACCATCATTTCATAGTCTTCAGAGAGACTGTCAAGGCCGAAAGCGTCGGTCGGCAGTGAGGCCGACGAGGCGAGGTTATGTAGTGCCTCGATGGCTTGGCCAAGGTCGTGACGGCACAAGGCTTTGAGGGCTTTGGGAGCGAAGTTGTTCACTGTGTGGGTCTTGGGCGGGGGTTAGTGGGCGTATTGGGGAAGGCGCAGACTGTCTATGGCTTGCGGCGTGAGGCGGTAGCGCTGTTTGAGAATGTTCACACAGGCTTGCTTGCCATAGCGGTTGAGGCTGTCGGCTGCCTGGTTGCGCAGTTTCACCACGGTCTGCCATCTATTGTCAAAGTCTTTGCGGCTTTTGGTCTTCTGTGTGGCTGCGAGCCGGCCCATCACGGGTTCCTCTGTCAGCCTCAAAACGACTTTGTGTCCGGCTGTCACGGCCATTGTGGCTAATGGTTCGGGCAGCAGGGCGGCGTCCACCTGGTTCTCGTCGAGCATGGATGTGCGCATAAACAGGTCGTTGATGAGCGGCAGCAGGGCGTCTTCCTTGTCAACACCGATCTGTTTCATCACGCGATATGCCTCGACGGCTTCGGCCGACTGACGGCTGATGGCGAGAGTGCGCAGACGGAGTTGTTCGGGTTTGTTGATGCGCAAGCGGCCGCACACCACCAGTTTGCGGTCGGTGGGAGCCTCGGCAATCTCTGTGAGACGATGTCCGGCACGGGTGTAGATGCCGATGCGCTCGGTGTCTGTTTGTGCCACGACGCAGCGGCCTCCGAGCATGGCCGTGTCGCAGTCAAACTGTCCGCAGTGGAGTTCCACGCTGATGCCGTCGCCGTTTTGCTGAAACCAGCCCCGGTCTTCGGCAAAGAGGTAGGGGAGGTTTTCAATCGTGGGCAGCAGGGCGAGCACAAGCATATTGCTGTCGGCCGTCGTTTTCGGCAGGCTATCGGCTTGGGTGGCAGATTTTGTCTCTGCCGCAGGGCTTCCGCAGCCCGTGAGACAGGCGACGGCCAAAAGCACCAGAGCGCCGACGACAGAGCTAAAAGAATTAAGACGCATAGGAAAATTCAAACAAAAGTGGGGCAAAAAGGCACAAAGACATAGATCAATAACTGTAAGCGGCTATGCAAGGCCTGCAGGGCCGTAACATATAAGCCCGGGTCGTTAGGCCCGGGTTATGGAATGCAACTCCAATCACCGGCCTGTAGGGTCGGCACAATAATCTGCAAATATGTAAAAAATATAACATTAATAAGTATACATATCCGCTTGGGAGTGCCGACCTTACAGGCCGGAAGATGGGAGGCCATATTAACCCAGGCCTTACGCCCCGGGCCAGTATGTTGCGCCCTTACAGGGCTCTTGGTCACTCTTAGACTTTTAGTCTTTTGGACTTTTTGAAGGCCTTAGCCTTTGATGGCAGCAATGCCGGGCAGCACTTTGCCTTCGATGGCTTCAAGCAGAGCGCCACCGCCGGTAGAGATGTAAGACACCTTGTCGGCCATGCCGAACTTGTTGATGCAGGCTACAGAGTCGCCGCCGCCGATGAGAGAGAAGGCGCCGTCGGCAGTGGCCTTGGCAATGGCATCGGCAATGGCACGGGAGCCACCGGTGAAGTTGTCAAATTCGAATACGCCGGCAGGACCGTTCCACAGGATGGTCTTGGCGCCTTCGATGGCTTTGGCAAAGCTCTTGCGGGTTTCGGGACCGGCATCGAGACCTTCCCAACCTTCGGGAATGGCACCGGCAGGCACCACCTGGGTGTTGGCGTCGTTGGCGAACTTGTCGGCAGCGATGCAGTCTGTGCCGAGCACGAGGTTCACGCCTTTTGCTTTGGCTTTTTCAATGATGTCGAGAGCCAATTGCAGTTTGTCGTCCTCACAGATAGAGACACCCACATGACCGCCCAGGGCTTTGGCGAAAGTGTAGGTCATACCACCGCAAAGGATGAGGTTGTCCACTTTGTCCATCAGGTTCTCGATGATGCCTATCTTGGTAGACACCTTCGAGCCGCCCATAATGGCGGTGAACGGACGCTTGATGTTGCTCAATACGTTGTCTACGGCGTTGACCTCTTTCTCCATGAGGTAGCCCAGCATCTTGTGGTCGGCGTCGAAACTGTCGGCGATGACGGCCGTAGAGGCGTGGCGGCGGTGTGCCGTACCGAAGGCGTCGTTCACGTAGATGTCGGCGTATGAAGCCAGCGTCTTGGCAAACTCGGCCTGACGGGCTTTCATCTCTTTCTTGGCGGCGTCGTAGGCAGGGTCTTCCTTGTCAATGCCCACGGGCTTACCCTCTTCTTCAGGATAGAAACGGAGGTTTTCGAGCAAGAGCACTTCGCCGGGCTTAAGGGCAGCAGCGGCATCGGCTGCTTTGGCGCAGTCGGGAGCGAAAGCTACGGGTACGCCCAACTTTTCGCTGACGGGCTTCACGATTTGTGAGAGCGACATCTTGGGGTTCACTTTGCCTTTGGGCTTGCCCATGTGGCTCATGATAATGAGAGCGCCACCGTCAGCAAGGATTTTTTTGAGCGTGGGCAGCGCACCGCGGATACGGGTATCGTCTGTCACGTTGCCGTTTTCGTCGAGAGGCACGTTGAAGTCTACGCGCACAATCACTTTCTTACCTTGAAAGTTGCAAGAATCTAATGTCATGGTTTTATAAATTTTAAAAGATGTAGTTCGGGGCTTGTAGTGCTGCTTTGCAGCCATATGGATGGGACCGGACGCGATTGTGCCGGCACCTGAAGGCTCCGGTCGGGGCCTACCTTTTGCAAAAATACAAAAAAGATGGCATCTTCGTGTGATTACCCGTTTTTTTGTGTCTCCAAAGTCTTTTTTGTCTTTTTTTGAGTGGCTCGGGAGGGGTATCTTTGAGGTGAGTAAGAAGAAGAGGGTGCTTTGGGGCACTCTTTTTTGTAGATGAGCCGGTTCGGGGCTAAGGCCGGTTTTTCCTGTCCTTATGACAGAAATTTCTGCGATAGGGACAGGCTTCTTTTTTTCTGGCAGCCGTATGAAAATGTCCGTTTGGCGTGCTGTTTTCCCTTATCCCGGTTCCTTCGAAAAATAATGGAGGAAGAATGCAAATGATTTTGTCACCGACGGTCGCCCTTTCTGTACAATCGCCGTCGTGCCTCGGGGACAACAAAAAGCAGGAAAGGGCCGTGGGGCTCTTCCCTGCTGATGGTGGATTGGATTTGAAAATGACTAACTTAGTCGGCCATAGCGGCGATATAGCGCTCAGCCTCGATGGCAGCCTTGCAGCCTGAGGCGGCAGCGGTGATGGCCTGCTTGTAGTGCGGGTCGGCCACGTCGCCGGCGGCGAAGATGCCGGGCAGGTCGGTGAGCGGCGTGCCGGCGTGTGTCTTGATGTAGCCGGCCTCGTCGAGCGGCAACTGGCCCACGAAGAGGTCGCTGTTGGGCTTGTGGCCGATGGCGAGGAAAAAGCCGTCGATGGCGATGTCGCTGGTGTGCTCGTCGGCAGTGCCTTTTTTATGAATGAGGTGGGCGCCTTCCACGCCGTTCTCGCCGAAGAGGCCGGTGACGTTGGTCTCAAACAAGACCTTGATTTTCTCGTTGCCAAACACACGGTCTTGCATAGCCTTTGAAGCGCGAAGGAAGGGTTTGCGCACGATGAGGTAGACCTGAGAGGCGAGTCCGGCGAGATAGGTGGCTTCTTCGCAGGCTGTGTCGCCGCCGCCCACTACGGCCACGGTTTTCTTGCGATAGAAAAATCCGTCGCAGGTGGCACAGGCACTCACACCCATACCGCGGTATTTCTCTTCGTCGGCCAGGCCGAGGTATTTGGCGCCCGCGCCCGTGGCAATGATGAGGGCGGTGAAGGTGGCTTGGGTGTCGTCGTCGAAAGTCACTGTGCGGGGTGTCGACTTGAAGTCCACTTTTGTGGCGATGCGCGGACGGATGTCGGCACCAAAGCGCTCGGCCTGGCGGCGCATATCGTCCATCATGTCGGGACCTTGAACGCCGTCGGGATAGCCGGGGAAGTTTTCCACTTCTGTGGTCATGGTGAGCAGTCCGCCTGGCTGCAGACCTTCACACACTACGGGCTGAAGGCCGGCACGGCCGGCGTAAATGGCAGCGGTATAGCCGGCAGGTCCGGCACCGAGGATGAGGCATTTGATGTGTTCCATAGGGTTGGTTGAATAGGTTTGAGTCAAAATAATATACGGGGAGAGGTGAAGGGGATGGGACTATGGGTGTGGGCCCAGAGGCGCAGAAGCGACCTGCTTGGGCTTGGCCTTTTGTAGGCTTGAAGCCGTCGCGGCGGTGAATGGTGTGGGGCTTGTCATCTCAAATCCACCACACGCACGCCGCTGTGTGCCTTGCCGTCGAAACGGAAAAAACTGTCGTTCCATTTCTGGCCCGTCTTCACTCCACTGACTTGCACACGCACCCATTCGCCGCCGCTCGGACGGAAACGCACGCAGTGGGGCAGGTGAGTGACTTTGTCGACGGTAATCAAGACTTCGTTGATTTCCATTCCCTGTTTTTGGGCCTTGAGTCTCACTTCGTGACAAGCCCGACCGAGATAGTCGGCATTGGTCGAGGTGATGGTGTAGCCCGACTTGTAGAGATGGATGAAGGCGTAGGGGTTGAGCGACTGCAACTCCTTTTTTGTTGGTGTGGAGATATAGGCTTCGTCGCTGCCGTCCATGAGCGACCAGAGTGTCTTGCCGTCGAACCACGAGTTGCCGGCGGCCGAGACGATTTTGAAGCGGCGTCCCGAGACGTATAAGGTGCCCGTGGAGCGCCCGACGGCAGTCTGTTTTTTGTAGTTGGTCACTACGAAGTTGGCCTGTACGCCACCCGATGAGAGGATTGAGGCTGTCTGGTCGAGTATCTGGCGGGCGTTTTGTGCCGAGGCTTTTGCGGGAAATAGCAAGGCAATGGCGGTCAGTGCCACCGTGAGCCATTTGGTCTGTTTCATAAGAGAGAATTGTTTTTGAAAGGAAAAAGATTCCGCACAATCAATGCAGGGTTTCGAGACGGGCATCGAGTGCAACCTCGTCGGGACAGAGCACTTCGCGCGGTTTGGCGCCGCGGCCCGGGCCCACGATGCCGGCACGCTCCAACTGGTCCATCAGTCGGCCGGCGCGGTTGTAGCCAATCGAGAACTTGCGCTGGATGAGCGACGTGGAACCCGACTGATGCACCACCACAAGGCGGGCCGCCTCTTCAAAGAGGGGGTCGATGGTGCCTGCATCAAGGTCTTCGCCACTACCGGCTCCGTCGCCTTCGGCAAGCGGTTCGGGCAGTTCGTAAGGCGTGAGGTAGCCCTGCTGATCGGCGATGTATTCGCTGATTTTGTCGACCTCGGGCGTGTCGACAAAAGCACACTGCACACGCACGGGGTCGGGCGAAGAATAAGAGAGAATGAGCATGTCACCCTTGCCCACGAGCTGATTGGCACCCGTGCGGTCGAGGATGGTCTGGCTGTCGATTCGCGAAGTCACCTTGAAGGCCATACGGGCAGGGAAGTTGGCCTTGATGGTGCCGGTGATGATGTTGGTGGTGGGGCGCTGAGTGGCGATGATGAGGTGCATGCCGACGGCACGTGCCAATTGGGCCAGGCGCGCTATGGGGAGTTCCACTTCCTTGCCGGCGGTCATGATGAGGTCGCCGAACTCATCGATGATCACAACAATATAGGGCATGAACTCATGACCCTTCTCGGGGTTGAGCTGACGGGCCTTGAACTTGGCGTTGTATTCTTTGATGTTGCGCACCTTGGCCTTTTTCAGCAGGTCATAGCGATGGTCCATCAGTTGGCAAAGACTCTTGAGAGTCTGCACCACCTTGGTCACGTCGGTAATGATGGGGTCGTCTTCGCCCGGTATCATGGCGAGAAAGTGCTTCTCGATGGGCGCGTAGACACTGAATTCCACCTTCTTGGGGTCTACCATGACGAGTTTCAGCTCGCTGGGATGTTTTTTGTAGAGCAACGAAGTGATGATGGCATTAAGGCCCACGGATTTACCCTGGCCCGTAGCACCGGCTACGAGCAGGTGGGGCATTTTGGTGAGGTCGCGGATGAAGACTTCGTTGGTGATGGTCTTGCCCAGGGCTATGGGAAGCTCGTATGTGGTATCTTGGAAAGCGCGCGTGTTGATGATGCTTTCCATCGAGACTATACGCGGGTTTTTGTTGGGCACTTCAATGCCAATCGTTCCCTTGCCCGGGATGGGCGCGATGATACGGATGCCGAGGGCGGCCAGGTTCATGGCGATGTCGTCCTCAAGGTTTCGGATTTTGCTGATTTTCACGCCGGGGGCAGGCGTAATCTCATAGAGCGAAATCGTAGGACCGATGGTGGCTTTGATGCTGACAATGTCTACGCCGAAGTTTTTCAACACCGAGATGATGCGGTCCTTGTTGGCGTTTTGCTCTTTCATGTCGATGGCCGTGCCACTGTCGCCATGGGTGTCAAGCAGGTCGGTGGTGGGGAATTTATAGTACTCGAGGTCAAGGCGCGGGTTGTAAGGCTCTGATGGCACGGTGTTGGCCGTGGCAGCCTCTTCTTCGGCGCCAGATTCCACCTCAAAGGTGGTTTTGTCTGTGTCTGTGCCGCCGGTCTCTTCGAGTGTCACGCCTGTGTGCTGGTCGTCGCCCTCTTCGTCGTTGGCAAAATCCAGTTTGATGGCAAACTCGTCTTTGTGGGTGCCGGCCTCTGTCGCTTCTTCCTCTTCCATGTCGTCTGTGCGATAGACAGGCATCTCTTCGTCGGGCGTTTCGTCGGCCTCTTCGGCTGCCTTGTCTTTGCGATGCCAGCCCCAGCGAGACCAACCCTGCTTGATCATCTTGTGGGGCTGCATGAGCTGGCGCAGATATTTGATGGTTTCGCCACTGAGATAGATGAAATAGAAAATGGCGGCGGCTACGATGAGTGCCACCGTGGTGAACATACCCACGGCATTATGGAGAAAATCGAGCACATTGCGGCCATGGCCTCCGCCGAGAGTGTCGCGAGGCAGGTCGCTTCCCAAAATCTGTGCTTCCTGCAAGAGAGAGAGAGTCACCGACAGCCACACCATCAGGAATCCGCAGTTGAGGAACCATTTCCATAGTCTCACGCGGTACACATTCATAAGTTTCACACTCACGAGAACCATAAAGACCGGCAGCAACACGGCACCGGCGCCAAAGAGATGGTTCATGAAATAATAGGCCGTATAGGCGCCCAGCTTGCCGCCATAGTTTTCGGGTTCGAAGTCGCTTCCGTTTTCGATGGCACTCTGTTCGGCCGCACCGGTGAAGAAGTGCGACACCATC
>JBGVLE010000131.1:0-80292 GCA_045124135.1 Alloprevotella sp.
AAAACGCGGGGTGCCACCGGATGGGGCACCCCGCGAGGAGGTGGTTTTATGAAGATTGTGGATTATTTAACCACTTTCTTCTGGCCGCCGATGATGTAGACGCCGGCGGGGATGTTCTTGCCGTTAACCTTCACACCTGAGATGGTGTAGATGTCTTTGGCATTGCCTTCTGAGATGGTGATGTTACCGATACCGTCGGTGAAGGTACCCTTAACCTTGATCTGGATGTCGCCGGTCTCGGTGGTGGCTACATTGTTGATGTAACCGCTGTTGCCGCCGATGTTGCGCAGGGCTGCGCCGGTGGCAGAACCGATGAGAGCGGGCAAACCATAGCTGAAGATGATCTTACCGTTTTCTTCAAGAACCATATTGCTGATGGTACCGGTGAGGGCGCCATTGGCAGAGGTCTTACCTACGGTAGCATATTCGATGGCGAGAGGATCGCTATCAGTCGGCATGGTGGTGATGGCGTTCACACCAGCTGCGGGCTTGATGACATAAGGCATACCGGCCTCGATGTCGTCGCTAACGCTGAGGGCCTTGAGTTCGATGACGCAAGAGTCAGCCACTTCGTTCACACCAAGCACTTCGTAAACGGCAGCTTCATCTTCAGCGATACCAAATGAGCTATAAGGCAGGGTGATGATCTGGAACTTTTCGGCAGTAACAGGCCAGAGAGAAGACAAATTATAAGACGCTTCCATATTTACTTCTTCGAATCTAAAGGCACTGTTGTCGGCACCACTGGCAGATGACCAAGCGCACATACGGGTGGCACCACCGGCCAAGTTGAGGAACATACCTTCGCTCACTACGATGTTGAACAAACCGCCTACACCGGCAGACTGTACGGGAAGTGCAGTCGGGGCTGCCACGTTGGGCACGTCGCCGCTGAGCTTATCCTGTGTACCAATGTAGTAACCGGTACCGAGGTTCTGGAAGGTGAGTTTGAAGCCATCCTTAGCGGTGACTTTCCAGAGGTAGTTGAGGTCTGAACCGATAACGACGGGATCAGCACCATCAACCTGTTCCTTAGACTGGAGAGCGGCAGTCTCGCTGTTGCCGGTAGAGTAAACCAGGTTGGCACCGCGACCTTCGGAAGCACTGCGAAGCACGTAAACCTTACCCACTACAGGAACGAGGAACGAAGCCTTGAAGGTGGCTACGGCAGCGGCGATGGCGGCTTTGCCTTGGTTGATGAGCTCGAGAGACATGCCATCTTCGATGGTGGCTTCAACTTCGGTAATCACGTTGTTGAGGGCATCAACGGCAGCCTGGGGATAGAAACCGAGTTCTTCACCCACGGGAGCAGCATTCTTCAGGGCCTTGGCCTCGTCTACAACAGTCTGGAGAGCATTGGGATCGGGGAAGACTTCGAGGAAGGCAGCATAGGCAGCGTCGAGAGCGTCGATGGTGGCCTGAGTGGGCTGACCTGAGGTCAGTTCGGCAGCGGCGGTGTTGAGGGCCGTCTGGAGGTTGCCGACGATGGTAGCGTCCATATCTTTCACCGTAGAGTGCTCAGCGTCGTACTGTGCGGGGTGGAAGTGGAGCTCAGAGAGATAGAAGTAGGGATAGCCGTTGAGCAGACCGGTGTTGTATTGGGTCTTGGTCACGGCGATGCGCACGTAGCGGTAAGCAGCGGGGAGCTCGATACCGCGGGTACCGATATAATTCTGCTTAACAGCCTTCACTTCGGTAGAGTCGGTGGTGTGTACCCAAGCCGAGTCGGTGTAGGTCAAAGGATAAACACCGGCATAGTTCCAAGTGCCTTCAGGATCGTTGGTGGCGGTCACGAGGATCTCGGTGGGGTTGTAGACATTCACGTTGTTCCAACGCTTGGCGTACTTGATGGCGAAAGTCTGGATGGCTTCGCCGAGGTCGGCCTGCACGTAGTGGTAGGTGTTGGGATCGTCACCAGCTGAACGCCAGCGAGAGTGGAAGAACTTCACGTCAGAACCGTCCACGAGGTTGGCCACGTCGCCCTGAGTGGGGATTTTGTTCGTGTGCTCGGCGGTTTCGGCAGCGTTGGTGCTGAGTTTGGCAGGATCGCTGACGAGACCAAGGGCGGTGTTGTAGCCGGTGAGGGTGTCGGCAGCGGCACCTTCAGAGATAAAGGCACGACCTCTGTTGAAGAGTTCAGAAGCCTTGAGATAGCTGGCGGTGAGGGCAGACATCTTCTTCTGATTTTCCACCTGCCCGGCCACGGCAGCAGCCACTTCGGTCATATCAGAGATGACGCAGACAGAAGCGCCGGCATTGTACACCCAAGTCACAATCTTGTTGCCACCATCCCAGTGGAAGGTGTTGTAGTTGCTATTCCATTCCTGCCAACGGATGTTGAAGCCGGCCTTTTGACCTTCGGTGAAATTCTTCACGATTTCGAAGGGCACGGTAGCTTCTGCGCTCGTGCCGAACTGCTTGCTGGCAGCTTGGGCTTCGGCGCCGGCTACATAGTGGCCGGTGAGCAGATTCTTGAGATAGTAGGTGGAGTCGCTGGCAGCCTCAACGGTGAAGAAGAACTTGGCCTGATCGGCGGTCACGTTGTCAGCGGCGGGAACGGAGGAGAGGGTCTCCCAATAGAGTTTGCCGTCGGCCTCTTTTTCATACATAGTGGCGCCGGCAGAGCGACCCGGAGACTGGAAGAGGTAAGTGCGTCCGGCCTGGAGTTTCACCATAGTAGCCAAAACAGCAGCATAGGCTTCGTCGAGAGAGGCCTGAGCCTGGTCGCAAACTTCCTGCGAAGAGGTTTGATCGTTGGCCACAGCGAGAGCGTTGGTATAGGCATCGCCAAGAGCTTCAAGGGCATTGATATCTACCTGTCCGGGGTTAGAACCGGCCTCAAAGATATCCGTAGGAGCTGAGTCGTGAAGCAGGGTGTTGATGTAAATCAAGAGGTTGGCAGCGCCAGAGAGTTTGTTGGCTTTGTAAACCACCCACTGGTTCGTGTCGGTGTAGATGCTCAAGAAGCCGGAAC
Source organism: Alloprevotella sp. (assembly GCA_045124135.1). GTDB lineage: Bacteria > Bacteroidota > Bacteroidia > Bacteroidales > Bacteroidaceae > Alloprevotella. The sequence goes on from JBGVLE010000131.1 coordinate 2,975, forward strand.
CGTAGGTACCGAAGTAGCCGTACTTGTTGATATCGGGCTGCATTTTGTTTTCGCAGAACACCCAAGCTTCCTCATCGGCCGTACCGTCAACCTTCTGGCGGACATTGGTTGAACCGGCTTCCGGTTTCAAAGCCGTGAAGGTGAAGGCATTGTCGGTGCTGGTGGTGTAAGCGTGCATCGTGTTGCCGTCTTCACCATCAGTCAAACCGGGCCATGAAGTATCTTCCATCGAACCATACATTTCGGAACGGAGATACTTGTTCTTTTGAACACTAAGCAAGCGATAGGTGGGGTATCCGTCGATAGATTCACCCGTGGCCTCAAACTTGTAGACATTGGCTACAGAGAGGACATTGGCGCTGTTGAAGCCGGCCGGAGCGATGAACAATCCGGGATTGTGGCCCTGTGTGGTAGAGCCCATCAACAGCACCTCATCGCCTGCGGCTGCGGCGGCAGCGATATCGGTGACAAGGGCACCGGTCTCGTAAGCCTGCGCAGAGGCAGTTCCCAAACCAATAATGGTCAGGAACAATGAAAAGAAGTAGCGTAACTTTTTCATTGATTTTTGTTTTGAGATGAATTAATTAATAAAGTGAATTAAAAAGATTTTCGATTTAAGTGCCGCGTGTTGCGACAGAGAGCCAATAAGGGCATAGTGTGTTTTGCAAGGGCAAAACTAAACAAAACCCAAGATTTTGCAAAACAAAGACGGCAGAAAAACGCGAAATATTAAACATTTTTAAAATCGTAGCACATCGGCCGCCATAAGTGTGCAAGATTTCGGCGTGATTTAAGAGGGATATACAATATAAAAATCAAGTTTGGTCGTGGGCGGCGAGGCAACGCCCTGAAAGGGCAACGAGACCATAGCCCAGGGCAGAGGTGACACGTAGTGGCACCGGCACCCTGGGTAATGTGACACGATGGTGTTCGCCCTGAAAGGGCAAAAGCTTTATTTATATATCAATGTCAATTCATTATAAATCTTTTGCCCTTTCAGGGCGCATTGGGTTGGCCATGTTTACCCAGGGTGCCGGCGTCGCTTTGCGCCGCCTCTGCCCAGGGCTAGGGTCTCGTTGGCCCTTCAGCCCGTTGCGAGGACGCCAAATACAAAAAAACGTCCTCACCGGCCAATGGGACACGGCGAGGACGCGCAATATTTTATGGGATAAACCTTAGCAAACCTTTTCGAGGCGCTTCATGATGGAGAAGATGAACAGGGCCGAAATGAGGCAGAGGGCCACCAAAACACCCCAAACCACCACGAGCGACACATTGCCCCAAAGGAAACCGGGAATGGCCACAAGGAAGTTGCCAATGGCAGTGGCGACAAACCATCCACCCATCATCAAGCCCTTGTATTTGGGAGGCGCTACCTTCGAGACAAACGAAATGCCCATGGGCGAGAGCAATAATTCACCGAAAGTGAGGACAAGATAGGTGGTGACGAGCCAGTTGGGCGATACACGCTGGCCGGCTTCGAGACCAATGGAACCAATGGTCATCACAACGAAACCGCAGGCGGCCACAAGCATGCCAAGGCCAATCTTGCGCGGGGCTGAAGGCTCTTTGCCTTTCTTGGCCAACCAACCGAAGATGGCGAGCGACACAGGGGTGAGACCTACCACAAAGCAGGGGTTGAACTGCTGGAAGATGGGGGCGGTCACTTCAATGCCCTCGGGAGTGATGGTGGTGTATTTCCAAGCCAGCACGCCTACGCAGGCCAGGATGACGGCACCGGCAATAAGGCGAGCCTGTGTGGTCTTGCTCTGGAAAACAGCAAAAAGGGCATAGACTATGACAATGCACAAGACGAGGTTCCACACGTCGAACATCATGCTCTCCACGCCAAAGCTCTGCGTGTTGGTGTATTCCTCAGCAAAAAGCGTGAGGGTGAGGCCATTCTGATGGAATGCCATCCAGAAGAAGATGACCACGGCGAAGACGAGACAGAGGGCGACGATGCGGTCTTTGGTCTCTTTGGCCGAGAGTTCGGGCTCTTTGGCACCGGTCGTGGCGGCCTTGGTCTTGGCGTTGTAGTCGGCATGGGCGAAGGTGCTGCGGAAAGCATAATAGATGGAGATGGACACGACGAGCGAGATGCAGGCCACGCCGAAAGCGTAGTGGTAGGCATCGGCCTCGGAAACGCCCAATGTGTTTTGGGCAAACTTCATCACCTCGACGGCAGCACGGGGAGCGAAAAGGGCACCGATGTTGATGGCCATATAGAAGATGGAGAAGGCCGAGTCGCGCTTGGCCTCGAGTTCGGGCTTCTCATAGAGATTGCCCACCATCACCTGCAAGTTGCCCTTGAAGAGGCTCGTGCCGACACAGATGAACACCAAGGCGGCAAAGAGCAAAATCACGGCAGGCATACCAGCACCGGCAGGAATGGCCAGCAAGAGATAGCCGAGGAACATCACGAAGATGCCGGTGGTGACGCATTTGCCATAACCCACCTTGTCGGCCAGAATACCACCGACGAGGGGCAAGAAATACACAAAGGCCAGGAAGCCGGAATAGACGGCACCAGCCGTACCGGCCGACCAACCGAAGTTGGCCTTGAGGAAGAGAACGAACACGGCAAGCATGGTGTAGTAGCCGAAACGCTCACCGGTGTTGGCCAAGGCCAGGGCGTAAAGCCCTTTAGGTTGTCCTTCAAACATAAGAATTGAGTTTTTTAAGTGGTTATTATTTATATATATTATTGAGTTGTATTTTGGGGGGAGGGAGTGGAGGCCGGTTTGTGCCCGCCCTGAAAGGTCAGCACATTGAGCGAGTTTTTTGTTATGGCATTGACCCACATTGTGCCGACCTTACAGGCCGGAATTATGGGACATTTCGTTGCCCCAGGCCTAACGACCTGGGCTGGTATGTTACGCCCTTTCAGGGCTTGCAGGGCCGCACAAATTTATGACTTTGCCTTGGCCGGCGTTTCTTGCAAGGCCTTGGCCAGGAAGGGGGCGGTGTGGCCACGGCCGGCAGCGGCGACTTGTTCGGGGGTGCCGGTGATGACTACCTGACCGCCGCCGCGACCGCCTTCGGGCCCCATGTCGATGAGGTGGTCGGCGGCCATGATGATGTCGAGATTGTGCTCGATGACCACTACGGTGTTGCCGCGCTCCACGAGGCGGTTGAGCACTCCGAGCAACACGCGGATGTCTTCAAAATGCAGACCGGTGGTGGGCTCGTCGAGGATGTAGAGCGTGCGACCGGTGTCGCGCTTGGCCAACTCGGTGGCCAACTTGACACGCTGGCTTTCGCCGCCCGAGAGGGTGGTGGATGACTGGCCGAGCTTGATGTAGCCCAGACCGACGTCTTGGAGCACCTTTATCTTATTGAGTATGGCCGGGACATTGGCAAAAAACTCCACGGCCCGGTTGATGGTCATGTCAAGCACATCGGCAATGCTTTTGCCTTTGTAACGCACCTCGAGCGTCTCGTGGTTGTAGCGTTTGCCGTGGCAAGACTCACAGGGCACATAGACGTCTGGAAGGAAGTTCATCTCTATGGTTTTCAATCCATTACCCTTGCAAGTCTCACAACGTCCGCCCTTGACATTGAACGAGAAGCGGCCGGGCTTGTAGCCACGGATCTTGGCTTCGGGAAGCTCGACGAAAAGGGCACGGATGTCGGTGAAGACGCCGGTATAGGTGGCGGGATTGGAACGTGGCGTGCGGCCGATGGGACTCTGGTCGACGGCGACGACTTTATCGAGATGCTCTATGCCGTGCAGGGCCTTGTAGGGTAAAGGCGCACGGAGAGAGCGATAGAATTTCTGGGAAAGGATGGGCAGGAGGGTGTCATTGATGAGGGTGGATTTGCCACTGCCCGACACACCGGTGACGCAGATGAATGTGCCCAAGGGGAAGTCTACGTCGACGTCTTTCAGGTTGTTGCCCCGTGCGCCTTCGAGCTGCAATATATGGCCGTTGCCTGTTCGGCGTGGCAGGCGATAGCCCACGGTTTTGACGCCTGAGAGATAGTCGGCAGTAAGGGTGTGGCTCTGCATCATCTCAGCCGGCGTGCCGGCAAAGACCACTTCGCCACCCAAACGTCCGGCATGGGGACCGATGTCGACGATGTAGTCTGAAGCGAGCATCATGTCTTTGTCGTGCTCGACGACGACGACGGTGTTGCCCACATCGCGCAGGGCCTTGAGCGAATTGATGAGCCGCTCGTTGTCGCGCTGGTGCAGACCGATGCTGGGCTCGTCGAGGATATAGAGCACATTGATGAGCTGCGACCCGATCTGGGTGGCCAGACGGATGCGCTGGCTCTCGCCGCCCGAGAGCGACATCGTGGAGCGCGCAAGCGAAAGATAGCCCAGACCGACATCAAGGAGGAACTTGAGGCGGGTGCGGATTTCTTTCAAAATCTCGTCGGCTATGGCCCGCTGCTTGGGTTCGAGGTTTTCTTCAACCCCACAAGCCCAATCGTAGAGCGCAGAGATTTCCATCGATGCCAACTCGTGGATGTTGTGGCCGCCAAAACGATAGGCCAGGGCTTCACGATTGAGGCGGGCTCCGTGGCAGACGGGACATTCGGCCTCAAAAGAGAATTGCTCGACCCAGCGGCGTGAAGCGGCCGACATGTCAGCATCGGCCATGCTGAGAATGTAGTCGGCCAAGCCGTTGAACTCGACAAAATAGTCGTCGGTGGTATGCGACACGGCTGCCGGGATGCGCAAACGCTCGGGCGAACCGTTGAAGATTTCATCGAGTGCCTCTTCGGGAATGTCGCTGATGAGGGTGTCGAGGTCGCAACCGTATTGGGACAGGACGACAGTGACCTGCCAGAAAATCAACGCACTGCGGTATTTGCCCAACGGCACGATGCCGCCCTGGCGCACACTGTGGTCGGGCAGGAGCACCTTGGTGCGGTCCACCTCGGTGATGGTGCCGATGCCGCGACACTTGGGGCAGGCACCTTTGACAGAGTTGAACGAGAAATTGTGTGGCGCCGGTTCGTTGTAGGACAGCCCACTGACGGGGTCCATGAGATTTTTGGAGAAGAAGCTCAGCGCCTCTTTGGGGGTTGTGCCGTCGGGTATGGGGTTTTCATCGGCCAGCGTGGCATCGAGCAGCATGACCAGTCCCCCACCCTGGCTCAGCGCCAACGAGACACTGCGCCGCAAACGGTCGGCATCCTGGTCGCGGACAAGCAATTTGTCGATGACCACCTCGATGTCGTGGTTTTGATAGCGGTTGACCTTCATGCCCGGCATGATGTCGCAGAGTTTGCCGTCGACACGGGCGGTGAGGTAGCCTTTGCGGCGGAGGCTTTCGAAGAGCTCACGATAGTGGCCTTTGCGGGTGCGCACCATCGGGGCCAGGATGTAGACCTTGTGACCGCCGTGGCGCTCTATGATGAGACTGATGATTTGCTCCTCGGTGTATTTCACCATAGGCTGCCCGGTGAGGTAGCTGTAGGCTGTGCCGGCACGTGCAAAGAGCAGACGGAGGAAATCGTAGATTTCGGTGACCGTGCCCACGGTGGAACGTGGATTTTTTGAAGTGGTCTTTTGCTCGATGCTGATGACCGGACTGAGTCCGGTGATTTTGTCGACGTCGGGGCGCTCGATGTGGTCGAGGAAGTTGCGGGCATAGGCCGAAAAGGTCTCGATGTAGCGCCGCTGGCCCTCTGCATAAAGGGTGTCGAAGGCCAGTGAACTCTTGCCCGAACCGCTCAGGCCGGTGATGACCGAGAGGCTATGACGCGGCAAAACCACGTCCACATTCTTGAGATTGTGAACGCGGGCACCATATATGGCTATTTTCCCCTCCTCTACCCTTTGGGCCTCATTGGCCGTCTGGTCGGAGGGTGGTGTGTGTTGAGTCAAAACCTTTTGGGTTGGTGTGTGTTGAAATAATGTCGAATGGAGAATGCCGCCGGCCATCAGATGTTGCCGGTGCCACCCTCTTCGGTGTAGCCGCGAAGGATGTTGATGACCTTCTTGATGTTGTAGTTGCGGCCATCGGCTCCACGGGCTTTCACCACGAGATAGTAGGCTCCGTCGGGCACATCGTGTCCACCGCTGCGACCGTCCCAACCGCCGTCGAGGTCGCGCCACTCATAGAGTTTCTTGCCCCACCGGCTGAACACGGCGGCTTCAAACGAAACGATGCTCTTGTAGCCCTCTTTGGCCTTGAAGATGTCGTTGATGCCGTCGCCGTTGGGGGTGAAGGCGTTGGGGAACTCGAGTTGCGACTCGCTCACGTTGACCGTGAAGGGGCTGTCCATCACATATTCGAGCGTGTCGGCGCCTTGAACGAAGGAGATGTTGAGTTCGATGACAAACGCGCCACTCTCGGTAAATTCGTAGTCGATGTTTTCGTCGTAGCGGATGAGGAAGGGTGCAGTGTCGGCCGTGCGGCGTATGCGCCACTCATAGAGCGGCGTGTAGTCGCCCACGTCTTGCGGATTGGCCTTGAAATAGGCCTTGAGCGGTGCCGAACCCTCATAGGCAGTTTCTTCGCTCTCGGTGCCATCAGACGTAACGATGGTCATCGTGGGCGCAGCCGTCTGTGCCGACAATGACAAAAATGCAGCAAATGCAGAGAGAATGAAGAGAATTTGTCGTTTCATAGCGTTTGAATGTGCAAATGTACATAAAACCACGGAAATACGAAAAACTGGGCCGCCGTCGTTGGTCGGACATCAGACGTAAAACGAGCATCAAAGCGAGCCCAACGGCCCTTTATCCCCTCGCCCATACGTCTTTTCAAGGGCGGCAAAAACGCTACAACTCTACACGGAAAAGCAAAAATGGCCGGTTTCATCGATGGTTTGGGGATATAGAGTCGGACGGAGAAAGTGTGCATTTGTGTGCATAATTCTGTCATTTCTTGCCATCCGAGCCCACCAAAACATGTAAAATATTGCCGTCTGAGAGGGGCAAAACATGTAAAATAACGCAGTTTGGAGGATGTTTCTTATGTAAAATAGTGCGTTTTAGAAGATTTCTTCCCCCACCCCCAAAACGATACGGGCGCCACTCATCTCTCCGGAAGGTGGCGCCCGTGGGGTATTATTTATGGATTGAGATTGCGATTAGTCGCGACGCTCGCGGCGGGTACCACGGCTTTCGGCCTCACGACGGGGACGGCGGGCAGGACGGTCTTCCCAACCTTCGGGCTTCTCTTCGAGCACGCGGTGTGAGAGACGGAACTTGCCGGTCTTCTCATCAATCTCGAGCAGTTTGACCGTAATCATATCGCCCTCTTTGAGGCCGGCCTCTTCAACGGTCTCGAGGCGCTTCCAGGCGATCTCGCTGATGTGGAGCAAGCCTTCCTTGCCCGGCATAAACTCTACGAAGCAGCCATAAGGCATGATGCTGATGACCTTGGCGTCGTAGACTTCGCCCACTTCGGGGATGGCCACAATGGCACGGATCTTGGCCACGGCAGCGTCGATGATGTCTTTGTTGGCGCCGCTGACCTGGACTTTGCCCACACCGTCTTCTTCGTCGATGGTGACAGTGGCACCGGTGTCTTCCTGAATGCCCTGGATGATCTTACCGCCCGGGCCAATGACGGCACCGATGAACTCTTTGGGAATGGAGAAGGCTTCGATGCGGGGTACATGGGGCTTGAGCTCGGGACGGGGAGCGGCCATAGTCTCGGTGATTTTGCCGAGGATGTGCTCACGACCCTGCTTGGCCTGCATAAGGGCTTTCTCGAGGATTTCATAAGAGAGACCGTCGCACTTGATGTCCATCTGTGTGGCGGTGAGGCCTTTGAGCGTACCGGTGGTCTTGAAGTCCATGTCGCCCAGGTGGTCTTCGTCGCCGAGAATGTCGGAGAGGACGGCATATTTGTCTTCACCGGGGTTTTTGATAAGACCCATGGCGATGCCGCTGACGGGAGCTGCGATGGGCACACCGGCATCCATCAGGGCGAGCGTGCCGGCGCAGACGGTGGCCATTGAGCTGGAACCGTTGCTCTCGAGGATGTCGCTCACCACGCGTACGGTATAGGGATAGTCGGCAGGGATCTGGCCTTTGAGCGCACGCCATGCCAAGTGGCCGTGACCGATTTCACGACGACCCACACCACGCTGGGCCTTGGCCTCACCTGTGGAGAAGGGCGGGAAATTGTAGTGGAGGAGGAAACGCATATAGCTCTTGTCGAGCACGTCGTCGACAAGTTTCTCGTCGAGCTTGGTGCCGAGCGTACAGGTGGAGAGGCTCTGCGTTTCGCCACGGGTGAAGATGGCTGAGCCGTGAGGTCCGGGCAGAGGGTCTACTTCACACCAGATGGGACGGATGTCGGTGGTGGCACGGCCGTCGAGACGCTTGCCTTCGTCGAGGATGCAGCGGCGCATGGCGTCACGCTCCACGTCGTGGTAGTAGCGGTCTACGAGGGCGTTTTTCTCTTCGAGTTCCTCGGGTGTGAGTTCGGGGTGTGCGCCGGCATAGGCGGCCTTGAAGTCTTCACGGATTTGGGTGAAGGCGTCTTCGCGCTGGTGTTTGTCGTGGTCGCCGGCCTGAGCGATGGCATAGGCGGGAGCGTAGCACTGTTTCTTGACCTCTTCACGGAGTTCTTCGTCGTTGACTTCGTGGCAGTAGGCACGCTTCACGTCCTTGCCCAGTTCTTTGGAAAGTTCTTTTTGCAGGCGGCACATGGGTTTGATGGCTTCGTGGGCCACCTTGAGGGCTTCGAGCAGTGCGCTTTCGGGCACTTCCTTCATTTCGCCCTCCACCATCATAATGTTTTCTTCGGTGGCACCTACCATAATGTCCATATCGGCCTCTTCAAGCTGTGCGAAAGTGGGGTTAACCACATATTCGCCGTTGATGCGGGCCACGCGGACTTCAGAGATGGGACCTTCGAAGGGGATGTCAGAGCAAGCCAGGGCTGCCGAGGCTGCAAAGCCGGCCAATGCATCGGGCATATCTACGCCGTCGGCAGAGAAGAGCGTGATGTTGACGTAGACTTCAGCGTGGTAGTCGCCGGGGAAGAGGGGACGCAAGGCACGGTCTACGAGGCGCGAGGTGAGGATTTCGTAGTCTGAGGCACGGCCTTCACGCTTGGTGAAGCCACCGGGGAAACGGCCGGCTGCCGAATATTTCTCTTTGTAGTCACACTGAAGGGGCATGAAGTCTGTGCCCGGGGCAGCGTCTTTTGCGCCGCAAACGGTGGCGAGGAGCATGGTGTTGTTCATGCGCAACATCACCGCGCCGTCGGCCTGCTTGGCCAACTTGCCGGTCTCGATGCTGATGGTGCGTCCATCGGGCAATGAGACGGTCTTTGTAATCACGTTCATCGGTTGATTGTTTTTATTGATTATTTCTTTATCTGTCGTAAATCACGCAAAATTAAGAATTTATTTTCACAACAAAGGCGACACGGCGTTTTTTTAGCCTCAACGGTCTTTTTTTATGAGCAAATGGCGGGGTCTACCGTGACACAATGACAAGAACCTTTAACAACAGACGGCGTTGAAGCGCTGACCAAACGGCCCGAAACGGTCCGGAGGTGGAGGCAAGCCTTCTGGTTTTTACGGGAAGTATGCGAGAAGTTTCCGAAATAAAGACAGGACTTACGGGCCTTATTGCCGCTACGATTTCTATACGAACAAAAAAAGAGAGTCGGGAGCCCTCCCTCTTTCTTCTTACCACGAAGGTACGGCGTTGGGGCGATAAACAAAAAGACAAAATGGGCGGACGTCAGCGAATGGGCTGAGTGGATGGAGTCAATGACAGTACGGTCCAACCCGGCGTTGGCATTTTTCCATAAAAATCCCCGAGACCTCTCAAAGCAGAGACCTCGGGGACACTATGACATCCTTATATATGGCGGTCGGGATTATTTCATAATCACCGTCTTGCCATTCTTGATATAAACGCCCTGGAGGGTGGGGTTGACCACGCGGCGGCCCTGGAGGTCGTAGATGACGTCGTCGGCCGGGGCGTTGACGGTCTGCATATTTTCGATGGCGTCGGGCACTTGCGAGCAGATGGGGTGGAAGGGGCTGTCTTCGGTGAACTTGTAAGCGCCGTTGCTGGCCCAGTCGAGGCTGAAGCGGACGAAACGGAGCACGTAGTTGGAAGCGTTGTAGTAGCCGTCTTCTTCATAGTAGACACCGAGTGTGCCGTCGGGCAGAACCACGCAGGTGCTGTAGCCCGATCCCCACGGACAGATGGTCTTGGGCGCGCCGAAGGTTTCGCCTTCGTCGGTAGAGAGACAGATGCTCACGTTCTGACGAGAGCTGCTGTTGGGCAAAGTCTCAAGAGCGATGTTCCAGGGGTTGCCGTCGAGCGTTGAACACCAAACCATATATTCGCCGTCGCAAGCATTGCCTGAGATACCGGTAGTGAAGCGGGTTTCGGGGGCGTATTTCCACGTGGCGCCATCATCGCTGGTGACGTTGTGGAAGTTGTAGCCAGAGGCACGCACAAAGATGGAGAGGTCGCCATTGTTGCGCTCGAGCGTCTTGGGTTCGTCGGCGCTGGTCGTACCGCTCGTTCCTCTCACGGCCCAGGTGTCGCCGCCGTCTTCACTCATGAAGAAGTAGAAGTTTTGAGAGGTCACGCCGTTTTCTGTCTGACGGTTGACGAAGCTTGACACGAGTGTGCCGTCACGTTTCTGCAAGGCTGCGCCCGAGCCGGAGAAGCCGGCCGTCCAGGTGGGATTGGGGCTGCCCACGCCATAGAGGCTGCGGGTGTGGTCTACGGGCACGCTCCAGGTTTCGCCGCCGTCGGTGCTCTTGATGGTTTTCCAGAGCTGAGGCTCTGCAGCCGTTGAGGCCCAGAAACCGTGGCCATAGGTACCGGCACAAGTCATGATGCCGATGATGTTGCCGTTGGTGCGGTCGGTGACAATCGAAGCATCGCCGTGGCCATAGGCACCACCGAGTTCGGCCGTACCGGCCACGCGAACGGGAGCGGTCCATGTCTTGCCGAGGTCGTCGCTATACTGGGCCACGATGTAAACCTGGTTGGGGAGGTCGCCGTTGTGCTGCAGACGGTCGTCGGTGAGCACCACGAGGCGGTCTACCACTTCACCATTGTCGAGGGTCTTCTTCACAGTGGTGATGGCCGGGATGCGGTAGTAGCGTGAGCCACAGTCGTAGGGCATCAGGGCAGCGCCCTCTGAGAGGAAGATGGTGACGGCGTTGGCGGGGTTGCCGTTGTTCTCGTTGACGGTTTCGCCGTCGATGACGTAAGACAATACCTGAGCGTCGACGGTGTGACCCTCGGTGGCGTCTTCGGCAATGTCGTAGGCAATCCAGAGATAGCCCTCGCCGGGAGCGAGTTTCTTCGAACCGGTGATGGTGAAGGTGCCGTCGGCGGCCACGCTTTCAGCCACGCCAAAGAGTTCGCCGTTTTGTTCGCGCCAGGTCATGAGGCTGTCTGCGTCGACGAAGAGTTCACGGCCGTTGGTGGCGAAATATGCCTTGACGGCTTTCACGTCGGATTGGTCGGTAGCCACCACCTTGGCGGTGATGCTCTGCACCTCGACAGAGTCTCTCAGACCAACCACAGAGAATGCCGTGCGAACGATGCCCTGGTCTTTGTTGCCGATACCGGTGGTCACCTTGCCTTGTTTCACGGCAATGCTGCCCACTTGGGCTTCGGGATGGCTCATATCGACTTCGTCAAAGCGCCACAGCGAAGCGCCGCCTTCGGCAGCTCCCCAACGCACAATGACCGAGCCGGCATTCTGAGCGTGCAACTCAACGGCAGAGTCTTTGATGATGAAGAAGCCGTAAGCGTCTTCGATGGTATAGATATAGTTGGGCGTGTCGCTCTTGCCAAACTGAGTGTTGCCACCGGTGCCGCTACCGGCCGTACCGATGTATTCGCCGCGGTAGTTCTTGATGGCGAGCTTGCCGTCTTGTTCCCAGAAGCTCCACACGCGGTCGGGCTTGTAGGCCTTGTCGGTGAAGCGCATACGGTCAATAGACTCGTCGTAGTTCATCACCTTGCCGGCACAATAGGTCTGCGTGGAGGCATTGGTGATATAATACCAGTGCTCAGCATCTGTGGTGCTAATAATGGGCTTCTCGGGCTTGTCTACTTTCACTTTCACCACAAAGTTGGTGACTTTGACAGCCTTGTTGCTTCCCGCAAGTGTAAAAGACATCGTGGAGAGATTTTTGCCCGACACAGAAACGGTCTGAACGGCGTCGCCTGTGGTGATGATGCGGGCATCGTCCATCGTGATGGTCTGAGCCTCTGTGTGGCCGCTGTTGACCACATCAAACGTGTATTCGTAGATGACATAGCCGGAGGGCGGCGTGAGCGTGTAGACACAGCTGCCGCTACCGCTATAAATCAACATGTCGTTGCTGGACCACTGCATATTGTTGGCCGTGGTACCGAAGGTCAGTTGCGGCTTGGCCGTACTCTTCCAATACGTGTTGTATGAGCCATTGACTGTCGTTGTGCCATTAGCCACACGATATTGGTCGCCATTGAGTTTGTTGATGGTATAGACCACCGAGTCGGGCATTAGCATTTCCTCTGCCGTCACTTCGGTGAAGAGAAGGCTCGAACCGCCGTCGTTGGCGCCACGTGCATCGTCCCATGTGCTCAATTTGTCTGAGCGGTTGTTGAAGTAGCAGTTGGCGCCATAATGGAACGTGTAGCTGTTGGTGGCAGCCGTAGAGGTGCCAATGACAAACTGGCTGTAAGTGCCAGTGGCAGCCATGACGGCCTTCTTGTTGTCGGCCACGGCGTCGTAAGTCACCATAAGACCGGGACCTTTGCCGCGGTTGTAGAACGAATAACCGTCGGTGGCGTTGCCCGTCACACACCAGAGCGCCATTGTGTCATAGGGAGCAGGCTCGGCGGCAACCATATCGACATCGGTGCCGCTGTTGGCTCTAAGCCAAGCACCACGCGTCGTCTTGATTTTATACCAATGCACGGTGTCACCCCAAGCTGTAGCAGAAGGCGACTTAGAAATGAGAAAACTGTAGCCTTGGTCTTCCACATACGAAGACTGCGCAGTGGCTGTGCCGGCAAATGGACTGCTCCATATGCCCGGCAAGACAATGCAAGCCAGCAAAAGAAGTAGATTTTTTTTCATAGTATAAAAAGATAAATGGGAAATGGATTAAGCTTTTCCGCGCCAAAATTACGTAATTTCAAAACAAAAAAACGCAAATGCAAGCGCACTATTTTCATTACGTCATTACATTTGCGTTTTTTAACTACCTGCCGGCTTGCGACGGAGGCGAAAGGAGGAGGCGATACCGCGCGTCATCGCGCAAGATTTGCAGCGCCTCTTTGACATCTTTGTCGTCGCGCAACCTGTAGCGTGCCACGCCGCTGTCGTAATAGCGCTGCTGCACGATGGTCTCTTCGACATAGGCGCGTATCTGCGATTGCCAGTGGGTGAAGTCGTAGTCTTGGTTGCTTACAATCTTCTTCTCGAGGGCGTCGAGTTCAGCTTTGGCCATCTCGTCATACCCCTCATAAGCCGCCAGGAGACGCAGGCGGTCGAGACCGGCCTTGGTGCGCGTCTCATAGGTGAAGCCATGCGCCTGTATATATTGTCTGAAACCTTCGTATTCGGCATCGGTCAGGCGGAAAGCCTCGGGCTCGGCTATTTGCGGATGGTTGTGGCAATAGTCTACGGCATAGTCAAAGAGTTGGTCGGAGAGCGCCAACTGGATGAGCAGGTCGGGCATGGTGTCGGCCTTGGTCACCACGTCGGGCGTGATGCCGCCACCGTCTTTCACGGGCCGGCCGGCGGCGGTGTGGAACGTACGGGCCAAAGAGTCGGGCAGCGACACCGGTCGGCCATTCTCATATTTATAAGCCTGCACACAGCGGCCGCTGGGGATGTAGTATTTGCTGGTGGTGAGTTTGAGATAGCCGCCATAGGGCAATTCACGCGTCTCTTGCACAAGGCCTTTGCCGTAGGTGTTTTGCCCAAGAATGACGGCACGGTCGTAGTCTTGCAAGGCGCCGGCCGTAATCTCTGCCGTCGAGGCCGTCTCGAAACTGGTCAAGACGACAATGGGCATATCGAGGTCGAGCGGAGTCTGGCGGGTCTTGAACGTGGCTGAGTTTTCGCGCGACTTGGAGCGCATATCCACCACCTCTTTGCCTTTGGGAAGAAACAGATTGACCACATCCACTGCAGCGTTCATCACGCCACCGGGATTGTCGCGAAGGTCGAGAATGAGTTTGGTAGCTCCCTTGCGCTTCAAGTCTGCCACAGCCAGACGCACTTCGCGTCCGGTCTGCTCGATATAGCTGCTCAGCAACACATAGCCCACACTGTCGGCCAACATCGTGGCACAGGTGACGCTGGGCAAAGCGATGGTGCGGCGCGTCAAACGGAATTTGAGTTCCTTGGAAACACCAGGGCGATGCACACGCAACTCACAAATCGTCCCGGCATCGCCGCGCAGAGCTGCACTCACGGCCGAAGAATACTCTGACAACTCTCGCTGACCAATCTCACCCATATCCACGCCGTTGACAGTGAGGAGTACATCACCTGCACGCAGTCCGGCCACGGCGGCCGGCATACCTTCATAAGGATGAGAGATGACACAACGGCCAATATCCTTGCGCGCTGAAATGACTGCGCCAATGCCGGCATACTTACCGGTGGTCATCTGCTTGAGATCGTCGGTGTGGCTCTCCGAATAGTATTCGGTGTATGGGTCCACCTGGTCGAGCATATAGAGAATGGCGTTGCCGATGTTTTTGGTCGCATTGAGCGTGTCAACATAGTGGAGGTCGAGCTCGCGATAAAGACAGTTGAAGAGGTCCAACTGTTTCGCCGTTTCTGCATTATGACGCGACTGCGCGGTCACTCCGCCAAACGAAACCAGCACCAATAAAAGCGTGAGAAAAAAACTTTTCATAAAAACTACTATAAGTCAATTCATCTTATGCGTAGCAGACCGTCTGACGCAACTGCTGCCAGACTTCGTCTGTGAGGCGCGTACCCACCACCTGTATAACCTCGGCGGCCAACCTGGCGCCGGCGGCAAGACAGTCGGACAACGAGCGTCCGGCAGCATGGGCATACAGGAAACCCGCGGCAAAATAGTCGCCTGCAGCCGTCGTGTCCACAACTTTTGATACCGGTTGGGCCGGCACTGCAGCCTCGCCGGCTCCCGATTTGGCCAAAGCACCTTCGGCCCCCACCTTGACTACAGCCACACGGCAAGTTTGCGCCAACACGTCGAGCGCCTCACGAGCCGGACAGCCGGCAAAAGCCTTGGCTTCTTCTTCGTTGGCAAACACGATGTCGGTCTTATGGAGAAGCTGAGCAAAAAAATCGCGGTCGGCCTCAACAATATTATAACTGGCCAAATCCAGACAGACCGTCAAACCTGCCTGATGGGCCTCGTCTACAAGCCGGGCAATCAAGGCGTGGTTTTGCACCAAATAGCCTTCTATATATATATAGGAGTATCCCTCCCACCAATTTGCGGCCAAATCGCCAGCCTGCATCATCGCCGCCGCACCAAGAAAGGTGCCAAAAGTGCGCTCGCCATCGGGAGTGATAAAGGTAGAGGCCACTCCCGTGGGCTCGTCGGCGCTCATCAGACGAGGCTCAACGCCGGCAGCGGCAAAACTGTCGCGGAAGAAACGCCCATTGTCGTCTCTGCCTATGCGGCCAATCAGTCCGGTTGAGGCCCCAAGGCGGGCCAAGGCCAGGATGGTGTTGCAAGCCGATCCGCCCGTCGTCCTGGCACAGTGTGCTTCCGACAAAAAGCCCCGAAGGGTCTCAAACCGTTCGGCGTCAATGAGTTGCATAGCACCTTTCCGCAGAGCCAAGTCTTGGATAATCTGTTCGTTCTCAAGCGGATAAAGAGCGTCAACCAATGCATTGCCGATGCCTAATATTTTTTTCATCCGGTATAAAAATATATTTTTCGTGCAAAGATATTGTTTATTTCAAAAATAACCGCTACTTTTGCAGCGCAATTCAGAAACCGTGCAGGTTATCTCAAACATTGCTTCAGTAGCTCAGTTGGTTAGAGCACCTGACTGTTAATCAGGGGGTCGTTGGTTCAAGCCCATCCTGAAGCGCACCGGCCCATCGGTTTCAAGAATTGCCACCTGCTTCAGTAGCTCAGTTGGTTAGAGCACCTGACTGTTAATCAGGGGGTCGTTGGTTCAAGCCCATCCTGAAGCGCCCTCCATCAAGCATCCCCACGACCGGGGATGCTTTTTTGCTGTTAAATAACCATCACCCTACTTTTTGCCGCGTCCACTCACCCACCGATGGGCAAGAAAGACCATTTTAACACAGCAAAACCTATTTTCGATTATAAGTTTCTTACTTTTGCTAAAAACATTTTGTAGCTTTGCAGTTTTGAAAACTATATCTATCAAAATAACTCAATAACATGGAACCTGCTAAAGGAAAATTAGGTGTTATGTGTGTCGGCCTCGGTGCCGTCACCACCACTTTTATGACGGGTGTCTTGATGACCCGCAAAGGCTTGGCTAAGCCTGTTGGCTCAATGACTCAATACGACAAAATCCGTGTCGGTCGAGGCAAAGACAAGAAATATCTCCACTACGGCGAGATTGTTCCCCTCACAGACTTGAAGGATATTGTCTTTGGCGCATGGGATGTTTATCCTGCCAACGCCTATGAGAGTGCCATCAACGCTGAGGTGCTCAAAGAGAAGGACATCAATCCGGTGGCCGATGAACTGAAGGCCATCAGGCCCATTCCGGCTGCTTTCGACCACAACTATGCCAAGCGTCTCGACGGCGACAACGTGAAAGACAGCAAAACCCGCTGGGACATGGTTGAAGCCCTTCGTGAAGACATCCGCCGCTTCAAGGCCGAGAACGGCTGCGACCGCATCGTTGTCATCTGGGCTGCCTCTACCGAGATTTACGTTCCCGTTGATGAGCAAGTGCACGGCACTCTGGCTGCCCTTGAGGCTGCCATGAAGGCCGACGACCGCGAGCACATTGCCCCCTCAATGTGCTACGCCTACGCTGCCTTGTGCGAGGGCGCTCCCTTCATTATGGGCGCCCCCAACACCACCGTCGACATCCCCGCAATGTGGGAATTGGCCGAAAAGACCAAGATGCCCATTGCCGGCAAGGACTTCAAGACCGGCCAGACTTTGGTGAAGAGCGGTTTCGCCCCCATCATCGGCACACGCTGCCTCGGCCTCTCGGGCTGGTTCAGCACCAACATCCTTGGCAACCGCGACGGTCTCGTGCTTGACGAGCCGGCCAACTTCCACACCAAGGAAGTGTCTAAGCTCTCTACGCTTGAGAGCATCCTCGTGCCGGAAGAGCAGCCCGACCTCTACACGGACTATTACCACAAGGTGCGCATCAACTATTATCCGCCCCGCAACGACAACAAAGAGGGTTGGGACAACATCGACATCTTTGGCTGGATGGGCTATCCTTTGCAGATCAAGATCAACTTCCTCTGCCGCGACTCTATCCTCGCCGCTCCGCTGTTGCTCGACCTCGTGCTGCTCTCTGACCTTGCCGCCCGCAACGGCCGCTATGGCACGCAGCGTTTCTTGAGTTTCTTCCTCAAGAGCCCTATGCACGACTACACTCAGGGCGAAGTGCCCATCAATCATCTCTTCCAGCAGTACGTGATGCTGAAAAACGCCATCCGCGAGATGGGCGGCTATGAAGCCGACGAAGAGATTGACTAAGCCAAGCCCTTCTGCTTTTTATTCAAGAGGATGCACTTCAATCGTGCATCCTCTTTTATTTTTACCCTTCACACAATAGTATTGCAAAAAACTCGCTACCTTTGCAGAGTTTTTCAGCGCTTGCTCTGTCGGTGACAGTTTAGTCTGACCTTTGTCAGACGGCATGCTGCCGGCACGCCCCAATATGGGGTGTGATGTGCCAAGCCGGAAAACGCCATTACCCACATACATTCCAAACAGTCCACACAAGGTGAAAAGACAGCTCTTATTCTTCATAATCAGCCTCTTTGGCTTCGTCTTTGTTTCGGCCCAGCGCATTTCGGGCACCGTCACCGACGCCAAGACGGGCGAACTTCTTCCCTTTGTCAATGTGCAGCTCGAAGGTGGCGGCTTCACACGTACCGACGTCAACGGTAAATACAGCCTTCCCTTTCGTGCCGGCAAGATGCGCGTGTCTATGATTGGCTACGACACCAAGACGGTGCGCGTGGGCCAGGCCGGCGTCTACAACGTCAAACTGCAAGACAACACCTCCGAACTCCGCGAGGCCGTGGTCACCGGACACCGCAAAAAATACTCGCGCAAAAACAACCCCGCGGTCGAACTGATGCAGAAGGTGATTGCCGCCAAGAAAAAAAGCAACCTCAAGCGCTACGATTATTACAGCATAGACAAGTATTCCAAGCTCACCTTTGCGCTCAACGACGTGACCGACAAGGTTTTTGAAGAAGGCCAGTTCAAGAAGATGCCCTTTCTCAAAGAGCACGTCGAGACCTGCAACGAGACGGGCAAACTCATCCTGCCCATCTCTGTGGACGAAAGCGTGACGCGCGAAATCTACCGCAAGTCGCCCCACTCCGACAAGTCGATCGTGCTGGGCCAGCGCAGCAATGGCATCAACGACCTCTTCAACACCGGCGATATTCTCACCACGGTGCTCAAGGACTGCTTCACCGACGTAGACATCTACGAAGACGAGGTGCGCCTGTTGCAGTATCCCTTCACAAGCCCCATCTCCACACGCTCTGCCATCAGCTTTTATCGCTATTATCTCGAAGACACCACCTACGTGGACGGCGCCAAGTGCATCAGGGTGGACTTCACGCCCAACAACCCTCAAGACTTCGGTTTCTCCGGTTCGCTCTACATCCTGACCGACTCCACCTATCGTGTCAAGAAGGCCGACATCGGCATTCCGCGTCGCTCTGACGTCAACTTTGTGGAAAGCATGCGCGTCATTCAGGAGTTCGAGCCCCTGCCCAGCGGAGAGCAGGTGCTCGTACGCGACAATATGCTCGTGCAACTCAAACTGGCCAGCTTCTTGCAGAAGTTCCAGGTGAAGCGCACCACCGAATACAGCAATTTCTCTTTTGACATCATCCCCGACAAGGCGTTCAAGTTCAAGGGCGACCAGCGCATCGACATCAACGCCAAGATGCGCGACGACATCTTCTGGGCCGAGCACCGTCCCGACTCGCTCACCAAGAGCGAAGACCAGATGGACCTGCTCATCAAACGCCTTGAGAGCGTCAAAGGCTTCAAGCTGGTGCTTTTCACGGCCAAAGCCTTCATCGAGAACTTTGTCGAGACGACCACCGACCCCAAGAAGCCTTCCAAGGTGGATATCGGCCCCGTCAACACCACCATCTCGCAAAACTTCGTCGACGGCCTGCGTCTCCGGGCCTCGGCACAGACCACGGCCAATTTTAATCCGCACCTCTTCCTCAAGGGCTATGTGGCCTATGGCTTTAAAGACCACGAGTGGAAAGGTTTGGGCGAGGTGACCTATTCCTTCAACAAAAAAGCCTATCTGCCGCGCGAGTTTCCGGTGAACAACCTGACGTTCACCTACAACCGCGACGTGATGTCGCCAAGCGACAAATTCCTACCCACAGACAAGGACAATGTCTTCACTTCGTTCAAATGGACGAAAGTGGACCATATGATGTATTACGAGACCATGCGCCTGCTGTGGGACCGTGAGTGGGAAAACGGACTGCGCCTCAAGCTCCAGGTGCGCACAGAGAAAGACGAGCCCACGGCTGCTTTCTTCTTCCAGTCACTCGACGGCACAGGAGCGCCTTCACCAAACAGCGCCAAATATCGCCGACAGTTCCGCACAACCGACTTCACCGCCGGCCTCACCTTCCAGCCCGGCGTCACCTGGATCAATACCAAGCAGCGACGCATCGCCGCCAACAACGACGCCCCCATCTTTTCGCTCTCCCACACCGTGGGGCTCTACGAGCAGTTTGACAAGACCCACACCTACAACTTCACCGAGGCGGGCATCTACAAGCGTTTCTGGATGGCTTCATGGGGAAAAATCGACACCTATCTCAAAGCCGGCGCACAATGGGACAAGGTGCCCTTCCCCCTGCTCATTATGCCGGCAGCCAACCTCTCTTACATCATGGAGGACTATACGTTCAACCTCATCAACAATATGGAGTTCCTCAACGACCGCTATGCCTCGCTTATGGTCTCTTGGGACATGAACGGCAAAATCCTCAATCGCATTCCGCTCATCAAGAAGTTGAAATGGCGTGAATACATCGGCTGCAACGTGCTGTGGGGCACCCTCACCAGCAAAAACAATCCGTTCCTCGCCAAAAACGCCAACGACCCGCGTCTCTTCTACTTCCCCGGCCACTTCAACGCCGACGGGTCGTTTGACTACCTCTCCACGGTGATGGACAAGAAGAAACCATACGTCGAAGTCATTGCGGGCATTCACAACATCTTCAAGATTTTCCATATTGAATATGTGCGCCGCCTCACCTACGTGGACAATCCCGACACCGACAAATGGGGCATCCGCTTCATGTTCCGCGTGACATTCTAAACACCACTCAGCACCCTCAACGCGACATCCGCCCACAGCTCTCAGGCCGGGCAGGTGTCGCGTTGCTGTTTGACTGTTGTCACCCCTCCGCTCCGGCCTCTTTCAGATTATTCCAGACCTCTGGGGCATTGTGGGCCACCTCGGCGAGAAGCTCACAGGTGGACATGTCGTGGCATTCGGCACAGGTGCCAAAGTTTTTGGACATCACGCAACGGCGTATGGCACACATCTCCGTGCAATAATAGGTTTTGCATCCTTCGGCGCGGCAGCCCATACAATTGATGTGCTCGGCACGGATATAGGGTGCATTGTTCCATTCTGCCCATTTACGGGCCACTTCCCGGCGCAACGCGTCGTCGTTGATAATGGTCGCCACGCGGGCCTCACATTGTTCGCAGTCCAGACCGCAACAGGCTGTCAGTGCTTTCATCTCACATGGTTTAGGGTTAAACATCCGTTTGACGGTATGCAGCAAAAATAGTGATTTTGAGCCATGTCGGCAAACGCGATGGCGGCCGGCGGCGGATTGCCTGCATCATCGCGCACAAAAACATCGGTTTCATCGCGTTTTTGTGTTTTCGGCAAAGTTCAAGGAATGCGGTCAATCGTGACGGAAATATTGTTTTTGTTCACACTCAGCAGGCCACGAGAGGCGCAAAGGCGGGAAAAACCGTGACCAATTTGCCGGGAACAGTCCGGAGCAGAGCAGAATTGTTTCTGTCCTTAGGCGGGAAAAACCTGTCACTATCGCAAGAAAAACTGTCCTTAGGCCCGTAACAACCTGAAACCAAAGAGAGTGACCCTCAATAGGGGTCACTCTCTTTTTGTATACTCAAAGATAAGCCTATCCAGCCATTCGGAAAAAGACAAAACCGCCGCGACAATACCCAAAACCGGTGACTGACGGCGCCGTCTGGTGAGGCTCTGGCGAAGAGGCGGTCATCGGTTATGGGACTATTTTACACCAACCTGGCGATTGACAGCGTTTTCCATACGTCCTAACTTTGCACCGTCAAATTTATCAAAAAAATGCGCAAAAAACCGTTATCTCGTCGGAAGTTGCCTCGTCAGTGTCGGACTGCTCTTGGGCGGCACCATTTCATCAACGCCCAGAGCGCCTGCCACGGCCGACATCACGACCGGAGCCTCACCCGTGAGGCCTGTCAAACGCGACACTACCCGACAAAAGAAACATTCGAAATCTTCAAAACCGAACACAAAAACAAAAGAAGACCCCATCATCCATTCACGCATGAAAAGACTCCTCACCCTCACACTTGGCGCCATCGCGGCCATCTGCGCCACAGCCCAAAGCCAAGACTCCTGCCGACACAGCCGACTGCAAATCGGCGGCTACGGCGAAGCGGTCTACAGCCGCAACTTCTACAGCGACAGCCCCTACCGCTATTCCACTGCTGCCAGCCACAAAAACGACAGACACAGCCGTTTCGACCTGCCCCATATGTCGCTCTCGTTGTCTTATGATTTCGGAAAAGGCTGGAGTGTGTCGACCGAAATCGAATTTGAACACGGCGGCACCGGCGGCGCCTTCGAAAAAGAGTTTGAAGAAGGCGGCGAGTGGGAGAACGAAGTGGAAAAAGGCGGCGAGGTAGAGATTGAACAGTTCTGGATACAAAAGACATTCAAGCCGTGGCTCAACGTGCGCGCCGGCCACATTGTCGTGCCTGTGGGCTATATCAATGCCAGCCATGAGCCGCTCAACTTCTTCACCGTCTACAGACCCGAAGGCGAGTCGACCATCCTGCCCAGCACGTGGCACCAGACCGGACTGAGCCTATGGGGCCGCACGCGCTCATGGCGCTATGAGGTGATGTGTGTGGCGGGCCTCAACTCGGCCAACTTCACCAAAGAGAACTGGATTCAAGGCGGTGCCGGCACGCCCTTTGAGTTTGAGCCGGCCAACAAGCTCGGCTTTGCCGCACGCATAGACAACTATAGCATTCCCGGCCTGCGACTGGGGCTCAGCGGCTATTACGGACACAGCTCAAACAATGGCTACAACACCGAGACAGGCAAAAACTTCGAGGTGAACGGTGCCGTCGCCGTGGGCAGCTTTGACTTCACCTTCGATGCCTACAACTGGATTGTCGTGGGCAATGCCGACTATGGCTACCTGGGCGACGCCAAGGCCATCAGTGAGGCCAACCAGCGACAGAGCAACTCTTCGCCTTATCCACGCACACTCGTGGGCGACCACGCCGTGGCCCTGGGCATCGAGGCCGGCTATGACCTCTTCTCACGCTTCGCCCGCCTGCGCCGCAGCGGCCAGAACTGCTATCTCTTTGCCCGCTACGACTACTACGACAGCTACAACCCGCCACAGTCCGGCGCCATGGACTATCCCTGGACCGAGCGCTCGGTCATCACGGCAGGCATCAACTATAAGCCGATACCGCAAGTCGTGCTCAAGGCGCAATACAGCCAACGCTTGCTCAAAGCGCCCTACAACAACGAGCCGGCCATCTCGTTCGGCGTGGCCTACGAGGGCTTCTTCATCAAATAAAAAAGCGAAAAACTGCGATGAAACCAATAATCTTTTACTCATAAGATATGACAACACGCAAACAACTTCTCTTGAGCCTCACCTTGGCTCTTGCCGTGCCTTTCGCACTCACTTCATGCAGCGACGAAGACAACGACCTCACGCCATCCCAGCAGCAGGACATCGAACTTGCCGAACTCACCGAGCAATTTCTCAACGCCACGGTCATTCCCACCTACACGTTGTTGGCCAACGGCACTGACACACTCTATCACAAACTCGACTCTCTGCGCACAGTGGCTTGGGCAGGTGGCACCATCACGGCCGAAGCCATTGAAGACGTGGCCGGGGTGTTTCTCCGCGCACGCTCCAACTACGAATTGAGCGAGGCTTTCCTCTTCGGCGCAGCCGGCGACTTCGGCATCGACCCCCACATCGACTCTTGGCCGCTCGACCTGGACCAGCTCCGTTCGGCCTTGCTCAACACCACGACCATCGAAACCCTCCGCACCGACGACGGCACCATAGCAGGCACCTCGCTCGGCTCAAGCGTCTTGGGGTTCCACGGCATTGAATATGTGCTTTTCCGCCACGGCAAACCGCGCACCGACCTCAACGGCAACGACCCCGACCTGCCCACAGTCAGCGGAAAGCTCGAACTGACCTATGCCGCCGCAGTGGCCGGCGACTTGAGGCGAAGCTGTTGCCAGATGGAGGTTTCGTGGAACCCCAATGCCTCAGAGGCACACAAGGCTCTGGTAGAAGACCTGCCGCATGCCGTGCCGGGCAATAATCTGACCTATGCCGAAAACATGTTGCTCGCCGGACAGCCAGGCAGCACCTATTCACACCGCATCAAGGCCCTCAACGACATCCTCATTGCCGGCTGCGAAAACATTGCCAATGAAGTGGGCGACGTGAAGATGGGCAAACCCAAAGGCGTGTCGCAAGGCGAACCCGGCCGAGACGCCGACTACATCGAGTCGCCTTACAGCCAGAACTCACGCGAAGACTTCACCGACAACATCCGCAGCATCGAAAACGTCATCATGGGCGGACGGCCCGAACTGCGCAACGAGAGCCGCTCCATCTATGCCTACCTCAATGCCCGCAACCCCGAACTGGCCGCCGAACTCAAGACAAAAATTGACCAGGCCAAAGCGGCCATCCAAGGCATCACCTATCCGTTTGTCACCACCGTGGCCGACGACACCGACACCACTGTGCCTGCCGCCATCAGTGCCTGCCGCGCACTCGACGATTGCCTCATCGCCGTCGACAACTATATCCGTTCTGCCCAATAAGTCACTCTTTTTTTCCGAATAATGAAAAAGACCACACTACTCCTTATCTGTTCTGCTACACTTGTGGCTTTCGCCGCCTGTAGCGACGACAACAACACGGCCGCCGTCATCCAGCCCTCAGACGATATCTTCGTGGGGCAGGCCATCGGCAATTTCACGGCCGAGGAATGGTATCCGGGCGGCGAACTCGGCACGACCGACAACGTGAGCTCGGCTTCATACGAAGACGAAACACCGGCAGTGACCATCATGGGCAAGAGCGGCAACTTCAAAAGCGGCGAACTCTTTTTTGAACGCAACTTCGTCGAAACGCTCACACAGTCCACGCCCTTCCGCGGCCTTGGTCCGGCTTGGGTGCGCACATCTTGCATCCAGTGCCACCCGGGCTACGGCCACGGCAAAAGGGTGAACAGCTACGAGGCCAATTCCACCATCGGCAACGGCTATCTGCTGGTTGTCTACCACCCCACAGCCGGCATCGACGCCACAGGAAAAGCCTATGCCAAAGACAGCTACGTCACCGAGTTGACGGGTATGCCGCAAACCAAAGCAGCCAGCCCGTTCTTGCCTCCGGTCGACGAGAGCGGCATCAGCATTGCCTGGCTCAAAGCCACCGACGGCGCCCTGCCCACCACCTTCCCCGACGGCGAAACCTACGAGCTCATCTATCCCGAAGTGACTATCGCGCCCGATGCCTTCAACACCAACCCGCGCCCCACCAACTACGAGGTGCGCATCGAAAGCACCATCGGCATCTATGGCACCGGACTTCTCGATGCCATTAGCGAAGCCGACCTCAAGGCCCAATATCAGGCCGAAGCACCCTATGTCAGCCTCAACCCGGCTATGTGGGACGCAGCAGCCAACGATTGGGCGGCCTCAGCCTACTATGCTCTGGCCGACGGCAAATGGGCCGACGGCTCGGACGCCAAAGGGGTGAAGGCCATCAAACGCTACACCTACGCCCTGACACGCGCCTCACTGCAAGACGGTGCCGGAGCCAACGCCATATGGAACATCACCAACGTCACACGTGGCGACCGCACCAAACTATACACCACACAGGCCTGGGCCAATGCCATGGCAGAAAATGCCGAAGTCATCGACAAAATCAGCAAAGACCCCTCGTCGCCCTATTATGCCGACGGCACACGCGAAGGCATAGCCGAAGCCGTGCGCGGACTGCTCTCGCCCACTACCGACCAGACCAACAACGCCTGGCATAACTTCTCGGCCGAAATGAATGACCAGTCTTACTACGACTTTATGGTCTGGCACCGCGGTCTCGCCGTCCCCCGTGCACGCGACTTGAACTCGACCGAGGTGCAACGTGGCAAAGAGGTTTTCTATGAAATCGGCTGCACCGCCTGTCACCGCCCATCGTGGACAACCGGCGACGACAACTACTGGACGTCTAACAACGTGGCCGCCATCGGTAAGCTGCCGCAATATCCCAACCAGAAAATCTGGCCCTATACCGATATGATACAGCACCGCCTGTTTATGAAAAACGACATCCGTACGGGCTGGTGCCGCACCACGCCGCTTTGGGGCCGCGGTCTGTCGCTCTCCAACACCGGTGCCGAAGACCGTCTGCACGACTGCCGCGCCCGCAATGAAATCGAAGCCATCATGTGGCACGGCTACAGCCGCGAAAGCGACGCCTTCGCCTCAACCGAAAAATTCTTTAACCTGCCCAAAGCCGACCGCGACGCCGTCGTGGCCTTCTTGAGGGCCATTTGATCACGCTCTCCTTTTCTCTATTTCTTATCAACCAACACGGCAGTCTTCCCTCGGGAAGACTGCCGCTTTGGATAATCATCGGCCAACACGCTGCCGCTTTCAAAAAGACTATGATTAAACCCCATCTTTCCTGTAAAACCGTGGCTTTCGCCGCTCTCATCGCCCTCATCGCCTCAATGGCTGCGGCCACCTTCGTGGAGCATTACCGCGGCACACCGACGGCACTGTGCTGGTTTTATCACGCGCCCTGGTTCATCACCCTTTGGTTGCTGACACTCACGGCCGGCTGGGTGACGGTATTCAAAAGCCGACTGCCGCGACCGAGTTTGGTCCTGCACATCGCTCTCGGCTTCATCCTGATTGGAGCCGGCGTGTCGTTCTTCACGTCTGAGAGCGGACAAATGCACCTCCGCACCGGGCAAACAGCCGACTGTTATGCCGACGCCGCACATCAAGGCGACAGCGTCCGGCTTCCGTTTCAGGTGACCTTGAAAGCATTCGACGTGGCCTTCTATGCCGGCACAGAGTCGCCGGCCCAATTCACGGCTTTGCTTGAAATAGTCCAGAACAGCGATGAAACCGTACAAAAAGCCGTGTCTATGAACCACGTCTGCGACTATGGCGGCGTGCGGTTCTTTCTCACATCCTACGACAGCGACCATAGCGGCGTGTTGCTCTCTGTCCGGTCTGATGTCTGGGGCACAGGCATCAGTTATGCCGGCTATGCCTTGCTATTTCTCGCCTTCGGCTGGATGCTGCTCAGCAAAAAGGGAGGGTTC
Organism: Alloprevotella sp.; assembly: GCA_045124135.1. GTDB lineage: Bacteria > Bacteroidota > Bacteroidia > Bacteroidales > Bacteroidaceae > Alloprevotella. The sequence goes on from JBGVLE010000131.1 coordinate 29,771, forward strand.
CGCCGCACCTTATCGTCAAGAGCCTGGCGTGAGGGCAAAAGCGTGCTTTGCGTAGGTCTTATGGCGCTACTTGGCCTTCCAGCACAAGCAGCGCCCACCACGGTTTCCCGCGAAACCGCACAAAAGTTTGGCGCCCTCCTGGTCAACTACGAAGGCCGCATCTGTCCCATGCAGACCTTAGCCCGCGACTTCACGGCCAAACTCTATGGCGACGTTAGCTATGACGGCCTCACACCCGAACAAGTGGTGCTGGGCTGGACATTCTGGCCTGAAGAATGGGATCAAGAGCCTGTGATAAAGGTGAAAGGGCAAAGTCTGCGCAAGGAGTATGGATTGGACAAATATGCCGCTTTCACCGACTTTTTTATGGGTGGCTATCGTCTCGGCCCATTGGTGGCGTCCTATTACAACCAAGGCGACCGCTCCGCCATTGCCAAGGAGGCCGTCGAAATAGACGACAAACTTCAACTCATCTATAGCCTGCGGCACGGCAGACTGTTTAAAATCTTCCCTGTCAACATCCGAGAGAGCTCGCACCCAAGGACAATCATCCGTTGGCATTGTCCCACAGACACGCTGAAAGGTCTCAGCCTGTCGGCCCGCGACAGCGCTTTCATCTCTGCCTTTTTCATAGACCTCTATCAAGCGGCCACAACCGGCCAGGAGGCTCTTATGCTGAAAAGACTCGATGAAATGGCGATTTTCCAACAAGCACACGGCGGCGAAACCCTGCCACCGGCCCACGTCGTCAAGGCTGAGCGGCTGTACAATGCCTTTGACCTTCCCGTGTGGCTAAGCCGTTTGCATCTGTGTTTGGGCCTGTTGCTCTGCTTGGCTTTGCTGAAGGCCACACGGCGTTTCCGGTGCTTGCGGCAAGCCGCTTATATCGTCATGGGCTTAAGTTGGTTAGCCTTGAGTGTCTACGTCGTTTTGCGGTCCATAGTGAGCGGCCATCTGCCTGTAGGCAACGGCTATGAGACAACGTTGAGCATCGCCTGGTGTGCCATGTTGTTGACATTGGCCTTAGGTCTGCCACGCTCAGACGGCGACCTGAGCCGCCGTCTGCTTTTGCCGTTTGGTTTTCTTGTATCGGGATTTTTCCTCCTCGTGGCCTCAATGGGTCTGATGAACCCGCAAATCACGCCGCTCATACCCGTGCTGGCCTCGCCGTGGCTGAGTGTGCACGTCTCGCTGGTCATGCTGGCCTATATGTGCCTGACATTCACCTGTCTGTGCAGTCTGATGGCATTCTGTCCACTGATGGGCGGACGAATATCTGAGACAGAACTGACGCGGCTAAGCCAACTGGCCCGTCTCTTCCTTTATCCCGCCCTGGCCTGCCTGGCCGCCGGCATTTTCACCGGTGCCGTGTGGGCCGGAGAGAGTTGGGGGCGCTATTGGGGCTGGGACCCGAAAGAGACCTGGGCACTCATCACCCTGCTGGTCTATGCCCTGCCGCTCCACGAGGCTTCTATACCGGCTTTCCGCCAGCCGCGGTTTTTCCTGGCCTATTTGCTGATGGCCTTCACTACGGTCTTGATGACCTACATCGGTGTGAACTATTACCTCACCGGCTTGCACAGTTATGCCGGATAATATGTCAAAACGCCCGGTTTCATCACGAAAAAGGGAAAAGCAACGGCAACACCACGACCATAACGATGCCTATGACAATCTGTAGGGGCAGGCCCACCTTAATATAATCTATGGGGCGGTAGCCGCCTGCCGACATCACCAGCGCGTTGGGCGGCGTGGAGAAAGGTGAGGCGAAACACATGCTGGCGGCCACCGTCACGGCCATCAAGAAGGGCAAGGGGCTCAACCCCTGTGCCTGGGCGGCCGTGAGCGCAATGGGGGCCATCAAGACCGCCGTCACGGTGTTGGAGATAAAGAAAGTGAGCAACGAGGTGGCCAGATAGACCGCAATCATCAAGGCATAGGGCCCGTGGCCGAAGACAGAGACGAGAGAGTGTGAAATCACGTCGGAAGCGCCAGTCTTCTGCAAGGCTGTCGACATAGGCAACATCGTGGCGAAAAGCACGATGCTTTCCCAGTTTATTGCCCTGTAGGCCTCGGCCATTCCTCTCACGCAACCCGAAGCAACCATGGCCACGGCCGCCAGCGTCACGGCCGTGACGGGAGCGACGGGAATGGAGTCGACCGCCATCACGACCACCATCATCGCCATGATGAGCGCAGCCAAAGGTGCCTTGTAGTCGTGAGTGACGCGGCGGGCAGCCTCGGCCGGGCGGCCCATCACCACCCATTCACTCTCTCCGCCACGCTCAAGGCGGGCTATGTCTTTCCAAGCCCCGCAAGCCAGAATGATGTCTGACTGGCGCAGGCTGATGCGGTCGATGTCGGTGAGCAGATTGCGCTCGTGGCGGCGTATGCCTATCACATTCACCCCGAAACGGTTGCGGAAATCCACTTCGCGTATGGTCTTGCCGGCCAGAGTGGTGGACGGAAGAAGCAGGATCTCGGCCAGGCCCACGTCATAGAAATGGATTTCGCCGGGCGTGCCGCGCTGTGGCTCGCCGGCCAGTTGCAATTCGTCGGCCATACGGGCCACGTCTTCTTCAGCCCCGGAAACGTAGAGCATATCCCCTTCGGCAAAAGGCACATCACCCAGTGCCGAATATTGCTCAATCTTCGGCGAAAGCAGCAAGCCTGTGCGGCGGAGGCGGCGCAGTTCCATCACGTTGACGCCAAAGCGCCCGTGCACGTTGAGCTGTTTGACCGTCCGGCCAATCACCGGCGAGCCCTCACCGACGCGCAACACGGCGAGTTGCACGTCAAGGCGGTATTCGGCCACCAGTTGCTGGGGACTTTTATAGCCACTGGCGGCTTGGTCCGGGCCGCTTGTTTTTTTTGTGAGAAAACGTCTGGACAAGGGCTGAAGACAGACAATGCCCACAATGATACACACGATGCCGACAGGCGTAAAGCTGAAAAAGCCCAGTTCAGACGCGGCGTGTCCGGCGCCGGTATAGGCATCGCGCACGATAAGGTTGGGCGGCGTGCCGATGAGGGTGAGCATACCGCCCATGCTCCCGGCGAAGGCCAAAGGCATAAGCAGACGCGACGACTGTATGCCGGCGGCGCGTGACATGCTCACCACAATGGGCAGCATCAACGCCACGGTGCCGGTGTTGCTCACAAAAGCGCCTACCAGCGACGTGGCCAGCATAATCAAGACGAAAAGCCTTGTTTCGCTGCGACCGGCCAGAGAGACGATGCGGCTGCCCACCATACCGGCCAGACCTGTAGAGAAGATGCCGGCGCCCACGATGAACAGCCCCGCCATCATGATGACGATGGGGTTTGAAAAACCGGCCAGGGCCTCATCCGGCGTGAGAGTCCCACTTAGAACGAGTGCCAAAGCGGCACAAATGGCGACCAAATCAGCGCGAATGCGGCCCGTGACAAAGAGCAAGGCTGATATGGCCAGGACGATGAAAGTGATGGTCATAGGAGTCTGCGGTGTGTAAATATGGAATTATGATTTCAAAAAGAAAACGACGTTGGTGACCACGCGCACGGTTTTGATATAAGGCGTGTATTCGTCGCGGTCTTCAATCTCGAAATAGCCCTGAGTGGCCTCCTTGATTTTGCCCAGTTCGCTCTCGGAGTCGTCGGCAAACTTCTGCGCGGCAGCACGGGCATCGATGGTGGCGGACTTGATCATCTCAGGCTTGATTTTGTTGAGCTCGGTATATTCATATTTGATGCCTTCGCCGTAATCGGCAGGTGGAATGGCCACACCGACCTTGAGCAGTTCGCCCATACGGTTGACGAGCTGGCGCACAATGTCGACTTTGTCAGAGGCCACCGTGACGGTGCTTTTCACGTTATAGCGGTCCTTGATCTTGGATTTGTCGGTCCAGCGGTCGGTCTGGAGGTCCTCAATCTCGGGCGAGTTGAGACTGATGTCGGTGTCGGTGAGCCCGTTGTCTTTGAGAAACTTGACAATCTTGGCATTGGTGGCATTCACCTCGGCATAGATGCCCTGCAGGTCGTTGCCTGTGGTCTTGTAGGTGATGGGCCAGACCACGTGGTTGGCTTTGACTTCTTTCTCGGCCAGACCGCGAACCGACACGACGCGGTCGCGCGCGGCGATTTCCTTGATGCCTGAACTCACAAAAAGGCCGGCGAGGGCCACGCCTACGGCCAGGATGGCCGCTCCAATCCAACGGGTTTTCATACGCATAGTATATTTAGGGTTAGAATAGTTTGCGGAAAAAACAGACCGCCGCACGGGCGTTCGCTGCAAAGATAGGCGGCATAAAAGGTGCCGGCAAAAGTTTTGGCCCAATAATCGTTAAAGCCGTGACAAATCATAAGGGAAAAGGGCATGACGAAGCGCGATTGTGGCATATACCAAAGTCGTGGTATTGCGGCGTGGCGACAAAGCGCCTAACTTTGCACTCAGAAATCACATCAAACCAACAACACATCAAAACAATGAGCAAGATTTACAAAAGCCTCACCGAACTGGTGGGCCGCACGCCGCTGCTGGAAGTGACTGGCGTGGAGCAGGCACTCGGCTTGGAAGCCCGTCTGCTGGTAAAATTGGAATATTTCAACCCCGGCGGCTCGGTGAAAGACCGCGTGGCACTGGCTATGATAGAAGAGGCCGAAAAGAGCGGCAAACTGCAAAAAGGCAGTGTGATTATCGAGCCCACAAGCGGCAACACCGGCATCGGTCTGGCGTGGGTGGCCACCGTCAAGGGCTACCGCATCATCCTGACCATGCCAGAGACAATGAGCGTGGAGCGCCGCAACCTGTTGCGTGCCCTTGGTGCCGAACTGGTCTTGACGCCGGGCTCTGAAGGTATGAAAGGAGCCATCAAAAAGGCCGAAGAACTCCGTGAGAGCCTTCCGGGAGCCTTCATCCCCCAACAGTTTGAAAATCCGGCCAATCCGGCCATCCATGAGCGCACCACGGCTGAAGAGATATGGGCCGATACCGACGGTGAAATCGATATTTTTGTGGCAGGCGTCGGCACGGGTGGCACGGTGAGCGGCACGGCTCACGGACTGCGCAAGCACAAGGCCGACCTTCAAGTCTATGCCGTCGAACCGGCCTCGTCGGCTGTCTTGTCGGGTCAGGCTCCGGGTGCGCACAAGATACAAGGCATCGGCGCCGGTTTTGTTCCGGCCAACTTCGACGCCTCTGCCCCCACGGCCATCTTGCCCATTGCCGACAACGATGCCATTGCGGCTTCGCGCTTGCTGGCACAGAAAGAAGGTCTGCTGGTAGGCATCTCGTCGGGTGCGGCCCTGAGCGCCGCCATCGGCTTGGCCAAGAAACCCGAAAACAAAGGCAAAACCATCGTGACTCTGTTACCCGACACGGGCGAGCGCTACCTCACGACGGTGCTCTATGCCTTCGACGACTATCCCGTCTAACGCTTTAACCGCCTCGCTGCCTTATGTTTGTCATCGCCGATAACCAAGCGCTCACCTCAAAGGGTTTTGAGTGTATGCTGAGCGGACTGGAGGTGCGCCATGCGGCCAACCGCCGCGAGCTGGCGGCATTGCTGAGTGCGCACCCCACGGCCGGCGTCATCCTGGACTATGGGCTGTTTGACTTTGAAGGGCTGCCGGGGCTCTTGGTGACCATCAGGCGTTTTGCCTCTGCACACTGGCTGATGGTGGCGGCAGAGTTCAGTCACGACCTGCTGCAGTTGCTCTCGGGCGAGGAGCGGGTGAGTTTTCTGACCAAAGACAGTGGCGCCGACCAATTGCACAGCGCCATCGAGGCCTTTAAGCGCGGCGAGCGCACGGTGTGCCAGGCGGTGGCCGAACAACTCTCCGGCCACGTCCCCACATCGCCCGACCGCCTCACGCCGGCCGAGACCGAAGTGCTGCGGCTCATTGCACGGGGCATGACGGCACGCGAAATTGCCGAGGCGCGCCACTCGAGTTTCTACACGGTGACGACGCACAAGAAAAACATTTTCCGCAAACTGGGCGTCTCGACGGCCTATGAGGCCACGCGCTACGCCATCAGAGCCGGCTTGGCCGACCCCGTGGAATACTATATATAAGACGTGTGACAGAATGAATGAAAACGCCTCAGGCCGAAAGGCTTGGGGCGTTTCTGATGGATGGCCGGCGGCTGGTTTCCTGCCGTGGACGGCGTGTTTCTTGTAAAAAAGACTTAGTGTTTCATCATCATCGCGATAACGACGGGTCAGAGGCCAAGGCTTTTGGCCACTTCGACCAGTTCTTCATACCACTCCTGGCCAAAGCGGCGCACGAGCGGCTCGCGCAGGAACTTGTAGAGCGGCAGGCCCAGTTCGCGTCCCTTCTTGACGGCCGGCTGGCAGACGTTCCAACGATGGTAGTTGAGCGCCGTAAGACCGTGTGAGAGGCGTTTCTCGCGTATGGGATAGAGGCTGCACGAGATGGGCTTGCACCAGGTGGTCTTGCCCTCGCGGAAGGCGCGCTCTGTGGCGCAGAGGCAGCAGCCGTGGGTGTCGTAGCAGGTGAAGACACAGTCTTTGCCGTCGACGATGCTCGTGACGAGGTCGCCGTCGCGGTCGGTGTAGGCCACGCCCTGACGGTCGATGACGGCCTGGGCTGCGGCGCCGAGTTGCGGCCAAACGGCGTCGAGCACGTTTTCAAGTTCGCCCACCTCGTCAAGGCTAAGCGGCGCACCGGCATCGCCCTCGACACAACAAATGCCGCCGCACACGTCGAGGTCGCAGCAGAAACACTGGGTGAGGATGTCGGAAGTGAAAATCACGTCGCCCACTTGCAGAATGGGCGGAATGGCATTTTGATGGTCCATAAATGGTTGAGCGTTTACCAGTCAATAGGCGTTTGACCGTGGGCCGTGAGATAGTCGTTGGCCCGTGAGAAATGGTGGTTGCCGAAAAAGCCGCGATGGGCCGAGAGCGGCGACGGATGGGGCGAAGCGAGCACGAGATGGCGGCCGGGGTCTATCATGTCGCGCTTGCGCTGGGCATAACTGCCCCAAAGCATAAAGACCACATGGTCGCGCTCGGCGGCGACGTGACGGATGGCGGCATCGGTGAAGGTTTCCCAGCCGTGGCCGGCGTGTGAGGCGGCCTGGTGGGCACGCACGGTGAGGGTAGCGTTGAGCAGCAACACGCCCTGACGGGCCCAGCGCCGCAGACTGCCGCTCGGCGGTACGGGACGTCCGAGGTCGTCACTGATTTCCTTGAAAATGTTGACCAGCGAAGGCGGCATCTTTACCCCCTCGGCCACAGAAAAACAGAGGCCCTCGGCCTGTCCCGGCTCATGGTAGGGATCCTGACCGATGATGACCACCTTGACCGCCTCAAATGGGCAAAGGTCAAAGGCATTGAAGATGTCGGCACCAGGCGGATAGCACGGACCGGCCTTGTATTCGGCTCTCACAAAGTCGGTGAGGGCCTGGAAATAGGGGGCGTCAAACTCGTCTTTGAGACGGGCGGCCCACGAAGGGTCTATTCTGACTTTCATGTGGCGGTGGGACTGTGGTCTATGCTGCAAAAATACGGATAAGCGCCGAGACGGCCAAAGGCTCACCGACAACAGGCGGCACACGCGGATTTTGTCTTTTGGCAGACGGCTCGCAAGGGCTAAATTGCAGGAAGAAAAGAGAGGGAGGCCCGTCTGGGGCCTCTTTTTTTGGCTTTCAAGGGCTTACGGGGCTAAGGACAGTTTTCTCCGGCCTTATGGCAGGAAAAACGGGGCCTATCCCCGGGCGGGCGAGAAGGCCATGAAGCGCTTTTTGGCCGGCAGCAACAGGCCGTTTTCAGTATTCCGAGGCCTTAAATCCTTACCAGGGCTTTGACTGACAATAACTTAGAACGAACCGTGAGGCTGAGTTTGCAGCTTTTGATACTCACAGCCGTTTTTGTCAAACAATCACAAGAATGTTAAACCATCTTGTGGGATTGTCACTCAAGCCCCCACATCCTGAACAGCGGCAGCCGGGAGAGCCCCAACCCATAGCGGCGGCCATAAAACCGGCCTTCTTGAGAGGGCAAAGCAAGGGGCAAAGGGTGTTTTTCTAATATAAGATGAGTGTAGGCGCATTTTTTTTCCTACTTTTGCGGGCAAAATCAAAAAACACGATGCAAAAAAACTTAGTTATCGTCGAGTCTCCGGCCAAAGCCAAGACCATCGAAAAGTTCTTGGGAGAGGACTTCAAGGTCATGTCGAGCTTCGGTCACATCCGCGACTTAAAGAAAAAGAACTTTGGGGTAGATCTGGACACGTTCCAGCCCGAATACGAGATACCCGCAGACAAGAAAAAGGTGGTGGCCGACCTGCGCTCATGGGCCAAAAAGTCAGAGACCGTGTGGCTGGCTTCCGATGAAGACCGTGAGGGAGAAGCCATCTCGTGGCACTTGGCCGAGGTGTTGGGCCTCGACCCGCAAAGCACCCGCCGCATCGTGTTTCACGAAATCACCCGTCCGGCCATCACTGAAGCCATCAGCCATCCGCGCCACATCGACCTGAACCTCGTCGACGCTCAGCAGGCACGCCGTGTGTTGGACCGTCTGGTGGGTTTCAAGCTCTCGCCGGTGCTTTGGCGCCGCGTGAGACCGAGTCTGTCGGCAGGCCGCGTGCAAAGTGTGGCCGTCAGACTCATCGTGGAGCGTGAGCGCGAAATCGAAGCCTTTCAGACCGAAGCCTCCTATCGCGTGACGGCACTGTTCATCACCGCCGAAGGCAAAGAACTGAAGGCCGAGCTCAACCACCGCTTCAAGACCGAAAAAGAAGCCACCGACTTCCTTGAAAAATGCAAGACGACAGACTTCGTGGTGAGCAACGTGACCACACGGCCCACACACCGCACACCGGCCGCGCCTTTCACCACCTCGACCCTGCAACAGGAAGCCGCCCGCAAACTGGGCTACCCCGTGGCGCTGACCATGCGCATCGCCCAGGGACTCTATGAGTCGGGACTCATCACCTATATGCGTACCGACTCCATGAACCTCTCGGGACTCTGTCTCTCAGCCTGCGGCCAGGTCATTGCCGAGAAAATGGGCGAGAACTATCACAAACGCCGCCAATACCACACCAGGTCGAAGGGAGCGCAAGAGGCTCACGAGGCCATCCGGCCAACCGACATGCGGCGTGAGGCCATAGACGGCACCGCGCAAGAAAAGCGTCTTTACGACCTCATCTGGAAACGCACATTGGCCTGCCAGATGGCCGACACCGAACTCGAAAAGACCACCATCACCATCGACCTTGACGGCGACGAACGCCACTTCATCGCCACCGGCGAGGTGGTGCGCTTCGACGGCTTCTTGAAAGTCTACCGCGAAAGCGTGGAGGGCGAAAACGAAAACGAAGACACCGTGGGCCTGCTGCCCACCGTGGCCGAAGGCGAACACCTGAAACGCCACACCATCTGCGCTCAGGAACGCTTCACCGCCGCCCCGGCACGCTACACCGAAGCCTCGCTTGTGCATAAGCTCGAAGAGCTCGGCATAGGCCGCCCGTCGACTTACGCCCCCACCATCTCGACCATCCAGCAGAGAGAATACGTGACCAAAGGCGAAAAAGCCGGCGAAACTCGCACCTGCCAGGTGATGACCCTCAGCGGCAGCCACATCACGCACGAGCAAATCGAAGAAAAGACGCCGACAGAAAAGGGCAAACTCCTCCCGACCGACATCGGCACGGTGGTGAACGACTTCCTGCTTGAGAATTTCCCCGAAATCATGGACTACAACTTCACGGCCAACGTGGAGAAAGATTTCGACGCCGTGGCCGACGGCAAAAAGGAATGGACCTCACTCATCAAGCATTTCTACGACGGCTTTGAGCCACAAGTGGAAAAGACACTGGCCGAAAAGACCGACCACAAAGTGGGCGAACGCGCACTGGGCACCGACCCCGTGAGCGGCAAGGCCGTCTCGGTGAAAATAGGCCGCTTCGGGCCGATGGTGCAAATCGGCCAGGCCGGCGAAGACGAGAAACCGCGCTTTGCCACCTTACCGCCCGAGATGAGCATCAGCGCCATCACACTCGAAGAAGCCCTCGAGCTCTTCAAACTTCCCCGCACCGTCGGCACGTTTGAGGGACACGACGTGGTGGTCAACACCGGACGTTTCGGTCCCTATGTAGCCCACAACAAGAAATTTGTCTCGCTGCCCAAAGGCGAAGACCCCATGAGCGTAGACCTGGACCAGGCCATCGACCTTATCAAGAAAAAACGTGAGGCCGAAGAGAAGAGCCACCTCAAACGCTTTGACGAGGAGCCCGAACTGGAAGTGAGAAGCGGTCGCTTCGGGCCCTACATCGCCTATCAGGGCACCAACTACAAAATCCCGAAGGCCATGGCCGGCCGTGCCGCCGAACTGACGCTCGAAGAGTGCCACAACATCATCAAGCAGACACCTGAAAAGCCTGCACGCAGCCGCAAACGCCAATCGGCCTCATAAACCGCACGCCATGAAATGCATCACCCTCATCGGTTATATGTGCGCCGGCAAGACCACCATCGGCAAGGCGCTGGGCAAGGTGCTGGGACGCACCTTCTACGACCTCGACTGGTATATTGAGGAACGCTTCCGCCGCAAAGTGCCCCAGATTTTTGCCGAAGACGGCGAAGCGAAGTTTCGCGACCTTGAGCGGCGTATGCTCCACGAGGTGGCCGAGTTTGAAAACATCGTGCTCTCTTGCGGCGGCGGCACACCCTGTTTTTTCGACAACATTGACTATCTCAACGAGGTGAGCGAAACAATCTATATCAAGGCCACGGCCGACACGCTTTGCCGCCACCTGGCCATCAGCCGGGGCGAGCGACCGCTACTTAAAGGCAAAAGTCCCGAAGAACTGCGTGAGTTTGTGGCCACACAACTTGCCGAGCGCGAGCCCTATTATATGCGCGCGCAACATATCATTGACATCAACGTGCTCGACGACGCCGAAAAAATAGATAACGTCGTCGAGGCCATACGTCAAAGTCTGGCACTTTGACCCATACTTATCCCACATTTTTCCTAACGATTATCTTTTCCCAAACATGAGAAAATGGAGAATTGAAGACTCCGAGGAGCTCTACAACATCAAGGGCTGGGGCGTCAACTATTTCGGCATCAACGAAAAAGGCCACGCCTATGTCACACCACGCAAAGACGGCGTGCAGGTAGACCTCAAAGAGGTGGTCGACGAATTGGCTTCGCGCGACATCACCGCCCCCGTGCTCTTGCGCTTTCCCGACATCCTCGACAATCGCATCGAAAAAACAGCAGACTGCTTTGCACGCGCCGAAAAAGAATACGACTTCCAGGCCGACCATTTCATCATATTCCCCATCAAGGTGAACCAAATGCGCCCGGTGGTGGAGGAAATCATCAGCCACGGCAAGAAATACAACCTCGGCCTCGAGGCGGGCTCGAAACCCGAACTCCACGCCGTGCTCGCCACCAATATGGACAGCGACAGCCTCATCATCTGCAACGGCCATAAAGACCAGAACTTCATCGAACTGGCCCTGCTGGCACAGAAGATGGGCAAGCGCGTGTTTCTCGTTGTGGAGAAAATGCCCGAACTCATCACCATTGCCCGCACGGCAGAGAAGCTCGGCGTGCGCCCCAACCTGGGCATCCGCATCAAATTGGCCACCTCAGGCTCTGGCAAATGGCAGGAAAGCGGCGGAGACGCCTCAAAATTCGGCCTCAACTCTGCCGAATTGCTTGAAGCCCTCCGACTGCTCGACGAGATGGGCATGCACGACTGCCTGAAACTCATCCATTTCCACATAGGTTCGCAAATCACCAAAATCCGACGCATCTCCACAGCCCTGAGAGAGGCCGCACAATTTTATGTACAGCTCCACGCCCTGGGCTTCAACATCGAGTTTGTAGACTGCGGCGGCGGACTGGGTGTGGACTATGACGGCACACGCTCGAGCAACTCTGAAAGTTCGGTAAACTACAGCATTCAGGAATATGTGAACGACTGCGTCTATACCTTCGTGGACGCCGCCAACAAGAACAACATTCCCCACCCCAACATCATCACCGAAGGCGGCCGCTCACTGACGGCACACCACTCGGTGCTCATCCTCGACGTGCTTGAAAACGTGTCGATGCCACGGATGAGCGAAGACTTCCATCCCGACGAAAACGACCACCAGCTGGTGCACGACCTGACGGAAATATGGGACAAACTCTCGTCGCGCTCAATGCTCGAAGACTGGCACGACGCAGAAGACATCCGCGACGAAGCGCTCGATCTCTTCCGCCACGGCATCATCGACCTGCGCACACGCGCACAAATCGAAAGCCTGTATTGGAGCATCTCAAGCGAGATTGCCGAACTGGTTCATCATCAGAAGCACGTGCCGGACGAATTGCGCAAGCTCGACAAAATGATGGCCGACAAATATTTCTGCAACTTCTCACTCTTCCAGTCTATGCCCGACGCCTGGGCGCTCGACCAACTTTTCCCCATCATGCCCATAGAGCGACTGGCAGAGAAACCTACACGCTCGGCCACCCTGCAAGACATCACCTGCGACTCGGACGGCAAAATCTCGACCTATGTCAACTACAACCAGCAGACCAGCTATCTGCCGCTTCATCCCGTCAAGCCGGGCGACCATTATTATATAGGTGTATTCCTCGTGGGCGCTTATCAAGAAATCTTGGGCAATATGCACAACCTCTTCGGCGACACCAACGCCGTGCACATCACCGTGGACGAAGACGGCTACAGCATCGACAAGACCATTGACGGCGAGACCGTAGCCGACGTGTTGGAATACGTACAATATGACCCCAAACGTCTGGTGCGACGACTGGAAAGCTGGGTGAGCAAGGCCGTCAAAGAGAGCCGCATCACCAACGAAGAGGGTAAGGAGTTTATCTCCAACTACCGGTCGGGACTTTATGGCTACACTTATCTGGAATAAGCGATGAAACGGCTGATTTTTACCATAATGGCTCTGGCGTGGAGCATCACAGCACTCGCCCAATATTCCACCCTGCCGCATTTCACCGCCGGTCCCATCCAGTACGGCTTGAAGTCGGCCGATGTGCTCTCTATGGGTGGGGCGGTGGTGCAACGCCTGGTGGAGCCCAATCTCACCACGGTGGAAATTCCTTACAACGTGTCACGAAGCAAGGTGAACTTCAAGGTGGAAATCATCGCCGAAGGCGCTTTTGCCTACACCCGTCTGCAAGAAATCCGACTCAACGACGACATCAAATACATCTTGTCGCAGGCATTCGAGCGCACCCCGTTGAAACGCTTCAAATGTCCGGCCAAGTTGCGTCTGATAGGCCAAAGCGCCTTTAGGTGGTGTGACCAACTGGAAGAAGTCACCACAGACGAGAACCTCAAAGAGGTGGGCCAGGCGGCCTTCTGGGGCTGCACCAAACTGCGCCATTTCCGCATCCCGCCCGATATGCACACCATTGGCAACTATGCTTTCACAGGTTGCCTCTCGCTCGACAGTGTCGTGATGGGCTACGACCTGACCAATCTGGGAGATGGCGCTTTTTCGGGATGTGTCGGTTTACGTCATGTGACGTTGGCCCCCAACCTCCGCCAAATACCCTTTGAGTGTTTCCGCGGCACGGGACTGAACGAAATCACCATCGGCGGCCGTGTGGAAACCGTCGGCCAGAGCTCGTTTTATGGTTGCGACAACTTGAAACGGGTGGTGCTTGGAGCCAATGTGAAACAACTGGACTACGACGCTTTTGGCGGCATGTCGAATGTGGAGACGGTGATTTGTCTCGCCACCCGGCCGCCACAAAACAACAATGCCTTCGGCTACATCACCTGCCAGCAAGGCGTGCTTGCCGTTCCGGCCGCTGCCGTGAGTGCCTACAGACAGGCTCCGGGCTGGAACCGCTTCAAACGCATAGTCGCCCTGAAGCAATAAAACCGTGCATAAGATGCAGGGGTATGCAGAGTTCCTTCGCCAACCCTACATCAAGCGGGCGGCTTATAATAAGGCGATTACATCCAAACAGTGCAAGGTTGCAGAGTTTCTGCAACCTTTTGATTTGCGTTGGGGTAGAAAAAAATCAACCGACGACAGATGGTGTCGTCGGTTGAGACATGGACATTACATTCATTATAAAATTCAAACTTAAAACATCTCTTTGTTTCTGCTGCAAAGGTAGGCAGAGACAGCTGGAGCGGCAATACCAAAAGTTGGGTATTTTGAGAGATGAAGTTTGCGTCAGTCAAACGTATAAGTGAGCCCGACCAAAGCCGAGAAGTTGCGCCCGGCGCCGGGAGCAAAACGCACCAGACCAAAATCGGCCTCGAGCGAAAGCGTGATTTTGGAGGGGAACTGATAGCCGGCAGCCACCTGGAAGCCTGCATCAAAACGACGAGCGTCGTCAAGGTCGAAGGTGTTTTCTTCATAAAACAGTTTCTCACTGCCTGCACGGCGGGCGTCACCCTTGGTCTTGATTTTTCCCGACACGCCATAGGCCACATACGGCCCGGCCGAGAAGACAAAATAACGCTGAGCAGCCAGACGATGGTAATAGTTGACCAACAGCGGCAGTTCGAGATAGCCGGCGGCCACTGAGCGGCTCATCAGGCTATAAGTCTGGTTGCCTTCGTCGTCCAGGACTGGCAAGCCGGCATCGTCCAGGACCGGGACCCAGGCATCGGGCGATTTCCAACCTTTGCCATAAAACATCAAGGCCGGCGAAACACTCCAATGCTGGTCGAGTTCCATCTCGTAGCCCACACCAAAGCGATAGGCACCCACACTGCGGGCTGAGCCGTACTGGGTGGACAGACCGCCACCGGCCTTGAGCTGAAAATGCTGGGCTGAGGCCGGCAGAGCCAGCAGACAGCACACAAACAAGAGAGTCTTGATTTTCATAGCAAGCTAAAGCGGATTACTCAAAAAACTGTTTCCAGTCGTCTTTACCATATTTGCGGCGGCCATTTGAAGCCTTATCGGCAGCCGCACGACGAGAGGGACGGCGGTCTTCTCCCTTGTCATGGCGCGAAGCACGGCGTGCAGGTTTGTCGCCTGGGCGGTCGGCGTCGTCTACGACCACCTGACGATTGCCCACCATTGCCTTCGACATCTTTTTAAGCACAAGGCCGGCCGAAGCTTCGGGCACCTCAAAGAAAGAGCAGTTGGTGGTAAGGTCTATACGGCCAATCTGAACTTTGCCTTTGACATAGCGATTGACCAGATTGATGATTTCGCGGGCATAAAAGTTGTCGCGCTTGCCCAAATTGATAAACAAGCGTTTATAACCCGGCTCGGCGGCACGGGGCCCGACGGTGCGGTCTTTGCCACGACCAGACTGACGGCCGGACGATTTGCGGTCTTCACGCTCGCTTTTGCCACCTTGTGGCTGCACGATCTCGGGTGCATTGGCGTAATAGTCGAGGAAATGGCCGAACTCACGGCTGACAATGCGTTTGACAAGGTCTTCTTTGGTGAGCCAATCAAGCTTGCGGAATATCTCGGGGAGGAAAGGCGCAATCTGATTGTCGTCGACCTCAATGCGCTCGAGTTCGTCCATAACGCGGTAAAGCTGTTTGGTGCAAATTTCCTGAGGCTCAGGCAGTGTGCCCACTTCAAACTGCTTGCCGATGACTTTCTCGATGATGCGCACACGGCCCTTTTCACGCATATGGATGATGGAGATGCTCGTGCCACGACGGCCGGCACGGCCCGTACGACCGGAGCGGTGTGTGTAGTTCTCCACATCTTCGGGCAGACCATAGTTGATGACGTGGGTGAGCTCGTCGACATCAAGACCACGGGCCGCCACGTCGGTGGCGATGAGCAACTGGGTGCGATGGGTGCGGAACTTCTGCATGGTGAGGTCGCGTTGGGCCTGAGAGAGGTCGCCGTGGAGCGCTTCGGCATTGTAGCCGTCGCGAATGAGCTGGTCGGCCACCTCTTGAGTCTCGAGGCGTGTGCGGCAGAAGATG
Organism: Alloprevotella sp.; assembly: GCA_045124135.1. Lineage (GTDB taxonomy): Bacteria > Bacteroidota > Bacteroidia > Bacteroidales > Bacteroidaceae > Alloprevotella. The sequence continues at coordinate 45,683 of JBGVLE010000131.1, forward strand.
ATGGCATAAATATTGGGGTAATAGTCTACCACACGCTTGAGAGCCGGATATTTGTCTTTGGCATGGACGAGATAATAGATGTGGTTGACACTTTCGGCGCCTTCATTTCGCGATCCCACCACAATCTCTTTGTAGTCGTGGAGGTAGCTTTTGGCAATGCGCTCAATCTCCCGGCCCATTGTGGCAGAAAAAAGCAGCGTATTGCGCTCGGCAGGCACACCGGCCAGGATTTCGTCGATGCTATCGGTGAAACCCATGTTGAGCATCTCGTCAGCTTCGTCAAGCACCACGTTCTCAACATTGTCGAGCTTGGCCACGCCACGATGCATCAAGTCGATGAGTCGGCCGGGAGTGGCCACGATGACCTGTACGCCCTTGCGCAGACTGCGTATCTGGCTCTCAATGCTCGAACCGCCATAAACGGCCAAGACCTGAAGGCCGTCGATGTAGCGGGCATAGTCTTTGAGGTCTCCGGCAATTTGCAGGCAGAGTTCGCGTGTGGGACTGAGGATGATGGCTTGGGTGTGATGGTCGGTGGGGTCGACCTTCTGCAAGACCGGCAGGCCGTATGCTGCCGTCTTGCCCGTACCGGTCTGAGCCAAGGCAATCACGTCGTTACCGACACCAAGGAGATAAGGGATGACTTCCTCCTGTACAGGCATAGGATTTTCGTAGCCCATCTCGGCTATGGCGCGTCGAATGTTTTCAGACACGCCCAATTCTTCAAATGTTTTCAAAAGTGTGGGGATGTTGATGTAAATCTATAAAATATTTATGGTGCAAAATTACACAAAATGCGCGTATCTTGCAGCATAAAGAGGGTAAAAGTCTAAGAGACTGTGATGTCCGCCACACCCCACACTTGCCTCGAAAAGCAAATGGCCGGCCACACCCCGCCCATAGACCCGCCGAACTTGTTGACTTTTGTCTGACAAAAGCACAAAATCAGGATCTTAATCCACCCGACTACAAAAAAATGCCTACTTTTGCAGGTCGTAGCCACCGCAGACTTTGTCTGTGGAAAGACCAAGAGTCTAAGGGTGAAGAGCGGGCAGGCTTGCTTTTTGTCTCTTTGACTTTTTTCTCAAAGAGTCTAAGAGTGGCTGCCATCCTGTTTGCCTCAACAGCATAAACCATAAAAACACAAGTCGTTTCAACCTGCACACATGAAACAGTATAAACTCATTAACAACATCGTTGGCTGGCTGGCTTTCGTCATTGCAGCGACCACCTACTGCCTGACCGTGGAGCCTACGGCAAGCTTTTGGGATTGTCCCGAATTCATCACTACTGCCTCAAAGCTGGAAGTGGGTCACCCGCCCGGTGCACCTTTCTTCATGCTGACAGGCAACTTCTTCACGCTTTTCACCAGCAATCCCGAGCACATTGCCGTATGCATCAATGTGATGTCGGCCCTGCTGTCGGCCTTCTGCATCTTGTTCCTCTTTTGGACCATCACCCATCTGGCCCGCAAGTTGCTGTGCAAAGACGGCATCGTGACGGACACCTGGCAGACGGTGCTCATCATGGGAGCCGGCTTGACCGGCGCCTTGGCCTACACGTGGAGCGACACGTTCTGGTTCTCGGCCGTCGAAGGCGAAGTTTATGGCTACTCGTCAATGTTCACCGCCTTGGTGTTTTGGCTGATCTTGAAATGGGAAGACCATGCCGACGAGCCTCATTCCGACCGCTGGCTGGTATTGATTTTCTATCTCACTGGCCTCTCTATCGGAGTCCACCTGCTCAACCTGCTTTGCCTGCCGGCCATTGCCTTGGTCTATTATTTCAAGAAAAAACCCAACGCCAACACGTCGGGTTCGCTCTGTGCGCTTGGCATATCGATGTTGCTCGTAGTGGCAGTGCTCTATGGTGTGGTTCCCGGCATTGTCAAAGTGGGTGGCTGGTTTGAACTCTTCTTTGTCAACGTGATGGGAATGAGTTTCAACACAGGCCTCATCATCTACATTCTCCTATTGATAGCCATTGTGCTTGCCGCCATTTGGAGCACCACAAGAAATATGCGTGCTCTCATTGTCGTGTTGTATACGCTGTCGGTGCTCTTGCTCGGCATACCTTTCTTTATGGGCCGCAGCACGATGGCCATCGTCATTGGTCTTCTGCTCACCTGCGGTTTGCCCGTGCTCTTGACGATGCGCCGCAACGGACAATATCTGCTGCGCAAGCGCTTCCTCAACACATCGCTGCTCTGTATGCTGATGCTGATGATTGGCTACTCGTCGTATGCCGTCATCGTGATACGCTCGACACAAAACACGCCAATGGACCAGAACTCTCCCGAAGACATCTTCTCCCTCGGCACCTACCTGAGCCGTGAGCAATATGGCGACACACCGCTCTTCTACGGCCCGGCATTCTCGTCGACACCGTGCTACGAACCGGTATTCAACGAAGAGACCGGCCAACCGATGTATATGTATATGGTCAAAAAGTCGGAGGCTGTGGTGCGCCACGAAAAGCAAAATCCCAATGAGCCCGACCGCTACGACCATATGGAGACCAACGACGGTTTGCAATATCCGGGCACTATGAAGATGCTGTTCCCGCGTATGCACTCCGGTGCCTACTCCAGCCACTATCAACAGTGGATGGGCGACATCACTATGCACGACGTAGATGCCACATGGACCACCTCAAATGGTGAAGAAATGAGCGGCGAAGGACAGATGCCGTCACAATGGGACAACATACGCTTCTTCACCTCTTATCAGGTGAACTTCATGTATTGGCGCTACTTTATGTGGAACTTTGCCGGACGACAAAACGACATACAGGGCCACGGCAATCCCGACAACGGCAACTGGATAACCGGTTTCTCGTTTATTGACAACTGGCTGCTCGGAGACCAAAGCAAACTGCCCGACGACCTCAAAGACAACAAAGGCCACAACGCGTTTTATTGTCTGCCCTTGTTGCTCGGTCTGCTCGGCCTCTTCTGGCAAGCCTTCAAGGGACAGCGTGGCATCCAGCAGTTCTGGGTAGTGTTCTTCCTCTTCTTCATGACCGGACTGGCCATTGTGATGTATCTGAACCAAACGCCCAGTCAGCCTCGAGAGCGTGACTACGCCTATGCCGGCTCGTTCTATGCCTTCGCCATCTGGATTGGTCTGGGCGCTATGGCTTTGGGCGACTGGCTCAACAAGTGGGTGAAAAACAAACCGATGCCTGTAGCCGTCGGCGTGTCGGCATTGTCACTGCTCGTGCCCATACAGATGGTGAGCCAGACGTGGGACGACCACGACCGCTCCGGACGCTATGCCTGCCGCGACTTCGGCCTTAACTATCTCAATACCCTGCCTGAAGGCAATATGCCCATCATCTTCACCAATGGCGACAACGACACCTTCCCGCTCTGGTATGCCCAAGAGGTGGAAGGCAAACGCACCGACGCCCGCGTCTGCAACCTCAGCTACCTGCAGACCGACTGGTATACCGACCAGATGAAACGGCAAGCCTATGAGTCGGCCCCCCTGCCCATTGCCTGGAGCCGCTATGAATATGTGGACAACCGCGGTAAGGGCTACGACTATTTTGAGGTGAAACCCGAGATGCGTAGCGAACTCGACGCCATCAAACAGCGTACCGGCGTCAACACCTACGACTTGAAATATATCATCGACCACTACGTTCGTGGACGTATTGCCAAGGGACAACCCGGCGTCATCCCGACCGACTCTGTGATGGTACCCGTCAACAAGCAAGCCATCATAGCCCAAGGCACCACACTGCCCGGCGGCAAAGACAGCATCCCCGACTACATCACCATCCGCTTCGGCAACAGTGTGACCAAGAGTCAGATGATGGTCTATGAGATGGTGGCCCGCAATGATTGGAAACGCCCCATCTATATGTCTGTCACTCTGGGAGGCGACCTGACCAACAGCAACTATGCCGGCTTGGGCGACTACCTCGTGCTCGAAGGCCTGGCCTACCGTCTCACACCATTCTGCCATGCCCGTACGGCCGACGGCCGCCCCAATCTGGTCATCGACAGCGAAAAGATGTACGACAATATGATGAACCGCTTCAAATATGGCAATGTAGCGGCCAAAAACATCTATCTTGACGAAACCGTGATGCGTATGTGCTCCACCCACCGCAACATGTTCATCCTCCTCGTCAAGCAACTCCTGAACGAGGGCAAGACAGACAAAGCTCGCAAAGCACTTGAAAAATGCAAACAAGTGTTGCCGCCCGAAAACATCCCATACGACGACTACGACACCGATGTCGTCACGGCATGGCTGAGCGTGGGCAACACCAAAGAAGCCGGCCGGGTGGCCCTTGCCATTTTCAAGCAAGCTCACGACTACCTGAACTGGGGCGGCACGCTGAAGGACGAACGCCAAGCCCACATGATGGACAAATTCAGGAGCAAACTCTCTGTGCTCTACCGCATTGTGGAACTCAAAGACAGGTTCGACAAAGACACGCAAGCCAAAATAGACCGTCTGGCTACTCAGACTGAAGCACTCAGCCTCGTTCAGACCATCTACAATAACCTTGAGCAACGCTATAATCAACCGTCGTCTCTCCCCTCCTTCGACCTGGGTGGGGGCGACGATGGTCTGGGCGACTTCTAAGCTATGATTATCGAACAGCCCGCCAAGTTTCTCAGATGGCTCTATCCTCATGCCCTCTGGCGCATGAACCCCAAAGAGCGAGCCGTCTATCTCACCTTCGACGACGGCCCCATCCCCGAAGTCACTCCCTGGGTGCTTGACGTGCTCGACCATTATGACATCAAAGCCACCTTCTTTATGGTGGGTGACAACATCCGCAAACACCCCGAGGAGTTCAAGATGGTCAAGGCTCGCGGCCACCGGCTGGGCAACCACACCTTCAACCACATCGGTGGACTACGACACGGCATCAGCAGCTATGTGCGCAACGTGGACAAAGCCAATGTCTATCTCCGGACAAACCTTTTCCGCCCCCCACACGGATGGATGAAATGGGAGCAATATGCCGCTGTGAAGCAACGCTACCGCATCGTTATGTGGGACCTCGTCACGCGCGACTATTCCACACGGCTCAACGGCCGTGACGTTTTGCTCAACATCCGCCGCTATGCCAGGCCGGGCAGCATCATCACCTTTCACGACTCCGTCAAAAGCCACGACAAACTGCTCTACGCCCTGCCGCGTGCCATCGAATGGTTACAGTCGCAAGGCTACAGCTTCAAGGTGTTTGATTGAAAACCACCATCACGATATGAGCCATCACACCATGCTTCATTCAGACCAAATAAAAGCCGAGGCCAAACGCCTCGGCTTTTATGCTGCGGGCATTGCCAAGGCGGCTCCACTCGACGAAGACTATGCCCGGCGCTACAAAGCCTGGCTTGCCGGCGGCAACCAGGCCGATATGGCTTGGATTGAGAACAATCTCGAGAAACGCCTCAACCCCTGCCTCTTGGTAGAAGGGGCGCAAACCATTGTCTCCGTCGCTTTGGGTTATTTTCTTCCCGACAGCGAAGCCGGCGGAGCCGTCAGTCTGGCCCGCTATGCCCGTGGCCGGGACTATCACGACGTGATGCGTGAACGCCTTAAAGCACTCATGGCAGCGCTCGGACTGCAAGACTATGTCGATGGACGTGTTTTTTGCGACACGGCGCCCATAGACGAACGCTATTGGGCCAAACAATGCGGCCTCGGCTGGCCCGGACGCTCAGGCCAGTTTATCATCCCCGGAGCCGGTACCTACTTCTTCCTCGGCGAACTCGTGCTCATCCATCCTGCCGATCATTACGACCAACCCACCACGGCACACTGTGGTCAATGTCGCCGCTGCATAGACAACTGTCCAACAGGAGCACTCATAGGCGACGGCACACTTGATGCCCGCCGCTGCCTGTCATACCTCACCATCGAACATCGTGGCGCACTCCCGAGCGGCACGGGCACCAAAATGGGAAGTTGTTTTTACGGTTGCGACCGCTGTGCCGAAGCCTGCCCCTGGAACCGTTTTGCCCAACCCACCGGCGAAAAAGATTTTCACCCCAAAACCGAACTCAGGCAAATGACCCCGTCAGACTGGCAAAACCTCAACGTCGACACCTATCGCCGCCTCTTCAAAGGGAGCGCCGTCAAAAGAGCAGGATTCGAGGGACTGACCCGCAACATCCAGGCACTCCACACTGCCGGCAACGCCGAAGAATAGCACACCGGTACTCACGCAAAAAACAGAAAAACACCACATTCCTTTGCGGAATAGAAAATAATTTCTACTTTTGCACCGTCTTCTAACGAAGCAACAAGCGGATTGTTCCATGGTGTAATGGTTAGCACTAGAGTTTTTGGTTCTCTCAGTCCCCGTTCGAGTCGGAGTGGAACAACACCAATTGAAGTCTCTCATATCAGTCACGATATGAGAGACTTTATTTGTTTGAGGCGATAAAAAAACGCCCCAAATGTTTGCATATCTCAATTTCTTGCAGGAATTTTGCACAAGGAAAACACACCACCCCACGACGGATAGCCCTATACCTATCCAATCATTATATCGTCCAACAACTACGACCTCAAATAAACCACACAACATGAAAGCATTAGTCAAGAAAGAGCCCAAGAAGGGCATCTGGATGGAAGATGTGCCCGTGCCCGAAGTGGGCGTCAACGATGTGCTCATCAAGATTAAGAAAACAGCCATTTGCGGCACCGACCTCCACATCTACAAGTGGGACGAATGGAGCCAGAAGACCATCAAAACCCCGATGACCATTGGCCACGAGTATGTCGGCATCGTAGAGAAAGTCGGCATCGGTGTGCGCAACATCAAGGTCGGCGACCGTGTCACCGGCGAAGGCCACATTGCTTGCGGTCACTGCCGCAACTGCCGCCGTGGTCTGCAACACATCTGCGAAAACAGCATCGGTGTCGGCGTCAATCGTGATGGTGCCTTTGCCGAATATCTCTGCATCCCAGAGAGCAACGTGGTCAAACTCGATTCCCGCATCTCAGACGATATGGCCGCCATTATGGACCCCTTCGGCAACGCCACCCACACCGCCCTCTCTTTCCCCCTTCTCGGCGAAGACGTCTTGATCACCGGAGCCGGCCTCATCGGCACTATGGCCACCGCCATTGCTCGCTTTGCCGGAGCCAAAAACATCGTGGTGACCGACCTCAGCGACTATCGTCTCGACATTGCCAAAAAGATGGGCGCCACCGCCACCGTCAATGCCCGCAACGGTGAAACCCTCGACCAAGCTATGGAAAAGCTCGGCATCCGCGGCTTCGACGTAGGTCTTGAGATGTCGGGTGCTCCTGTAGCCTTCCGCGATATGGTTGCTCACATGTACAACGGCTCAAAGATTGCCCAGCTCGGCATTCTGCCTCCCACCACCACCGTAGATTGGAGTGAAATCATCTTCAAGGCCCTCACCATCAAGGGCATCTATGGTCGCGAAATGTGGGAAACCTGGTACAAAATGGAGCAGATGCTCGTTTCAGGCCTCGACCTTTCGCCCGTCATCACCCACCGTTTCCCCGTAGACGACTTCCAGAAAGGTTTCGACATCATGGAGTCCGGCCAGTGCGGCAAAGTCATCCTTGAGTGGGCATAAGCCAACCTCGTCATTACATATCCTCTACAACCTCTCCCGGTCACACAGCGATTGTGCCGGGGGAGGTTTTTATTTATGCATCGTAACGGATTGGTATCATGACTTTTACATTGGGGAACGACAACGGGAAAAACTTCAAAGGTTATAAAAGAACCATATTTCGCAAAGAGAAAATAACTACATTTGTGGTATGAAAAACTATAATGCAAACACCGTTATGTGTAAAAATCGCAGGAAGTATGAAAGAAGTTGATTTGATGACCTTAGTAGATGCCGATTATGGCCCAGTAGGAACTCCGGAGTGAGATGCTCTTGAGCAGGAAATGAGAGATATGGTAGTACTGCGTGAGGTGGGGTGCATCATACGTAAGGCCCGCATCGCGTCTGGTTTGACTCAAGAACAACTTGCCGGAAGCGTCGGCATGAACAAATCTCAGATTTCAAAAATCGAAAGCGGTCGGTTGAGCGTGTCGTTAGCCAAGACGGTGCGCATTTTCTCAAAAATAGGCGGCGGTTCACTCACCCTTTACCTCGGAGGAAAGCTTGATTTTACATAACACTTGGTGGCAAAAAGTAATGATGCCAAGTAGAGTGAATTTGTCAAAGAGACGACGGGCCCGCGTCGTTGCGACATGGGGAGTTGTGATAAGCAGTACATAATACTTCTCAAAAAACGCGATTTTTGGGAAGTATCAGCATTTTACTTCTCAAAAATGGCCAAAATTGAGAAGTAAAGTCTACGTTTTTATGCTATCACTCGAAATGTCGGATGAACCTTTTTTTTACTTCACAATCTTCCTCGTCGTGCCGTCGCTCATGCGGATGATGTTCATGCCGCTCTTCATGCTGTCGCATCTCTTTCCATCAAGGCCATAGACAGCCTCCACATCAGCCACCGTGCCGATGGTATTGCTCTCAATGCCGCTCGATACAATAGGCAGGATAGTTCCGAAACTCTGCCAAGGGTATGTTGTCTTATAGGAAGCTAATACAAACATTATTCGTAATATTGCACTTGCTTGTTGACTCTATAAAAACTAATTCGTATATAACAAATAGTAATTTATTTAGAACATATGGCTACGAAAAGAAAAATCAGAAATGAAGAGTTTTGGAAGAAATTGACAAAAGGCGAGTACAAAGAGATTATCGATTATGCATCGCAACGTGAAAACGAATTAGATGTTCAAATCAGAGATAACTATTTGAATATCTACTATCGAGGGGGAAACTTGCTAGAAGTACGTCCTCGCAGCCTGCATTTCGACGAGTTCTATTTTCATCGTGGAGCCAAAGATATGCGTAAAACACACTTGATCAAGAGTGACAAAGCTGAAGACAAGAAACTTGTTACTTCCTACCAAAGGAAACGTGATGAAATGTTTTCCATCCTCAGAAATGAAGGTATGGCCGCCTATTGTGCGAAGATGAAAGGAATAATGGAGAAATGGGAAGAAGATCTTCGCACGATAGGTATCTCACACGACGAAAAGAATGCCCAACAGCAAATATCAATGAATAACAGAGGGGAAACCGATTATACAGTTATAGATTTGGAATATGCTGTGAGTAGAAAATCCTCTTTCAAATACGATGGGGCAAAAAATAAAGTTGTGCCACGTTTTGATATTATTGCTGTTGATAAAACAGGGCAATTATATGTAATAGAATTAAAGACAGGACTCGTAGCAATTAAAGGTAATTCTGGTATTGGCTCTCACATAGACTGCTATAAACATACTATCGGACGTGACTCCAAAAATGAATTCCTAAATGAAATGGATGAATTATTGAAGCAGAAACGGGAACTGCACCTGATAGACAAAAATGTAAGTATTGATATAACCAAGAAGCCACAATTTATTTTTGCTTTCTCTGATAAGCAAGGAGAGAATCGTTACGAAGAATTTGTCGAAGCATGCAAAAACGAAGGGTACAATGGTAAGGTGATTTATTTGAATGATGACCATCAGTTAAAATAAAAGAGAAATGAAGATTACAATCCATCGTGGCACGGATCAGATTGGCGGCTGTGTCACAGAGTATGAACATAAAGGCTGGAAGTTGTTCGTCGATTATGGAGAACAACTGCTTGGCACCCAGAAGTCAAATCCTTTAGAGATTGAGGGCTTGACCAAAGGCGACCTGACCATGAGTGCGTTACTCATCACTCATTATCACGGTGACCATATTGGTTGCATGAAGGAATTACCCAAGGAACTTCCTTTATATATAGGTAAACTTGGAAGAGATATACAACTGGCTCTTTCTGAACATCTGTCTTATGTGGATGAGAACCAGCATATGATTATTGAGCGATTGAACACCTCAAGGGAGTTTAGTCCTGGACAGTTGTTTTCTATTGGCCCTTTCAATGTGATGCCCGTCACAATTGATCATTCCGCTTTTGATGCCTATGCCTTCAAGATAGAAGCTGATGGTGTGAGCGTATTCCATACAGGCGATTTCCGCACCCATGGTTTTAGGAGCAAAAAATTGAGGAAAATGCTTGAACAATATGTGGGGGAAGTGGATTATGTGGTTTGCGAGGGCACCAATGTGTCACGTCCTGACTCAACATCATGCACCGAAGCGGAACTTCAAAAAGCATTTGAAGATGCGCTTACTCAGAAGATTGGTCATATTGTCTATCTCTCGTCAACAAATATCGACCGTTTATTCTCATTCTATCACGTTGCTTTAAGGGCAGGTATGCCGTTCATTGTCGATGCCTATCAGAAGCAGGTGATGGACATCGTGGCAAAAAGCGGTTCACTGTGGAGTAAGTCCAGACTGTATCGATATGGGGAATATGAGCCATTGGCTCTCTTCAAGAAAGGGAATGACTTTACCTTTAACGACAAGTTCGTAGAAACAATAAGGGACAAAGGATATGTGCTGATAGCACGTGCCAACCCCAAGTTTAACAAACTAATCAACGAACTCCCTGGCGAGAAGAAAAAATATCTCTCCATGTGGCAAGGGTATCTTGATGAGAGAAAAGAGGCCTACAACGAAGCCTTGGCAAAAGCATTGGAAGGTGGTTATGAGTACCTACATACCAGCGGACACTGCGACATAAGAAGTATGAACATTCTCTTTCAGTTGCTTCAGCCTAAGGCCATAATCCCCATCCATACAGACAGTCCCGACAAGTTTGCAGAACTATTCTGTGAGGAATGGCCGGTAATCAGACTCCATGACGGAGAGTCTATCATGCCCATATCTTCATCGATAGCAGATTCATGCGGGTTATCAATGTTCTGTACCAAGGAAATCAAAGATGGAACTACCTGTGAAAGCAGAGAGGACGGAGAAGAAGCTTACGGGCTTGATGCAAAATACATCGGTCCTTTCAAGAGTTTGGACGCTGCCAAATTCGTCTTGGAGCATACGCTTTACAGGCAGACTAATCTTGTTGGCTACGAGATTGAAGTCCAAGAAGACCTATCACCATCAAAGGTGCATACTTTCGATGCTAACAAGAATCTTTTAGCCACTTATACGCATGGTGGTCATCAGCCTGGCGATGCCAAGTATTAGGAAGCATGCCGTTTCGTTCTGGGTGAGAAGGTTTTGGCAGTGTTCCATACTCCTTATCATTCTGTTGTGCCTGTAAAGGTAATAGGACCTATGACCCCTGGGTCTGAACGAGAGAGTTGGGAACTGAATGACCCTAAGGTCTATTATGATTCCTATGAAGACTATGTGAAAGACTGGGATGACTGGCATTGGGACTCTGTGACTGTGCACCCACTGGCAAAACTGAAGTCATACTTGGACCAGATGGCAAATACAGAAGTTGACTTCTCGACAAACAAATGTCAAGCAGAATGGAGGGAATGGAAATAATACACCCTCATAGGGCATTCCCGTTGCCTTGTTTTTGACAGACAGATGAGTTGCGAAGTTCACAAGCGTCAAAACTAAAGCGCAAGATACGCCTTTGTCATTATGTATGTGTCTTGCCCGCCTGTGCGCTTTCAGCAGGGCAGAAGACTCGCTAACAAAGTTAATGACATTAGTTGAAATCACATAATGACGCTTGCCGCATTTTGGACACACATTTTGCCGGTGTTTTGTTTGGACATGCAGAATAATTGTATTACATTTTTACTCCTCTTTGGTACATTCGAGGCTGTAAAGCCCCCATGCGTGATATAGAAAACTGCTGTTCATATTTGTACATTTGTTTGTAGTTATTCAAATATACAAAAAAGTCGGAAGTTTTCTTCGTTCTTACTCAACTTTTTTCAAACTATCACCCCATTTTCCGGAAGAGCCACATATATTTATTTGGTTGGCCGATTTCCACTGGAGCGTTCCCGAGGTATGCGAAAATGGGGGCTTGCTTCCCTTACGCATATACAAAAGTCGCCGACACCCGTTCACCATTAGGCCAACCTGCTCTCTATACCCAAAAGTTTGCCTTTTTCCCAATCACACAATCACACGACTGTAACCATCAAGGAAATCAGCGACTTGCTGTGATTGGAGCGTTCAGTCACGCTCAGTCACGAAAGAGAGGGGCACAAAACAAAAAAGATTGGGAACCTTCGCGTGAAGATTTCCAATCTTTTGTACCCAGAGCCGGGGTCGAACCGGCACGGGTTGCCCCACTGGTGTTTGAGACCAGCGCGTCTACCGATTCCGCCATCTGGGCTGGTGGCTTTTGCACACTGAGGCCGGGCGAGGCCTTTGTTTTGCGCTTGCAAAGGTAGGCGATTTTTATAAACGAACCAAAAAAGTTGGTAAAAAACTCTTGGGATGCCCTATTTTAAGCAGTTTTTAGGCGAAGTGTAGCAGAATTATGCCTACCTTAGCGATGCTATCAAGCACATCTCCCTTAAACCTTATTCTATTCAACCCTATAATTCCCCTGAGTTATGAAAGGACTTCACGATTACTGCATCATCTTGGCCGGTGGCATTGGCCGAAGACTGTGGCCCGTGAGCCGACGTCGCATGCCAAAACAGTTCATTGACTTCACCGGCGTGGGCCGCACCCTGCTCCAACAGACCTACGATCGCGTAAGCCGCTATCTCGACAGCGACCATATCTTCATTTCCACCTATAAAGACTACACCGACACGGTCAAGGCCCAACTGCCCGACGTGCCGGCCGGAAACATCCTGGCCGAACCCGTGCAACTCTCCACGGCGCCGGCAGCCGCGTGGGTGTCGTGCCATATTGGCCAGATCGACCCCGAAGCCCGCATCATCTGCACACCGTCCGACCAGTTCATACAACAGGAAGACCTCTTTGCGGCGGCCATTGAGCGCGCCCTCGACTTTGCCGGACGCCACAGCGAGTTTGTGGCACTGGCCGTGCGTCCCACGGTGCCCAACACAGCCTATGGCTACATCCAGCGCGGCCGTCCCGGCGACGACAAAGGGATGTTCCGCGTGAAGTCTTTCGTTGAAAAACCAGCCATCGACTATGCCAAAATGTTCGTTGAAAGCGGCGAATTTCTTTGGAATACGGGTCTTTTTGCCTGGCACAACAAAACGATGATGAGCCTCGTGAGTGAGAGTTCGGATATTATGTCGGAGCGCATCAAGGAGTCTAAAGGCGCCCTGACTGCCGCCGAAGAACTCGAAATCATTACGTCGTCATATCAGTCCAGCATGCACCGCTCGCTCGACCTTATGATTTTGGAGAAGACAGAGAATGTCTACGTGATGCAGGCCGATTTCGGATGGGCCGACGTGGGTTGCTGGCCCGAACTCTACGAGGTGACGGAAAAAGACAACGACGGCAATGCCCTGCTGCAAGGCGCCGGCACGATGCTGACCAACTGCCGAGACAATCTCATCCGCCTGCCGGAAGACATGGCCGCAGTGGTGAGCGACCTGAACGGCTATCTCATCGCCATCGAGGGCAACGTGCTCGTCATCTGTCCCAACAGCGACCCCACCGTGGCACGCAAGCTTTCCGGCGAAGCGCTCATCAAGCTGGGTGATGACTTTGTCTGAAAAAACAGATGCCATAGAGAAGAGAACGCTCTCTTTCAAATTCGTATTCTGTCAATTTTGAGCGTTCTCGCAAGGCCTGAGGGGCCGTGACATAATAGCCCGGGTCGTTAGGCCTGGGCTGGTTTTGTTACGATCCTTCAGGCCTTGTTTTATCGCTCGAAATTGGGATGATTAATTTACCCCTGTCTAAAAATGGCGGTCGTCAGTGACAAGAAAACGGGAAACAATGCATAAATCTTTTTGCAAGGTAGGGAGAGCTGGTAAAAAGGTATGATGGAATGGGCCGGATGGAAGAAAAACGGGGCAAAACACGGCAAAATGTTGACGGGAATAAGGACAGAATTTGCTGCCATAAGGACAGTTTTTTCTGGCATAAGGCCCGTAGAGAGGGATGTGGCACAAAAAAAGAGACCGGTGGGGCCTCCTTTTTGTTCTCTGCCGAAATATACGATTAAACCGCCACATCCAAAAAGACAAAACCACGCCGCAGCCGCCCAATAGCCAGCCTTCAGCCCGTTTGTGCAAGCCGGCCGGGGACTACACCTTGCCACGCGGTGTTTTTTTGCTACTTTTGCATATTCATAGCGTCGTGCCACGGCCCATAAGCCACCGGCAACGGCGACACAAGCTCAACACAAGACTCCTATGCACACTACTGCTCCCCAACGCCAACCGCTGACCGTAGTCAAAGTGGGCGGTAAAATCGTAGAAAACGCCGAGGCGCTCGCCGACCTCGTCAAGAAATTCGCCGCCCTGCCGGGCCGTAAAGTGCTGGTACACGGCGGCGGCCGCACAGCCACCGACATAGCGGCCCGTCTGGGCATCGAGACACAGATGGTGGGCGGCCGGCGCGTGACCGATGCCGAGATGCTTCGGGTGGTCACGATGGTCTATGCCGGACTGGTCAACAAAAACGTGGTGGCCCAACTGGAGGCTGCCGGAACGACGGCGTTGGGTCTGACGGGTGCCGACATGGACGTGGTCCGCGCCCACAAACGCACGGGAACGGCCGTGGACTATGGCTTTGTGGGCGACGTAGACCGTGTAGACGGCCAGCGGCTTTCGGGGCTCATCGAGACGGGCGTGGTGCCGGTGATGGCACCGCTCACCCACGACGGACACGGCACCATGCTCAACACCAATGCCGACACTATGGCATCTGAGGTGGCCAAAGCCTTGGCGGCTGTGGGCTATGACGTGAAACTGGTGTTTTGCTTTGAGTTTGCCGGCGTCTTGGCCGACCCTGCCGACGAGACGAGCGTGATCCCGACCATCGACCACAAGACTTTCGAACAGTTGCGTGCCGACGGCACAGTGTCGGGCGGTATGCTGCCCAAACTCGAAAACTGTCTCGGCGCCATCGATGCGGGTGTGGCCGAAGTGGTCATTACCCGAGCTGACCTCATCGGACTCCCAGGCGGCACAAGCATCAGGAAAAACGCCGATGAAATCGACCAAAATTGACACAATACCATTCAAGATGACAACCCAACACGAAGTGATGGCACCGGCCGGCTCTCGCGAGTCGCTTGCCGCCGCACTCAAAGCCGGGGCCGACTCGGTCTATTTCGGCATTGAGGCCCTCAATATGCGGGCACATTCGGCCAGCCGGTTCACCATAGACGACCTCCACGAGATTGCCTCCACCTGCCGCGAACAGGGCGTGAAGTCTTATCTCACGGTCAACACCATCATCTACGACGAAGACCTCGACCTCATGCGCCGCATCTGCGACGCCGCTCTCGAGGCGGGCATATCGGCAGTGATAGCGGCCGACGTGGCTGTGTTGGCTTATTGCCGCACCATCGGCCTCGAGGTGCATCTCTCCACGCAGCTCAACATCTCCAACGTCGAAGCCCTGCGGTTTTACGCTGCTTTTGCCGACGTGGTGGTGCTGGCCCGCGAGCTCAACATGGCTCAGGTGGCCGCCATTGCCAAGGCCATCGACGACGAGAACATTTGTGGTCCTGGCGGCGAACGCATCCGCATCGAGATGTTTTGCCACGGGGCCTTGTGCATGGCGGTGAGCGGCAAATGCTATATGTCGCTCGACAACCTCGGCCGCTCGGCCAACCGCGGCGAATGTATGCAGGTGTGCCGCCGCAGCTACACCGTGCGCGACCGTGAGACGGGTGTCGAACTGGATGTGGACAACAAATATATCATGAGCCCGAAAGACCTCAAAACCATCGGTTTCATCGACAGAATGATGCAGGCGGGCGTGAGTGTGTTCAAGATTGAAGGCCGTGCACGCTCAGCCGAATACGTCTACACGGTGGTGAAGTGCTACAAGGAAGCCATTGAGGCCGTCAAGGCCGGCACCTTCTCACAAGAGAAAGTCAAGGCATGGGACGAGCGACTGGCCTCGGTGTTCAACCGCGGCTTCTGGGACGGCTACTACCTGGGGCAGCGTCTGGGCGAATGGAGCGCCACCTACGGCTCTTCGGCCACCGAGCGCAAAGTCTACATCGGCAAGGGTGTGAAATATTTCTCGCGCCTCGGCGTGGGCGAGTTTTATCTCGAAGCCGGCGACATCTGCAAAGGCGACCGCCTGGTCATCATCGGTCCCACCACGGGCGTGATTTATGTGACGGCCGACGAAATCCATCTCGACGACGGGCCCGTTGAAATCGGCAAAAAAGGTCAAGCTGTGGCCATTGCCGTACCCGAAAAGATACGCCCCTCAGACCGCATCTATAAATTGGTGAAAGTCTGAAGCCATCCCGGGCCACACATTACCAACCCACCGACAACATCAACCTTTGGGCAAGGCGGGAGCATTGGCCGACAAACTTGTCTGTTTGGACCATGCCGCGCCGCAGCCAAAAGAAACATACGTATGAACCTTCTATTCGACTTCGGCGGTGTCTTGGTCGACCTCGACAAGCAGCGCTGCATCAAGGCTTTTGAGCAAATAGGCTTCGACGTGAGGCCCTACATCGGCACCTTTGCCCAAGCCGGCATCCTCTCGGCACTCGAGCGCGGCGAGGTGACGCTTGACGAGTTTTGCGACCGTCTTCGCGCCGACTCGGGCCTGCACCACATCACCAACGCCCAGATTGTCCAGGCCTGGGAGAGTTACCTGGTGAGCGTGCCGGCCGACCGTCTCGACATGCTGCTGCGCATTGGCCGCCACTACCCCACCTATGTGTTGAGCAATACCAACATCGTGCACTGGGATATGGCCCGCAACGGCCTGTTCCAATATCAAGGCCACGACCTGCCCGACTTCTTCCGCCGGGCTTTCCTCTCCTACGAACTGGGGGTAGAGAAGCCTTCGCCGGCCATCTATCAGGCTGTGGTGGAAGGCATCGGCTGCCGACCCGAAGAGATACTTTTCTTCGATGACTGCGAGGAAAATTGCGAAGCCGCCCGTGCCTGTGGCCTACAAGCCCGACTGGCTCCCGCAGGTGGCGAATGGCTCAAATATTTCACCGCCGACGGCATCTATATCCCCGAATGAACTTCACCAGGCTTGACTTCACGACCCGCAGCGACCGCCCCATGGCGGCGACCATCGGCTTTTTCGACGGGCTGCACCTCGGACACCGCCATCTCATCGGCCAACTCAAATCAGTGGCCGCCGAGAGGGATCTGTGCACTATGGCCGTGACCTTCGGCCATCATCCCCGCAAGGTCTTGAAGTCAGACTATCGGCCCCAGCTGCTCACCGACGCCGCCGAAAAAACCACCCTGCTCCGACAGTCGGGCCTCGACACCTGCGCACTCCTGGACTTCACGCCACAAATGGCAGCCATGACGGCACGCGAGTTTATGACCGATATGCTGATGGGGCAGTTGGGCGTCAAGGTCTTGCTCATGGGCTACGACCACCATTTTGGCAGTGACCGTGGCCTGAACTTCGACGACTACCAAACCATTGGCCGCTCGTGTGGAATGGAAGTGATACAGGCTACGCCGCTCGTCGTGGACGGCCAGGCCGTGAGTTCGTCGCGCATCAGGCGGCTCGTGGCCGAGGGACAAGTCCAGGCGGCAGCCCGACTGTTGGGACGCTACTACGCCATTGGCGGCGTGGTGATTGAGGGGCATCACGTGGGCCGCAAATTGGGGTTCCCCACGGCCAACATACGTCTTGCCGATGCCGAAAGGCTCATCCCCTCGAGCGGTGTCTATGCCGTCTGGGCCGAAGCGGCTGGCCAGTACCACAAGGCTATGCTCAACATCGGTCATCGCCCCACCCTGCAAAACGGCAACGACCTCTCCATCGAAGCCCACCTGCTTGACTTCACCGGCAACCTCTACGGCCAGAACCTGCGCCTGAACCTCGTCGACCGCCTCCGCGACGAGCGCCGGTTTGACAGCCTCGACAGTCTCGCCCGACAAATCGGCCATGACGCCGAACAAGCCCTCAACCTTCTGAACCTATGCTCAAATCCTTCATCATATTCCTCGGATTTATCGTCTACCAGATAGTGGCCTCGGCCATTGCTCTGGTGTGGGCCTCAACCACGTCGGCCGAGCCCGACAAAGTGACCGAGCCCACCGCCCACCAGTTTGCCGTGGGCATGGCCATATCGGCAGCGCTTTTTGCCGCCGTGCTGTGGGCAGCCAAAGGCATTCGGCGCCGGCCGTTCAGCCCGACACAAAACCTGTCAGCCACCACATGGCTGGCCGCCATATTGGGATTTATGCTTTTCGCCTTCGGCTTGTCAACTGCTTTGTCACCGCTGGGCCTCTCCGACGGCGGCACCGGCGACTTGTTCGGCGAAATGAAGTCAGACGCCATCGGCTGGATGATGCTCGTAGTCGTCGGGCCACTGCTTGAGGAACTGGCCTTCCGCGAAGGTATTCAGCGCACCCTCTCCGAGCGTTTCATGCCGGTGGTGGCCGCCTTGGTCAGCGCCGCCACATTCGGCATCATCCATTTCAATCCCCTGCAAACGGTGTCGGCCTTGGTGCTGGGCTTTGTGCTTGGTCTGCTCTATATGCGTGCCGGCGACATCCGCCTGTGTCTCTTCTGTCACATCCTGAACAACGGACTCGGTGTGTTGCTGCTCAGTTACCCCACCATTGAAAGCCGCCTGAACCAGACGGGACCCGTCGCCACCGGCCTCATCGGTCTCGCCTTGATGGCTGTGGGCGGCTTCATCCTGTGGAAAGGCGTGCCACTCGACCGCAAGTTGTTTTTCAAACCCTCTCACTCGCTATGAAGATAGGCCAAATCAATCTTGGGCCGCGTCCCGTTTTGCTGGCACCGATGGAAGACGTGACCGACATCGGTTTTCGCCTGCTCTGCCGACGGCTGGGTGCCTCGATGGTCTACTCGGAATTTGTGGCGGCCGACGCCCTTGTGCGTATGGTGAGCCGCAGTCTCGACAAGCTCACCGTGTGTGACGAAGAGCGCCCCGTGGTCATACAGATCTACGGCAAAGACCCCGTGGCCGTGCGCGACGCCGCCCAGATTGTCGAAGAGCGCGCCCATCCCGACATCATCGACCTTAATTTCGGATGCCCCGTGAAACGCGTGGCCGGCAAAGGAGCCGGTGCGGGCATGTTGCAAAACGTGCCGCTCATGCTGGAGATTACCCGTGCCGTGGTCGACGCAGTGAAACTGCCCGTCACGGTCAAAACCCGTTTGGGTTGGGACGCTTCGCAAAAAATCATCGTGCCGCTGGCCGAACAGCTCCAAGACTGCGGCATCAGCGCACTCACCATTCACGGCCGCACAAGAGCACAGATGTATACCGGCCAAGCCGACTGGAGCCTCATCGGCGAGGTGAAGCGCAATCCGCACATACACATCCCCATCATCGGCAACGGCGACATCACGTCGGCCGAGGGGGCCGTCAAGGCATTCGACGACTACGGCGTCGATGCCATAATGGTGGGACGTGCCACCTTTGGTCGCCCATGGATTTTCAAAGAGATACACGACGCGCTCCATAGCGACGACCACGCCGTGGACCAAGCCATTGAGAGCGAATATGCTCCCATGACGGCCGACTGGAAACTTGATGTGCTCAAAGAGCAGGTGAGACAGAGTGTGGCGCGCATCGACGAATACCGCGGCATATTGCACATACGCCGCCATCTGGCCGCCACGCCGCTCTTCAAGGGTCTGCCCGATTTCCGTCAGACCCGCATTGCCATGCTTCGCGCCGAAACGGTGGAGAATCTCTTTGAGATTATGGAGTCTACCCGGCCGCTCATCCGCGCCGCTGAGGCGGCACAACGCGCATAGTCCAACAATCCGTTATATTTAACCGCCGGACCGACACAAGGCCGGCCGACACAGACAAGACAAGATGTTACGCTCACGCCTCCAACGCACCGACCAACGCACCGCGAAGATGTTGGTCAACATTCTGGCCTCCTTCCTCATCAAAGGGTGGTCGGGCGTGGTGCAGTTGTTGTTGGTGCCGCTGACCCTGGCCTGCCTCAATCCCTATGAATACGGCATCTGGATGACGCTTAGCACGGTGCTCATCTGGATAGACTCGTTTGACGTGGGACTGGGCAACGGCCTGCGCAACAAGTTGGCCGAGTTTGTGGCCCGCAACGAATGGGATAAGGCCCGGCAGGCCGTGAGCACAACCTTCTTCACGCTGGTGCTCATCATGGTGCCGGCCATTTTCATCCTGCTTACCGCCGAACACTACGCCGACCTCTACGGCCTGCTCGGCGTGTCGCCGGAGCGCTCGCCCCACTTACCGCTCATCGTGCAACTCTCCACGGGATTGGTCTGCCTGACTTTTGTGTTCAAGTTTGTGGGCAATGTCTTTTTGGGCCTGCAACTGCCGGCTGTGAACAACGCTCTCATCGTGGGCGGTCAGACCCTCTCGCTCATCGCCATCGCCATCGCCCGGCTGTGTAGCGACGAGGTGAGTTTCCTGCTCATCGCCTTTCTCTTCACCGCCGCACCGCTCGTGGTCTATCTCTTGGCCTATCCTGTCACGTTCCTTAAACTCTATCCGCGCCTGTTGCCGTCGGTGAAGTGTTACAGCCGGGCCATGCTGGGCGGCATCTTCAGCCTCGGCTTCAAGTTTTTCTTTTTGCAGACTGCCGGCATCGTGCTTTTCGCCTCAAGCAATTTGTTTATCTCTAAGATATTGGGGCCCGAGCATGTATCGCCCTACCAGATAGCCTACCGTTACTTCAGCCTGGCCCTGATGCTCTTCAGCATTGTCATAGCGCCGATGTGGTCGGCCATAACCGATGCCTACACCAAAGGTGAAATAAACTGGATCAGCCGCTGCCTGCGAAAAGGGCTCTACGTGCTGGCGGGGACCACGCTGCTTGTCGTCGGCATGGCGGCCGTGGCCGGCTGGATTTATCCCGTCTGGACCTTGGGCAAGGTAGACATCTCGCCGGCGATGACTATCTTGATGGCCATATATATAGGAATCATCATGTTCAGCCTGCTCTACGCCCACATCCTCTACGGCATAGGCTGCATCCTGCTGCAGAGCCTCGTCACCGTGGCCGAGGCCATCGTCTTTGTGCCGCTGGCCATTGGCGGACTCAAAGAAATGGGACTGGAGGGTATAGTCGTGGCCCTCATCATCGTCAATCTGATTTGTGCCGTGACCAATTACCTGCAAGTGGCCAAGCTGCTTAAAGGCCGGGCCAAAGGCATCTGGGCAAAATAAGTGCCGCCCTTGAACGTTTATATAGTAAACCGCCATCTATGGAAGCAAACCAAAACCCACAAGCCGAGTCGGTGATGAAGCAAGAAGTACGCCTCGACCTCGTCTACCGAAGTCTGCGCGCACGGAAACGCCATTACATCCTGCCGATGCTCATTGTGCTGGTCTTGTCTGCCGTCTATATCTACAGCCAACCGCGCTACTATGAGGTGGAAATCACCCTGGCGCCCGAGACCAGCAACAACGACAAAATGTCGAAGTATTCAGGTATGGCCTCAATAGTGGGCATCGACCTGTCGGGTATGATGAGTTCTGAAGACGCTATCATCCCACTGTTTTACCCCGACCTGATCGAGAGCAAAGACTTCATCGTGCCCTTCTTTGATATGCAGGTGACCACCGCAGACGGAAAGTGGCACGGCGCCTTGGCCGACTATCTGACCGACCAAGCACCCCAGCCGTGGTGGAGCTCGGGCAAGGGCAAGCCCATAGCAGCCAAAAAGAACGGCCGCTATGACATCGACCCCTTCAGACTGACCAAAGAACAAGACGCTATGGCACGAAGCATCGCCAAAAGCATCAGCTGTGACGTGGACAAGAAGACGCAAGTCATCACCATAAAGACCCAAGCCCTCGACCCGCTGGTGGCCACCACCCTGGCCGACTCGGTGAAAAACGCCCTGCAGCGCCACATGACCGACTACCGCACCAAAAAGGCGCGCCAGGAACTGGCCCATCTGGTCAAGGTGAGAGACCTGGCCGAACAAGACTACCTCAAGAAGCAGAAGGCATACGGCACCTTTGCCGACACACACCAGGAACTTGACCAAGCGAGCCTGAAAACCCTTCAGAGCCAGATGGAAGAAGACATGCAGAGCGCCTACGCCATCTATACCAAACTGCAGAGCCAGTGTGTGGCCGCCGAGAGCAAAGTATTGGAGCGCACGCCTGTGTTCACCACCGTGCAGGCCGCCTCAGTACCCGTCAAGCCGGCCGGTCCGAAACGCCTGTTTTTCATCCTCTCATTACTTGTCGCATGTTTTGCCGTCACCTCCGTGGTTTTGTTGGTCAAAGACAAGAGCCTCAAATGGTAGTCGCTAACCCTATCTTACCCCTGCCCCGCCTATGATTTTCCTCGGCATATACGTCTGCCTGTTCTGCCTGGTGCTTTTCCTGTCGTTCATGGACAAGGAGAAGGACAAATACGTCGTGGGTGCCTACATCGCCATCGCCGTGGTGCTGGTGCTGATTGTGGGCCTGCGCCCCATCGGTCTGGACAAGGACTCGGGCGAATATGAGAAGTTTTTTTATGTCGGCGACATCCTGGTGGAGCCTTCGTTTTCCTTCATCTCCGACATCGCCCAGCGCTGGCTGGGTGGCATCCGCGGCGTGCTGATGATTTATGCCGTCTTGTCCATCCCCCTCATGGCCTATGCCGTGAGCCGCCACACGAAGCTCTGGTTTCTCTCGATGGCCGTGTGGATGAGTCATTTCTTCATTCTCCAGAACACCACGCAGATCCGCGTGGCCGTGGCGACGGGCATCTTCATTCTGGCCCTGCAGTTCCTGATAGAGAAAAAGCGGTTGGCCTATGCCCTGATGATTGGCGTGGCCATTTTTTTTCACTACTCGGCCATCGTGTTGCTGCCTCTGGCTTTTCTGGGCTGCGACGAACTCTCTGAGCGCTGGAAGATGGTACTTGTCGTGATGCCTCTGGCGGCCTATATAATCTCGCCCAGCAATATCGGCTGGATATCGGCCATTCCCATTCCCGGCATACAAGACAAGCTCGAACTCTATGAGGAGATGCGCGACTCGGGCATGATGAATATGGACGAAATCAACCTTTTCAACATCGTGTCGTTGCTCAAGATGGCGATGTATTATTTCCTGCTGTGGAAATATGACTTAATCAAGCGCCATTTCCCGCAAGTGTCGCTTTTCTTGAAGATTTACGCGCTTTCCATCATCAGCTTCGCCATACTGGCCTTCTTGCCCGTGTTGGCCTTCAGAGTCTCAGAGATTTTTGGTGTGGTGGAAATCATCCTCTTCCCCTACATCATCTACGCCATACGCCCACGCATAGCCGGCCAGATACTCCTGCTGCTCTTCGCCACGGCCATTCTGGCCATGGACGTGCTCTATAACCAATTGCTCAACCTGAATGTATAGCCCACGAACGCGACAAGTCATGGCAAACAGCATCCTCCCGGTCATCGTTTTATACCAGACACACCTGAGTGAGTCGGCCACCTACCTGTCGTTGATTAAACCCAACGGCATTGAGGAGTTTGTGGTCTACGACAACTCTCCCGCGTCTTACGAACAAGAAGACATCGCCGCGTTCTGCCCCCGGGCCATCTACGTCAGAGACACTCAAAACAGCGGCCTGCCCAAAGCCTACAATCTGACCGCCCAAAGGGCCGGCGAATTAGGCTACAAAAGAATTCTCCTGCTCGACGACGACACCACCTTCCCGCCCGAAGCCTTCAGGGCCTATCTCGACGCCATCGACTTCACGGGCCTGACGGCACCCATATCCGTCACGTCGCTGGAAGCCCCCTTCAGCCCTGTGCTGATGTATTCATGGAACAGACTGCCCCGGCACATCGAAAGCGGTGAATACTCCCTCAAAAAATACAGAGTCATTAACAGCGGACTCTGCATACCCACTGCGCTATTCCTGCAGGCAGGAGGCTACGACGAGCGTATTTATCTTGACTTTGCCGATTATCAGTTTCAACAAAAAGTGAGGCTCATCAACGACCGGCTCCTCATCATCCCATTCACCATAAGGCAAAACTTCTCTCGCGACGGGAAAGACACTCCCAAGGCCATAGAGCGCTACAAAATATATCTTGACTGCGCCAATGTATGTGTAACAGAAGGCATCCTCGGATTTCTGTCACACCATTACGGAGTGTTTCGAAGCACACTGGGACGATGCGCAAGACATAAAACCACACAATTCCTATCGTTGTATCTTAAAAACTTATTCAGGTCCAAACACCGGACCAATCACCACAAACCATGATATCTGTCTGTATAGCTACATACAACGGCGCCGCCTATATCGGTGAACAGCTCAAATCCATCGTCGACCAACTCTCGGCCGATGATGAGATTATCATCTCCGACGATAATTCCACAGACGACACGCTCAAAATCGTAAAGTCTATCGCGACCACTGCAAAAATCAAGATAGTCAAAGGACCCTGCCTCAAATCGTCAATCGCCAACTTCGAGCACGCCCTGAAGACTGCACAGGGCGACTACATCTTCCTGGCCGACCAAGACGACATATGGATGCCCGACAAAGTGGCCATTATGATGGAAGCCTTGCAAACGGCAGACTGTGTGGTGAGCGACTGCACGGTCACCGACGGGCAACTCAACGAAACGCAAGCCTCTTTTTATGCCCTCAACAACACAAAAGCAGGACTTTGGCACAATCTTCTCATCAAGAATGGCTATTTGGGATGCTGTATGGCCTTCAAACGTGACGTCTGCCAATGTACCCTGCCATTCCCCAAAGGCATACCTATGCACGATATCTGGATAGGCAACGTGGCGGCTGTATTTTTCAAGACTCAATTCATACCCGAACGGCTCATCAAATTCCGCCGGCACCAATCAACCAGCTCATGCACGGCAAGGACAAGCCCCTACACATTGACTCAAAAAATGAAATTCAGATGGGTCATACTCTCACAGCTCATCAAACTGTATTTCAAGCGAAAGACACAAAGGCATCATTAAGCCCGATAAGCCACGCGCAATGTTCAAAACATAGGGTTGAGCGTGACACAAAAGCCACATTTTTCTTTTCAAAAACTTTTTCGGCCATTCAAAAGGGCGCAGAAAACGCCTCAAAACCATTTTCGGCGGCCAAACATAGGGCCAACCGGCACCGGCATAAGGACAGAAAAGACGGTAATAAGGCCCGAAAATCCTCTCTTTATTCCCGTAACGGCCTGAATATGAAAGAGAGAGACCCGAATAAGGTCTCTCTCTTTTATCCTGCTCCAAAGATAACACCTTTGAGGCACGAGGGCAACACCAGCAACGGCGGAGCCAAATCGGCCAACTCGACGGCCTTCCAGTTGAAATACCGCCTTTATCTCATCGGCCACCTGCTCCGACGGGCCTTTTGGCGGAAATGACAGGGCAAAGTGTTCAAAAAACGGGGTTTCGCGTGACGCAGAAACCTTGTTTTTCTTTTCAAAAGTCTTACTGAGTGACGCAAAAGCCTCTTCAAGCCGCCCCAGACCCGTTCAAAACGGCCTCACATAGGGTCTGGCCTCACCGGCATAAGGACAAAAAATACGAGAATAAGGACAGAAAAAACGCGCCTTATTCCCGTAACGGTCTGAATATGAAAAAAAGAGACCGTCTTGAGGCCCCTCTCTCCCATCCTTGCTCCAAAGATAACCCCATTGAGGCAAAGCGAAAAAGACAAACTTCACCGGAACACCTGCCGCAGGACGTCGAGCGACTTGAGTTCGGGAAAAGACGGCAGATGCTGGCGATAGTAGGCATTGATATAGGCCAGCGTGCGGTTGCGCTCTTCGCCGGTGAAGCGGAACAGACGCATGGTGCCATAGTTCATACGCATGAGCAGCGGGAGACGGGCCGCGTCAGACGGCGGAACGAAGTCGGGATGGTCGGGCCGGCCGTCGACAAACACGCCTGCACGAAGGTCGAAACTGCGACCGGGAGCGAAGGTGCCGAGATTGGGCGAGAAGCCCAGGAAACGCGCCAGGCGCATGAGGAAAACCAAATGGAAATTGGAGAAACGGTCCGGCGCGGCATCCAACCAGGCCAACGACCCCACCAGATAGTCGTACAACAGGCCCGGCGACGTCTCCACACGCACGGCATAATGCAAAAACTCAGAGAGAAACAGCGCTATCGACGCCTTGTAGGGATGAGCGTGCAAGTCAATAAACCCATGCACACACCGCGCCGACGTGAGTCTCTGCAACACGCCCGCTTTGCGACAGTCCCAGGTCAGCTCCACACAGGTCAGAGGCCGGAAGAGAGTGTGACGCACCGCCGCACGTGGCGACCGCGAACGTTTCACCATAAAAGACACCATGCCGCTCGCGCATGTCAAGACATCGACAATCAGACCGTCGTCGCCATATTTTGTGGTGCGGAACACCAATCCTTCAGACTTTATCTGCATAAACGCCACCTATATATAATAAGGAGTGAAATAAAAACACGACCGTCCCGACCCGGTTCGGACACGCTTAACCCAAGCAAAAATACAGATTTTTCAAAAAAAGACGCGAAAAGTTTTGGAGTATGAAAAAAATCTCCTACTTTTGCACTCGCAAATCAGCCCGCAAGGACTGAGCAGCCACTTAAGGCGGTCCCTTCGTCTATCGGTTAGGACGAGAGATTTTCATTCTCTAAAGAGCGGTTCGATTCCGCTAGGGACTACAAAATAAAAAAACGACACACAAACAATGGCAAACCACAAATCATCTGTAAAGAGAATTCGTCAGACTGCCGCCCGCAGACTGCACAACAGATACTACGCCAAGACAATGCGTAACGCTGTGCGCAAGCTCCGCGCCACAACTGACAAGGCTGCAGCCACCGAGCTCCTGCCCAAAGTGCAGAAGATGCTCGACAAGCTCGCCAAAAACAACGTCATTCACAAAAACAAGGCCGCTAACATCAAGTCAAGTCTTGCCCTTCACGTGAATGGTTTGGCCTAATCAGCCTGAGATTGTTAAAGACTTAAGCAGACCGCTTCTATACTGAAGACGGTCTGTTTTTTTGTGCCGCCAGGCCATATCCCGGATGGCCGCCACGGCTCTATTTTGCATTAAAACCAAGCCTTTTTTCACACTTACGAAAATAATCCTTAAATTTGCTCTTCATAGCCGGCCATACATATGAACCAACCAGACAATTACGCCCACATACTGGCCCAAACCGTCGAGGCACTCTCTGACACCAAGCAGATGAAGGGACTCTTCCACCAGCACCGCCACGGCGACCCTCTGCCGTCGACGCCGGCGCTCGAAGAGATCATCAGCCTGTGCAGGGCTTTGCTCTTTCCCGGTTATTACGGCAAATCTGCGCTCAACCACGTCACGGTGAAATACCACATAGGCATGGAGACAGAGCGCCTTTTCGGTCTGCTCACCAGCCAGATAGAAGCCGGTCTCTGTTTCAGCGAAGACAACGGCCCACACTGCGACTGCCACTGCCACGCCGCCGAGATTGCCGCCAAACTGATCAGCCGCCTGCCGGAAGTGCGCCGCATTCTCGCCACCGACGTCGAAGCCGCCTACCTCGGCGACCCCGCCGCCCAGAACTATGGGGAGGTCATCAGCTGCTACCCCGCCATAAAGGCTCTGACCTGCTACCGGCTGGCTCACGAACTCCACAAACTGGGCGTGCCGCTCATCCCGCGCATCATCACCGAAATCGCCCACAGCGAAACCGGCATCGACATTCATCCGGCCGCGCAAATCGGCGAAAGCTTTACCATAGACCACGGCACGGGCGTGGTGATAGGCGCCACATGTATCATCGGCAACAACGTCAAACTCTACCAAGGCGTCACCCTCGGCGCCAAGAGTTTTCCGCTCGACGCCGACGGCAACCCCATCAAGAACAATCCGCGGCACCCCATTATCTGCGACGACGTCATCATCTACTCCAACGCCACACTGCTGGGCCGCATCACCATCGGCACAGGCGCCACCATCGGCGCCAATGTCTGGCTGACACGCGACGTTGAGCCGGGCGAGAAAGTGACCAAGACCGACGGCACAGACTGACACAGAACACATTCCAAACACCGCATATCGGAGCCCCACACACAATGGAACAATTCGAACTCATTGCCAAAACCTTCCAGGGATTAGAGGAGGTGCTGGCCCAAGAACTCACCGAACTCGGCGCCAACGACATACAAATCGGCCGCCGCATGGTCTCTTTCTCTGGCGACAAAGAGATGATGTACCGCGCCAACTTCTGCCTCCGCACCGCCGTTCGCATCCTCAAGCCTATCACACACTTCCAGGCCAAAGACGCCGATGATGTCTACAATGCTGTCAAGGCCATCAACTGGGCCGACTATCTCGACCTCGGCACCACCTTCTCCGTCGACTCCGTGGTCTATTCGCAAGAGTTCCGCCACTCGAAGTTTGTGGCCTATAAGGTGAAAGACGCCATTGCCGACTACTTCCGCGAAACCACCGGCAAGCGTCCCAACATCCGCATCACCAATCCCGACCTCCGCCTCAACATCCACATTGCCGAAGACAAGTGTACGCTCTCACTTGACTCGTCGGGCGAAAGCCTGCACCTGCGCGGCTACCGCACAGGCTCGGTCGAAGCGCCCATAAACGAGGTGCTGGCTGCCGGCATCATCAAACTCTCGGGATGGCAGTTTGACAAAGACCTCATAGACCCGTTCTGCGGTTCGGGCACGATAGCCATCGAAGCCGCCCTTATGGCCCGCAACATCTACCCCGGCGTTTTCCGCAAGTCTTTCGGTTTTGAAAAATGGAAAGACTTCGACAGTGCGCTCCTTGACCGCATCTACAACGACGACTCTGCCGAAAGGGCTTTTGACCATAAGATCTACGGCTACGACCTTAACATCCGCGCCATCGAGGTGGCCACGGCCAATGCCAAGAGTGCCGGCGTGGCCGACTGCATTGAGTTTGCCCAGCGCGATATCAAGCATTTTGAGCAGCCCGCCGAAGAGTCGCTGATGATTACCAACCCGCCCTATGGCGAGCGTCTGGTGTCGCCCGACCTTCTGGGCCTTTACCGCACCATCGGCGAGCGGCTCAAGCACGCCTTTACCGGCGGCGAGGCCTGGGTAATCAGTTATAAGGAAGAATGTTTCGACGAAATCGGCCTCAAGCCCAGCATCAAGATACCGCTTTATAACGGCGCCCTGGAGTGTGAACTGCGCAAATACCAACTCTTCAGCGGTCGTCTGAACGACTTCCGCGCCTCAGGCGGCGAGGTAAAAACCGCAGAAGAAAAGGAGAAGATGGGCGAAAAACGCCGTTTCAAACTCAACCGTGGCGAATTCAACGGCCGCTTTGCCGACCAGCGCCCCTCGAGAGAAGCCGACGACAACAGCGACTACGACCCACAATATGCCGCCCTGCGCAACAAACATTTTGAGTTTGAGCGCCTGATGGCCCGCAAAATGCGCAGCCAGACGGCCGACCGCGGCCCACGCCGTGACTACGGCGACCGTGAAGGCCGGAACTTTGGCCGAAAGAACGGCGACTTTGGCGGCAAGTCTGAACGCCGCGAAGACCGGTTTAACCGCGGCGAAGGCAAGTTCGGCCAACGCGACAGCCGTGGCTTCAAGGGAGGCCAGCGCGGCGACCGGCCGGCCGGCGGCAAATGGCACTCACGCGGACATCGCGACTGATATCGCCCACAAGCGCCGCAGCCGCGACAGACTCACCACATCTTTGCAACTACGCATTTCATCACATCTGATATGATCAAGAAAATCATTTTGGCCGCCTTGGCCTTATTGACCTTGCAGCCTTCAAGCACAATGGCACAGACAAAACGCTCATTCACCCTCGAGGAAATCATGTGGGGTGGCAAAGACTTCTGGTCAAACCGGCCGGCCGGCCACTTCTCCACCTTCTGGGGCGACCGCATGGTCGAACTCTCTGTGGAGGACGTCAAGACCTTGTCCGACGCCAAAGGCCGCTTAGGCAAGGCGTCCACACTCTTTACCCTCGCCGACGTCAATGCAGCCATCGACACGGCCACGACCAAACCCGTCTATGCCCTCTATTCGGCCAAATTCCCCGAAGCAGGCAAGACCCTTGCACTGTTGCAGACCTCAACGGCCAACCTGCTTTATGACTGGAAGGCCAAGCAAATCGTGTGGCAGGGACCGCGCGTCAGTGGCAGCAGCCATAACGACTTCACCTACGCATCACGGAGTGAGGCTTTTGTGAAAGACTGGAACCTCTTCGTCACCACAGCCGACGGCAAGACCCATCAGGTCTCGACCGACGGCTCCCGCGAACTGCAATACGGCCAAAGCGTCCACCGCGACGAGTTCGGCATCCACAAAGGCACATTCTGGAGCCCCAAAGGCCACTTGCTGGCTTTCTATCGTATGGACCAGACGATGGTGACCGACTTTCCCCTTGTCGACAACGAGCCTCGTGTGGCCACGCTCGCTCCCGAGAAATACCCCATGGCCGGCATGACGAGCCACAAAGTCACCGTCGGTGTGTATAATCCCGCCACCGAGCAGACGGTTTATCTGCAAGCCGGCGACCCCACCGACCGCTATTTCACCAACATCGCCTGGAGTCCCGACGAAAAGACCATTTATGTCATCGAAGTGCCGCGCTCACAAGACAAGGCCGAACTCGTGAGCTATGACGCCGCCACCGGTCGCCGCATCGCCGTGCTCTACACCGAGACCAACGCGCGCTATGTAGAGCCCTGCAATCCTATTGTCTTTTTGCCGTGGGACAGCAGCAAGTTTGTCTATCAGACACGCCGCGACGGCTACAACCACCTCTATCTCTTCGACACAACGGGCAAAGAACTTGCCCAACTCACCAAAGGCACGTTTGAAGTGATTGAAATGCTTGGTTTCAACGAGACCACACGCAGCATCATATTCACGGCCAACGCCGACTCGCCAATCTGTCACAACACCTATGCGGTCAATGTGAAGACCGGCAAGCGCACACGACTCGACAACGGTCAGGGTGTGCACCACGCCCAGCTCTCGGCCGGCGGCCGCTATATGACAGACACCTGGAACGCTCCCGACGTGTTCCGCCGTGTTGACCTTGCCTCCACCGCCGCTCAGTCGGCCGTCAATGTCTGGGCCGACGACAAGTGTTATGAGGCATTCAATATGCCCGAAATCACCTCCGGCACGATAAAAGCCGCCGACGGTGTCACCGACCTGTATTACCGTCTCGTGAAACCCGTTGACTTCGACCCGGACAAGACCTACCCTGCCATTGTCTATGTCTATGGCGGCCCTCACGCCCATCTGGTGGATGCCTCATGGAACTACAGCGCGCGTCCGTGGGAATATTATATGGCCCAGCGCGGCTACGTGATGTTTGTGCTCGACAGCCGCGGCTCTGAATACCGCGGATTTGAGTTTGAGAGCTGCACCCATCGTCATCTCGGCGACAACGAGATGAAAGACCAGCTCGAAGGCGTGAAATTCCTCAAGAGCCTGCCTTATGTCGACGGCAACCGCCTCGGTGTTCACGGCTGGTCGTTTGGCGGCTTCATGACCACCAACCTGATGTGCAGCTATCCCGATGTGTTCAAGGTCGGCGTGGCCGGCGGACCAGTGATAGACTGGAAATACTACGAGGTGATGTATGGCGAGCGCTATATGGACACTCCTCAGGAAAATCCTGAGGGCTATGAGAGTTCAAGTCTGCTGCCCAAAGCCAAGAACCTCAAAGGCCGCCTGCAGGTCATCGTGGGCTACAACGACCCCACGTGTGTGTTGCAACACAGCCTCTCGTTTCTCAAGGCTTGTGAAGACGCCGGCACCCAGCCCGACTATTTCGTCTATCCCGGCGAGGGCCACAATATGGCGGGCCATATGCAGGTGCACCTCCACGACCGCATCACACGCTATTTTGACGATTACCTGAAATAATCTGCCCCGCTTCGCTCTTGAAGCCTAAGCTGCCACACAACCAAATCCATATATCTTTATGAAACAAGCACTTTCCACCACCAAGGCCCCTGCGGCCATTGGTCCTTACAGCCAGGCCATCGTGGCCGGCAATATGGTTTTTGTGTCGGGCCAGCTCCCCATCGACCCTGCCACCGGCGAATTTGCCGAGGGCGGCGTGGGCGCCTTGACCCGTCAGGCTCTGACCAACGCCTCCAACATCCTGGCCGAAGCCGGACTGACGCTCGACAACGTGGTGAAGACCACCGTCTTCCTGGCCGACATGGCCGACTTTGCCGAGATGAACGCCGCCTATGCCGAATTTTTCACCTCCACTCCTCCTGCGCGCTCGGCTGTAGCCGTCAAAACGCTGCCCAAAGGCGCCCGTCTGGAGATTGAGTGCATTGCCGTGAAATGATGAAACGCATCGGCGTCTTTCTCTCTGCCCGTGAGAACCTGCCCGAAGCCTATCTGAAAGCCGCCGAAGAGGTGGGCCGCTGGATTGGCCGGTCGGGCCGCCAACTGGTCTATGGCGGTGCGGCCAGAGGCCAGATGGAGCGGTTGGCACAGACGGTCAAGACCCATGGCGGCACCGTCATCGGCGTCATTCCGCAAGTCATCAAAGACCGCGGCCTTATCAGCGAGCAGTGTGACATCACTTTTTTCACCGCCGATCTGTCTGACCGCAAAGCCGTGATGATGCGCGAGAGCGAAGCGCTCATTGCCCTGCCCGGCGGCATCGGCACCCTCGACGAACTTTTCACCGCCCTGGCGGCCCGGACACTGGGTCTGTATGGCCGGCCGGTGGTGCTCTACAACGCCGGCGGCTGCTGGGACAGTCTGATTGACACGCTCAACCGGCTGCACCGCGAGGGACTGGTCGATGCACCGGCCGAAAAACTCGTCCACATCGCCTCCGACATAGACGACCTTGAGCAGTTTTGCCACTGAAAGATCAACCTGAAGCACACATACGCCGGCTTCCGGCCACACACGTTCCTGCATCCCCACAACCCACCCCGACTTATTCATCCCTAATCACAATCAGCCATGGATAAAGACTTGAGAATTATCATCAGCGGCGGCGGCACCGGCGGCCACATCTTTCCGGCCGTGTCTATTGCCAACGCCGTCCGCGCCCTGCGCCCCGAGGCCAAAATCCTCTTTGTAGGCGCCGAGGGCCGTATGGAAATGCAGCGTGTACCGGCTGCGGGTTACGACATCAAAGGTTTGCCGGTGGCTGGTTTTGACCGCAAGAAAATCTGGCGCAACTTCGGCGTGTTGATCAAATTGATGAAAAGCCGCCGTCTGGCCCGCAAAATCATCAAAGACTTTCAGCCGCAAGTGGCTGTGGGAGTGGGCGGCTATGCCAGCGGGCCCACGCTCAACATCGCCCAAAAGATAGGCATCCCCACCCTGCTGCAAGAACAGAACTCTTATGCCGGCGTGACCAACAAGCTTTTGGCCAAACGGGCACGTCTCATCTGCGTGGCCTACGATGGTATGGAGCGATTCTTCCCCGCCGAAAACATCCGTCTCACCGGCAACCCGGTGCGCCAGAACCTGCTCGACGCCAAAACCACCAAGGCCGAGGCCCTCAAGGCTATGGGCCTCGAGAGCGACAAAAAGACGGTGCTCATCGTGGGCGGTTCGCTGGGTGCCCGCAGCCTCAACGAAAGTGTGCTGAGCCAACTTTCGCTCATCCGTTCACAAAAAGACATCCAGTTTGTCTGGCAGACGGGCAAATATTACAGCGAAGAAATCCAGTCGCGCCTGGCGGCCTTGAAGTGTCCCGGCAATCTCAAGGTGATGGACTTCATTGCCGACATGGCCACGGCCTATGCCGCCGCCGACCTTGTGATTTCGCGTGCCGGCGCCGGTAGCATCTCTGAATTCTGCCTGCTGGGCAAACCGGTCATCCTCGTGCCCTCACCCAACGTGGCCGAGGACCATCAGACCAAAAACGCCATGGCCCTCGTGCGCAAGCAGGCTGCTCTCTACGTGCCCGACAACGAGGCCGAGCGCACCCTGTTGCCCGAAGCCATCAATACGGTCAACGACGCGCAAATGCTCGAGAGCCTTTCCGAAAATATTCTCCAGTTGGCCAAGCCCGACGCAGCCGCCGAGATTGCCCGCGAAGTGATCAGGCTGGCCGAAGAGGGATAATGCCGACATCAAAATGCCGACAGTCTCAATGGCAGTGCCGTGTTCATAAAACAGACTCGTGAGTGACCACAATAAAGCATTTTTAGCAGGGACTATACGAAAAAATGGCGGCGCGGTCGACGGGAAAGCCCCAAAGAGTGTCGGCGTCAACAGGAATAGACAAAGCGTTCCCCGGCATAAGGACAGAAAAAACTCGCATAAGGACAGTTTTTACGGCAATAAGGCCCGTAAGGTCATGAATCAAAGGCAGTGAGGCCATACAGCCCCACTGCCTTTTCTTTATACCTCAAAAATAAACTTATGCGAACGATGGGGAAAAGACAAAATGGGCAGAGAAGACGGGCAAGAGAGGATGGTCTTTTGGGAAGCGGCCACGCAAGGCCTGAAGGGCGGGATATCCTAATTGGTAATTGAATTTGAGATTGTATATTTGGGTCTATTGGCGGAAAAGCACGGCCTGAAAGGCCAAAAGATCATAGCCCAGGGCAGAGGTGACACGTAGTGGCACCGGCACCCTGGGTAAACGTGTCCCATACAAT
This sequence comes from Alloprevotella sp., assembly GCA_045124135.1. GTDB lineage: Bacteria > Bacteroidota > Bacteroidia > Bacteroidales > Bacteroidaceae > Alloprevotella. Next base: position 80,239 of record JBGVLE010000131.1, read on the forward strand.
GCGCCCTGTAAGGGCAAAAGACTCATCATTGATTGATTTTGATTTCATAATAAT
>JBGVLE010000132.1:0-3145 GCA_045124135.1 Alloprevotella sp.
CTGACGAGCTCAAGGTGTTTTTCAGCGGCCAGCCCATCCAATGGGTCCCGAAATCGATTATTTGACATCTCTTTGATATTCGTCAAACGATTGATTTTTAACAGGAAAATAAGCATTCCAGACCACTTTTTCAGTGCCTGCTATGGCTTACAGAAGGCTCGCCAAGCCCCGTGTCAAAGGTCGGATACGGGGGGAGTCATCTTGCCATGCGGCATGGAACAAAGAGGCTCTATGGCCTCCAAGAATCACCCTAGAATATTGATATTAAATGATTAATATGATGGATTGCCTTATAATTGAGGTCGTCCAAATTCTTTTTCTGAGTACTTCCGATGATTCCTGCAGAAGACACAATTCAAGAGCTTAGAAAACTGCTCGAGGAGCAGAAGAAGCTTGTCGAACAGGCTCAGAAGGCTGCCGAAGAAGCGCAAAAGAAAGCGGCAGATGCCGAAAGAAAAGCGGCCGATGCCGAAGAAAAGGCCAAGGGTTTTGAGGAGGACGCGAAGAAATACAGAGCCCTCAAACCGTTGATCGAGTATGCTCGGGAGAATTACACCGACCTATTGGCCGATGTGACTGCCGGCATTTTGAAGCACTGCAACGACATCCCTGACAGTGTGAATGATCAGCTGTCTCAGGCTTTCGTGAAGGCGCACGAAGAGTTTGCTCGCTGTCCGCAGTACCGACTCATCACTAGACTGCTCAAACCGTCCCGCTCCGAAAGCATCGATTCCAAGGCTTTGAAAAAGAAGACCGAGCTCGCGGAAAACGAGACCAGAAAGGCTGAGCGCAACATCAAAAATCGCCAGCGGCGTTTGGGGGAGGCCCTTCGAACATGCGGTGAGGCTGCTGAACAGCTTGTTCGGAAGGCCCCCGAGCAATCTTCGGCCATGGTGCGTGCTGCAGCGGCCATTCAGGCTGTCCCGGATCCCGAGCAGCCGGAGTTCTCCCCCCTGCCGCTCAAGGGCAAACAAACCGTGGAAGCGTTCCAAACGGCTCAGCACCAAGATGCCGGTGAGATCAAGCACTGCCCTCACTGTGGTTCGGATCATCTGATGCAGGGGCAGGAGTACGCCCAAAGTCTGCGCAAACTCAGTGTGCGTCTGGACAGTCTGGCCGATCTGGTTGTGCAAAACGCACATCACGTTTATTGTGACCGCTGCGGCACCGTCAGCCTTGTCACGGGCAGCGAGGTGCCCGTTGCGCCGGGCCGCACCATCGGTCAGAGTCTGGCTGTGACGGCCGGCGTCATGAACGCGACGGGATTGTCGACGAACCGCGTGCAGCAGATGCTCGAAAATGCCGACGATCAGTTGGGCAACGACACGCTCGGACGCAATGTCCACGATTGGGCAATGGAGTTCGGCAAGCCGTTGGTGGACTTGGCACAACGCGAACTGGACAGTCAGGCGGTGCGCATGGTTGACGAGACCCCAATGGTGATTCTGCAAAGTCAGTCACGCGGGATTTGCAAACCGGTGCCCGAGAACGAACAACGCCAGAAGGACTACCTGTTGGCTCAGACCTCGGGGCCGCACGAGAAGCATCGTGTCTGCTTATTCAGTTGGATTGGCGGTCGCAGTCGCCAAGCCATCGGCTCGCAAATGCAGGGCATGCACAACGAGGTGCTGGTTTCGGATGGATACAGGGCTTACGTCGAACTTGGTAAGGGGATGCAGCATCAAAACTGCTGCGCCCATCTCAGGCGCTATCTGCTTGATGCCATCGATGAGAAGGCGATCGACAAGCATTTGTTCGCCGGCAATCCGGAACAGGCCGTGGAGCGTGCCATGGAGCAGCTTGAGAAAGGCACTGCTCCTTTTATGCTCTGCGTCGTACTCAAGGCGATGACCAAGATCTACGGCTACGAAAAATCTCTCAGACGCGGGCCGCAGGAAACGGAGCAGGCATTTATGGACCGTATCCTGCAATGCCGCCAAACTTATGCCAAGCCGCTGATGGGCCATGTGGATACGATCATGCAGGAGTTGGCGAAAACCTGTTGCAAATGCAAGGCCAACGGCGAGTACGAAGCCGATAAGAATAATTCCCTTGTTGCTCAGGCCGTCGCGTATTACATGAATCGGCGAGAGAGCTTTCAAGTCTTTCTTGCCAACCCCCGAGTACCGCCGGACAACAACAGCGCCGAGCGCGCCATTCGGACGATTGCGGTTCTCAGGAAGGTGACGAACTTCAAGCAGTCACAGGAGCGCACGCAGAGCCTGTGTATCCTGATGTCGCTTAACGAAATGGCCAAGGCCAACGGAATTACGGACACCGTGAGGTGGTTGCGCGCCTACGGCCGGGCGCTGTATTTACACCGAGCCTCTCGTACATTGACCGCTAAAAGGAAGGCCGGCGAGAACTGGCAGGCAAGGCTGACGAAGTTTACCGAGGGGGCTGACGAGGGCTTCGACTTCGCAGCCTGGCTCCCCTGGAACTATCGCGAACCAGAGACTCAGACCGAGTAAGCTCACCCACAAGCAGACAGCAAAACGGCCGCATCCGCGGCCGTTTTGCTGTCTGGAAAAATATTTTTTGATGCGATGGGGTGCTTACGAAAATCGTTCGTCAGAGTCGTCGCGAGGATCCAACTGTTTGCCACTCGCCAGTATGATTTTCTGGTGTTGGCCCATTCCCACGCCTTGCCGTCGGACATTCCGAGTCTACGGAGTGCCCTATATCGCATCGAGACTTTCTTCCACTGCTTCCAGTAGATCTGCCTGATGCGGCGGCGTAGCCATTGGTCCGTCTCCCTCACAAAGGTACCCAAACTGGGTCGGCCGAAATATCCCATCCACCCACGGACATATTCCTCGAGTTTCCCGCGGAACGCGTCCAGACTCTGACCTCGACTGCGCGCGGTCAGTTCTCTGAGTTTGTCCTTGCATTTGCTCAGGGACTTTTGGTGCGGTCGGTCTTTAATGACCGTCCCGCCGCTCTTTCTGTCGTACTGTTGCCAGAACCCGAAACCGAGGAACTTGACATCAGGTCGGGATATGTACCGCACCTTCGTCTTTTCCTCGTTCACTTTTAGAAAGAGTTTCTCCTCAATGAAGGGTTGGATACGTTCGAGCGTGCGATACGCGGCCTTCTTACTGCGGCAGAAGATCATCATGTCGTCGGCGTACCTGACGAATCGGTG
>JBGVLE010000133.1:0-21264 GCA_045124135.1 Alloprevotella sp.
AGACTAACCGAAAAAACGCGTTGAGCGGCCGGGAAAGCCCTGTAAGGGCTTTACAAAATTCGCCCGGGTCGTCAGGCCGGGGTAACGGAAACGCCTCTAATTTCCGGCCTGTAAGGTCGGCACAATACGGGACCATTATGCATATTAATCAATAACTCACCGCTTGGGTGTGCCGACCTTACAGGCCGGAATATGGGAGTCCATATTAAAACCAGGCCTAACGACCTGGGCTGATACGTAACGCCCTTACAGGGCTTGCCGGGCCGCTCAAACACTTAGTCTTTTAGTCTAACAAAATATACACCACGTGGACCTCAAACGCTATATGAAGCGACTGATTGCCGCTGTCTGTACCCTGATGGTGTGGACGGCGGCCGTGGCCCAAGACGACGTGACCTACCGCATGGAGGTGGGCGGCGGCTTGGGAGCCGGCAGTCTGCTCTGCGACGTCAACCACAAGGTGACGACGGGACTGAACGTGGCCGGAAGCGGTTTCGTGAGATTTGTCATCAACCCCTATATGGCGGTAAAAACTTCGCTGGGCTACACCAAAGTGAAAGGCAACACCGACGGCGAAGTGAATTTTTATCCCTCCACAGCCACCGGAGTCGTGACCACCGACAGGCTCAACCACAATTTCAGCGGCGGCGTGACAGACTTGTCGGCCGTCTACGAACTCCACTTCCTGCCCTACGGCTACACAGGTGGCTACCGCGGACTCAAACGCCTCACACCTTATTTCGCCCTGGGCTTCGGACTGACTTATGGCGACGTAGACAAGGCCGTGACGGCCAATGTGCCCATCGGCGTCGGCGTGAAATGGAAACTGGCCGAAAGACTCAACCTCGGCGTGGAATGGACCATGCACCTCACACCCTCAGACCGACTCGACGGACTCGAAAAGCCACGAGGCATCAAAACGGACGGATTCAGGAACAAAGACCACTACGCCACCACACTCGTGACGCTGAGCTATGACATCTCGCCCAAATGCCCCAACTGCAACCGCGACTGACATCCCCCCAACAAGACGTGCACAACATGACGACCACACACATACCCCGACACATCGCCATCATCATGGACGGCAACGGCCGATGGGCCAAGGCCAAGGGACTGCCCCGAAGCCGCGGACATCAAGAGGGCGTGGAGACTGTGAGACACATCACGACGCTGGCCTCAAATCTCGGCGTGAAATACCTCACACTCTACACCTTCTCTACCGAAAACTGGAACCGGCCGGCCGACGAGGTGGCAGCGCTTATGGCGCTGATTATCTCGGCTATGGAGGAGGAGCTGTTTATGAAAAACAACGTCCGCCTGCGCACCATCGGCGACTTGAGCCGATTGCCCAAAGACGTGAAAGCGGCCATCTGCGGACTTGAAGACCGCACAGCGGCCAACACGGGTATGACCATGGTCATCGCCCTGAGCTATTCGGCACGTTGGGAACTGACCGAGGCCACACGACAAATCGCACAAAAGGCCCAACAAGGCCTCATCGCTCCTGACGACATCAACGAACAAACCATAGCCGAACATCTCTCCACAGCCTTCATGCCCGACCCCGACCTGCTCATACGCACCGGCGGCGAAGTGAGGCTGAGCAACTACCTGCTGTGGCAATGTGCCTACACCGAACTCTATTTCTGCGACACTTTCTGGCCCGACTTCGGCGAAAAAGACCTCATGAAGGCCATCGAAGCCTACGCCGGCAGAGAGCGCCGCTTTGGCAAAACAAGCGAACAGGTGGGGCCGACGGCTGCAGACGAGAGATAAAGAGACGAAAAGTTGGCTTGGCCGCTCTTCATTCTCAGACTCTTCGACTTTTGTCGACTCTTTGTCTCTTCAACACGCACACTCATATATATATATCATACACTCTACACTCGCATGATCAAGACGCGCAACCACTGGGCAGCACGATGGCTGGCCTTCTTCATAACTCTCACGGCCACACTTATGGCGACTACGGCAACGGCTCAAAACACCCTGCCCAAACAGATCAAGCCACAAATCAATTACACCGGCGACCGGACCCGATATGTGTTGGGCGGACTCGTGGTGGAAGGCGTGAGCGGATACGACGAGGATTTGCTCAAAAACATCTCCGGACTCAACGTGGGCAGTGTCTACGATGTGCCGGGCGACGACATCGCCGAAGCCATCAGAAGATATATGGGCCAGAAACTCTTTGCCAATGTGCGCATCGAGGCCGACAGCATCGTGGGCAGCGAAATCTTCCTGCACGTCTATCTCACGGCTCAGCCGCGCGTGTCGAGCATCAACTATTCGGGCATCAAAAAAAGTGAGCGCGAAGACCTCGAGCAACGACTCGGCCTGCAGGTGGGCAACCAAATCACGCCCAATATGGTGGACCGCGCCGAAATCTACATCAAACGCTATTTTGACGAAAAAGGTTTCAAAAACGCCAAAGTCAACATCACCCAAAAAGAAGACGTGACGGCGCAAAACCGCGTGATGCTGGACATCGATATCGTCAAAAACGAAAAAATCAAGGTGAAACGCATCCACATCAGTGGCGTGGACGACAAAGAAGCACGAAAGCTCAAAAGGGCTATGAAAAAGACCCACGAGAAGTCGCTGGCCAACATCTTCCGCTCAAAAAAGTTCATTCCCGAAAAATATGAAGAAGACAAGGGCTTCGTCATCGACAAAATGAACGCCTGGGGCTATCGCGACGCACTCATCACAAGAGACAGTGTGGCCACAATCGACGACAGCCATGTCGACGTGTATCTCAACCTTTATAAAGGACAGAAATATTATCTGCGCAACGTGGAATGGGTGGGCAACAAAGTCTATCCCTCCGACCTGCTGCAAAACGTGCTGAAAATGCAGCGAGGCGACGTCTACGACCAAAGTCTGCTCAACAAGCGCCTCCACGAAGACGACGACGCCATCGGCAATATGTATTACAACAACGGCTACGTCTTCTACAACCTCACTCCAGTCGAGGTGAACATCGACGGCGACTCTATCGACCTCGAAATGCGTATCGAGGAAAACAACCAGGCCACCTTCAATCACGTGCGCATTGCCGGCAACGACCGCGTCTATGAAAACGTCATCCGACGCGAGCTCCACACCAAACCCGGCGACCTCTTCTCTATGGAGGCCATCAAACGCACCGTCATGGAACTGGCCAACATGAACCAGTTTGACCCCGAAGCCCTCCAGGCCGAACTCTCCAAAAACATCAAACCCGACCCCGCCAGCGGAACCGTCGACATCACCTACCCGCTCGTGACCAAAGGCGGCGACCAGGTGGAACTCTCTGCCGGATGGGGACAGACGGGTATCGTGGGACGTGTGGGCTTGAAGTTTACCAACTTCTCCATCCAGAACCTCTTCGGACACGGTGCCAAACGCGCCGGCTTCATCCCCCAAGGCGACGGACAGACCCTCTCGCTCAGCGGACAGACCAACGCCGACTACTTCCAAAGCTACTCGCTCTCATTCCTCGACCCCTGGTTTGGCGGCAAGCGACCCACACAGTTCTCATTCTCGGTCTACTACAGCAAGCAGAGCGACGTGAACTCCAGCTACTACAACAACTACAACAACATCTATAACTATTACTACGGCACCAACTCAAGCTATTTCGACTATAGCAACTATTATGAGCCGGACAAATATGTCAAGATGTTCGGTTTCTCCATCGGCTTGGGTAAACGTCTGCGCTGGCCCGACGACTATTTCTCGTTCATGGCCGAACTCTCCTACACGCGTTATATGCTCAAGTCGTGGCAACACTTCCTCATCACCGACGGTAATTGCAACAACATCAACCTCTCGCTCACACTGAGCCGCTCGTCGACAAACGATCCCTTCTTCCCGCGTAGGGGCTCTGAGTTTATGGCCTCCGTCACCCTCACACCGCCCTATTCGCTTTGGGACGGCAAAGACTATAAAAACCTGGCCACCAACTACAACACAGCCGCCTATCAGCGCGAAGCGCAAGAGAAATACCGCTGGATTGAATACCACAAGTGGAAAGTCAAGTTCCGCACCTTCACGGCGCTGTCCAACGCCAGCAAGACGCCGGTGCTCATGACACGTGCCGAATTTGGTATCCTCGGTGCCTACAACCGCCACAAGAAGTCGCCGTTTGAGTCATACTATGTGGGTGGCGACGGTATGTCGGGCTACTCCACAGGTTATGCCACCGAGACCATCGGCCTTCGCGGATACGACAACGGTTCGCTCGCCGGAAACAACTCTTCAAACGCCTATGCCTATACTCGTATGACGCTTGAGTTGCGCTATCCGCTCATGCTCCAGGCCTCTACGAGCATGTATGCTCTGGCCTTCGTCGAGGGCGGTAACGCTTGGACCGACGTGAGCAAGTTCAATCCCTTCGACATGAAGCGCTCGGCCGGCTTCGGCGTGCGTCTGATGCTCCCCATGGTGGGCTTGATGGGTATCGACTGGGCCTACGGCTTCCAGAAAAACATCAACGGCTACAACGCCGGCGGCTCACAGTTCCACTTCATCATCGGTCAGGAATTCTAAAAAGCCTTTTTACTCAAAACAAACCAGGACCTAACCACTTTAATATATATAGGTATGAAAAAGACATTGCTCACTCTCGCCCTGATGCTCATCACCACAGCCGGAGCCATGGCACAAAAATTTGCCCTCGTCGATATGGAATATATCATGGGTAACATCCCGGCCTACGAAAGAGCCAACGAACAACTCAACCAGACTTCAAAGAAATGGCAGGCTGAAGTCGAAGCCCTCGACAACCAGGCCAAGACGCTCTACAAGAACTATCAGAACGAAGTGGTCTTCCTCAGCGAAGCACAAAAGAAAGAGCGCGAACAGGCCATAGTGGACAAAGAGAAAGAGGCCTCTGAGCTCCGCAAAAAATATTTCGGTCCGGAGGGCGAACTCTATAAAAAACGCGTGGCACTCATCGAACCCATTCAAGACGAGATCTATAACGCCATCAAGGGCATCGCACAGTCCAAAGGCATACAGCTCGTGCTCGACCGTGCCTCACAGAGTGCCGGCATCATTTTTGCCTCTCCCGCCGCCGACATCAGCAACGAGGTGCTGGCCAAACTGGGATATGCCAATTAAACTGGGCCCTTCTCTATACCCAAAAGTTTCCCTTTTTCCCAATCACACAGTCACAGCCTCGTATAGCTTTGTGTCTTAGCCGCTTGCGGTGATTGGAGCGTTCAGTCACATTTGATCACGGAAAAGGGGCACGAATGGGCAAGGAAGAGATAATCAATAAGGGCTTGTTTTTCTTGCCATTCCGCTCACCTTGCACTTACTATAAATAATTTTAGGCGGCACTCGGCAGAGCCAAAGAATAAAATAAAAACGACGTCTTTCCTTTTGTCTCTGCCTTCATTTGCACTAACTCTCGCCTGACGGCGCAAGTTTGGCTGCGGCCCGTGACTGTCAATAAAAACAAGTTTTTCTTGCCATTCCGCCCGCCTTGCACTAACTTTGCACCCACAAAGACAAGAACATACATCAAGACATCAATAAACTCATTTACAATGTTAAAGAAAATCATCATTGCGATGCTGTTGGTTCTGCCCACAAGCCTCGCCGCTCAAAAATTCGCTCACTTCGACTACACCGCCCTTATGAATTCTCTCCCCGAAACCAAAAAGGCCCAGGGCGAACTTGAAGCTATGGGCAAGACCTATGCCGACGAACTTCAGAGCATGGAGAAGGAAATCAATGCCAAGATTGAGAAGTTCCAGAACGAAATCAACGACCAGACTCCCGAGAACATCCGCAACCGCCGCGCTCAGGAAATCCAGCAAATGCAAGAGCGCTACCAGCAGGCCGCTCAAGATAACCAGCAGGCTTTCGACGAGGCCAAGATGAAAAAGATGCAGCCCATCGTGCAGAAAGTGATGGACGCCGTCAACAGCGTGGCCAAAGAGGGCAACTATGTCTACATCGTCGACAAGAATGCCTCTCAAAGCGTCGGCATCGTCATCAACGAGTCGCTCAGCGAAGACGTAACGCCCAAAGTGATGGCCAAACTCGGCATCACGCAGCTCATTCAGCCTGCCGCTGCAGGTGCCGCTGCCACAAAATAACCATACGGCACAGACAGGGTGCGACAACTGGCACCTTTCTTGCCTCATCTCACAGGGATTGAAGTCCGACCTTCGGCTTCAATTCCTTTTATGTTTTTCATAACGCCGACCCTCATACGGCGCCCAACACGTCCCGACTATATCATGCGCAGAAGCCTTGCAGCTTTTATCGTCTCACTCGTCTGCCTGCTCCCCACACACGGCCAAGACACCATCCCCACCCCCGACTCGACGGCCTGCTCCTGGACAGCAACCATCGGCCACAAGCTCGACAGCCTAACCCGCCTGCCCCTGACTCAGCGCACCCAACTGGGGCTTTACGTCTACGACCTCACGGCCGACAAACCACTATTTGCCCACAACATCCACCAGCAAATGCGACCGGCTTCGTGCCAGAAACTCGTCACCGCCATCAGTGCCTTGAAGGTGCTCGGCAGCGATTTCTGCTTCCGCACCACTCTGGCCCACACCGGCACCATTGCCGACTCGGTGCTGACGGGCGACATCTGGATAAGCGGCAGCTTCGACCCTCTTTTCAGTCGTTCAGACCTCAACGGTTTTGTGAAGAAACTGACCGAAGCCGGCATACGACGCATTGAAGGGCAAATAAGATTTGACCGAAGTCTGTGCGACACCGTCAAAGCCGGACCGGGCTGGTGTTGGGACGACGACAATCCCCTTCTCACTCCCCTGCTGCTCAACGGCAAAAACACACTCGAGACCACATGGCTCGACGCCCTCACCCGCTCCGGCATCACACACCCAAGCGACTTCGCTTACGGCCACATGCCCTCCGAAGCCACCCCGTTGGCCACAGTCTGCCACACCATAGACCAGGTGTTGCTGCCCATGATGAAAGAGAGCGACAACCTCTGCGCCGAAGCCCTTTTCATGCGGCTGGCCGCCCATTGTGGCAAACCTTATGCCGGACTCAAAGAGGCCACGGGCGAGATAGACGACGTCTATGCCGAGGCCGGAGTGAACGCCAAAGCCTATGAAATCGCCGACGGCAGCGGACTTTCACTCTACAATTACACCACGCCACATTGCCTTGTCGCCCTCTTGCGGCTGGCCTGGCAGACCCCTCAGCTCCGCCGGCATCTCGTTCCCTCTCTGCCCGTGGCCGCCACCGACGGCACCCTGCGCAAACGCATGAGGGGCACTCTGGCCGACGGCAATGTCAAGGCCAAGACCGGCACCGTCACCGGCGTGTCCACCCTTTCCGGCTACGCCACAGCCCCCAACGGCCACACACTCTGCTTCTCCATCCTCAACCAGGGGCTCTATCACACCGCCGACGGCCGGCGTTTTCAAGACGCCGTCTGCACGGCATTGACCACGCCATAAGGCCGCGTGACAAACTTTTCGTATTTTTGCAGCATTAACCTTGATTTTCTCTTGAGCCACTACTTTCCCATAACCGACCCGACGTGGATTTTCTTCATCGTCTTGAGCATCATCCTCTTTGCGCCGATGGTGTTTGAGCGTCTGCGCGTGCCTGCCATTGTGGGAATGATTTGTGCCGGCATTTTGATTGGCCCTCACGGTTTGCACGTGCTCGAACGCGACAGCAGTTTTGAGCTTTTCGGCAAAGTAGGTCTATATTACATCATGTTCTTGGCCTCGCTCGAGATGAACCTGCAAGACGTGCAGGCCATCAAATGGCGTGCGCTCACCCTCGGTCTGCTCAGTTTTGCCCTGCCCATGCTTATGGGCTACGGGGCCAACACGTTCCTGCTCGGCTATGGGGCTGCCGCTGCCATATTGATGGCGGCGATGTATGCCTCCCACACCCTCGTCACCTACCCCATAGTGATGCGTTACGGCCTGGCCCGGCGCCAAAGCGTGAGCATCGCCGTGGGCGCGACGATTGTGGCCGACACACTCACCCTTCTCGTCCTTGCCGTGGTGGGCGGTATGTTCAAGGAGAACGTTTCGGGCCTTTACTGGGTGTGGCTGGTTTTGAAAGTCGTCTTGTTGAGTGCCGTCATCATCGTGACCTTCCCCCGCATGGCCCGTTGGTTTTTCCGTCGCTATGACGAGAGCGTGGCCCAATACATCTTTGTGCTGGCTCTGGTCTTCCTCGGTGCGGCCCTGATGGAGATTGTGGGTATGGAAGGCATACTCGGCGCCTTCCTTGTGGGTATTGTGCTCAACCGCAGCATTCCGCCCTCGTCTCCTCTGATGAGCCATATCGAGTTTGTGGGCAATGCGCTTTTCATTCCCTATTTCCTCATCGGTGTGGGCATGTTGCTCGACGTCAGTGCCTTTGCCCGCCACACCCAGGTGTTTGTCTTGGCCGCCGTGATGATTGCCGTGGGTCTTTCGAGCAAATGGCTGTCGGCCTATGCCACCCAGCGCCTTTTTGGCATGCCGCGCCGCGAAGGCACCTTGATGTTTGGCTTGACGGGCTCGAGAGCCGCCGCCACGCTGGCCGTGGTGTTGGTGGGCCACGGCATCATTCTGCCCGACGGCTCCCACCTGCTGGGCGAAGACGTGCTCAACGCCACGATGATGTTCATCCTGGTGACCTGTGTGGTGAGTTCGTTCATCACCTCGACCACGGCCCGTCGCATTGCCGAGAGCCCCACTCCCGAGCGCAACACCAAGCGCAAGGGCAGCGACCGCATCATTGTGGCCCTGTCCAATCCCGAGAACGTGCCGTCGCTCATTGCCGTCGGTCTGATGCTGCGCTCACCGGGTTCGCCCACACCGCTCACGGCGCTCAACGTCGTGCTCGAAGACGACCCGACAGCGCGCGAAGAGGGCCTCAGGCAATTGGAACGTGCCGTGAAAATAGCCGCAGCCGCCGGTGTGCGTCTGGTGACGCGCAGCCGCTGGTCGGTCAATGTGGTGAGCGGTCTGTCCCACACGATGAAAGAGTTTGAGGCCTCCGATCTCCTTGTGGGCCTCCACCAGAAGGCCAAAATCACTGAAACCTTCTACGGCAAACTCACCACCGACCTCATCCAGGCCGTCGAGGGCCAGATTTTCATCTACCGGCCCGTGGTGCCGCCGGCCACAGTCACCCACATGCACCTCATCATCCCCCGCAAGGCCGAGTTTGAGCCAGGCTTCAACAACTGGGCCATTCGTCTGGGCCTGTTGGCCGGACAAATCCAATGCAAGGTGACGGCCTACAGCGGACGGGGCACAATGATTTCGCTCCAGGGTGTCTGGGACGACAACAACCTCAGCGTCAAGGCCGAACAGACGGTCTACAACGATTGGCACGACTTCATCTCCATTGCCTGCAATGCCCGCCCCGACCATCTTGTGATCTTCGTGGCCGCACGCCGTGGCACGCTCTCTTATCACAACTATATGAACCAACTGCCCGAACAGATTGAGCAATATTTTTCAGCCCACAACCTTTTGATTGTCTTCCCCTCACAGCCGGCTTCTTCCGGCCCGGCCGCGGCCATCCGTTCAGGCGTTCCCGTCAAAGTCAGAGCTTGACGGCGGTCTGTTTCCTCCCCTCTTATGTTTCTTCAAGCCCACCACCTCTCCACGCCGTCCGGCGACACCCCGTTGCTGGCCGATGTGATTGTGCCCCTTGCGCTCTCAGGCACGTTCACCTATCTGGTGCCGCCGGGTCTGGCCGGTGAGGTCAGATTGGGCAGCCGTGTGTTGGTGTCTTTCGGGAAAAAGAAACTCTACACCGCCATTGTCTTGCGCATCCCCGGCACCACACCGCCCGAAGGCGTCGAGCTCAAACCCATTCTCGAGGTCATCGACGCCGACCCCATCGCTACCTCCGGCCAACTCGAACTGTGGCAATGGCTCTCGTCCTACTATATGTGCACCATAGGCGAAGTGATGAAGGCCGCCATGCCGTCGAGCCTCAAACTCGAGAGCGAGACCATGATTGAGGCCTGCCCCGACGCCACACCGGCCGAGCCGCGCGAGGCTGAAATCATCAAGGCATTAAGTGGCGTGAAATCCATGCGGCTGTCAGACCTCGTCAAGCAGTTTGCCGCCGATCGGCGCCCCATCCACGCGCCGCTGCGCCGCCTCATCGACCAGGGGCTGGTCAAGGTGAGCGAGAGCCTGCGGCAAAGAGAGAAACTGCCCACCGTCACCTGCGTGGCCCTGACGGCCGAAGGCGAGAAAGAGACAAACTGTAAAGGCAAAAACCAGGCCGCCCTGCTCGCCCACCTTCAAAAGCTCAAAGCCTCAGGCGCTCCCGATGCCGATCGGGCCGCTCTCGTCGCCGAGGCGCCGTCATACGGCGCTACTATCTTGTCACTGCGCAAGAAAGGGCTCATCTATACCTACGAGCGGCCGGCCGATGTCGCTGCCGACACTCCTTCGGCCAAAGGCGAACTCCCGCAACTGGCCGAAGCTCAAGAGCGTGCCTTTCACGAAATCTGCGACAGTTGGCAACACCACAACGTCTGCCTGCTCCACGGCGTCACCTCATCGGGAAAAACCGAAATCTATATCCGCCTCATTGCCCGCACTCTGGCCGAAGGCAAAAGTGTGCTCTACCTTTTGCCTGAAATAGCACTCACCACCCAAATCACGTCGCGGCTCTCGCGGGTGTTCGGCAAGCGTATGGGGCTCTACCACTCCAAACTCTCCGACACCGCCCGCGCCTCACTCTGGCGCCGGCAACTCTCGCCAGAGGCTTGTCAGCTCATTCTCGGTGCTCGGTCGGCCTTGTTCCTTCCCTATCACAACCTCGGTCTCGTCATCGTCGACGAGGAACACGAAACCAGTTTCAAGCAACAAGACCCCGCTCCGCGCTATCACGCCCGCGATGCCGCCATCGTCCTGGCCGCCCGTAGCGGTGCCAAAGTGCTGCTCGGCACGGCCACACCGTCGGTAGAGTCATACCACAACGCCACCACGGCCGGCAAATATGGCCTCGTGTGTCTCAAAGAGCGCTACGGCGGAGCCACACTGCCCGACATCATCGTCGAAGACGTGGGCGAACTCCGGCGTAAGAAACTGATGAAAACACCTTTCACGCCACGCCTCATCGACGACACCCGTACGGCCCTCGACGCCGGCGGCCAGGCCATCTTCTTCATCAACCGCCGAGGCTATACCCCGGTGATGGAATGTCACACCTGCGGCTGGACACCGCGCTGCGTGGCTTGCGACGTTCCGCTCACCCACCACCGCCAGACGGGCCGACTGGTGTGCCACTATTGCGGCGCCACCTATGCACTCCCCGCGGCCTGTCCGTGTTGCGGCGAGCACGACCTCAGAGGCAAGGGGCAGGGCACGGAGAAGATTGAAGAAGAGGTGAGCCGCTGTTTCCCGCAAGCGCGGCCGGCGCGTATGGATCTCGACACCACGCGCGCCAAGACGGCTCACGAGAAGATTATCGAGGCTTTCAAACTGCTCAAGACCAACCTGCTCATTGGCACACAGATGGTGACCAAAGGGCTCGACTTCGACCACGTGGGCGTGGTGGGCATTCTCGACGCCGACGCTCTGCTCAACCGCCCCGACTTCCGCGCCCACGAGCGGGCCTTTCAGATGATGAGTCAGGTGGCAGGCCGTGCCGGCCGGCGTGGTGGTAGCCGTGGGCAGGTCATTTTGCAGACCAAACAGCCGGATCTCCCGGTGGTGTCACAGATTGTCAGCGGCGACTACGAGGCCATGTTTGCCTGTCAGATAGCCGAGCGTAGCGAGTTTATGTTTCCGCCCTTCTGCCGTCTGATTGTGGTGTGTCTGAAACACCGCTACGAGACAGCCTGCGAGAAGGCCGCCGAAGCGATGGCTTCGCTGCTTCGTCCGTCATTGGGCGCGGCCGTGTTGGGCCCAGACCGTCCGGCTGTGGGGCGTGTGCAATACCAACACATCCGCCGTCTGGTGGTCAAAGTCATCGCTCCCCATACGCCCCAAGGCGTGAAGGCCCTATTGCTCCACGCCCGGACGCAGTTGATGGAAAGTCCGGAGGGGCGCGGCGTCGCCGTGTTTTTTGATGTCGACCCGATTTAGGGGAATATGGTTCTTGGGTGGAGTTTTCGTATCATGCATTATACAGAGGATGAGCGGCATAATGCAACATCATAACATATCCAGGTTTTGTATATCTACGGCCGCACAGCGGTCTGAAAGACCGTCATTTCAAGATGCCGGAGTTGGTTAGCCCCGGGCTGGCGGAATGATGGTCTTTCAGACCATTCAACCACGCCCAACCACGGTCTCCTCCCAATCCATAATATCATTGACCAATTTCATACCAGGCGACACGCCCCACGCCTTCTGTCTTTTTCCCATCCGCCGTTTCGGATTATCTTTGGGTTGAAGGGAGAAGAGGAGGGGCGCGGCGGGACATTTATTGTTGATATTGAACGCATTACTGCCATAAGGACTGCATTTCCTGTCCTTATTCCCGCAACGATTATCCTTATGGGAGGAAAAATTTCAAGCCGTCTTGGGAAAAACATCACTTTTTGCAGCCCAAAATCACCGTTTCACGCCGCCGTAGACGGGGCTGGCAACATTTCCCGAGTTTTTTTGTCAGCCCCAATCCCCCTTTCTGAACAGTGCGCCCACAGAACCGCCGAGGCTGAAATCTGTACGATGACTGCCCGCCATATCGCGCCGTTATGACTATGCCACACCTGCTTCTCACCCTCCCACCTCCACCCTCTCATCAGCCCGATAGCTAAATTCTTGACCATACTCTCAGGTGATTGGCGTGACTGGAGCGTTCAGTCACAGCATTCACCAAAGAGTCAACAAGTTACGAGAGCGTGATTGTGTGATTGGGAAAAAGGGAACAATTTGGGGGAGGAAGATTCTAGCGGCTATGCAAGGCCTGAAGAACCATAACATAATAAGCCCAGGCCTGGCGACCTGGGCTATTATGTTACGCCCTTTCGGGGGCTTTCAAGGTTGCTTATCTTTGCCAACAAACCATACAAAAAAAATGTTTGTGGGGGATAGGGCGTGGCGATATCCGCCACGCGCCCACATCATCGGCCTTTGACTATCTTTTTGATGTCGTTGAGTTTGTTGAGTGCCTCCATCGGCGTGAGATTGTCAATGTCAAGATGCAGGATTTCGTCGCGTATCTGCGTAAGCACCGGGTCGTCGAGCTGGTAAAAACTCAGCTGTACACCCGAGGGGTCTTGGGGCGCAGAGATGACCTTGCCGGTGTCGACACTGCCCGTATTGGCATTGTTCTGTTCCAACTTGGCGAGTATCTCTTCGGCGCGTCGCACAATGGTGGTCGGCATACCGGCCAGACGGGCCACGTGGATACCAAACGAGTGTTCGGAACCGCCCGGCTTCAAGGTGCGCAAGAAGACCACCCGACCGTTTTGCTCCATCACCGACACATTCCAGTTTTTGATGCGCGGGAAGAGCTTTTCCATTTCGTTGAGCTCGTGATAGTGGGTGGCGAAGAGCGTACGGGCATGGGCACCGCGGGGATGGTCGTGGATGTATTCGACGATGGACCAGGCGATGGAGATTCCGTCGTAGGTGGACGTGCCGCGGCCCAGCTCGTCGAAGAGCACAAGGCTGCGTGGCGTGAGATTGTTCATGATGTTGGCGGCCTCGCTCATTTCCACCATAAACGTGCTCTCGCCCATCGAAATGTTATCGCTGGCACCTACGCGGGTGAAGATTTTGTCTACAAGACCTATACGCGCACCCTCCGCCGGCACAAAAGAGCCTATCTGGGCCATCAAGGTGATGAGGGCAGTCTGTCGCAGGAGGGCACTCTTACCGGCCATGTTGGGACCGGTGATGATGACAATCTGCTGCCGCTCGGTGTCGAGGTGCACGTCGTTGGGCACATACTGCTCTCCCGGCGGCATCAGGATCTCGATGACGGGATGGCGGCCCTGCCGGATGTCAAGCTCTGTGGTTTCGTCTACCACCGGCCGGACATAACCGTGCTCTGCCGCCGCCACAGCCATGGCATAAAGGCAGTCGAGGTCGGAGAGCGCCAAAGCGTCGGTTTGAAGCGGAGCGATATAGCCCTGTGCTTCTTGAAGCAGGGCTGCATAGATGGTGGCCTCAAGCACGAGGATGCGGTCTTCGGCCCCCAAAATTTTCTCTTCATACTCTTTGAGCTCAGCGGTGATGTAGCGCTCGGCCTGTGCCAGGGTCTGCTTGCGTATCCAGTCTGCCGGCACGTGGTCTTTATAGGTGTTGCGCACCTCGATGTAGTAGCCGAAGACGTTGTTATAGCCAATTTTGAGACTGGGTATACCCGTTTGCTCGCTTTCGCGTTGCTGGATTTTGAGCAGATAGTCTTTGCCCGATGTCGACACGGCTCTCAGTTCGTCGAGCTCTTGATTGACGCCGGCAGCTATGACGCCTGCCTTGCCGCTCATGATGGGCGGGTCTGGGGTGATTTGGCGGAATATGCGGTCGTGGAGTGCCGGACAGCTGTCGAGGGTTTCGCCGATGCGGCGGATAGAAGGCTCGGTGGCATCAAGACAGGCCAGGCGGATGGTCTCTATGCTTTCGAGAGCCAGTCGCAGCTGCTGCATCTCTCGAGGATTGGCGCGACCCACCGACACTTTGGACACGATGCGCTCCAAGTCGCCGATTTTGCCCAGTTCGACCGCCATGATGTCTCTGAACGTGGGTTGGCGGAAGAAATATTCCACGCCGTCTTGACGCTCTGTGATGGTCTTCACGGCACGCAAGGGGAAGAGCACACGGCGACGCAGCATACGCGCTCCCATAGGGGTGAGGGTGCGGTCGATGACAGAGAGCAGCGAGCGGCCGTCTTCGCTCATAGGCTGTATGAGTTCGAGGTTGCGCACCGTGAAGCGGTCCAGACGCACGTAGTTTTCCTCGTCAATGCGTCTGATGGAGATGATGTGGGCCGTCTGTGTGTGCTGGGTGATTTCGAGATAACACATCACGGCTCCGGCCGCCACGACGCCGGCGGCCAGATGGTCCACGCCGAAGCCTTTGAGGTTTTTCACGCCGAAGTGCCGGTGTAGTTTTTCACGCGCTGTGTCGTCGGTGAAAGCCCAGTCGTCGAGTTCGAAGGTGAAATATCGTGAGGTGCAGAGCGCTGCAAAGCGGTCTTTCTGTCCTCTGACCACGAGCACCTCTTTGGGGGCAAAGCTGGCCAGCAGCTTGTCGATGTATTCGGGCGTGCCTTCGGCCACGAGGAATTCGCCTGTCGAGATGTCGAGAAAGGCAAGTCCGAGCGCACTTTTACCGAAGTGTACGGCGGCGAGGAAGTTGTTTTCGCGCGCTGAGAGCACATTGTCGGTCATGGCCACTCCCGGCGTGACGAGCTCGGTGATGCCCCGCTTGACGAGTTTTTTTGTGAGCTTCGGGTCTTCGAGCTGGTCGCAGATGGCCACACGGTGACCGGCACGGATGAGCCTGGGCAAGTAGATGTCGAGGGCATGATAGGGAAAGCCCGCCATCTCTGTGGGTGACGAGCTTTTTCCGTTGTTACGCCTTGTCAGGGTGATGCCAAGGATTTGCGATGCCAAGACGGCGTCGCTGAGATATGTTTCATAAAAGTCACCGCAACGAAAGAGCAGTATGGCGTCAGGGTGTTTGGCCTTGAGGTCTTGAAACTGCCTCATCATTGGTGTGAGTTCTTCTTTTGCCATAGGCTTTTTTTAAGGAGTCTGCGGTGGTGTATCGGGTGTCTTGGGCGCGTTTTTGTAGGCCTTGACTTTTATCTTGTCAAAACCGTCGCCAAACACACCGATTACCTTCGACTGTGAGACGAAGGCGGAGGGGTCTATGTTTTGAATGATGCGGAAGATATTGGTGCTTTCGCGTTTTTTGGCCAGCACAACGAGCACCTTACGCTCGTGTTTGGTATACCAGCCCTGACCGTTGAGCACCGTCACGCCGCGGTGCATGGCATTGATGGCAGCGGCGATTTCGTCGTATTTGAGCGAGAAGATGAAGAACTGCACCGACTGCCTGCCACGGTCCACGACATAGTCGAGCAAGAGGTTGGTGATGATGAGCGTGCAGTAGCCGTAGAGCAGTTTCTCGACGTTGCCTGTGGGCAGCAAGAGGCTTGAGGTGATGATAATCAAGTCGCAGAGCATCATCATCTGTCCGAGCGTGACGTCTTTATATTTATTGATGATGGCAGCGATGATATCGGTGCCGCCGGTCGAACCGTTGCTCAAGAAGACAAGTCCGATGCCGATGCCCTCGATGGCCGCACCGAGGATGCACGACATGAACATCCCGTCTTTGACCAGTTGTGGCAGGCCCTGCTGGCTGCGGGTGAGTTCGGGATGATTGGCCGCCACATAGAGCATCACCTCTCGTGTGATGAAGAGCAAGAAGGTGAGCATACACACCGCATAGATGGTTTTGATGCAGAATTTCCATCCCAACACCTTCACGGCGATGGCCAGCAGGATGATGTTGACGGTGAAGAAGGTGAAGTGCACGGGAATGCCCGTGGCGTAAAACAATACCGCTCCCGCACCGGCCAGTCCGCCGGTGGTGATTTCGTAGGGCAGTTGGAAACAAGTGAAGCCCACGGCATAGCAGAGCAGGCCGAAAGTGATGATGATGTAGTCGCGTGTGTTCTGAAACAGCGTCAGATGGATGTAGCGTGCCATGTGTTATTTTTTTATGACTAAGAGACTAAGAGACTAAGAGTTTGATTGGCCCGGGAAGCCCTGTAAGGTCGGCACCCCAAGCGGCGAATTATTGATTTATATGCATAATGGTCCTGTATTGTGCCGACCTTACAGGCCGGAAATAAGAGGAGCTTCCGTTACCCGGGCCTTCGACCCGGGCTGATATGTGGCGCCCTTACAGGGCTTGCTTGGCCGCCGATAGCTCTTTGACTTTTTGTCTCTTTGTCTCTTTGTCTCTTTGTCTCTTTGAAATTTATTTCACCACGATGTTGACAATCTTGCCCGGCACCACGATGACCTTCACCACCTGTTTGCCTTCGAGATATTTGGCGGTTTGGGGTGAATCCATCACGGCTTTTTCGACCGCGGCCTTGTCGGCATCGGCAGGGAAGTCGAGCGTGAAGCGCGTTTTGCCGTTGAACGACACACTCATCGTCACGCTGTCTTCTTTGAGATAATCCTCGTTCCATCCCGGCCACTCAGCATCGCACACCGTCGTATCGTGACCCAGGAGATGCCACAGTTCTTCGGCGATGTGGGGCGTGAAGGGTGCCATCAACACGACCAGCTGCTCCAACACCTCCCGGCTGGTGCACTTCTGTGCGGCCAATTCGCCCACGGCAATCATAAAGGCCGGTACGGCCGTGTTGTAAGAGAATGTCTCGATGTCTTCGGTCACCTTCTTGATGAGCTTGTGCAGCGTCTTGAGGTTTTCGGGCGTGGCAGCCGTATCGGTCGCGGCGAAGGCGCCTGTTTTGTCGAAATAGAGGTTCCATGTCTTGCGCAAGAAGCGGAAGCAACCGTCAATGCCGTTGGAGTCCCAAGGCTTGCTCTGGTTGATGGGGCCGAGGAACATTTCGTAGAGACGGAGCGTGTCGGCGCCGTATTTCTCGATGATCATATCGGGATTGACCACGTTATACATCGATTTCGACATCTTCTCAATGGCCCAACCGCAAATGTATTGGTCGCCCTCGAGCACAAACTCGGCCGTGGCATATTCGGGTCGCCAAGCCTTGAAGGCCTCGATGTCGAGGCGGTCGTTTTGCACGATGTTGACATCCACATGGATGGGGGTCACGTCATATTGGTCTTTGAGTCCGTGAGAGACGAAAGTGTTGGTGTCTTTGATGCGATAGACAAAGTTGGAGCGACCCTGTATCATGCCCTGGTTGACGAGCTTCTTGAAAGGCTCTTCCCGGCACGACACGCCGAGGTCGAAGAGGAATTTGTTCCAGAAACGGCTGTAGATGAGGTGTCCCGTGGCGTGTTCCGAACCGCCGATGTAGAGGTCTACATTCTGCCAATACTTGTCTGCTTCGGGCGAGACGAGACAAGTGTTGTTTGTCGGGTCCATATAGCGCAGATAATAGGCCGAAGAGCCTGCGAAGCCTGGCATGGTGGAGAGCTCGAGCGGACAAACTTTCCGGCCGTCGATGCGGCTGCCAGCGGTGACGCATCGTGCCTCGGTGTCCCAAGCCCAGTGTGTGGCGTTGCCCAGTGGCGGTTCGCCGGTCTCTGTGGGGAGGAAGCGGCTCACTTCGGGCAACTCGAGCGGCAGACAATCTTCGGGCACGAGGCGGGGAATGCCGTTTTGATAGTAGACGGGGAAAGGCTCGCCCCAATAGCGCTGACGGGAGAAGATGGCATCACGCAGGCGGAAGTTCACCTTGACGCGGCCCATAGCCTTCTCTGTGACGAAAAGTTTGGTTGCTGCAATAGCCTCCTTCACCGTCAGCCCGTTGAGCGAGAAGCCGTCAATGGCAGTTTTGCCCGCGGCCGGCGAGTTCATCACGATGCCCTCTTTGGCGTCGAAACTCTCTTCCGACACGTCGGCACCCTCAATGAGCGGAATGATGGGCAGGTTGAAGTGGCGCGCAAAGGCATAGTCGCGCGAGTCGTGAGCCGGCACGGCCATGATGGCTCCCGTGCCATATCCGGCCAGCACATAGTCGCTCACCCATACGGGGATGGCGTCGCCCGTGAAGGGATTGACGGCATAAGAGCCGGTGAACACACCCGTCACGCGGCGGTCGGCAATACGCTCGCGCTCGGTGCGTTTTTTTGTGGCTTCGATATAGGCTTCCACCTCGGCGCGCTGGTCGTCGGTGGTCAGTTGGGCCACCAGTTCGCTCTCGGGTGCCAGCACCATAAACGTCACACCGAAAATCGTGTCGGCCCGGGTGGTGAAGATGGTCAGTTTCACGTCGCTGTCTTTCACGGCAAACGTCATCTCGGTACCCTCCGAGCGGCCAATCCAGTTGCGTTGGGTCTCTTTGATGGAGTCTGACCAGTCGATGGTGTCAAGGCCGTCGAGCAGTCTTTGGGCATAGGCAGACACGCGCAGACACCACTGTTTCATACGTTTCTGCACCACGGGGTAGCCACCGCGCTCACTCACGCCGTCCACCACCTCGTCGTTGGCCAAAACGGTACCCAATTTGGGACACCAGTTCACCATTGTCTCGCCGAGATAGGCCAGACGGTAGTTCATCAATACCTCCTCCTTTTCAGCCTCCGTCATGGCTTTCCATTCGTCGGCCGTAAATGAGAGTTCCTCCGTCTGGGCAGCGTGGAGCCCCTCTGTGCCTTTTTCTTCAAATTTTGCTATGAGTTTGGCAATGGGCCGGGCATGTTGGCCCTTAAGGCAATAGAACGAACTGAACATCTGTTCGAAAGCCCATTGCGTCCAATGGTAATAGGCGGGGTCGCAGGTTCGCACCTCGCGGTCCCAGTCAAACGAGAAGCCGATTTTGTCAAGCTGTTCGCGATAGCGCTTGATGTTCACCTCTGTGGTTTTGGCCGGGTGTTGTCCCGTCTGTATGGCATATTGCTCGGCGGGCAGGCCGTAGGCATCATAGCCCATGGGGTTGAGCACATTGAAGCCCCCCAGGCGTTTGTATCTGGCATAGATATCGGAGGCAATGTAGCCGAGCGGATGCCCCACATGAAGGCCGGCCCCTGAGGGATAGGGGAACATGTTGAGCACATAAAACTTCTCTTTGCCGGCGTCCTCGCCTACGTGATAGGTCTTTTCGGCCGCCCATCTGGCTCGCCATTTCTTCTCAATATCCTTAAAATTATAGTCCATCTTTATTGTAGGTTTTCGTTTTGTCAAATATTACGGCGAAGTTAGTGCAAGCGCTCGGAATGACCAAAAAAACGGGGGCAAAAAACAGCCACCCCCGGCAGGGGGAGGGCGACTGCGTGTAAATGCAATGTTCACCTGTTCACCTGTTCACAAATTTGCATATTCTTTGGTTGCGTCGAAGCAAGGACAATCTTTGGCGGCAAAATAAAGCGCGGAGGCCGCGGCAATCCGTCCGTATGTCACATTTCAGTGGCTGCTGTCGGCATAGGGATTAGTTCTATCTTATATAAGATACGAAAGGGTGAACAAAAACCGAAGTAACGGCCAATTTTTTTCGGCCTTTCTTTCAAAACACCGAAAAAAAATTTTCCTGCTGTCTTTATTGCCCTCGGTAGCTGCTTTAACGCCCTCGGACTGGGGCTTATCACCAGATTTGCGAAGATAGGGACAAGAGGCTCAATGTGTGAACTTGCATTTTTCAAACGAAACAAAAAAAATAGATAATTAATAATATATTACATATCATATACTTATAGAGTTTCCTTCAAAAAACGTATTCAGTTCACAAGTTCACCATACCCGACAAGCGCTAACAGAGGTTAAAGACCGCGTTAAAATCGTGTTTCCCTGCTCGTCTCATTAAATGCGCAAGTTCGCATCAAGATTTTAAGGCGTTTACAATCAAACTATTGCAACCCTTGCGCTTGACACAATACACACCGGCACGTTGAAGAAAATCCCCGACTCTCCCCCGTGCAAGAAAACGCTGTTTTTGTCTTCATTTTCTACAACCAACAGGCCGAAAATCGAGAAAACGTAAAAACTTGTTGCCGTATCGAAGAACGGTAAGGTCTATGCGACACGCAAACAGCCACGGTCGCTCATCATCCGCCTTTAGATAACTGAAAACAAGGCCGTTATCCTCACCGAAATCGTCTGACAAACGATGTATCTTTGGGGAAACGGACAGAAAGAACTCAAGAAAACTCAAAAGTGACAAAACCATCTCGCGGCCCTTTTTTTGAGCCTCTCCGAGAATAATTATTTACAAAAATGAAAAAATCCGAAAAATCGAACAATATGTTTACGCCTCGACACGCCATATAGGTGTATCGGCGTGAAACTCTACATCAAACACGAACTGCAGAAGAGAGACAAAAAAAGATGAGCCGTGTAGTTGCTTTCGTGCCCGGCAGGGATTGTGCTCAAAAATCGCGATTTTTGGGAAGTGTCGCCGGGTTAGTTCCCACTAAAGGCTAAAAAGGTGAACAAGTGAACAGGTGAACATTGCATTTACACGATGATTTTTGCAGGCTGTCTCTCCCATAGCGGGGCGACGGCCTGTTTTTTCCTTCGAGCGCCCTGCCTGCTCCCCCTCCCCCTCCCACCGTATACATTCAAGAAAGAAGTGCAATTTTAGCTGCCGCTCCCTCGTTTTCGAAGCGTAGCGTAGAAGGCGAGGGAGGGGCAGCATTGCAATAGAGTTTACAGGCAATACAAAAAAAATAAAGGGGAG
>JBGVLE010000134.1:0-24279 GCA_045124135.1 Alloprevotella sp.
CGGTAAATAGGGTATATAGAAGGGTTAAATGTGTGAGAGACAAAAAAATCACCCGAGATGGATTAAACCTCGGGTGAACAGAATGGTCGGCCGTTATGGTCGTTTGTCAAGATATAAATCTTTTCAAAAATGTTGACTCTGAAGATTGTGGTCAGCCCTCGTTGCTGAAAGTCAAGTGATCGGCCTGGGCATCGACGGTGATGGGCTTGGTCTTGTCTACGCTGCCGGAGAGAAGGGCTCGGCTGAGATCGTTGAGCAAGAGGCGCTGCAGGGCTCGCTTGACGGGACGGGCACCATATTCGGGGTCGAAACCGGCACGGCTGATGAGGTCGACAACCGAAGGCGACACACGGAGCTGTACGTCTTGGGCGGCAAGGCGGGTGACAACGGCATCGAGCTGCAAGCGGACAATGCTGCGGATTTCATCCTCGCCCAACGGACGGAACATGATGATGTCGTCGATGCGGTTGAGAAACTCGGGCCGGATGGTCTTCTTCAACATATCGAGCACACCTTCTTTGGTCTCATCCACCACGCGCTCCACGTCGGCCTTGGCATCTGACTTCAACGCGTCGAAGCGACTCTGGATAAACTGCGAACCGAGGTTGGAGGTCATGATGATGATGGTGTTCTTGAAGTTGACGGTGCGTCCCTTGTTGTCGGTGAGCCGGCCATCGTCGAGCACTTGCAGGAGGATGTTGAACACGTCGGGATGAGCCTTCTCGATTTCGTCGAAGAGCACGACGCTGTAGGGTTTGCGGCGCACGGCCTCGGTCAGCAGGCCGCCTTCTTCATAACCCACATAGCCCGGAGGGGCACCAACGAGACGCGATACGCTGAACTTTTCTTGGTATTCGCTCATATCGATGCGCGTCATCATATTTTCGTCGTTGAAAAGATAGTCGGCCAATGCTTTGGCCAGTTCGGTCTTGCCCACGCCGGTGGTGCCAAGGAAGATGAACGAGCCAATGGGGCGACGCGGGTCTTGCAGTCCGGCACGCGACCGCCGCACGGCATCAGCCACAGCGGTGATGGCTTCGTCCTGACCCACTACGCGACGATGGAGTTCGTCTTCGAGATGCAGCAATTTGTCGCGCTCGCTCTGCAGCATACGGCTCACGGGGATGCCGGTCCAACGGCTCACTACGTCGGCGATGTCGTCGGCCGTGACCTCTTCGCGCACCATAGCCTCTGCGCCTTGGCGCTCCTTGAGACGGGCAGAGACTTCGTCAATCTCTTTTTGCAATGCGATGAGTTCGCCGTAACGAATTTCGGCCACACGGCCATAGTTGCCTTCGCGCTCGGCACGTTCGGCCTCAAACTTGAGATGTTCGATTTTGTCTTTGTCGTCTTGTATTTTCGAGAGCAGGGCTTTCTCTCCCTCCCACTTGGCACGGAGCTGACTTTCTCGCTCAGAGAGTTCGGCTATCTCGCGGTTGAGTTGCTCGAGCTTGGCCTCGTCGTTTTCGCGTTTGATGGCCTCGCGCTCAATTTCCAGCTGGCGGTGCCGACGCGTGATTTCGTCGAGCTCTTCAGGCTGTGAGTCGCGCTCCATACGCAGTTTGGCAGCCGCCTCGTCCATAAGGTCGATGGCCTTGTCGGGGAGGAAACGGTCTGAGATGTAGCGATGGGAGAGGTTGACGGCGGCGATGATGGCGTCGTCTTGGATGCGCACCTTGTGGTGGTTTTCATATTTCTCTTTGAGTCCACGCAAGATGGAGATGGCGTCGTCTGGCGTAGGTTCGTCCACCATGACCGTCTGGAAACGGCGCTCGAGCGCTTTGTCTTTTTCAAAGTACTTTTGGTATTCGTCGAGCGTGGTGGCACCGATGCTGCGCAGTTCGCCTCGGGCCAAAGCCGGTTTGAGGATGTTGGCAGCGTCCATGGCCCCTTCGCTCTTGCCGGCACCGACGAGCGTGTGGATTTCGTCGATGAAGAGGATGATGCCACCCTCGGCCTTCGTCACTTCGGCCACGACGCTTTTGAGCCGCTCTTCAAACTCGCCTTTATATTTCGCCCCGGCCACGAGTGCACCCATATCGAGCGAATAGAGCTGTTTGTCTTTGAGGTTTTCGGGCACGTCGCCGCGCACGATACGCTGGGCCAGTCCCTCGACGATGGCCGTTTTGCCCGTACCGGGTTCTCCGATGAGCACGGGGTTGTTTTTGGTGCGACGGGAGAGAATCTGCAAGACACGCCGTATCTCCTCGTCGCGACCAATCACGGGGTCGAGCCGGCCTTCGCGTGCTTCGGCCACAAGATTGCGTGCATATTTGGCCAGAGCCTGATAGGTTTCTTCGCTTTGCTCGGTAGTAGCCTTTTTGCCGCCGCGCAACTCGTCAATAGCCATCTTCAATGACTTTTCGTCTATGCCGGCGTCTTTCATCAGGCGTCCGGCCATACCGCCATGTTTTAGGATGGCGCACAAGAGCATTTCAAGACCCACGTAGGTGTCGCCTTGTTCGCGGGCCAATCGCTCAGCCTCTTTGAGCACGGTTTCCGTTTCGGGATCATAATAGACCTTGCCCTGCGTGTTGCCCTTGGGCAGAGTGGCGTAGTTTTTCTCTATCGAGGCTCTGAACGTCTGCTCGTTCACGGCCAGTTTTTGAAGGATGAAATGCGTCACGTTTTCGCCCACATCGAGCACGCCGAGCAGGAGGTGGAGCGGTGTGAGATTGAAATGCCCGTCTTCGACGGCACGCTGCACGGCTCTTTGCATAGCCTCTTGGGCTTTGATAGTGAATTGTTCGAAGTTCATAGTCTGTAGTTTTACGTGGTTGAGTTTCACCAATTCAGTCAGCAAAACGCCTGCCAGCCGCAACGGTCTGTCTGTTTGTCTGAAAACTGCGTCGTTTTGTCAGATTGTTAGACAAGAGTAACGGACAAACGGGCAGAGGTATGGGGGATAAAAAAGAGCAGTCCGTCAGACCGCCCTTTTGACTACACCGGTATTCTCATGCCAAATGCCCTGCCCCCCAGTCAAAACACCTGCAACTGCCGGAGCACTGTGCCGTTGAGCAGGCGCAAGGAAAGGAGTCCGTCCTCGAGTGTGGCAAAGGTGGGCGGATTGCCGCCTTTGGGGAAGGTGGGCGAACCCGTGTTGCACACGGCCGGCCGGTTAGCCATAGCAGGCTTGAGCGTCATAAGGTGAGTGTGGCCATACACAAAGAGGTCAATCCCCGGCGCCGGTGGCAGGCGGTCTTCGTTGTAGACGTGGCCATGAGTGAGAAAAATGCGGCGACTGCCGTCACACACTATGGCATAGTCCGACAAAATCGGGAATGGCAGCAACATCTGATCAACCTCACTGTCGCAGTTGCCGCGCACGGCCACGATGTCAACCGCCCGTTCAGAAAGCAATCGGGCCACCGCCGGCGCATCAAGACCTTCAGGCAGCCCATTGCGCGGACCATAGTTCAACAAATCGCCCAACAGGAGGAGCATATCATAGCTCTCGCGGTCGTAAAAGTGGAGCACACGCTCCAACACAGGGAGCGAACCGTGTATGTCAGAGAGAATGAGATAACGCATAGGATAGAGTATGGTTTTACGCCTGCAAATTTACACCACACGCTGCAAATGGCAGAAAAACTATGACGGAAAAGGCGATTTTTCGTAAATTCGCTCACATAACAGGATGAAGCGTTATGAAATTTACCACTCCCACCTCACTCCCTTCAGACGCACCGCACATAGACCTCCACTCACGCGTGTTGCTGCTTGGTTCATGCTTTGCAGAAGGCGTGGGCCAAAGGCTAAAAGACAACCTGCCCGAGAGACACGTGATGAGCAATCCGTTTGGCGTGCTCTACAACCCCATGAGCATTGCCTCAGTCTTGAGTTGTCTGCTTGACGGCCATTTGCCCACTGAAGAAATGCTCTTTGCCGGCACAGACCGACTCTGGCACAGCCTGCTTCATGACGGTTCGTTTTCGGCCGCTTCAAAAGCGGAATGTCTCAACAAGACCGAAAGGCAGTTTGAGGTGGCTTGTCAGTTTATGCGAACAACAGACGTGTTGTGCCTCACTTGGGGCACCTCAATGTGTTACCGTCACAAAGCCACGGGGCTCATCGCCGCCAACTGCCACAAGCAACCCGCAATGACCTTCGAAAGTTTCGACTCAACGCCCGAAGCGATTGCCGCCATATACAAACCTTTGCTCAATCGTTTGTTACAACTGCGCCCGAACATGAAAGTAGTCTTGACCGTCAGCCCCTACCGCTATCTCAAATACGGGCTCCACGGCTCGGCGCTGACCAAGGCACGCCTGCTTTTGGCAGCCGACATGCTGGAGCAGACGTTTGAAACCGTAAGGTATTTCCCTGCCTATGAAATCGTGACCGACGAACTGCGCGACTACCGGTTTTATGCTGCCGATATGGTGCACCCCTCCGAGCAGGCCGTAGACTATGTGTTTGAGCAGTTCAAGACGTGGTGTTTTTCAGATGATCTGTCGGCTTTTGCCAAAGACAAGACGGCCTTGCTGCGTGCCTGCCGGCACCGTCCGCTACACTCAGACTCGCCGGCCAGGGCTGGCTTTTTGGCCGCTATGGGCCGACGCCAGACAGAGTTTTCCACACTTTGGCGCAACAAGGGATTGAATGAAGCGGAAACAACAATTGGATAACAAAGGAATAATAATGAGAAGAAGAAAAAACGAGGCAGTGTGACTGCCTCGCTTTCTTTATGAATGCCATTGGTATGCGGCGCGTCTTATTCGTCGCCGTAGGTGAAATGTGACTGCGGCAGACGCCGGCAATTGTAGGTGCTGGCCATCACTTCGCCATAGGCACCGGCCGAACGGAAGGCGATGAGGTCGCCGCGTCGGGCGGCGCCAAGGCTGACGTCTTTGCCAAACACGTCGCTGCTCTCGCAGATGGGGCCCACCACGTCATAGACGGCCGTCGGCCCGCCGGGCACGGCCGAGAGGTTCTGAATGGCGTGGCTCGAGCCGTACATGGCGGGACGGATGAGTTCGGTGAAGCCGGCATCGACAATGAGGAAGTCTTTGGTGTGCCCGTGTTTGACATAGAGAGTGCGGGCCACAAGTGTGCCACACTGGGCCACGACCGACCGGCCCAATTCAAAATGGAGCTGCTGCCCGGGACGCAACTTCAGACGGCTGGCAAAGCGACGGAAATAGTCGGCAAAAGCCGGTATGGGATGGGCATCGGGGTCGGCATAGTCTATACCGAGGCCTCCCCCCACATTGATGCTCGAGGTGTGGATGCCCTCAGCCTCAAGCCTGGCTTGCAACTCGTTGATGCGCTCTGAAAGATGTTCGAAGACGTCGAGCTCCAGTATCTGACTGCCTATGTGGAAGTGCATGCCGACGTAGCGCACGCCTTTCATCTCTGAAATGCGGCGGATGGCGGGCAGGAGGTCGTCCATGGCAATGCCGAATTTGTTTTCGTTGAGTCCGGTGGTGATTTTGGCGTGGGTATGGGCGTCGACGTTGGGGTTGACACGGAAGGCCACATTGGCCACACGGCCCATGGCAAGCGCCATGTCGTTGATGACTTCAAGCTCGGGCAGACTCTCGACGTTGAAACAGGCTATGCCGGCACGCAGGGCCAGCTCAATCTCCCAATCGGCTTTACCCACTCCGGCAAACACGATTTTATCGGCCGGGAAACCGGCATAGAGTGCGGCTTCTATCTCGCCTCCGCTCACACAGTCGGCTCCAAACCCGCGACGGGCTATGGTCTGGAGAATGACGGGGTTGGCATTGGCCTTGACGGCATAGTGCACTTGATGGTTCTTGTGTTCTCCCACGGCCTCACGAATGACATCGAGCGTCTGGCGCAAGAGGGGAAGGTCGTAGTGATAGAAGGGGGTTTTGAGTGCGGCAAAGTTGCCGATGGGAAAAGCGTTAGACATGGTGTGGGGAGTGGGTGGGTGTTGTGGAAAACGTAAAAACAAGGCGCTGCTGTTTGTTTCGTCATCGGAAAATCCTATAGGGGTTTGTGGGGAAGAAACATAGACGCAGCACCTTATTGTTGTAGATGGGTTTGTGGGGTTATCTGAAGAGACGTTCGCTCAAGGCCTGGAGCGCGGCTTTCTTGTCAGCCTCGCTCACAAGGAACGAGATGTTGTGGTTGCTGCCGCCATAGGAGACCATACGCACGGGTATCTTGTCCATTGCCGCGGTGACGAGCGACTCGAAACCTACGTTGGACCAGCTGAGGTCTCCGACGACGCAGATGATGCACATGTTTTCGTTGACCTCGACGGTGCCGTATTGCTTGAGTTTCTCAAGGATGGGCACGAGGCGGCTCTTGTTGTCGATGCTGAGCGACACGCCTACCTCTGAGGTGGTGACCATGTCGATGCTCGTGTTGTAGGTCTCGAAGATTTCAAACACCTTGCGCAAGAAGCCCGTGGCGAGAAGCATGCGCGAAGAGACTATCTTGATGGCTGTGATGTTGTCTTTGGCAGCCACGGCCTTGATGGTGCCTTTTTGCATCTCGTTGTTGATGAGTGTGCCGGGAGCTGAGGGGTCCATCGTGTTGAGCAGGCGAACCGGGACGCCGGCATAGCGAGCCGGCTGGATGCAGGTGGGATGAAGAATTTTGGCTCCGAAATAGGCCAACTCGGCGGCTTCCTCAAAGTTGAGCTGACGCACGGGGGTGGTGCCTTCGACGACACGAGGGTCGTTGTTGTGCATGCCGTCGATGTCGGTCCAGATCTGGATTTCGTCGGCACGAAGGACTGCGCCGATGAGACAGGCTGTGTAGTCGCTGCCGCCGCGCTGGAGATTGTCTATCTCGCCCTCGGCGTCCAGGCAGATGAAGCCTTGGGTGATGCAGATGTCGAAATCGGGGTCGGTGTCGATGGCCTTCTTGAGCGCTGTCTTGATATAGGTCATGTCGGGCTCTCCCTGCGTGTTGAGACGCATATAGTCGAAAGCCGGGATGAGCCGCACTTTGGCGCCTTGCTCACGGAGGTAGTTGGTCACCATGTTGGTGCTCATGATTTCGCCCTGTGCCAGAATGCTTTTTTCGACAGTCGGGGTGAAGGGTACATCGCTGAAGGAGTGGAGGTGCATGAACACTTCGTCGAGAAACTGGCGTGTGGTGGCTGCAATGTCGGCGTCGGCATAGAGTTCGGCGACATGCTCCATATATTTGGCCCGGAGCTTGTTGATGACGGTATGTCCGGCCTCGTCATTGCCTTTTTTGAAATAGTCGGCTATTTCAACAAGTGTATTGGTCGTGCCTGACATAGCTGAGAGCACGACAATCTTGCGCCGGCCGTCGGTGATGAGGGCCGAGACATCTTTCATTCGCTGTGGCGTGCCCACGGAGGTGCCGCCGAATTTGAGTATCTTCATAGGGATGGGGTGTATGAGTGTGTTTATTGTGATGCGGTTGATGAGGGGCCGGCATGACAGATTACGCCGCTTATGGCTCAGGGGTGGCAGTCGGGTCGATTTCGTCCAACACGACGGGGGCGTTGAAGCGGTCGGTGACGTCGGTCATCCTGCCTTCATGGCATTGGTAGACACGGCCGGGGAAGCGATTGATGAGGTCGAGGTTGTGGGTGACTATGACCACGGCCGTGCCATGAGCGGCAATGTCGCTGAGCAGGGTGAGTATGCGGTCGCTGTTCTCACGGTCGAGATTGCCCGTGGGTTCGTCGGCAAAAATGAGTTCGGGGCTGTTGATGATGGCACGTGCAATGGCTACGCGCTGCATTTCGCCTCCAGAAAGTTGATGGGGATAAGCGTCGATGCGCTCAGCTATGCCGACTCTGTCGAGCACCTCGGCGATGCGGCGTGTTCGGACCTTTTTGCTCCGCCAGCCAGTGGAGCGTAAGACAAAGTTGAGGTTTTCGCCCACGGTCATGTTGTGCAGCAAGAGGAAGTCTTGAAAGACCATGCCCACACGTTTGCGCAGGCGTGGCAGGTGACGGCGTTTGATCTTGAGCATATTGTGTGAGAGCACTTCGGCTCTGGCCTCGTCTGCCTTGGTCTCGTCGAGGACGGGGCGCAACTCGCCATAGAGTGTCTTGAGCAAGGAGGTCTTGCCCGACCCCACCTTGCCTATGATGTAGACCAGTTCGCCCTCGGCCACATTGAACGCAATCTGCTCGAGCAGCAGATGCTGGTGGGTGGCGATGTTGATGTTTTTGAAATCAATGAGCATAATGGCATTTTTTATGTCTTGAAGACTGGGAGGCTGGGAGTCTTCCTATATTATAGGCTTACGGCGGTTTGGCTCAGTCGAGCTTGAGCACGGCCAGGAATGCCTTTTGCGGCACCTGGACGTTGCCGATTTCTTTCATGCGCTTTTTGCCTCGCTTTTGCTTCTCCAGAAGTTTGCGTTTGCGACTGATGTCGCCGCCATAACATTTGGCCGTGACGTCTTTGCGCACCTGCTTGACGGTTTCGCGAGCAATGATTTTGGCGCCTATGGCTGCCTGAATGGCAATGTCGAACTGCTGGCGTGGCAACAGCTCCTTGAGTTTCTCACACATACGACGGCCAAACGTGACGGAATTGTCCACGTGGGTCAATGTAGAGAGGGCGTCGACGGGTTCGCCATTGAGCAGGATGTCGAGCTTGACCAGTTTGGAGGGACGGAACTCGAGGGGATGATAGTCGAAAGAGGCATAGCCCCGGGAGATGGACTTGAGTTTGTCATAGAAATCTATCACAATCTCGGCCAGCGGCATATCGTAGTAGAGTTCAACACGATCGCCCGAAACATATTCTTGCTTGATCAGTTCACCACGTTTGCCCAGACAGAGTGTCATGATGTTGCCGATGTATTCGGTGCGCGTGATGATGGAGGCACGGATATAGGGCTCCTCGATGTGGTCTATCTCGGTGGCATCGGGCATACCGGCAGGATTGTGCACTTCGCGCTTTTCGCCATGCTTGTCAAAGACAAAATAGCTCACGTTTGGCACAGTGGTGATGACATTCATATTGAACTCACGGTCGAGTCGCTCTTGTACGATTTCCATGTGCAGCAAACCGAGGAAGCCACAACGGAAACCAAAACCGAGGGCTACGGATGACTCCGGCTGGAACGTGAGAGAGGCATCGTTGAGCTGTAGCTTCTCAAGGCTGGCACGAAGCTGTTCGAAGTCTTCTGTTTCGATAGGATAAAGACCGGCGAAGACCATTGGCTTGACTTCTTCAAAGCCGGCTATGGCTTCGCTGCAAGGTTGTTCGACATGGGTGATGGTGTCGCCCACCTTCACCTCAGTGGCTGTCTTGATGCCGCTGACGATATAGCCCACATCGCCGCAATGCAGGGTTTTCTTGGGCGAAAGGTCCATCTTCAACACGCCCACCTCGTCGGCCATGTAGCGTTTTCCGGTGTTGACGAAAAGCACGTTGTCGCCTCCGGAGATATGGCCGTTGACTATCTTGAAATAGGCGATGATGCCACGGAAGGGGTTGAACACGGAGTCGAAGATGAGAGCCTGGAGGGGCGCGTCTTCGTCGCCGACGGGTGCCGGAATGCGCTCGATGACTGCCTGAAGGATGTCGGGCACGCCTTGTCCGGTTTTGCCTGAGGCTCTGATGATTTCCTCTCTCTTGCAGCCCAAGAGCTCGATGATTTCGTCCTCGACCTCCTCAGGCATGGAGTTGGGCATGTCGCACTTGTTGAGCACGGGGATGATTTCAAGGTCGTGCTCGATGGCCATATAAAGATTGGAGATGGTCTGGGCCTGTACGCCCTGTGTGGAGTCTACCACAAGCAGGCAACCCTCACAAGCGGCGATGCTGCGCGACACCTCGTATGAGAAGTCCACGTGGCCCGGGGTGTCAATGAGGTTGAGTTTGTAAGTCTGCCCTTCGTAGTTATAGTCCATCTGTATGGCGTGGCTCTTGATGGTGATGCCACGCTCACGTTCCAGGTCCATGTCGTCGAGCATTTGTCCCTCTGTCACTTGAATGGTGTTGGTATATTCCAGAAGACGGTCGGCCAATGTGCTCTTGCCGTGGTCGATATGGGCGATTATGCAGAAATTGCGAATGTGGTTCATGGGCGGTGTAGGATGATTGGGTCAGAACTTTTCGGCTGCGGCGAAGGACACGGCATGGCAAAGGTCTTTCTCTGAAAGCTGTACCTCGCCGGGGGCGGTGATGGGCCATTGGATGCCGATGGTGGGGTCGTCGTAGCGGATGGAGCATTCGGCCTCGGGGGCATAACGGTTGTCAACTTTATAAGTAAAGACTGCCGTCTCTGACAAGACTTGGAATCCATGTGCAAAACCGCGGGGGATGAAAAGCTGACGCTTGTTTTCGGCAGAAAGTTCCACCATCACGTAGCGTCCGAATGTCGGCGATGACTGACGCAAATCGACAGCCACATCCACCACCGTGCCCTGCAACACACGCACCAGCTTGGCTTGTGAGGCCTCGCCGCGCTGATAGTGCAGACCACGCAACACACCGCGTGAAGAGAGCGACTGATTGTCTTGGACAAAATGCACCTCGCGACCAATATGGGCATTGAAGTCTGACTCTCGCCAGGTTTCCATAAAGTAGCCGCGAGCATCGGCAAAGACTCTGGGCTCAATAATCCAGACGTCGGGTATTTCAGTGGCAATGTAGTTCATATAATATATAATGTGTGGGATATGAAATTATGGGTTAGGCTTGGGGAGCGAGAGTGAGGCTGTCGCCTGTCACTTCAAAACGCACTTCGCCCTGCTGGAGGCGGCCTTCAAGCATAGCGTCACAGAGTTGGTCTTCGATATGGTGCTTGATGGCTCGTTTGAGTGAGCGGGCGCCATATTGGGCTTCGAAACCGTGGGCCACGAGATAGTCTGTGAGCGTGGCGTCCATCACTATCTGATAGCCCTGGGCCGCCATTCGTCTGCATAGGGCGTCCATCTCAAGATGCACAATTTTGCGCGCACTGTCGTCGGAAAGGGGCTTGAAGCGGATGATGCTGTCGAGACGGTTGAGGAATTCAGGTGCAAACTGCTTCTTAAGTGCCTTGATGATGATGCTCTCGCCCAGGTCAGTCTGGTTTTCACCAGCATTGAAACCCACGCCGGCTCCGAAGGCCTCAAGTTGGCGCGAACCACTGTTTGAGGTCATCACAATCACGGTGTTGCGGAAATCGACCGTAGTGCCGTTGCCGTCGGTCATACGGCCCTCGTCCATCACCTGCAAAAGGGTGTTGAAAACGTCGGGATGGGCTTTTTCAATCTCGTCAAGCAGTATGACGGAATAGGGATGACGCCGCACACGTTCGGTGAGTTGGCCGCCTTCTTCATAGCCCACATAGCCCGGAGGGGCACCGACGAGGCGGCTTGTGCTGTATTTCTCTCCATACTCACTCATATCGACACGAATGAGGGCGTCTTTGCGGTCGAAGAGATACTCGGCCAAACATTTCACCAGGTGGGTTTTGCCCACGCCGGTAGGGCCGACAAACATAAACGTACCAATGGGACGGTCTGTGCCTTTGATGCCGAGACGGTTGGCCGAGATGGCTCTTACCAGGTCTGTGACGGCTTCGTCCTGCCCTATGACTTTGGCTTGAAGCGCTGATTTCATCTGCTGCAGACGGCGGGTCTCGTCGAGGTTCATTTTGCCTGAAGGCACACCGGTCATAATGGAGACGACCTCGGCCACGTCGTCGGCCGTCACGGTGGCGGCTTCTTTGGCGGCTTGTTCGTCCCATTGGCGGTTCATCTCTTCGAGTTCTTGCTCAATCATTTTGACAGCATCGCGCAGACGGGCAGCGAGCTCATAGTCTTGTTTCTTGGCGGCCTCAATCTTATGGTTTTTGAGGGCCTCTATCTCCGCTTCTTTATCGCGGATGGCTTGCGGCACATCACCACTTCCCAGATGGGTGCGGCTACCTGCCTCGTCGAGGGCGTCAATGGCTTTGTCGGGCAGACAACGGTCGGTGACGTAGCGCTCGGTGAGTCTCACACAGGCCTCAAGGGCTTCGTCTGTATAGTGCACGGTGTGATGTTCTTCATAGCGCGACTTGAGGTTTTTGAGTATCTCAAGGGTCTCTTCTGCCGAAGAGGGTTCAAGCATGATTTTCTGGAAACGACGCTCGAGCGCACCGTCTTTTTCTATGCTCTTGCGATATTCGTCGATGGTGGTGGCACCGATACACTGCACCTCACCACGGGCCAGTGCGGGTTTGAGAATATTGGCGGCATCGAGCGAACCGGCGGCACTTCCGGCACCGATTATGGTATGGATTTCATCGATAAAGAGCACAATCTCATTATGCTCCTTGAGCTCGTTGATGAGTTTCTTGATACGCTCTTCAAACTGTCCGCGATATTGCGTTCCGGCCACGACAGCGGCCATATCCAGCGCCACGATGCGTTTGCCCAAAAGGATGTGAGGGGCTTTCTTGTCGGCAATGAGTTGGGCCAGACCCTCTACGACCGCACTCTTGCCCACACCGGGCTGACCGATGAGGATGGGGTTGTTTTTCTTGCGGCGACACAAGATTTGTGCCATACGCAGGGTCTCACGCTCTCTCCCGACAATGGGGTCGAGCAGATGGGCGGCTGCCTTGGCTGTGAGGTCGGTGCCGAAATTGTCGAGCATCGGCGTGTCAGACTCCTGGTCGGGACCGCTCACCTGACGGGCGTTGTTGGCACTTTTTCCTGATGCTGGAGGTGCCGGTTCGTCGTCAGAGAGACCATAAGAGGCCTTGATGGCCGGCGTCACTTTCATATAGTCCAATACCGAGCGCAACGTGATGCCTTGTTTCATGAGATAGCGTGCGGCAATGTTGTTACGGTCGTGCAGCATACTCAAGAGCACGTGCTGCGGCTCGACTTCGGCACAGCTCAGACGGCGTGCCTCAAGTTTGGCCAGACGCAATATCCTTACGCCATCGGCCGAAAGATTGACTTCAGGGTCGGCCGTCTCACTCTCTGGGCCGAAATAGACGGTTTCGCCGGGATGCAATCCTACGAGTGAAAAAGTGGAATCGTTTTTCATTGCTGGCAGATTAAATCCGAGGCTCACAAGCATATCCTGCACTTGTCCGGGGGTATAAGCCAGCGCCATGAACAACTCTCTCGTCGTGATCTCGGAGAGACCTTGATTTTGCGAGATGAGTCTGCTCACGGTCAGTATCTTTTCAAATTCTTTAGTCCAGTTCTTGTCCATAATGTTTATCGTTTTTGTTGTGTGGTGAAGTCTCTGCGCAGAGTCGGTTTGTACGTCCTGCGACTGTCAGACTACTTCACGAGTGTGGCCACGACGGCAGCCAGTGTGGCAGTGATAGAGCCGAGGCTGAGTATCTCGGTGAGCGACATACCGCGTTTCTTGCTCTTGGCCGGCACGACGATTTCGCAACCGGGCTGAATGTCTTTTGCAGATTTCACGCGCGACACCGTGCCGTTCATGTTGACGGCAAAGACCTTGCTGCTTTTGGCTTTGGTGCTGTAGCCACCGGCCTGGTCAATGTAGTAACTGAGTTTGGCCCCCTTTTTAAAGGCCACTGTGTTGGGATAAAGCACCTCGCCGTTGATGGAGACGGTGTTGGTGATTTGCGGCACGATGATGACGTCACCTTCTCTCAAGACGATATCCCATTCTTCGGTGCCGGGATTGTTGATAGCCTTGTCCAGGTTGATACCGATGTTTCTGATTTCTTGCAATTCGAGTTTGCGCACGTCGACAGAGTCACCTGCAATGGCCGTCTTCTGCATGGCCACGAGTTTGACTTTCTCGTCGGGCGTCAACGTGCGTTCCAAACGTGCACCAGAAGCGAAAGCGTCCTGATTGAGTCCGCCGGCAGCTTGGATGAGGTCACTCAGACGATAGTTTTTCTTGGTCAGTATATAGTCGCCGGCGAAAGCCACTTCGCCTTTGATGGTGACATGTTCTTGCTCGTTATAGCCAGGCGAACGGCGCACAAAGACTTCGTCGTAAGGTTGAAGGGTGAAGCCGGGTGTGCCTTTAATCACGAAACCGTCTTTCAGGTCAAAACTGTAAGACTCGGCCAGTTTGGCTTGGGCCGTGGTGGCGGTCTGGTTGACCACGCGGCGCGACACGTCCACCCGCATTACCGAAGCGGCATCGGTCAAACCACCGGCTTGCAGGATGAGGTCTTCGACGGTGGTGTTTTCTGCATATTCGTATTCACCAGGATAGAGCACCTCGCCCTTGATGGTGAGTTTGCGGTCGGCAATGAGCTCTTCCTCGCCTGGCACAAAGATGATGTCTTCATTTTTAAGGCTCACATCGGGGGCGTTGTGGCTCATGATGCCTTCGATGTCGAGGGCTACGACTTCCAGGCGGCGGTTGTCTTTGCGGCGGTGCATCACGGCGCGGGCTTTAATGGCGTCTTCGGTAAGTCCGCCGGCTTTCTCGATGACTTGGCGCACGGTGGTGATGTTACCGTCCATCTGATACATGCCGGGGCGGAACACGGCGCCGCGCACCTCAACCATATTGCTGAAACGATTCAAGGCTGAGTCTACGGCCAGCGAGTCGCCGTCTTGCAACTGGAACGTATTGCGTTCGAACTCGTCGATGGTGTAGACGGAGTGCATAACGCCTGACTTGCGCACAAGTCTGACTGACTGTGTATAGGCATCGCCGGCAAAGCCTCCTGCATATTTGATGAGTGTGCCTACACTTTCGCGGCTCTTCATTTCATAATACATCGGGCGCTTTACTTTGCCAGTCACGTTGACCAGACAGTCGTAGGGGCCCACTATGATCATATCGCCCGAGGCCAGGCGCACGTTGCCTTTATGATGGCCGCAGAGGATGTAGTCATAAACGTCGACAGTAGAGATTTGGCGGCCGTCACGATAGACCTTGATGTCGCGGAGCGTACCGATTTCGTTGGGACCGCCGGCCATATATAGGGCGTGGAAGACCGTGGCGAAAGCCGAGAGCGTATAAGTGCCGGGCATTTCGACTTCACCGACCACATTGACGCTGATGCTGCGGGTCTGACCTACCGACAGGCGGATGTTGGAGCCCTGAAAGCGGCTGCCGAGGGTCTGCTTGAGACGGGCATTGGCCTGACTCACGGTGAGTCCGCTCACCTGTACGGGGCCGTAACCCTCTATGTCGAGCACGCCTTCGGGCGACACCGTGGTGTTGAAGCTCTTTTGTGAGGCGCCGTAGATGTCCACATAGACGGCGTCGCCGGGTCCGAGACGGTAATCTTGAGGCATCGCGATGTTCATCTCAGGCTCGAAGGTGAGTTTTTCCCGGTTGAAGATGTCGCGGCCGAAGACTTTGATTTTGCCTTCCTTCTCTTTCACGCCAAACATCTCGTCGTATATCGCCATACTGTCAGGGAACATGAAGTCGGCCTCTTCGTCGTAGGTCTCTTCCATCTCTTCCTCGTAGAGTTTGCGACGCCGCTCAGTCATCGTCGACTTGTCGCGCTTCTTGTTGGTCTGACGCTGAGAGAAACCGCTCTTCTTGTCTTTCTTTTCGTTGCCGTTGTTTTTGCGCAGACGGTCTTCGGCCGTCGATTTGCCACTGAGGTCTTTTGCGCCGAGTGAGGCAGAAGACTGTTCGCGCTCGTATTTCTTCTTGATGCGCTGTATCTGGCTGACGGGCACACCTTTCTCGATGAGTTTCTTGACAATGGTGGCGCGGTCTGTACCTTTCTCGTTTTCCCTCATCACGTATTCCATCACTTGCTGGTCGGTCATTGACGACGACTGAGCGGAGAGATTATACCAGGCGGTAAAGATGAGCACTGCGGTAAGGGTGAGACGAGTGTTGAGGAGTTTCATGGCGGATGTTGGGATTTGCTTGGGGTTTTGTCAGATTATGGCGCGGCGTGATGTGTGGCTCTGACTGTCGGTCACTTTGCCTTACGCGCGCACGCGTATATATATAAGGAATAGCGGCAGAGACATTCGTGTCCCTATCCGCTTCAGACTCTGGGCCGGTCGCACTCCAGTTTGGGTGCTGCTGCGCCGGCGGTCTGCATATGTCGTTTGACGTGATGGTCGGTCGGTTGTGTGTTGATGTGCGCTAATCTTTTAGTTTTTCAAAGGTGAGTTTGCTGTCAAGTTTCACCCATTTGCGGCCAACTGCCTTTTTGAAAGTCACGCTGCCGAGGGGCTGCATCTCAAGATGGGTGGCATCGGGTATGGTGACCTTGACTTTCTGATGATCGCTGCCCGTGTCTGACGTGAAGTGAAGCGTGGCTGACTGGTCGTTGGTTTCTGCCTTCCAAACGAGCCAAAGACCATAAATGCCGCGGCCGGAGAGGTGGCCGTAGGTGGTGCCGAGAAAAGACATCCCGGG
Organism: Alloprevotella sp.; assembly: GCA_045124135.1. Taxonomy (GTDB): domain Bacteria; phylum Bacteroidota; class Bacteroidia; order Bacteroidales; family Bacteroidaceae; genus Alloprevotella. The sequence continues at coordinate 16,239 of JBGVLE010000134.1, forward strand.
CACTTCAACGTTTTCTTCGTAAGCATTGAGCACGAGGGTAATGCCGGCTTCACGACAGAAAAACCGCCCCACGAAGGGCTTGGCCGTTTGGGCCGTCATTGCCGTGCTTGTCATGATGACGAGCAAGGCGACACACATTCGTTTCAAGCCTGAGAAGTTTGGCATGGCGTAGGTTTCGGTCGTATGGATTGGCATTCGGGCTGTCGCCGGCAGGCTCAAGTTTCTTCTTCGGGCCGCTCTGTGCGCAAAATCATAGTGGTGGCACCGATGGTGATGATGGCGCCTTCGTCTACAATCTCTCGTGCACGGTCTGGCAGCAGGGTATTCATAAGGAACGTGCCTGTGCCTGAAGGGGCGTCTCTGAGCACAAATTGAGGCCGGCCAGTCTGGCGGTCGGTCTTTACGGTAATGATGCAGTGGGTGGTATCTACGCTCGGGTCGACGGTTTTGAAAGCGGCGTTGGCCTTTGTGCCTTTGACATGCCGGCCCACCACATTCTCGCCTTCATAGAGCGGAATGACTTGTTTGAGATGGAAGGCGTTTTCCACCACGACCAGCCATCCCTTGGGCTGCTCTTCGGCTTCTTCGGGCGTCTCGTTCTGATTTTTTGGTTTGAGCCTCACCTTGAAGCGCTTGTTGCAGGCCGGACACTCAAAGACGAGAGCCCTACCCGACTCAAAGCGGGTTTCGTCGAAAAGTATGGGTTCGTCACATTCCGGACATCTGAGTCGTTTCATAAGTGTGGTAAGGGATGATGTGTCTATGACGCTAAGAGGCGAAGAGATTAAAAGACCAGGAGTCGAAGAGACTAAAAGTCCAAAGCGGCCAAATTAGCCCTGTAAGGGCGTTACATATTAGCCCAAGTGTAGGGCCTGGGTTAAATAGCCCTCTCAAAATCCGGCCTGCAAGGTCGGCACACCAAAGCGGTATTATGTTATCGTTAACCTACAGGGCCAAGACCCAAGCGTCTGCAAAACGCTCTGAGTGGCGTCTGATTTCAGACAGACGGGCGCGGGCCTCAGCTTCGCTGGCATAGCGTCCATAAATCACACGCACCATTTTTCCTTTGGCGAATGCCTGGGCTTCGGTCAGCCCTTCTTCTTTCATTTCCGCGGCATAGGCTTCAGCCTTGCTCATAGGCACTTGGGAGACAATCACCAACGTGTAGCGACCTGCAGCTTCGGCTTGGGCTGCCCGGGCTTTATCCTGACAGTCGGGAGACTTCACTGCAGGCTCAGCAGCAGGTTGGGCCTTCTCGTCAGACAGATGCCTGGGCTTTTCGGCTTTAGGCTGGGCGGCATTTACGGGTTTGCTGATCGTTTTGTCACTCTTGGCATTGAGCCCGGCCGGCAGACCGGTGGGATTGATGGCAGCCCCGAGCGACTGGTTGCCGGCATGGTCTGAAGCCAATGGCGACGACCAGGCAAAATAAAAGAGCAAGGCCACCACGGCTGCCGTGACATAACCCGAAGCAGCCTGCCAGGCCTGACGGGTGCGGCGTGCCGCAGTGTGCAGGCGGCGACGGGCCACTTGTCTGCGACGGCGCTGACGATGTGGCACACTGCAAGTGGACGCTGCCACCAACGAGCCGAGGCCGTAGAGCGAGGGCGACACCACTCCGGCTTCGCAGGGGGTGAAGCGCAAGGGGCCGTCGAGCGACACACTGAGCGTGCCGATGCCGTGAAGCTGCACTTCCTCACCTGCAAGCACCTTGTTCTTGAGTTCATCAACGGCCTCCTCGATCATACGAAGCGTATCGGGATAGGTCGACTCATAGACAGCCATATACGACTGCACGAGCAGACCGTCGTTGAAGGTGAGGTCGGGGTTGAACCCTATGGTGCGTAGGGGTGGCAGAAAGAGACTCTCATCGGCCATATATCTGGCCGGTGCACGTCGGGCCACAAAGCCACCCAGACCCGGCACAATCACCAGGTCGTGTGTGAGCATCAAGGCTTCGATATGTCTGGAGAGTTCAATCATACTGCGAAGATAGTGTAAATCCGTGGGTAGACAAAGTGACAAGGCGCGTTTTTTTCGTAGCCTTACACCCTGTTTGTCGCACGAACGACACCGGTCAGCTGAGCAATATATCCCATAATCAGCCGTTTAACACTTCCGCGCCGTCAATCATTTTTGCCCGAAAAAAACAGGCGACAGTGGTGTGATGACCGTGGTTGGGCGCCGCGACCGCTTCGTTCAGAAACCGCGGTCTTTCGTGACCCTTTCTTTCATTGTTTAACACCTGTTTATATTTATAAGAAAAGCCTCTCATATGCCTCAAAAGTTGAAGTGATAGTTTGAAAAACTGATTTATATACGTTATACACTATATGATAACCAAGTCAGATGATTATTATCTTTAAGACTGGAAAGTCAGGAAGTGGGCCAGATTATTGCAAATTACGGAAAAAGTTTTCCTGCAATAGGCGCAGGCGTTCCTGTCCTTATGACAGGAAAAAATGTCTTTATGACCGTAAGGCTCAAACACATAAAAAAAGAGCCTCCGGAGGGGAGACTCTTTTTCAGGCTTTGCCCAAAGATACGACCAAAAGCGTCAGACACAAAAGACAAAGGCCTGCGTGCGCAGGGGTGGCTCAGAAGGGCAACCCCACGGCAAAATGGAAGGCGAAATCTCGTGAGAACTTAGGATGGAGAATAGGCCAATGGCCACGACCCGACGGCACGGCTGGATTGACAGCCTTCATACCGCCATCGATGCGCAAGACGAAATAGTCCATGTTGAGGCGCAGACCAAGGCCGTAGGCCACAGCGATTTGCCGATAGAACTTGTCGAACTTGAATTCGCCGCCCGGCTGGTCGGCATAGTGGCGAAGGTTCCACACATTGCCGGCATCGACAAAGGCGGCGCCGTGTAGTTTCTGGAACAGGCGTGTGCGGAACTCCACACTGAGGTCGAGTTTCAGGTTGCCGGTTTGGTTGATGAAGTCAATCTTGCCGTCGCTGCCGGCATAACTGCCCGGGCCGAGTTCTCTCACACCCCATCCGCGCACACTGTTGGCTCCTCCGGCAAAATAGCGTTTCTCATAGGGCACAATGCTTGAGTTGCCATACGGCACAGCCACACCGGCGGCAGCATGAAAGGCCAGCGAGCTCACGTCACCCATCGGCAGGCTCGTGGAAAAGTCGACGTCAAATTTGACATACTGGGAGAAGTCAATGCCAAAGAGGTTGTAACTGCCGGTGCTGCCTTTATGCGCACCTAAGCTGCGCGAGAGCAGACGCAACAACGCTCCTGCACTTTCCAGCCCTACCCTCACCTGGCTGCCGCCGCCATTCAGTCCGATACGGGCGGCCGACGGACGAGTGTGGAAGGTATAGGTGTATGACGTGCCGGCAATGAGCAGGTTTTCATAACTATAGCGCAACACGGCATAATGGGGGTCGTCGCCTTCGAGATAGTCTTTACGAAAAGTGTCTGATATCCAAGGCATAAACACATAGTTCACATTGAGCAGGTCTATACGGTGGATGTGACGCGACGTGGCCTGACGGCCCAGGCGATAGGTCCAGGCGGCCGTCAGCACACGGCGGTGGAACTCGGGGCGGTCTTGCGACGAATACATCACCGAGGCCTCAGACGTGGCACCGGGCGTATGCCGTACGGCACGCGACACGAAGGGCACGATGAGCGAGGGGAATTTGAGTCCCAACTGCGCACTGTATTCGATGTAGTTCTGATTGTTGTAGCCCTCAAGGCCGGTGATGGCTTCATAGGCGCCGCGCAACTTCAGCGAGAGTTCTTCCGAACCGTGAAAGAGGTTTCGGTTGGCATATCCCAGCGACAAGGCTGCTCCGAGATTACCCGCCGTGTTGGTTCCCTCCACCTCCATACTGACAGAATGGGGTCTGACAGTGCCTACGATTATGTCACAGTCGAGCCGGTCGCTGTCGGTAGGCGTGTAGCGCACGGTAGTATAGCCCACGGCGCTCAGACTTCCGAGCGAGGCATAGGTCGACGACATTTCAGAGGCACGGTAGAGGCTGTCAGGCCGCAGGGTGATGTGGTTTTGATAGACACGGCGATGCAGGCGCGGCGATGGCGGGGCATAAGACAGCTTGAGGTCTGAAAAATCAGTTTCGAGCGAAGCCGTGTCGGTAGGTGTGTTTTCATGGATACGCACCTCGCCAAGACGATAGGCCCTGTAGGCTTTGGCCGAATCGGCTCCGGCCGGTATGGCAGTATGCATGGTGAGCGTAGCTGTACGTGAGCCGACGGCAGTATCAACAGAGAAAGAAATATATTCGCGATGCGTGTTGTAGAGTCCGGCATCAGCAAGGATTGCTGCCACCCGGTTACGTTCGGCCGAGAGCGTGGAGACGTCGAGCGGCATTCCGCGATAAAGCAGTGAGGCCGAGTCGTGTGCCGAAACGATGCGCTCCACCTCGGGCGAGTCATAGCGTCGCTCAATCTGGTCGATGTAGGTGCGTGTGCCCGGCGAAACGCGATAGGTGAGCCTTGTCTTGTAGCCTTTGGTTACGGTGTCGGCCGTGGCTGTGGCATGGAGATAGCCCCGGGAGTGCATGGCGGCGAGCATACTGCCCAGAGAGAGATTTTTGAGTCGCTCGTCGTAGACCACGGGTGCCTCGCCCATACGTCTGAAAAAGCGGTTGATGCGTTTTGTCGAGTCGCTGCCCTGGAGGCAATAGATGCCAAGTGGCGCTTTGATTAAATTAAACCATCGTGCGTTGGGCTTTTGTCTGATTGAGGTGGCGAGTCGTCCGGTCTCTGCCCGCGGATTGTCGGTCTCAATCTTCACTTTGGCGAGCAGATATTGGTCGTCGGACAAAAAACGCTCGGACGAGCAACCACTTATCATACACAAAACAAAAAGGAGAAGACCCACGGCAGTTCCGCGGACCGACTCCTTATATATATTATAACGGGAAGGCTGTAGCATTTCTAAGTGCAAAGTTAGTGCAAGGTGAGAGGTGAGCAAAATAAAAAAACTCGTTTTTTAGGTTTTGCTTACCCGAGCCGCAGCCTAACTTATCTAAAGTTAGTGCAAGGCGAGAGGAATGGCAAGAAAAACAAGTTTTTATTGACGTTACCGAGCCGCAGCGACTTCCTCACCAAGCCGCTCGTTGACACGGCAGACTTGGAGACCTCAAAAAAACTTTGTAATTTTGCCAAGATTATATACCGATGTTGCCAAACTGCCCGACAAGTCAGCGGCCATAAGCATCACGACACGAATATTATCTCAAACAACCCTATGCATTTTATATTGAAAACGGCAGCCACGGCACTGTGTCTCTCTGCCTTTTGCACAACCGTGTGCGCCGAAAACACGATTGAAAATCCGCAAACCACCACTTCGTTCAATACCGACTCAACCAAATTCGCCAAAGCTCGCCACAACGACGCCGAGGGCATCTCTTTGGCCAAGATTATCAAACAGACAGACTTCTCTGTCAAATTCGGCGGCTATATTGTCGGCAAATACTCCATCAACGACCGCGACGGCCAAGCCTCAAACGGCGGCTTCGACCTCCGTTTTGTCAGACTCTATCTCAACGGCTTCTGTTTCCAGGACTTCTACTACCGCCTGCAAATGGAAATGAACGACGCACCAGGCACCGACAAGGGGCCACGCATCGTAGACGCCTTCATCGAATGGCAAAAGTGGGACGCTCTTCGCATAAAGCTTGGACAGTTCAAGCGCTCTTTTGGTTTTGAAAATCCTTATAGCCCGCTCGACGTGGGCCTTGGCAGTTTTTCGCAGGCTACGATGAAAATCGCCTCCATAGGCGACCGCAACGGCGAACACAAGAGTTCGGGCCGCGATGTGGGACTCCAAGTTCAGGGCGACCTTTTCAAGACCTCCGGCAACTTCAACCTGTTGCACTACCAAGTGGGCCTCTTCAACGGACAAGGCATTAACCACAAAGACAAAGACAACCACAAAGACCTCATCGGCGGTCTCTGGCTCCAACCCGTAAAGAACGTCTGCATAGGCGGTTTCGGATGGAACGGCACCTACGTCAACGAAAACTACAGCGCCGCCAACACCAACACGTACAAGAGTGTGAAGCGCGTGAGATATGGCTTCGGCATGAAATATGAGGCCGACTGTACCGTGCGAGGCGAATACATGCACTCCGTAGGCAGTGTGACCACCAACGCCGCAGCCCCCAACAAAGCCGATGCCTGGTATGCCACCGTGGGAGTGCCCGTGATGAAAGGGCTCAAGGTCTACGGCCGATGGGACTGCTACCGCAACGGCAAGACATGGGACGACATGAAGACCGACTGGGGGCTCACGGCCAACTACAAGCCTTGCAAGAACCTCATCTTCCAGTTGGGTTACATCCGCACCTATGACCGCAGCGCCGCCATCGGACAGCGCTACAACACACTCGACGTGCAGATTTACGCCCGCTTCTGACCCTCGACACTACGAGACATACACACCTTATTATATTTATTGTAAACGACAGACCGACAATCTCCATTATGCTGCATAAACTCAGAGCACTCGCTCTCTGCCTGATGACGGCCCTCGGCCTTGGTGTCGGAGCACAAGACAAAGGCCCGGCGTTTGACAAGTGGTTTGACGACGCCACACTGCGTATGGACTACGTGCTCTCCGGCAACGCCGGACAAACACACGTGGCTCTCGACGACTGCCGCATCCTGCCCCATTGGGCCGGCCGCCGTGGCAACCTCGACCGGCACCTGCTCAGCGGCAACGGCAAACTCACGATAAGCGACAAAAAAACGGGAAAGACCATCTACGTCACCACCTTCTCCACACTCTATCAGGAGTGGCTCGTCACTGATGAGGCCCAAGGCAGTCCCCGCGCCTTCGAGCAGGTGTTTCAAACCCCGCTGCCCAAACACGAAGCCGTGGCCACACTCGTGCTCTACGATACCGACAGCGACACCTTGGCCTGCGTCAGTCACGACATAGCCCCCAAAGACATTTTGTGGCGCCGCGACGTGCCGGCCACACTTCCACATCATCGCTTGCTGAGACAAGCTACTTGCCAGACGCCTATCAATGTGGGCATAGTCGCCGAGGGCTACCGACCAGAAGAGGCGGAAAAATTCTTCGCCGACGCCGAGGTGGCTTGTCAGTCTATATTTGCCCATCGGCCCTTCGACCGCTTTGAGTCTCGCTTTAACATGCTGGCCGTAGCCCTGCCTTCAGCCGAAAGCGGCGTGAGTGTGCCGCGACTCGGCGAATGGCACGAGACAGCCTTGGCCTCACACTTTTCGACCTTCTATAGCGACCGCTATCTCACCACCCTGAGACTCAAACAAGTCTATGACGCCCTGGCGGGCCTGAACTTTGACCACATCATCATTCTCGCCAACACGACCGAATATGGCGGCGGCGGAATATACAATGCCTATACACTCACCACTGCAGGACATAAACTTTTCCGCCCTGTGGTGGTGCATGAGTTCGGACACAGCTTTGCCGGACTGGCCGACGAGTATGCCGCCAATGGCTTCGAGTCTTTTTATGGTGAGCAAATCGAGCCCTGGGAACCCAACATTACTTCGCTCGTCGACTTCGAGGCAAAATGGAAAGACATGCTGCCTCCCGGCACCGCCATCCCTACGACTCCTACAGAGGGTGACAGTCGCCGGGTCGGCGTCTATGAGGGAGCGGGCTATGTGGCACAAGGCCTCTACCGCCCCACAGCCGATTGCAGAATGCGCACCAACGAGTGCAGCGAGTTCTGCCCTGTTTGCCAACGCGCCATCGAGCGCCTCATTCGTTTCTACACAGAGGAATAGACGCCTCGCCTTAATCCACCAAGACTTATCCTCAACCTAACGGACGCCTTATATAATATTGCGCGTCCACCGGGCTTTCCACACGCATCTACCTATGGCAGAAAAACGCAAGACAAAATCCGCAACAAAATCAAAAACGGCCAAAACTACCGCCAAAACCTCCAAGGGCTTCGCCGGCCTTGGCAAGACGCTCTCGCCCGATAAGGGATGGAAGGCGCTGCTTGTCGGCGAAAACCTGAAGTTTGTCGTCGGTATGCTTTTGCTCATTGC
>JBGVLE010000135.1:0-4544 GCA_045124135.1 Alloprevotella sp.
TGGCGATGGCTTTGAGGCGTTGCCGGCTGCCGGTGCCTTCGGTGTTGAAATCGGTGATGTGCACACAGATCTGCACGTAAGGCATGTCCTCGCGCAGATTGTTGATGGTGTGTACCTCGGTGCGGTCTATGTATTTATAGGGGTAGGTCGTGACGAAGTCCCTGAGCGTCTTGACGCCCAGTTCGCTGTCGAGCAGTTTGGCGCGGTGAGGGCCTACGCCTTTGAGGTATTTGATGTCTTGGTCGAGCAGTTCGGTCACGGTGTGTGGTCTTTGGTTGAGATGCGCGTAGGGGGATAAACGCGAAAAACCAGCTCTTGGGCCGGCTTTTCAACAATATGGTGGGGCTATGGCCGCCGGCAGTTGCCGCGGGTCTTGTCAGGCGAAGAGCATGCCTTGTCTCACTTTGCCCACCACCTCGTCTGACACAAGCCGACGGGCAATGGCAAAGGCAAAGTCTGTAGCCGCTGCCGGCCCGAAAGCGGTGATGATGTTGGTGTCTTGTGTCACGGCCTCGCCGGTATAGGACCCCTCGGGCAGGTAGTGTTCAAAGCCGGGGTAGCATGTGGCTTTGCGGTCGCGCAGGATGCCGTGGCGGCCCAGCACCATCGGAGCGGCACAGATGGCGGCTATGAGTTTGTTGGCGGCGTCTTGTTTGAGCAGTGCGCGGCGCAGGTGCTGGCAAGTGGCCAGGTTTTCGGCCCCCGGCATGCCCCCGGGCAAGACGATGCAGTCGCTTTCGCCGATGCTGGAGAAACGGAACACGGCGTCGACCATAAAAGGCAGGTTGTGGGCGCCGGTGACGAGCCGTTTGCCCGAGATGCTCACCGTCTGCACGTCGAGGTTGCAGCGGCGCAGGATGTCGATGACGGTGATGGCTTCAATTTCTTCAAAACCGTCGGCCAGTATGACGTGAATCATAGTCTATGTGGATATCTTGTGTAGGTGTCTCGTTGTCGTTTGAAAAAAAGAGGAGAGCAGAGGGCCTGTAAGCCGGGTTCTGTAGGCGGCGCATGGCCGCCTTGTCTGTCATTTATCCGGACTTGCCGTCACCGACAAGTTCTATCGTTCTACCCTCCGACGTGCCAGGCTCGGGCGAGGCAGCCCTCCGACGCCGGTATACGCGAACTTTCAACCCCCGATGTGCACGGCTCGGACGTCACCGCCCGACCGGTGGGCTCTTACCCCACCTTCTCACCCTTACCCGCCGCCACACGCGCATGTAGTGTGCGCTCTTTTTCCGGCATTTGCATGCGGAGTGTGTAGTTGCGGCAGGCGGTTGTTTTCTTCTGCACTGATCAAGCCTCACGGCCTGCTTCCCGTTAAGAAGCGGGGCGCCTCGGGTTGCCCGGACTTTCCTCACAGGACTCGTAGCCCTGAGCGACAGACCGGCCTTCTGCTCTCCCGTGTGTGAGATTGGCGCAGCGCCGGGCAGACCTTGAGCTCCCGACTCCGGACCAAATGTTTCGCGAAGTTACACTTTTTTAATCAATATGCGCGTAATCGTTATGGTTTTAGAGTTCTATAACAATTCTGTCGCTTCGTACAAAACGTGGCCTCGTCTGTGACGCCAGTAGCATAGATTTAATCACTTTTTTCATTCGCGGCGTTTCGCGTTAAATAGGGTTTAGGTCTTAAGCAATAGTTTGGAATTTTGTCTTAAATACTTTTAAATCAAGATGTAATGCTTAAATAAGTTCGTCAGAATGCTTGCAGGATTTTCTGAGAGCCGCGCCGTGAGAGTCATTCGGCCGTCTGGGTTTCCCTGTTCTTATGCCGGGAATTTCTGTCCTTATGCCAGAAAAAACTGTCCTTATGCCCGTAAGCCGTTGAAACATAAAAAAAGAGGCCAAAAGCCCCGCTCTCTCTCTTTCCTATCTCAAATTTACCCTTTCGAGGCGATGCGGAAAAAGACAACCACGACGCGGCGATGGGCCCAGCCGTCCACGCGGGCTTAACGATATATAACAGCCTGCCATATGGCAGAATGGCCGAAATTGCGTAATTTTGTATCTAAAATTCGACTATGCCAAAAACTTCCACTCCCCAGCAGCCCCGACGTGTCTTGATGGGCATCGACCCCGGCACCAACGTGATGGGCTACGGCCTGTTGCGCGTTGAGGGCAAACGGGTGGAAATGATGGCTATGGGCGTCATCGACCTGCGCAGATGCCGCGATGTCTATGCCAAGCTGGGGCGTATCTATGAGCGTGTGGCAGGGCTTATCGACGCTTTCAAGCCAGACGAACTCGCCATTGAGGCGCCGTTTTTCGGCAAAAACGTGCAGAGTATGCTCAAGCTCGGTCGCGCGCAGGGCGTGGCCATTGCCGCAGCCATCAGTCGCGGACTGCCCATCCACGAATATGCACCCCTCAAAATCAAACAGGCCATCACGGCCAACGGCCAGGCCGACAAAGCCCAGGTGGCGGGCGTGTTGAAGCGCATCCTGCACATCAGCGAAGACAATGCCGTGCCCTTCCTCGACGCCACCGACGCCTTGGCCGCAGCCTATTGCCACTACCTCGAGTCGGGCCGGCCGACACTCGTGTCTGACGGACCGCGCTCGTGGAAAGATTTTGTCAAACAACGCTCCGGTGCCGGCACGCAGCCTCTCACCACACCGCAAATCAAACTGGCCAAAGCCTTATGCAAGAAACCCTCCTGACGCTTCATCACGCCGACACCCGCCGGCCCGAATATGCCCTCACACTCGACGCTCCGCTGAGTCTGCCCACCCCTTCGGTGGTGGCTGTCTACGGACCCAATGCCTCGGGCAAGACACTGCTGGCCGACCTGCTCACGGCCAAACATCCGCTCCACGGCGACGGTGGTCTGGTCTATAGCCCGCAACTCGACGAGGCCGCCAGAAAGGGAGGGGCCATTGCCCACGTATTGTTCAAAGACGTATATGGCGGCGCCGAACCGGCCTATTACCAGCAGCGCTGGAACCACGGCGACGAGCAAGTGTTCCCCACCGTGGCCGAACAGTTGGCCGCCATCAACACACCTGCTTCGTCAGACCCCATGGCCCTTTTGCGGCAGTTCGGCGTTTCGGCATTGGCCCACCGCGCCATCAACACCCTCTCGAGCGGTGAGCTGCGCAAGGTGCAACTGTTCCGCACCCTCTCCACCCGGCCACGGCTGCTCATCATCGACAGTCCCTTCATCGGTCTCGATGTCGATGCCCGTGCCACGCTCTGCACCATGCTGCAGCAGATAGGCCGCGAACTGACCCTTGTGGTCGTGGTGAGCCGGCGGGCCGACGTGCCTGATTTTGCCGATTATGTGATTGGGGTCGACAACCGCTGCGTGAGTCGCCTCATGCCGAGAGCCGAATGGCAGGCAGCCGCAGCGTCGTCTGAAGCGCATGAAACGCCTTTGCCGCAAGCCTCCGCCGCAGGTCAGACTTCCGCCGGAGGCGAAGCCGTCATCGACTTCCGAGACATCACCGTCGCCTATGGCAGTCGCAAGGTGCTGGACCGGCTCAACTGGTGTGTGCAACGGGGTGAGCGATGGGCGTTGACCGGCAGCAACGGTTCGGGCAAGACCACACTGCTCTCGCTCGTCTGTGCCGACAATCCCATTGCCTATGCCTGCGACATCCGCCTGTTCGGCAGCCGTCGCGGTCGCGGTGAGAGCATCTGGGACATCAAGCGCCGCATCGGCTATGTGTCGCCCGAGATGTTTTCGGCCTATCGCAAAGACCTCGACGTGATGCGCATTCTGGCCAGCGGGCTGATGGACACCATCGGGCTTTACCGCCGCCACCGGCCGGAAGACGAAGCCGTCTGCCTGGAATGGCTCAGAGCCTTCGGGGCCGAACATCTGGCCCGCCGCAACTACCTCACGCTCTCCTCGGGCGAACAAAGGCTCGTGTTGCTCGTACGCGCCTTCGTCAAAAGCCCTGAACTGCTCATCCTTGACGAACCCTTCCACGGCCTCGACGACGCGCAGACCCGCCGCGCCATGAGCGTCATCGACGACTATATGACCCGCGCAGACAAGACCCTGCTCATGGTCACCCACTATGCCGACGAACTTCCCGCCTGTATCACCCACACGCTCCGGCTGCCCCGCCACGAGGCTGCCGAGACGTGAAACCGTATGGTCAAACCAACGAAAACCACAGGCCGTTTATACCCAAGAGTATGAAAAAAGTCATTGTCATCTTGCTCCTTGCCCTCACGCTTGCCCCCGCGGCAGCCGGAGCGCAGAATGTCTATAATTTCGTGTTGGAAAACGCGCAGCGCGTCGTCAACAACCCTACCGTCAACTTCACACAGACACGCATTGCGCAGTTCAAGGTGACGGCCCTGCGCTTCATGCGCCAGACCGGACTGGAAAAACTGCCCGGCGCCGACGAGCGTTGGCTCGATGTGCAGGCCTATTATCTCTCGGAATTTCTCACGCTTTTCTTCAAAGAACTCGTCTCTTCCGACCAACTGCCCGACGATGAGCGCAAAGCCCTCATCCTGCGCTTCACCGAGGCCACTATGGAAAACCCGCTCTTTGAGCAGGTAGACGAAGAGACCGCACTGGCCTATCT
>JBGVLE010000136.1:0-24717 GCA_045124135.1 Alloprevotella sp.
CAGCGACCCCGTGATGACAGCCAACGGCTGGAGATACAGCAACGCCAGCGTACGCCAGACTTCTACGCTCAATCCTCACGTTTGGTTCGCCGCCAACAAAGACGCCGAGATGAAGATTGAAGGCTTCGACACCACCGGCTACACCGACCTCAAACTCTCTTACAAGATCACGGCCAATGCCGACGGCAACCAGAGCGTCATTGGTGTGTCTTGGGGCGGTACGAAGCTGACGGTGCCCGACGCTGCCATTGCCACCACCAACACTTATCAGACGGTGGAACTTACCGGCCTGGCTGCCGGCGTCAATTCGGTATCGTTCATCTCTTCGGCTTCGACCAACACTGCCGGCTATCGCATTGACAACATCAAGCTCACCGGCAAGAAAAAATAAGCCGAGAAGCTAATCTTCTATATCCCACTGCAGGCGGAAGCGACCAAGCCTTGCGCTATCGCCTCCGCCTGCTTTCGTTTACTTTCGCCATGAAAAAGAAAATGTTTTTATCTGCCCTGCTCCTATTATTATATATAGGAGTGGCCTCGGCCCAACGAATGGGCGTGTGGGCTGTGGCTTTCTATAACCTTGAAAACCTCTTCGACACCGTAGACGACCCCGACAATCCCGGCGACGACGAGTTTCTGCCTACCGGCCCCTATCAATGGACCGAAGAAAAATATGAGCAGAAACTCTCCAATATGGCTCGCGTCATATCTGGTCTTGCCCGTGAACACTGTCCCGGCGGTCCGGCCTTGATTGGCATTTCCGAGTTGGAGAATGAGCGCGTGGTGGCCGACCTTGTGGCCCGCCCCGAACTGGCGCAGATGGGACTGAAATATGTGCACTACTCTTCGCCCGACCGCCGCGGCATCGACGTGGCTTTGCTCTACAATCCCCGCCTCTTCAAATTAGTGTCAAGCCACCCCTACCCCTTTGTGATGCCGGGCCAGCCCAATTTCCGCTCCCGTGACCAGCTGCTCGTCAGCGGCATCATGGCAGGCGAGCCCGTCAGCATCATCGTCAACCACTGGCCTTCACGCTACGGCGGCGACAAGTCCAAGCCCTCCCGTGCGGCAGCAGCTTCCATCTGCAAGCACATTGCCGACTCGGTTTGTGCGGCCGACCCGCGCAATAAGGTCATCATCGTGGGCGACCTCAACGACGACCCCTCAGACGAGAGCTGCGCAGAGGTGTTAGGCGCTGCACGCCGCATAAAAGACGTCAAGCCCGGCGGCTACTTCAACGCCACCTGGCCGCTATTCGACAAAGGCATCGGCTCACTCTGCTACCAAGACTCCTGGTGCCTCTACGACCAGCAAATCATATCGGCCAATTTACTCAGCGACAAAACGGGCCAGACCCTGCGCTTCTGGAAAACCGAAGTCTACAACCGCGACTTCCTCACCAACCCCTCCGGCAAACACAAAGGCTATCCCCTGCGCTCTTTCGACGGCACAGTCTGGCAAAATGGCTATTCCGACCATTTCCCCACCATCACCTACTTCATCAAACAACTCAAATGACAGCAAGAAAGCCTAAATCAAGCACAAAGAACTGCGTTTTGTGCAAAATATCTGCACTTTCTTGCCAAAAGTCTTGGATATATTAAGAATTAGGCCTAATTTTGCACCCACGAGTTGTACAATAATAACTATTAATTCAAAACAAGAACATTATGTCTGAAATTGAAGCAAAAGTAAAAGAAATCATCGTAGACAAGCTGAGCGTAGACGAAGCTGAAGTAAAGAACGAAGCTAGCTTCGCTAACGACCTCGGCGCTGATTCTCTCGACACTGTAGAGCTCATCATGGAGTTTGAAAAGCAGTTCAAGGTGACTATTCCCGACGATCAGGCCGAGAAGATCTCTACGGTTGGTGACGCCATCAAGTACATTGAGGAGCACGCCAAATAAATAGAGTAGCCCTCTACTACCCCCAAAGGGGGGAGGACGACAACTTCGCGCCGGCCATACGTCCCACGGATTTGTGTCCTCCCCTCTTTGGGTTTTTCAGACAATGAGGCTCAAAACTCCCTTTCACACTTCAATTAGTCAACACACATGGAATTAAAAAGAGTGGTAATCACCGGTATCGGTGCGCTTACGCCGCTGGGCAAAACTGCAGCCGAAACATGGGAAAACCTTAAGAAAGGCGTCAGCGGTGCCGGCCCTATCACACACTTCGACGCATCTAAATTCAAGACACAGTTTGCCTGCGAAGTCAAAGACTTCAAGGTGACAGACTATATCGACCGCAAAGAGGCCCGCAAGATGGACCTCTACGAACAGTATGCCCTTGTGGCCGCCATGGAGGCTGTCAACGACAGCGCCATGGATATGGACAAAATCAACAAAAACCGTATCGGCGTCGTTCTCGGTGTAGGTATCGGCGGCATTCACACCTTCGAGGAAGAAGCCGGCAACTATGCCCTCACCGGCGAAGAGATGGGACCGAAATACAATCCCTTCTTCATTCCCAAGATGATTGCCGACATTGCAGCCGGTGAGATTTCCATCAAATACGGCTTCCACGGCCCCAATTACACGACCACTTCGGCTTGTGCCTCTTCTACCAATGCCTTTGCCGATGCTTTCAACCTCATCCGCTTGGGCAAGGCCGACGCCATCGTGACCGGTGGTGCCGAAGCCGCTATCTGGCCTGCCGGTGTGGGTGGCTTTACCGCCATGCACGCCCTCTCCACCCGCAACGACGACCCCACCCGCGCCTCTCGTCCCTTCAGCGCCAGCCGAGACGGTTTCGTTATGGGTGAAGGTGCAGCCTGCCTCATCCTCGAGGAACTGGAGCACGCCAAGGCCCGTGGTGCCAAGATTTATTGCGAAGTAGCTGGTGTTGGTATGTCGGCCGATGCTCACCACATCACCGCCAGCCATCCCGAAGGCCTCGGTGCTCATCTCGTGATGACCGCTGCGCTTGAAGATGCCGGCATGCAGCCCGAAGACATCGACTACATCAACGTTCATGGCACTTCTACCCCCGTGGGTGATATCTCTGAGGTGAAAGCCATCACCAAACTCTTTGGCGAGCACGCCTACAAGCTCAACATCAGCTCGACCAAGTCAATGACCGGTCACCTCCTCGGTGCTGCCGGCGCTGTTGAAGCTATGGTTTGCGCCCTCTCTGTCAAGAACGACATCATCCCTCCCACCATCAACCACGAAGAAGGCGACAACGATGAAAACATCGACTACAACCTCAATTTCACCTTCAACAAGGCTCAAGAGCGTCCTGTTCGTGCAGCTCTGAGCAACACCTTCGGTTTTGGTGGCCACAATGCCTGCTGCATTGTCAAGAAGTATCAAGACTAATCCAATGTCTTTATAGGATACATCTCTCACTGCGGACGGTCTGTCTCCTGCAAGCGATTGCGGGTAGTGCAGACCGCCCGCACTTTAATGTATCCCAGCGTTTCTTACACGTACACCACCGTCGGAGGGATACCTGCAAGCCCACTCACACCTTCATTCCGGCGCCGCCGGCAAGTCTTGGGGTTCCCTCACATCACTTCTCTGTTTTTTATCCTACTTTTCAAGCAAAAATGATTTCAAACCTTATTGATAAGGTCAAGCACCAGTTCAGCCGCGACAAGGGCCTGTCGTCTGCGCTCTATGACATTATGGGCTTCTATCCTCACCACATTGACATCTATCGTGAAGCCCTGTCGCACAAGTCGCGTTTCGTCGACTCACAGACTCGCCGGCAGCCCGGCAAGATAGGCGACAACGAGCGTCTGGAGTTTCTTGGCGATGCCGTGCTTGAGGCTGTGGTGAGCGACATTCTCTATCATCGCTACACCCGCAAGCACGAAGGTTTCCTCACCAATCTGCGCAGCAAAATCGTACAGCGCTCGTCGCTCAACCACCTGGCCGACGAAATGGGCCTTAACCGCCTCATCCAGACCAACAAGCATCTTGACCTTCACCATAACAACGTGGGCGGCAATGCCTTTGAAGCCCTCATTGGTGCCATTTATCTCGACCGCGGTTATGCCCGCTGCAAGGATTTTGTGGGAAACCGCATCCTCGGCCACTTGCTCAGCCTTGAGCGAGTGGAGAAAAAAGAGGTCAACTTCAAGAGCAAACTCATCGAATGGTCACAAAAAAACCGCATACACTGGACCTTCCAGGACGCCGATCCCATCGAGGGTGCCACCAGTGGCGAACAGGTGTTCCGCTGCAAGATTGTGCTCGAAGGCATCGTAGTGGGTATGGGCACAGGCCGCAACAAAAAAGAGAGCCAACAGGCGGCCTCACGCGACGCCTTGCTCGCCATGCGCCGCAAAGCCTCACTCACCGACTCGGTCTTTCATGCCAAAGAAGATCGCACGGCCATGGAAGCGGCTCCCATTGTGGCCCTGCCGACTATCTCCGACACAGACGAAGCCGCGAGTGAAGCCCCGGCCACGAGCGCAAAGGCAAAAAAATCCGCCTCTGGCCACTCACGCCGCAAACCTGCCCCGAAAACGGCCCAAACGGCTTCAGAGCCGAAGCCCCAGGCAGAAAATGCCGCTAAAGAGGCGTCAGACACAAAGGCCAAACCGGCAACGGCACCCACACAGGAGGCTGCCGAGTCTGACAAACCGCAATCCGAACAGCCCAAAGCGCGCAACCGCCGCCGTGGCACGCGCCGCAAAGCCTCATCGGCCCAGCCTTCGCGCGAAGCCATTATTGCTGCCGCCGAAGCTGCCGCAAACGACGTCTCTGAGGCTTGAAACAGAAACAAGAACTGACGTGTTTTTGCGAGTAAAACGACAAAAGTTTGTCATTTACGGCTTACAAAAACACGTCACACTGTTAAAAATGAACCCAAAATCTCATATTTTGTCGCAAAACACTTGCAAATCGCCCCACACCGCGTAAATTTGCATTGTGTTTTTCATAGTATTAGATTTAAGGTTAACAAGGTTGGGATACAGAGGTATCCCTTTTTTTATGCCTTCTGGCGAGAAACGGTTCGCCCTTTTGTCTTTTTCCTGCAGCCGCAAACCCGCTATCTTTAAGATGAGATAATAAAGAGAGGCCCTTTACGGGTCTCGTCTCTTTGTTTTCAAGCCGTTACGGGAATAAGGAGAATAAATACTGTCCTTATGCCGGCATTTGCTGTCCTTATTCGCCGAATAAGGTTCCCTATGAAAAAGAGAGGAAAGTGTGAACTTGTGAACCTTGAACCGCCTTCACATCATCTTTTGTGGCTTTCCGACGAAACGCAAAGTTTTTGTGTTACAGTCCCCCCCCATCTTTGAACATCAAAAACCGCTTCAGGCCCAGGCTGAAACGGTTCGACCCAAAATCAAAGGGCCGTCTGAGCGAGTCAGGCGGCCCTTTTTCTGCACCGGCTGCGTGCCGGCTGTCTGTATGTGGTATGGTCTCAGAATGTTTCGCGGCGCAAGGGATAGTTTCCCCTGAGCTGTTCGAATGAGGTCGGTGAGGCCTTGAGCGCCAGGCTGTCGCGGCGCGGGTCATAAAGGGCCAATGCCGGCAGACGGTCGGCCAGGCGGTCGGGGGCTTCTGTGAAATATCTGAACGCGGCCTCCACGCTGGGCGGCACGATGCGGAATGTCTCGTCTATGCCGAAATGGCGGGCCACGGCGTTGAGGGCCATTTGTGTGCCCAAGGCCTTGCCGTCGGCCGAATAGCCGGCAATGTGTGGCGTGGCCATCCAGGCACGCTCCAGGAGTTCGGGATTGATGTCGGGCTCATTCTCCCACGTGTCAATCACGGCGGCCGCAATCTGCCGGCGGTCCAAGGCCTTCAAGACAGCCTTGGTGTCCACCACTTCACCCCGTGCGGCGTTGATCAGCAAAGGCCGCCGGGCGAGTTGGTCGAAGAAGCGCTCGGCACAAAGGTGAAATGTGGCGTCTTCGCCTTGCCGCGTCAAAGGCGTGTGGAGGGTGATGATGTCGGCCTGCCGGGCCACGTCGTCGAGCGTGGCTTGGCATTGCGTGTGCACCAATCCTCGCGCTGCAGGCTCACCATCCACCACCCCGCCGCGGCCTTTGAGTCGGGGCGGGTCGCAGAGCAAGAGTCTCAAGCCCAGACGTTGGGCCATACGGGCCACGGCCGACCCCACATGGCCCACGCCGACAATGCCTATGGTGGTGTCGGGGCCAATGGAGATGAGACCGGCGGCTTCGGCCAAGAGCAGGCAGCTCTCCACATATTGTGCCACGCTCGTGGCGTTGCACCCGGGGCAGTTGGTCCATCCGATGCCGGCCGAAGCAAGCCAAGGGGCGTCAAGATGATCATAGCCAATGGTGGCCGTGGCGATAAACTTCACACGGCTGCCTTCGAGCAGCTGCCGGTTACACAACGTGCGCGTGCGCACAATCAAGGCGTCGGCATCGGCCACGTCTCGGGCCGTAATGGCTTTGCCAGACAGATAAACCGCCCGGCCCAGGCGCTCGGCCTCGCCGCGAATAAAAGGGATTTTGTCGTCTATGACAAGTTTGAGCATAACGGTTGCAGACTTTTATCTCAATTCAGAAAAATGCTCCGTCGCCCACTAACCGGCTGCGCAAAGCACGATGATCTGGGCGATAATCACGCGCAGGAACATCGAGAGCGGATAGACCGTGGCGTAGGCCAAAGAGGCTTTGCCGTCGGTGGTGGTGGAGTTGACATAGTCCAAGGCAATGGGGTTGGCCATAGCACCGCAGAGCATACCGGCCGTAGTGGCAAAACGCTGGTTGAGGAACTTCACGGCCACGACGCTCATCACGATGACGGGCAACATGGTGAAGAGCAGGCCGAAACCTATCCAGCCCCAGGCCGAAGGCTGCATGACCGTGGCCAGGAAGTTGGTGCCGGCATCGAGGCCGAGGCAGGCCAGATACATCGACAGGCCGAGCGAACGCAACATAAGGTTGGCACTCGTCGTGGTATAGGCCACCATGTGCAGACGCGGTCCGTAGGCCCCAATGAGTATGCCCATGATGATGGGGCCGCCGGCCAGACCCAGCCTGACAGGTGTGGAGAGGCCCAAATCTACCGGCACGCAGCCCAAGAGCAGGCCCAGGACGATGCCGATGAAGATGGTCACCATATTCGGCTCGTCAAGATGTTTCACGGCGTTGCCCAGTTCGTCGGCCACGTGCTTGATACTTTCGGCCTCGCCGATGACGGTGAGGCGGTCGCCCATGCGGAGGATAAGGTCGGGGGTGGCCACCAGCTGGATGCCGCTGCGTTGCACCCGGCTCACATTGACGCCATAGCGTGCCCGCAGTTGGAGCGAGCCGAGATGCTTGCCGTTGATTTCGGGTCGGGTGATCAAGATGCGCTGCGAGACGAGCTTGGAGTCGAGCGCGTTCCAGTCGATGTTTTTACGGTTCCAGTCGGTCTCGTCGCGACGGCCGAAAAAGAGGGTGATTTGCGGCACATCATTTTTCGTGGTGATGACCAGGATGCGGTCGTTCTGCTCGAGCACGGTCTCAGACGTGGGCAAAATCACCTTGCCGTCGCGCCAGAGGCGGGAGACGACAAATTTCAGTCCGCCGCTGATCTGGGCGATGGTGCCCAGGGGCTGATGGAACACGGCCGGATTGCACACCTGGAAAGAGGCGATGAAGGCCTGCTCGTCTACGGCGTCGGTCTTGCCGGGCTTTTCGCGCTTGATGAGCCAGCCTCGCATGATGATGAGGGCCAGGATGACGCCCACCATACCCAGCGGATAGGTCACGGCAGTGCCCAGAGCGGCCGTGGCACCTGCCCCGGCGTCGCCCATCTGCTTGAACGTCTGTTGCGCCGCACCGAGAGCTGGAGTATTGGTCGTGGCGCCGCATAGCACACCCATCATGTCGGGCAGCGGCAGCCAACCGGCCCACACCGTGACCAAGGCCATGAGCGTACCGATGACGATGACGCCCAGACCGAGCAGGTTGAGCTCGGTGCCGCCACGCTTGAAGGTGCTCATAAAACCCGGTCCCACCTGCAGACCAAGTATGTAGACAAACAATATCAAGCCGAAACTTTCGGCATAGCCCAACATCTGCGCGTCGAGCTTAAGTCCCAGTGCGCCGGCGAGAATGCCGACAAAAAACACATAGGTCACGCCAAGACTCACGCCGCAGATGCGCCATTTGCCGAGCGAGAGGCCGAGGGCACATATCAGGCAGATGACGATGACGGCCTGAATGGCGGAGGTTTCAAATAGGGTGGTTTGTAGCCAGTGTATCATGGATAGGTAGGTTGATGCAGGAGAAACGAGAGAGGGTCAATGCTGGTCTGAAGCAGGTCGTTTGGCCTTTTTCATCAGTTGCCAGGAAGTGGCGGCCGAAAGCGTCAGGGCGGTCAGTCCCAGCCCCCAGTGCAGGGCGTGATCGGTCTGCCAGGCTGCTGTCAGGCCGAGGGCCAGCCAAAGGCCGCAGACAAGGGCCCGCCAGATGGTGGTCCGTGCCGGACGGAAGCCATATCGGCGCCGATAGACCGCCATCACGAGCACGAGATTGCCGGCGCCGCTCACGGCCAGGCCGATGCCGGCGCCGGCCAAGCCGTACCAGAGGTAGCCCAGACAGACCATAGCCACAAAAGGCAGGTCATAGAGAGCCTCCATCAGAAAATAGGTGCGCGCATGCCCCGAAGCCAACGGCAGATAAGCCGCCGGACTGAACAGGGCCTTAAAAAACATATAACTCATCGCGCAGAGCGTCATGGGCATCACGGCGAGAAATTCGTCTGTATAGAGCAGGCGCACCACCCACGGCAGGCCCAATGCGAAGGCAATCAGGAAAGGCACCATCAAGACCATGAGCACATCGGTCTGGCGGTTGACGGCCACGTTCATCGCCGCCTGGTCTTTCACCACCACGGCCAGACGGGCGTAATAGTCGGCATCCATAGCCGTGAAAATGAGGCGGGCGTAACTGGCCGTCAGAGTGAAACCGGCCGAATAGAAGCCCACAGCCTGCAGGCTGCCCGACTGGGAGATGAAGGCACGTATGCCCAGTTCGGCCAAAGCGCCGAGAAAGGCAGCTCCCACATAGGCCAGACCGAGGGTGAGCAACGGGCGGCCTTGACCGATAAAGCGCCACTTGGTGAGGGTTATGCGGTAGGGGCAGAGTCTTGTGGACGCATAAAGCGCAATGGCCATCTGCACAGCTATGGTCAAGACCACCACCGGCACCACGCCGTCCAGACCCAGCCAGGCATAAAGCGGGGCCGCCACAGCCAGTGTGCCCAAGGCACCGAAAGCCGACACACGGCCCAGCCGGCCCAACTGCCTCAGGCCGCGCAGCAGCGCCAGTTCGCCGGCCCATACCACCGACATGCCAATGGCCGGGGCCACCCACACGTAGGTCATTGCAGCGCTGTAGTCGCCTATGGTCAGACGGCTCACCAACGGTGAGCAGACGGCGCAGACGGCGGTGCCCAGCAAGGCCAAGCCGAGCATCCACGAGCGGATGAGGCAGACATAGTGGGCAATGGCGCGGCGGTCGCCTTGTTCATGCAGTTCGGAGAGATGGCGCACGCCACTGAAGGGAATGCCCAGGTCGGCCGTGGTGGAGAAAAGCGTCACCGTGCGCGAGAGCAGGTCGGCCAGACCCATGCCGACGGCACCGATGAAAAAGGCCGTGAGCTTGTTGCGCACCACCGAGACCAACACATTCAGGGCCTGCACACCGCCAAAAATGCCGGTGTATTTGAAGATGTGTCGATAGGAGGCGGTTTTCATGCAGACAAGACTAAAGAGGCTGGGTGGAGCAAGACAAAAAGCACTATGGGATTGAGGCAGACGGGGCGGCGTGAGGCAGCCACACAGCGGCTCAGACGCCGGGCAGGGAGTGGCCGTTGATTTTGCGGTAGAGGTCGAGCGCAAACACGTCGGTCATTCCCGAGATATAGTCGAGCACGCCCATGATGCGACACGTCAGCGACGGATGGGTGAGTTCGTATTGCGGGCTGGCCTGACTGAGCAGCAGACGGCTGTAGGCCTTGTCGGGAGCCAGGACAGCCTCGGTCAGAAGGTCGAGCAAGGTGTAGATGATGTGATAACCGGCCAGGTCGATGTCGGTCACCTCCTTGCAATTATATATGCGGCGCCGCGCCAGTTGGCCCACACGGTCGAAAGCATCTCGCAGGGGCGACGGCAGACGGCCGATAAGGCTGCCCTCAAATGTGCCGGCGAGCAGGTCTTCTTCGTGGTCTACAAAAACCTTGACACAGGCGCGCTCGAGGGCGTTGATGACACACGAGCGCAAATAGGCAATGTGGTCGCCCTTGTCGGTTGTGGCCGGATAGGCCGCCAATATGTCCCGTTGGGTCTGTGCATCAAAAAAGTCCATAAAGAGACTGATGGTCTCTTCGGCAGATAGCAGACGGAGCTTGAAGGCATCCTCCACGTCCATGATTTCATAGCAGATGTCATCGGCTGCCTCAACGAGATAGACCAGCGGATGGCGCACACAACTGACGCCCAGCGGTGTCACCGTGCAGGGCATGCCGAGTTCGCCGGCGATGCGCAGGAAGTCGTCTTTTTCAGTCTCAAAAAATCCGAACTTGCCGGGTTTGGGCGAGAGGGCAGACGAATAGGGATATTTCACGATGGCGGCCAGTGTGGCGTAGGTCATGACAAAGCCGCCCGGGCGCCGCCCGGCGAACTGGTGGGTCAGCAGGCGGAAGGTGTTGGCATTGCCGTCGAAATGGGTGATGTCTGACCAAAGCGCGTCAGAGAGCCTTTCGCCCTCGTGCGAGACGTATTCGCGCAGACGTGTGCCGCGGCCTTCTGAAAAGAAGCTGCAGATGGCTTTTTCGCCGCTGTGGCCGAAGGGCGGGTTGCCCATGTCGTGGGCCAGACAGGCTGCCGAGACGATGGCCGGCGTGGCCTGTAGGGCTGCGGCGGCTTCGGGATGACGCGGCGTGAGCGCCCTGCACACGTCGGCACCCAGCGAGCGGCCCACGCTCGACACCTCGAGGCTGTGGGTCAGACGGTTGTGCACGAAGATGCTACCGGGCAGCGGAAACACCTGAGTCTTGTTCTGCATCCGGCGGAAGGGTGGCGAGAAGATGAGCCGGTCGTAGTCGCGCTGGAAATCGGTGCGCTGTTCGGTCGAAGCCGGCTTGGCCGTCTCTTTGCCAAACCTCTTATCGGATATGAGCGTTGTCCATTTCATTGGCAAGTGTATGTAAATCGCTACAAAAGTAACTCAATTTATGCGCGTAGGTGCTTTTTCTCCTCGAAAAAGTGCCCCCACGCGGCCGCGGCTCGCGGTTTGTCGCCATCGGTCAGCCGATTTGTTCACAAAACCGGCCGTTGCTGACTGAAGCCATGGCGTTTTTCGGGGAAAACTTTCAGACCGACTGCCGCGCATGACAAAAATTGCCGGAAACAACCAGAAACTTCGTCCGACAGACCCGGATTTCACTCAAAGCAGGAATAAAAATTCCTGGAATAAGGCCAGTTTTTCCTGTCCTTATGGCAGGGAAAACGCCGCCTATCCCCGTAACGGCCTCAAACACAAAAAAAGAGGCTGCCGAGCCGCCGCCTCTTTCCTTCTTGCCGCAATTTACCCACTTTTCAGCCTCCCACAAAAGACAAAACGGCGGGCTCGGAGACGGGGACGCGAGGGCAGGGCTGCGATTTTTGGTCAAAACCGAAGCGAAGTGGCGATAAATGAGTAATTTTGCCGGTTAAGCGAGGGCACGAACCTTCTGCCCGAATTTGTCAACCTGCAATATGAAACTGAAAGTCATCAACCGCTCACACCATCCGCTCCCCGAATACGCCACACCGCTCAGTGCCGGTCTGGACCTGCGGGCCAACCTCTCGTCTCCCGTCACGCTCCAGCCGCTGGGCCGTGCGCTCATCCCCACAGGGCTCTTCATTGCCCTGCCGCCGGGCTTTGAGGCTCAGGTGCGCCCCCGCTCGGGTCTGGCCCTAAAAAAAGGCATCGGCGTGCTCAATTCGCCGGGCACCATCGACGCTGACTATCGCGGCGAGATTGGCGTCATTCTGGTCAATCTCTCTGACGAGCCCTTCGTGGTGCAAGACGGCGAGCGCATTGCCCAAATGGTGGTGGCGCGCCACGAGCGCGTGGAATGGACCGCCGTGGACGAACTCGACGAAACCGAGCGCGGCGCAGGCGGTTTTGGCCACACGGGCAAATAAACGGCCACACAAAAACGATTAGACTCCTTGCTGATGAATGTGTTAAGGATAAGATCCTTGCTTGAAAGCTTCCGGCCCCTTGAGGCTGCAATGAGACGGCTGTGTGTAAGCCACACGGTCGTCGGGCTGTGGCTTGTGGCCATAGCCATAGGCTTGGCGGCTTGTGGCGGAAAGCCGGCAGCTGCCCTTGAAGGCCACGCCTCTCTTCCGGGCACGCCTTCGGCTCAAACGGAACAGCGCAACGAGCGTTTTGACGCGCTCTTTCTCGAAGCGCTTCGCCGGTGTGCCATGGGCGATTACGATGCCCAATACGAATTGCTGCAAGCGGCGCTGGCCGAACAGCCTGAGGCGCCCGAGGCGCTCTATGAGTTGGGGCGTATGAAACTGATGCTTACCGGCTCGGCCGACACCGTGTTGAGGGCCGAAGGCGAGGCGCAAATCAGAGAAGCCATAAAGGCCATGCCCGAAAGGCAATACTACAAAGAGTTCCTAGCCGACTATCTGGCCGGCCGCAACCGCTTTGCCGAAGCCATAGACCTCTACACCCAACTGACTTCCGACGCCCGCAAAAGCAGCCAACTCTACACACTGGTGGGCTTGCAAGAAGAGGCTGGCGACTATGCCGGCGCCATCGAAACCATCAACCGCATCGAAGCCATAGACGGCCGCGCCGAACGGTTGAGCATAGAGAAGTTTAACCTCTACACCGAGATGGGCGACAACGAGCACGCCTATGCTTCGATAGAAGAACTGTGTGCGGAGTTTCCCGACGAACTGCGCTACCGTGTCTTGCTGGGCGACCTCTACCGGCAAAACGGCTTCCCCGATATGGCCTTTGCCATCTATAAAGACGTGCTGACGGCCGAGCCCGACAACAGTCTGGCCCAAATCTCTTTGCTGTCATATTATAAAGGCACCGGACAAGACTCGCTCTATCGCGAACTGGTCGAAGACGTGGTCTTGAGCCCCAACCAGCAGATGGACGCCAAGGTCGAAGCGATGAAGGGCTTCGTGCTCGATGCCATCACGACCGACAATGACAGCACGGAGGTGCTCTACCTGTTCCGTCACGCCCTGCAAGAACCGCAGGAAAACCGCCAGCTGGCCACACTCTGCATTTCTTATATGTCGACCATCGGCATGCCCGACGAAAAAATCATCCCCGTGCTCAAACAGGCCCTTGAAATAGAGCCCGACTTCGACGGAGGCCGGTTGATGTTGGTCGACATACTGCTGCGCCTCAACGACACCCGGGGAGTGGCCGAGGTGTGTGGCGACGGCATGATTTACCAGCCCGACGAACCCATCTATTATTATTACGCCGGACTGGCCCAGGCCATCCTGGGCAACGAGGCGCAGGGCACGGCATATCTTGAAGCCGGCACCGAACACATCAACGACGAGACCGACCTCAATCTGGCTGCCGGCATGTATGCCTCGCTGGGCGACCTCTATTATGAACAAAAAAAGAAAAACGAGGCTTATGCCGCCTACGACCAGGCCCTGCTCTACGACCCCGACAACGTGTCGTGTCTGAACAACTACGCCTATTATCTCTCTCTCGACGGCCGACGGCTCGACAAGGCCGAAGCCATGAGCCGACGCACCATAAATGCCGAGCCGCAAAATGCCACCTACCTCGACACGTACGCCTGGATACTCTATATCCAAAAAGACTATAAAAACGCCGGCCAATATATCGAGCGAGCCATAGACGGCCTGGAAGAGACCGCAGAAAACGCCGGCATCTTCGACCACGCCGGCGACATCTTCTACAGACTGAAGCAAAACAAGAAGGCTATCCAATATTGGATCAAAGCCCTCTCGCTCACCACCGACGCCGACCTAAAAGCAAAGCTCAAACGCAAAGTGCGCCTCAAAAGACTCTGACGCCACACCCCAATCAAGCCCCTAACAACATGAAACACTTGATGAAATTCGCCCTGCTCTGTCTGGCCCTCACACTCACCGCCTGCCACGGCTCAAAAATGGCCGGCGACAAATCCACCACAGCCACAGCCGGACAAAACGACAAGATGAGCGAAAGACAAAAGGTGGAAGCCTATGTCAACAAAGTCAACGCCAACAAGCAAACGGCCCGTGCCGTCACGGCCAAAATCAAGATGACCGTGGCCAAGGGCTCGAAAGACATCTCCGTGGGCGGCAGCCTGTCGATGAAACGCGACGAAGTGATACGCCTGTCGATGACATTCCTGGGCTTTGAGGTGGCCCGTCTGGAGTTTTCGCCCGACAAGGTGCTCCTGCTCGACCGCTATCATAAAGAATACATCGAAGCAGGCTACAGCGACGTGGATTTCCTCAAACAGGCCGGACTCGACTTCAAAAGCCTGCAAGCGCTCTTTTGGGCCGAACTGTTCGCGCCGGGAACAGACAAGGGGGATTTCGCCTCACGCGTAAGCCTCTCTGCCGCCGGCGACCATACGCTGCTCACCCTGCGCGACGCGCCCAAACTGGAATACGCCTTCCTCACCCAAACCGCCGGAGCACGCCTGCGCCGCGTACTCATCCAGTCGAAGAACCAGGCCGACAAGGGACAGTTCGAGTGGCGATATGACAAAGAAGTCCAACTCGGCGGCAAACGTTTCCCCACACAGATGAACTGTAGCGTCACCGGCCTCGCGGCGCCTCTGACACTCGACATCACACTGAGCAAACTCGACAACGATGCCGACTGGACCACCCATACCACGCCGCCGGCCAAATACACACGCCGCCGCGCCGCCGACATCCTCGGTCCGCTGCTCAACCGTCTCTGATTTCCCTCCACCACAACCACTATGCCACACACCACGCCCACAATACGTTGCCACTATGCCGGCAGAGCACTCGTCGCCCTGCTGCTGTTGTGCCTGCCTTGGTGCGGACACGCGCAAAACAGCAAGCGCATCAAGCAGATGAAGCAAGAAAGCACGGCACTGAAAAAACAAATCGCCGAGTCTGAAAGCTTGCTCAAGAACACCAAAAAAGACATCAAGTCGCAACTCAAAAACCTCTCGGTGATTGACGGGCAGATCGTGGACCAGACCAAAATCGTGGGCGACTATAAAAACGAGGTGGAGGCCCTGGGCAAAGACCTCACGGCCAAGGAGGCCGAACTCAAAAAACTGGAACAGGAACTCACGGCCTGCAAACATAAATACCGCCGCGCCGTGCTCTATCTCAACCGCAAGCGCCTGCTGCAAAACAAATGGCTGTTTGTGCTCTCAGCCAAAAACTTCAGACAGATGTACCGCCGCATGCGCTACGCTTCTGACTATTCCAAATACCTCCGGGCACAGGCCGAAACCATCAAACAAAAAGAAGAGGCCGTGACCAAGGCACGCGAAGCCGTCCATGCCGCCAAGAAAGAGAAAGACGTCTTGCTCACCGAAGCCCAGGGCGAGCACAAACGCCTGGAACAAAAGAAAAAAGAGCGACAAGGCGTCATCAGCGAACTCAACAAAAAGCAGTCGCAACTCACCACGACCATTGCCCGGCAAAAACGCAAATACGCCAATCTCAACGCCTCTATCGACCGCCTCATCAAACAAGAAATCGCTGCGGCCGAGGCCAGACGGAAAAAAGAAGAAGCCAGACGCAAAGCCGCCGAAGAAAAACGCCGCAAAGCCGCAGAGGCTGAGGCCAGACGCAAAAAGAACGCCAAAAGCGGCAATGCCACAGCCAACAAAAAGACATCAACCGCCAAACCGGCGAAGTCCAAGCCGCGCTACGAGGAAGAAGACGCCACCGACCGTACCCTCTCGTCAGGGTTTGCCGCCAACCGCGGCCGACTGCCCATCCCCATAACCGGCAGCTATGCCGTCACCGGACGATATGGCCAATACAGCGTCGAAGGCCTCTCGGGCGTAAGCCTCGACAGCAAAGGCATCAACCTCACCGGCCGCTCAGGCGCCCAGGCCCGCTGCGTCTACGACGGCGAAGTGAGCGCTGTGGCCAACGTGGGCGGCACATACGTGGTCATCGTGCGACACGGCAGTTACTATTCCGTATACAGCAACCTCTCAAGCGTCGCCGTGCGCAACGGCCAATCCCTCAAGACCCGGCAGACCCTCGGCGCCGTGGCCGGAGACGGTAGCGGCGGCTGTACGCTCCACTTCCAGTTGCGCAAGCGAAACGGCTCCACCGCCGGCCACATCAACCCCCTGCCTTGGCTGGCAAGATAGGCCGCAAAAGACCGTTTTTCAGTCGGAAAGAAAAATAAAACAGACTGAGGCTTGCCTATTTCGCACGAAGTCAGTACTTTTGCACCGCTAAACTCGCCAGAGCCCGCTTTGGCAGTAATAACAACTCACTTAATTCAATACACAATGTACTTAGATTCTGAAAAGAAGAAAGAGATCTTTGGCAAGTACGGAACGTCTAATTCAGACACCGGTTCTGCAGAGAGCCAGGTGGCTTTGTTTTCCTACCGTATTGCCCATTTGACGGAGCACATGAGAGCCAACCGTAAAGATCATACGACCGAACGCTCTCTCGTGAAACTGGTAGGTAAGCGCCGCGCTTTGCTCAACTATCTCAAGCGCAAAGATATCGAGCGTTACCGCGCCATCGTCAAAGCCCTCGGCCTCCGCAAGTAATTCATCTACTTGCCACCGCATCAGGCTTAAAGACACCAAACCACAGCTTCCCGCCACCGATTTCCGGCCGGCGGGAAGTTTTGTTTTGAAACAATTGTCACGGTATTTCTCCTTGGACCACATCAAATGGATTGCCTCCCAAATTATCCACCCCAAGACGTCGCTTTATCGGAATAGAGATTTCCCCCGATTATTGCCAAGCGGCGCGGGAGCGTCTTGGCCTCTGTCTGAATAAAACGGCACAAAAACCATCTATGACCAAAGCATACAAACCGAACAACGAGGATATAACTACCGTCGTTAATGAAGGAATTGCGACCTATAATACCCCCAACCAACTGCTCAAAGATTTCTTCAACCAACCACTGCCTCCGACGCAAACAACCGGCATCCAACCGCAACTGTCACCGGCATCGGGCCTTTCGCCCATCATCAAATGGCCGGGCGGCAAAGAGAAAGAACTGAAATACATTATCCCCAACCTGCCGAACTTTGAGCGATATGTTGAACCCTTTGTGGGCGGAGGGGCCGTCTTTATGGGAATTAAGGCCAAAGCCTATCACATCAATGACCGCTCTGAGGAGTTGATGGATCTGTATAGTTATATCGCCTCATTGGAAGAGCCTTTCTTCGCGTATGCAAGGGACATAGACCTGTCTTGGCGGCGCGCCACAACGTTTGCGGCGCAGAACGAGTCTCTTCGCACCACTTATGAAGACTTCAGAAACGACAGAATAGACGCCGAGCAACTGAAAGATTTCATCCAGACCTTTTGCCGCGACAACAAAAACGAAATCAATGGACTTCTGACCGATGCCTTCACGGCATTGCCCGGTGTGCTTTTGTCTGAAACGGAGAAAAACCTGTGGCGCAAGATGACGCGTATGCGCCAACTGGAACAAAGCCGGCATTTGTTGCCCGAAAAAGACCTCCAAGACAACATCGAGACGGCCATAAAAAGCGCATTGTATATGAACTATAGGCATCTCTATAATGTGATGAAGGAGACGAACCGGCCATTACGCTGCGCCTTGTTTTCTTTTTGCGCAATTATGTCTACAGCAGTATGTTCCGATACAGCAATAAGGGCGACTTCAACGTGCCTTATGGCGGCATTGCATATAATGGCAAACTGATGTCGAAGAAATTGGATTATTATCAGTCTGAGCCGCTGCAAAACCATTTCAAGCCTACTCGTCTTTACAATATGGACTTTGAAGACTTCTTGGCGCAAGTCCAGCCTCAACCCAACGATTTTGTTTTTCTTGACCCGCCTTACGACAGCGAGTTCAGCACTTATGCACAAAACCGCTTCACCGCCGACGACCAGGTGCGACTGGCCAACTACCTCCTGCACGAGTGCAAAGCCAAATGGATGCTTATCATCAAAAACACAGACTTTATCTTCCGGCTCTACAACCAGAAGGGCGTCAACATCCGCGCCTTTGACAAAGAGTATGTGGTGAGTTTTATGAACAGGAACAAAAAACAGACCACCCACTTGCTCATTACCAACTACGACAACTGAACGCCGCAAAAATTGGGCAAAATTTTTTGAGGCGCCGACGAGCCACGTGGACGATTTTCACACAATGCCACATCTCACCGAGCGTCTCAAGCGCAATTTTATGCAAGGAATGGCCGATTATTGAATTATTGTTGATATTTTTGCAAATATATTAGCATAAATGCAACAATTCTTAGCAAACCAAAACAAATTGACGATATGAACGACAAGCGCAAACGCTTCTTCCTCGCAGAGGCGGACATCCCCTCACAGTGGTACAACATTCAGGCCGATATGCCCAACAAACCGCTGCCACTGCTCAACCCCAAGACCAAACAACCGCTCAAGGCCGAAGACCTGTTCCCCATCTTCAACGAAGCCTGTTCGCGGCAAGAACTCGACACCGAGCACGCCTGGATTGACATTCCCGACGAGGTGAGAGATATGTACAAATTCTACCGCCCCACCCCGCTTGTGCGTGCCTATGGTCTGGAAAAAGCGCTCGACACGCCGGCACATATCTATTTCAAGAACGAGAGCGTCAGTCCCGTGGGCTCACACAAGCTCAACTCGGCGCTGGCACAGGCCTATTATTGCAAGAAAGAGGGCGTCACCAACGTGACCACCGAAACGGGCGCGGGACAATGGGGCACGGCGCTGTCTTACGCATGCAGCGTGTTCGGCCTCGAGCTGGCCGTGTATATGGTGAAAATCAGTTATGAGCAGAAGCCCTACCGCCGCTCGATGATGCAGGCCTTCGGCGCACAGGTCACGCCAAGCCCCTCCATGTCGACCCGGGCCGGCAAAGACATCCTCACGCGCGACCCGCTCTGCAACGGTTCGCTCGGCACGGCCATCAGCGAGGCCATAGAACTGGCCATGACTACGCCTAACTGCAAATACGCCCTTGGCTCCGTGCTCAACCACGTTGCGCTGCACCAGACGATTATCGGCCTTGAGGCTGAAAAGCAGATGGCTATGGCCGGCGAATATCCCGACAAGGTGATTGCCTGTTTCGGCGGCGGCTCCAACTTTGGCGGCATTGCCTTCCCCTTTATGCGTCACAACCTGAGCGGCGAGCGTCAGACCGAATTCATTGCCGCCGAACCGGCTTCGTGTCCCAAACTCACGCGCGGCAAGTTTGAATATGACTTCGGCGACGAGAGCGGCTACACGCCGCTGCTGCCGATGTACACCCTCGGCCACGATTTCCAGCCGGCCAATATCCACGCCGGCGGTCTGCGCTACCACGGCGCCGGCGTGATTATCTCGCAACTGCTCCACGACGGCATGCTCCGCGGCACCGACATCAGACAAAACGAGTCGTTCAAGGCCGGTGTGCTCTTTGCCCGCAGCGAAGGCATCGTCCCGGCTCCCGAGTCGTGCCACGCCATTGCCGCCACCGTGCGCGAGGCGCTCAAATGCCGCGAAGCCGGCGAGCAGAAGGTGTTGCTTTTCAATCTCTCGGGCCATGGCCTCATCGACATGGCGGCATACGACCGCTACCTGGCCGGCGACCTCCAGGACTTCATACCCTCCGACGAAGAACTGCACCGCACTATCGGCCAGGCCGACGCCCTGCAATAACACAAGATTTACACCCTGAGAACTCTGCCTTTTTGTCAGTCTTTTCTGACAAAAAGGCTTTTTCGTATTCCGCCGTACCGCTTGGCACGGTTTTGGCAACCATCCAGGTGCCTGCACGAGCAAGCGAAGGCCCGGCAGACACCTTATTATATAAGTCAAACAAAACAACAAATCCATAAAACTTTACATCACTATGAACATTAAACCATTGGCAGACCGCGTGCTTGTGAAGCCCGCTCCCGCAGAAGAGAAAACCGTCGGCGGTATTATCATCCCCGACACCGCAAAAGAAAAACCCCTTCAGGGCACTGTAATGGCCACCGGCAACGGCACCAAAGACGAAGAGATGGTGCTCAAAGAGGGCGACAACGTGCTCTACGGCAAATATAGTGGCACCGAAGTGAAACTCGAAGGCGAAACCTATCTCATCATGCGCCAGAGCGACGTGCTCGCCGTGCTGGGATAAACATCTGAAACTTTACTATATCAACACACAACTACAACAATAATTCAAGCATATCATGGCAAAAGACATCAAATATGACGTAGACGCACGCGAACTGCTCCGCCAGGGTGCAGACGCGCTCGCCAATGCAGTGAAAGTAACCCTCGGCCCCAAAGGCCGCAATGTGGTCATCGACAAAAAGTTTGGCGCTCCCCGCATCACCAAAGACGGTGTGAGTGTAGCCAAGGAAATCGAACTGGACTGCGCCTTCCAGAACGCCGGCGCCCAGCTCGTCAAGAGCGTAGCCTCCAAGACCGGTGACGATGCCGGCGACGGTACGACAACAGCCACCGTGCTCACCCAGGCCATCCTCACCGAAGGCATGAAAAACGTGGCCGCAGGTGCCAACCCGCTCGACGTGAAACGCGGCATTGACAAGGCCGTGGCCAAAGTGGTGGAAGACATCAAGAGCCAGGCCGAACAGGTGGAAGAAAGCTACGACAAGATTGAGCAAGTGGCCACCATCTCTGCCAACAACGACCCCGAAATCGGCAAACTCATTGCCGACGGTATGCGTGCAGTGAGCGTCAACGGCGTCATCACCATCGAAGACGCCAAAGGCCGCGACACCGTGCTCAAGACCGTTGAAGGTATGCAGTTTGACCGTGGCTATCTCTCTCCCTACTTCGTCACCGAGACCGAGAAGATGCAGTGTGTCATGGAGAAGCCTTACATCCTCATCTACGACAAGAAGATCTCCAGCATCAAAGACTTCCTGCCCATCCTCGAACCTGCCGTTCAGAGCGGTCGTCCGCTTCTCGTCATCGCTGAAGACGTAGACAGCGAAGCCCTCACCACCCTCGTGGTCAACCGCCTGCGCACGCAGCTCAAGATTTGCGCCGTCAAGGCTCCGGGCTTCGGCGACCGCCGCAAGGCCATGCTCGAAGACATCGCCATCCTCACCGGCGGCGTGGTCATCAGCGAAGAAAAGGGCCTGAAACTTGAGCAAGCCACCATCGATATGCTCGGCTCGGCCGACAAGGTGACCGTGACCAAAGACAACACCACCATCGTGGACGGCGCCGGCAACAAGGAGAACATCCAAGACCGCATCAACCAGATCAAGAACGAGATGGCCAACACCACGAGCTCTTACGACAAGGAGAAACTCCAGGAGCGTCTGGCCAAGCTCTCAGGCGGTGTGTGCGTGCTTGAAGTGGGCGCTGCCAGCGAAACTGAGCAGAAAGAGAAGAAAGACCGCTGCGACGACGCGCTCTGCGCCACGCGTGCAGCCATTGAAGAAGGCATCGTGACGGGTGGCGGCGTGGCCTACATCCGTGCCCAGCAGGCCCTCGAAGGCCTCACCGGCGACAACGCCGACGAGACCACCGGCATCGCCATCGTGCGCCGCGCCATCGAGGAACCCTTGCGCCAGATTTGCGCCAACGCCGGCGTCGAAGGTGCCGTCATCGTAGACAAAGTGCGTGAAGGCAAAGGCAACTTCGGCTACAACGCCAAGACCGAAACCTTCGGCGACCTCCGCGCCGCCGGTGTGGTAGACCCCGCCAAAGTAACCCGCGTGGCCCTCGAAAACGCTGCCAGCGTAGCCGGCATGTTCCTGACCACCGAATGTGTCATCTGCGACAAGAAAGAAGACAAGCCCGAAATGCCGATGGGCGCCCCCGGCATGGGCGGCATGGGCGGCATGATGTAATCTCCCCGCCAAAGGATAACAACCACATAAGCCACACGGCGATGTGCCATTCAAACGAAGGTACATCGCCGTGTTTTTTTGTGCCGTCCGACGCCGGCTGTTCAAAATGGGGCTTGAGCGTAACCAAAAAGCACTTGATTTTTTGCAGAATATTTTCCCTCGCCGCCAAAAGGCGTTTTTTGAGGCCGCAAAACGACTTGCAAAACCCAAAATGGCTTGAAAATATTCCAGTCCTTAGCCCGGCGGCTCGCGGCATAAGGCCGCGAATTTCTGTCCTTATGTCCGTAAAGCTCTAAAATTCAATAATAAATGCTCTGTTAGGAGTCTCCTCCTCTATGGTTAAACCAAAGATAGGGGGAAGGTGGAGAAGAAGAAAAGACAAAAGGGGCGGCTCGGGCAAACCAAATAAAAAATTTCACATTTAATTTTGATTGCCGCTCGCCTTGCACTAACTTTGCCAAGGTATTGCGACCTTTACCCTAAATCATATAGACCAAGAGACTATGTTGGAAACCTTTTTTCGCACGCACGCTTTTTTGATGGAGCACTATAATGCCCCCATTCGACGTGCCCTCATGGACACCATCGACTGGAGCTACCGCCTCATTGCCATCAAAGGTCCACGCGGCGTGGGACGCACCTCTTTCCTGTTGCAATATGCCAAGGAAAACTATGACTCGCGGCTGCGCCAATGTCTCTATATCAACCTCAACAACTTCTATTTTCAGGGACGGGGCCTCGTGAGCTTTGCCGAGGAATTTGTCGGCGCCGGCGGCCGGGTGCTGCTCGTGGACCAAGCGTTCAAACTCAACGACTGGAAAGAGCAACTCTGCGAGTGTTACCACAAATTCCCCCTGCTGCGCATTGTCTACACCACCACCTCGGTGGAAAACAGCGAGGACGACAATACCGAACTGGCCAAACTGGCACGCACCTACGTGCTCCACGGCTTCTCTTTCCGAGAATACATCAACCTGCAGACCGGCAACCGCTTCCAGCCCTTCACCTCCGAACAGCTCTTTGCCGAACACGAGCGCATACAGTCGGCCATCGTGTCGAGAGTGCACCCGTGGCAGTTCTTCCGTGAATATCTGGGACACGGCTACTATCCCTTCTTCCTCGAAAACCACAACTTCACCGAAGCGCTGCTCAAGGCGATGAACATGATGATTGAGGTGGACATCCTCTTCAACAAACAGGTGGAACTGAAATATCTCTCGCGCCTCAAACGCCTGCTCTATATGCTCGCCGTCGAAGGCGGTTCGTCGCCCAACGTCAGCCGTATGGCCGAGATCATCGGCACCAGCCGCGCCACGGTGATGAACTACCTGAAATATCTCGAAGAGGCACGCCTCATCAATATGGTCTACCGCGAAGGTGAAACATTCCCCAAAAAGCCGGCCGGCATTATGCTCCACGACACCAACCTGCTCTATGCCGTCTACAACCCGCAGATGAACGAGCAACTCATCATGGAGACTTTCTTCGTCAACACACTCTGGCGCCACCATACCATCAACAAAGAGCGCCGCGAAGGCTTCTACAAAATCAATCACACCACCGAAGTGTGCGTGTGTGAACGGCCACGCCGCACCAAAACCACCGACAACGTGCTCTTTGCCCGCTACAACACCGAGGTGGCCCATGGCAACGAACTGCCGCTATGGCTCTTCGGCTTCCTCTATTGAGGGTTGTGCAGGGTTGTGCAGGGTTTCATCGCCCAACTCTACATCAGAGAGCAAACAATCTATCAAACGGTTATGCCGTATGAATGTAAGGTTGCAAGTTTTTTGCAACCTTTTGTTTTACATAAGGTTCTGGTGCTGTTTGACGCCCTCTGTCACAGTGTGATTGGGGCGAAAACAAGCCTTCAGTCACAACAAACGCCTCATTTCCTTGCGGTTACACGACATATGGCTGAAGAATGAACAAACGCACCTCCTCGCTCAGTCACAACAAACGCCTCATTTCCTTACGGTTACACGGCGGGTGATCGGGTGATTGGAGAAAAGGTAAACTTTGGGGTATAGAAAAGGCGTGATGGATTGGGGAGAAAGTGAGGCAAAGCCATAAATTAAAAACTTCGTCTTTCCTTTTGCCTCTGCACTCATTTGCACTAACTTTCGCCTTCGGCGCAAGTTAGGCTGCGCTCGGCAAAGACCAAATTAAAACAAGTTTTATTTGGTCTTTGCTCTCGCTTGCACTAACTTTGCAACGCTTATTACATATTTATATGCGCTTGTGGCGAAATTGGTAGACGCGCCAGACTTAGGATCTGGTGATTTCGGTCGTGTAGGTTCGAGTCCTATCAGGCGCACCACTCAACCCTCCTCCATCGTGATTGAAAGCGATGGAGGAGGGATTGTTTTAAGACGGCGCAAATGCACTTCGCATTAATTTTTAGAAATTTGGGGGGTGATTGTTAAGTTGTTATATTAACGTGAGTTCGATATAAGAAAACCACTTAAAAGTTTTGGGAGTGAATTGTTTTTTGTATCTTTATAGTTGAAAATCAAAAGATTAAAAACAACAATCACTCCCAATGGCAACTACAAATTTAGTCGAAATTTTCTGCATTTTAGATGAATTCTGCAAGTATTTTACTCCGGAGCTGAAAAACGCTCCTTGAAATCCCCCGGCAAACGTCACCGTAACCGTGCGTGCCGTATGTCGGACAGTGAAATTATGACAATCCTGGTGATTTTCCATACACGACATTTCCGGGATTTGAAATCGTTCTATCTTGGCTATGTTT
>JBGVLE010000137.1:0-1620 GCA_045124135.1 Alloprevotella sp.
CGAAGGTTACGCTGCTGAAATCGTTGGGGAAAATTCCGTTCAAGCCCCATTGCAGGTTGGCAAATACGGCCAGGTGCTTGTAGGCTCTGAATTCTCCGCCCACCTGAACACCCCAATGGAAGCGGCGCAGGTCTTTTGAGAAGTCGTAAGTAGCTTGGGTCACCTCGGTCTTTTCGCCGGTGGGGTTCTGGTCGCGGATGTAAGCGTCAACGCTTATCTTGTTTCCGTTCTCGTCGCAGATGTCGTTGCCATAAGCTTCGCCGGTGAACTCGCCATCGAACATCCAGGCTACATAAGGGCCTGCCGATACCTGCCAGCGTTCATTATTGAAGGTATAAGTGGCCAGGATGGGGAAGGAGAGGTATTTGTTGTTCACCTGAGTCTTTACGTGTCCGGTAAAGGCACCTTGAATCTTGCCTGAGCCGTCTGTGCTTACGGCTTCCATATAATAATTTTTTACTGTGGCGTCTGTCTTCATGCCCTTGTTTTCAAAGCGTACGCCGAGAGCCATTCCCCAGTGTGAGTCCTTGAATTGTTTGTGTGCCAAGCCTTCGAAGGAGAAACACATGGTGGGGTTGTAGCCGTCGATGGCTCTGATTTCTTGTGGCAGCGGCATGGGCGATGTGCCACCCACGTTGAAGCCGGCGCTGAGCTTTACGTTCCAACCTTTCAAGGCGGCGCGTAGCAAGTTGTTATCGCTGTCTTTTACTGAGCTGTTGGTCTGTGCTGCGAGGGGCAGAGAGACTACGGCGAGCAGAACGATGAGTATTTTTTTCATAAGTTGCAGTGGCTATGTGTTATGCTTTTGGGTTTGGGGCGAGTTCTTTTACTCCTGTCCCTCCCATTTGATTTTCAACTCGTCAATGTAGAGCGTACTGCCCACGGCGCCTTCAAAGTAGGCACCTTGTCGGCTGGATGTGGCCACAACGGTGATGGCGTAGCCGTTATTGCGCAGGCGTTGCTCGTCGAACTTCTTGCCGTTCTTCTCCTTGAAGGGCTCTTCAAAGTAGGTCCACTCTTGCGGCTCGCCGGGATTGTCGATGCGCGCCATCAATACGATGCGGTCGCTGCTCAGCACGTCGGCGCCGTTGAGGGGTACAAATTTTGCGGGGTCCACTTCGAAGAGTACGGCGTAGATGTCGCAGGTGTCCTTCAAGTCGGGGCGCACCTTGTTGTTGCGGTCGGTGAACTCCTCGGCAGCGGTATATTTGTAGTAGCCCGTCAGTTTTTCGGGGCGTCCGCCTACGAGCTGCATGCCGAAGCGTGTGGCTTTGAGCGGGAAGAGCATGGCTTGTGCCGCCTTGAATTCGCCGATGAAAAGGTTGCCTGCGGCGATGTACATCTTAGCGCCTTCGCCAAAGGCACCGGTGTCGCGGGTGACGAGCTTAACGCAGTTGCCGTTCACGCCCACTGCTTCGGGCGCTGTGGGGTAGTCTTCGGGCGCTTTGGCCATACCTGAGAGCGCAAAGCCGGCATTACCGGTGGCCCAATAGTCGCGGCGTGGGTTCTCCGTGTCGGTTTCGTCGGTCTCAAACCATTGGTAATAGCGGCCGGTATTTTCGAGGTTGAAGTGTTCAAAGCTACACAGCGAGATGGGCTGAGGATAGTTGAACACCACGA
>JBGVLE010000138.1:0-16138 GCA_045124135.1 Alloprevotella sp.
AAATATATTCTGATGAAGAATTTTTCCTCATTCCCGTCAACTTTCAATACATACGAAGATTTCTGAAAAAATGTCAGTGTGTGTCACGCATAACCCCTCAATCCGAACAAAACATCCGAGGACGTAAAAGAGACTTCGACGCGCACCAAACCGCCCCGGCCGCAACCCCATGAAAACGCCCGAAGAACTTTTGCACCGGCCGACTTCGCCCACATCAAGCAGATTTATTAACTTTGGCCGGAAAACCAACTCAAACCTACTAATCAAACCACACTAAACTATGAAAAAGCTCCTTATCAGCCTCATTGCCCTGACCCTTTTGGGGTCACTGCCCGACACGGCTATGGCCCAACCCGGCTATGAGCCATCTGCCGAAAATCTTGCCGCGCGCGAGCGTTTTGCCCAGCGCCGTTTTGGCATCTTCCTGCATTGGGGCATCTACAGCCTCTTTGGTCAAGGCGAATGGTATATGACCAACGCCGGCATCGATTGCCACGAATATGCCAAAGCCGCCTCGGCCTTCTATCCCCACGCCTTCGACGCCGACGCCTGGATAAAGGCCTTCAAGGATGCCGGGGCCGGCTATATCTGCTTCACCACACGACATCACGACGGCTTCTCCATGTGGGACACGCAAGCCTCTGACTATCAGATTATGACTACGCCATATGCGCGTGACATTGTGGGACAACTGGCTCGGGCCTGCCATGAACAAGACATGGGCCTTCATCTGTATTATTCCCATCTTGACTGGACCCGCGAGGACTATCCCCTGGGGCGCACGGGCCGCAACACGCACCGCCGGGGAGGCATGGAAGACCGCACGTCTTATTTCAACTTCGTCAATCAGCAGCTCACAGAGTTGCTCACCAACTATGGCCGCGTAGACGCCATCTGGTTTGACGGCATGTGGGACCACGACAACGACACGATACCCTTCGACTGGAACCTCGACGAGCAATATGCCCTTATCCATCGCCTGCAACCGGCCTGCCTCATTGGCAACAACCATCACCAGACGCCTCATCCGGGCGAAGACATCCAGCTCTTCGAGCGCGACGTGCCGGGAGAGAACAAGGCGGGATTGTCCGGACAGGCCGTGAGCCGCCTGCCGCTCGAGACGTGCCAGACGATGAACGGCATGTGGGGCTATAAAGTGGCCGACCAAGACTACAAGTCCTCGGCCGAACTCATCCGTCTCCTGGCACGCACGGCTTCAAAAGGAGCCAACCTGCTGCTCAACATCGGTCCGCAACCCGACGGCCATCTGCCCGCCCAGGCACTCGACCGTCTGCGCGATATGGGCGCCTGGCTCAAGGCCAACGGCGAGTCGATCTGCGGCACAGACGGCGCCGACTTTGCCGGAAAGCGTGAAGACGTGGTGTGTACGCAGACCGACAAGGCTGTCTACGTCCACGTGCTCAATCCCGCGCTCAAACGCATCGATGGACTCGCCATTCCCCGCAAGGTCAAAAAAGCCCGTTCGCTCACAGACGGCACCGCCCTCATCTTGAACAAAGACAAAAATGGCCATTACGTCGTCGAGGGCCTTGACGTGCCGGCAGACTGTGCCGACTACGTCATCGTGTTGAAGTAGACGGGCGAAACAGTCGCCGTTTCACCACCGCCCATGCGGCATCAACCATCCGCGTTATGCTTGCTCAAAATAGTTTCATACAAAAAACAAAAACGCTCATCGCCGGCTTGACGGCTCTGGTCTTGACCCTGACGCTCGGAGCGACGGGAGAGGCCAAGGCCCAACACACCCGCGTGTTGACCGACCGCATCAAGACCGTGACGACAGCCGTGGGCGAAGGCCGCAGCGGTTTGCTGCCGGTGCTCAGGATGGGCACAGACGACCGCCTGCACATCACCTTCGACGAACTGAGCCACGACTATCATCGCT
This sequence comes from Alloprevotella sp., assembly GCA_045124135.1. Lineage (GTDB taxonomy): Bacteria > Bacteroidota > Bacteroidia > Bacteroidales > Bacteroidaceae > Alloprevotella. The sequence goes on from JBGVLE010000138.1 coordinate 1,907, forward strand.
ACACCTATCGCCTGCAGCACCTCAACGCCGACTTCACCCCCAACGACCGGCTGCTGCAAAACGATTTCGTGGCTATGACCGACGACGAGGGACTCATCGACGAAGGCGAGCAAAGCATGAACACCACCGTGGCCTATACCACCTATCGCCTCACGCTGCCCAACGACTATATGCGCCCCCTGCTCTCGGGCAACTATCGCCTCACGGTCTATGAAGATGCCGACGACGGCGGTGAAGCCGTGATGACGCTCTACTTTATGATGGCCGAAGACAAAGCCTCGCTCCTGGCCACGGCCACTACCAACACCGACATCGACACCCGCGACGCCCACCAGCAGCTCGATGTCAACGCCTCTTGGCACGACCTCAGTCTGCGCGACCCGGCAGAAGAGATGAAACTCGTCGTCTTGAAAAACGACCGTCTCGACGCCGCCGTCCGTTATCCAAGACCCACGGCCGTCAGACCCGATGCGCTCGTGTGGGAACACTGTCGCGACCTCATCTTCAAGGCTGGCAACGAATACCGCAAGATAGAAATCCCCTCCACGCGCTATCCCGGTATGCACCTCGAGTCGGTCAAGTTTTTCGAGCCTTATTACCACGCCGATGTGCGCCTTGACGAGCCGCGCAAAAACTATCTCTACGACGAAGACCAGAATGGGCGGATGGTCGTGGGCTGTGAGAGTGGGCCGGCCAGTGAGCCCGACTATCTTTGGGTGCACTTCTCGCTCGCCATGGACCGCCTGGACGACGGCCGGGGAGTCTTTGTCAACGGCCGATGGACCGGCGGCGACTGCCGCGAAGACTTCGAGATGGACTACGACCCCTCGGAGGGCGTCTATCGCAAGGCCGTCTTGCTCAAACAAGGCTATTATTCCTATCAATATCTCGTGGGCCACGCGGGACAGGCCGGCGAGACCGCACCCGTTGAGGGAGACTTCTACCAAACCGAAAACGAGTACACACTCCTGCTATACTACTGCGCCAAAGGTTCGCGCTACGACCGCCTCGTGGGCTATCGCACAGCCTCGTTCAGGCCGTGAGGGGGGAGATGTGACTTCAAAACAATACCAAGAATGAAACCCAAAATAGTTTTTCTTGACTGCCTCATTGTCAATGCCGGCGACCTCGACTGGCAACCTTTTGAGGCCCTCGGCGACTTTACCGCCTACGACCGCACGGCCACGGCCGACATCGTGAGCAGGGCTGCCGAGGCCGATATCGTCTTGCTCAACAAAACACCCATGACCGCCGAGACCCTCGCCGCCCTGCCGCGGCTGCGGCTCATCTGTGTGGCCGCCACGGGATATGATGTGGTCGATGTGGCCGCCGCCCGCCGCCTCGGCATAGACGTGTGCAACTGTGCCGGCTATGGCACCAAGGCCGTGGCCCAGATGGTGGTGGCCCTGCTCCTTGAGGCAACAAACAGGGTGGGGCACTACGCCGAAGCCAACCGCCACGGACTCTGGAGCGGCAGCAAGGATTTCTGTTGCTGGGACAGTCCGCTCACCGAGCTCGACGGCAAGCGGCTCGCCATTGTGGGTTTCGGCAACATCGGGCGTGCCGTGGCCGATATGCTCAGACCATTCGGCGTGGTCCTCCATGCCGTCACATCCAAACCACAAGAGGCCCTGCCGGCCGACGTGGGCAAGGTGACCCTCGACGAAGCCTTCTCCACCTGCGACATCGTGAGCCTCAACTGTCCGTTGACACGAGAGAATGAGCGGTTTGTGAACTATGAATTGCTTGAAAAGGCCAAACCCGGACTCATCCTCATCAACACCGCGCGTGGCCGTCTCGTGGACGACGAAGCCGTAGCCGTGGCTCTCCGCAGCGGCCGCCTGGCCTCCTATCTGGCCGATGTGCTCTCCACCGAGCCGCCTCGGGCCGACCACGTCTTGCTCCAAGAGCCCAATGCCTATATCACGCCCCACATCGCCTGGGCCACGGCCGAAGCCAGAGGGCGCATACTCGACATCATCGTGAGCAACATCAAGGCCTTCATGGCCGGCAGGCCGCAGAATGTGGTGAACTGACAACCGGCAGCCTGCCATCCCGAACAACCTACCCATTCAAATCCATTCCCATCATAAAATGACCATTCCCGATATCACTCTCATTCAAGTCTGCGACTTTGTCGGAACGCTGGCCTTTGCCATTTCGGGTATCCGTCTGGCCTCGGCCAAACAGTTTGACCTTTTCGGTGCCTATGTCGTCGGCGTCACCACAGCCATTGGCGGTGGCACCATGCGCGACCTCATACTTGGCGTCACCCCCTTCTGGATGACCAATTCCTTTTATCTCATCTGCTCGGCCATAGCCCTCGTGTGGGTGATTGTGTTCCGTAAACTGCTTGTGCGACAAAACAACACGTGGTTCCTCTTCGACACCATCGGTCTGGCCCTCTTCACCGTGACCGGCATCGAAAAGACCTTGGCCATCCCTCCCGCCGACGGCGGTCAGTTCCCGTTTTGGGCCGCCATCATTATGGGCACGTTCACGGGAGCCGGTGGCGGTGTGTTGCGTGACGTGCTCATCAACGAGGTGCCGCTCATTTTCCGCAAAGAGATTTACGCCCTGGCTTGTGTCATCGGCGGCGTGGGCTATTACATTGCCAGCATCAGCGGCCTGCCGCAAATCCCCTGCGCCCTCATTTGTGGCGTCACGGTCATCCTCACCCGCGTCTTGGCCGTGAACTACAAACTCGGCCTCCCCATCATCAAGGGCGAATAATCACTTGCCGACCTTCGCCGGCCTTTTAGTTGATACTTAAAAATGATTAAATGGTGAATGAGCGTGATTGGACGCTTCATTCACCATATTTCGTTAATAATCAGCGAGCTTACAAGCGCGTGATTGTGTGATTGGGAAAAAGGTGACAATTGGGGGGAGGGATTATTCCAGAGGTAAAAAAGCCGGACATTAATCTTGTTGCAGTTGTCATGACAGCCCCGCCAAGGCCCCCGGAACATTGGCCGGGGAAATGTTGTGTCATATGTGCCGCATAAGGATAAATACAAACCTATGAAAAAGAGAAGAGAGATGGGGGGGCAAAAAAACATAGATGTTGCTTTGCCGCAATGGAAAGCAACCTTTTCAAAACGAAAGGGTATTGCAAGGATGTCGTTCATTTGGCGAAATCATATATTGCTGATTGTCTGATGTTTGTTTTCGTTCATAGTTCTTTGGCGCTGTAAAATTGAAGAATACGCCATAATGGTATAAACACTCCATACACTCAGCCCGAGTGCAGGTGAAACGAGTGGCTGCCGCAAGACATCTCGATGAAAAGCAAATGGCAGCATTGGTTGAGAAATCCACCCGACGTCCGCTGCCAGGCATCTTTGGCCCGGCAAAGGTCAATGTATTGAAACAGAATGTAGCTCTTGATGAACTTAAACCAACGTTCTAAAAAAAGCCACCCCTCTGGCTCCTGTCTCGTCTGGAAGGGTCAGGGGGTGGCTTGAAGGCAAAACGCTTTTTATATCCATTTATTCTGAAAGCGTTTGACTGAGATTGATTCCGTAAGAATACGGATAAACTCTTGCATGGAGTGTTTGCGATAGGTTCCTTTCAAGAGATGAACGCATCCCGACATCTGGTTGTCGGGAACATTTATCGGCACGGCTTTAACATCGCTGACACCGTAGATGGAATCTTCAGCCAACACGGTGACGAGGTTTGTCTGGCGAATGAGTTTCAAGAGCGTGTTGACATTGTTCAGTTCGATGCGTATATTGAACTTGTCGTAATCGGACACGATGTTGTCAAAGGCATTACGGGCCTGCAACCCCCTTGACGGGAGCGCCAAATCGTATTTTTCAAGCTCGGATATGGATACTTTATTTTTTGAAGCAAGGGGATGGCTGTTTCCAACTATCGCCGACAATGTGTTTTGAAACAGGATGTGTGACTCAACATTGGGCAAGGGCAGAATGGGCTTGAACGCGAGAACAAAATCGAGCTCATGGCCGGAAAGCAATTCCATTAGCTCGTTCATCTGCTTATACACGATATTGACCTTTATCTTCGGATACCTCTTTATAAAAGATATAACGGTTTCGTTGAGAATGGGGCTGAAAGAATGGGTGACTCCAATGTTGAGCGTGCCAGTCAGCATTTTCTGTAAATCGCTAATCCGGTCGACACAGGCCTCAGCATCGTGGATGGTGCGTAGGGCAAACGGAAGCATCTCTTCTCCCGCCTCGGTCAGCCGGATGGAATGGCTGCCGCGAATAAAAAGTTGCGTCCCAAGCTCGTCTTCCAGTTGCTTAATCTGCTGCGAAAGCGAGCTTTGGGCTATATGCAGACAATTTGCCGCATGTGAAAAGTTCAGTGTCTCGGCTGCCTTTGCAAAATATCTTAATTGTCTTAGTTCCATATGGCTGCAAAATACAAAAAAACGGCTAACGCGTTGCAGTGAAGGAAATCTTTTTTAAGAGGAAGACGGGAATCGTGGCTCCTACAACCATGCCCAAAACAATGAACGCACAGGTGAGGCCGTTGAAGGCAAACAGATAGAAATAATGCACAAAGGCATCTTCCCTGGTATGATACAGGCATGACAACAGAGCCTCGACAGTGCGGTAGGCATACATACCGGGTATCATAGGCAAGAGTGCCGGGAAGAAGCACACCTCAGCGGGACACTTGATGCGTGATGCAAACAACACCGAGAACATACCGATGGCAAATGAAGCTACCGCGCTGGCAGGGATAATGTGTAAACCGCCCCATTCAGGCAAGGTCAACACATAACGTATGGCATGCCCGACTGCAGCAATCAGGGCGCATGTCGGATATGCACGCCTGGGAGTGTTGCTGATACTGGAAAAACCGATTGCAGCTATCGCCGCAAAAAAGCCATCCTCAAAAATATTCACAAAAATATCATTCCACATTATTCTTTAAAACCATTTTAATCCAAGTATGAACATTCCGGCACAAAGTCCGGCAGACAGACATGCGGTAAGCACAACTGCGTCAAGAAACCGGCTGAACGCATACAAATAATGCCTGTATATCAGGTCACTGACAGAATTAATATACGGCACACCGGGAATCAAGTACAAAACACTGGTGCCAAGTGCCAATTCGGGAGTTGAACCAATATTGAAAATATGCCCTCCGGCACTGATGGAAGCAGAGAAAAATGAGGCGCAAAGAAAAGTCAAACGTACATCGCGACTATCTTCGAGCATGATTTGCTTGAGTCTATACCCGGCCAATGTTGAAATGAATACTATCATCATGGCAAACCAGTCGCCGCCAAACAGACGGCAAAATGCAGCATTGGCAAAGCTCGTCAGTATCAGCACCTCCCATTTCCCCGTCGGCTTTGTCGTCTTTATACATTCAAAGCGCCTGGCAGCAGCAGGCAGGTCCAGCCTGTTGTCGGCCACTTCCCAGCTAAGCTGGCTTAAGCGGGTGTTCAGATCAAAACTGATGCCACAACTTGCGGTCTTCCGTTGCGCCATTTTTGCTTGCGACCGGTCTGTTTTCCACACAGATACTATTATGTAAGCCGGCATGATGAATATATCCAGGCTCACGCCAAAAGCCTCAGCCATACGACTGGTGTTTTTCTCTATACGGATACATGTGGCTCCGCATCCCGACAGCAGAGAGGCATATTCGGCAAGAAATGCGGTTGTTTCTTGCAAAACGGCGCCATCATCAGTATTATTCATATTTCTGACCTTTGCTTTCATCTTTTTTGTCGGAAAATCCGGGGATATTTTCGTCTCCTGGAACATAGAACAAATCTGTCTCCTGACCATACTCAAAAAACTGTGTCGCTTTGTGGCCACGGCTGCCGCCCCGGCGTTTGAAGCAGTAATAAGCGACGCCCCGGTAGATAAATGCACACAACAGCACTGCTGCAATAACACACCACGTAATCATTGGATTGTTCATAATCATTTGTTTTTGAATTCAGCGCAAAAGTAGAACGCCTATCAAAAAAACAATAGACGATGATTGAGGGATTTTCCTATCATTGCCATAGGTAAAGTTGATACCATCCATTCGGATGAATGGTTGATGCAATCTCGGCCTCCCCATCATCTGGGGGCGAATAAGAAATATTAAATGGTGAATGAGCATGACGGGACGCCTCATTTACCATACTCCGTTAATATATAGTCAAAAGACAATGCATATATATAAGCGTTTGCATTAGCGGGGAATAATAGTTTTTTTTGCAAAGATTATGGCCTTCGGATAATAAAGGCAAACAAATCGGGCGGCCGCAAACACGTGTTGCTTGCAGCCGCCCGTAAGTGGAGCGTGAGACGGTTTCTTAGAAATTCTCGGCGAGGATTTGGAAGTAGCTTTGCGGATGGTCGCAGACGGGGCAGATTTCGGGAGCGTTCTTGCCCACTACGACGTGGCCACAGTTGGCACACTGCCAGATGCAATCGCCGTCGCGGCTGAAGACAACCTTGTCTTCAATGTTTTTGAGCAGTTTGCGGTAGCGCTCTTCGTGGTGCTTCTCAATGGCTGCCACCATGTCAAACTTGGCGGCAATGGCGGTGAAGCCTTCTTCGCGGGCTACGCGGGCAAACTCGGCATACATGTCGGTCCACTCATAGTTTTCGCCGGCAGCAGCATCGGCCAGGTTGTCGGTGGTGGCAGGAATTTTGCCGTCGTGCAAAATCTTGAACCAGATTTTGGCGTGCTCTTTCTCGTTGCGGGCGGTCTCTTCAAAAAGAGAAGCAATCTGAACGTAACCGTCTTTCTTGGCCTTTGAGGCATAATAAAGATATTTGGTGTGGGCTTGCGACTCACCGGCAAAGGCGGTGTGGAGGTTTTGTTCGGTTTTGGATCCTTTCAAGTCTTTCATAATAGTTTTTTTTGTATGGTTTGGGGTTATTAAACCTCCGCACCAGTCAGGATTGTGGCGGGATGCGGAGGTGTTGATTTGCAGTAAAAGAATATGGCGTGTCCGGCTTATTCCCAGCCGAGGGCACTGGCTCCGAGCACAGCGGCTTCGCTGCCGTTGAGCGCAGAGACGAGAAGTTTGGTCTGCCCCTTGAAGTTGCGCAAAACATTGGCCTCGAAGGCTTCGCGGAGAGGTTTCATCAGATAATCACCTGCCTTGGTGAGACCGCCAAAGAAGACAAAAGCTTCGGGAGTGCTGAACGTGGTGAAGTCGGCGCAGGCCGTGCCGAGGATTTTGCCGGTGCGGTCAAACACCTCAAGGGCAAGACGGTCGCCTTTTTCAGCAGCAAGGAAGGCATCGTAAGAGGTGATTTCTTCTGCTTTGAGTTCGCGAAGGAGTGAAGGCTCTGTGGAGTTTTCAAGGATTTCTCTCACGGTGCGGGCCATGCCGGTGGCCGAACAATAGGTTTCGAGACAACCGCTGCGTCCGCAACCGCATTTGCGGCCGGCCGGTGTGTGGTCGATGACGAAGTGGCCCAATTCGCCGGCAAAGCCGTCTGAACCGTAAACCACCTTGCCGTCGATGACGATGCCCGAACCGACACCGGTGCCGAGGGTAATCATAATGAAGTTTTTCATACCGCGAGCCACACCGTAGGTCATTTCGCCCATAGCTGCGGCATTGGCATCGTTGGTGACGCGGACGGGGACGCCGAGGGCTTCCTCAAAGAGTTCGGCCACGGGGACTATGCCCTGCCATACGAGGTTGGCTGCGTTTTCGATGCTTCCGGTGTAGAAATTGGCATTGGGGGCGCCAACGCCCATACCGCGGATCTGTGAGATGCCACCCACGAGGTCGAGAGCCGGTTGGAGGGCCTCAACTGACGCTTTGACATAGTCTTTGAAATCGGGATAGGCAGTGGTCTTTATGGCCGTTTGGGCCTTGATGGTGCCGCGCTGGTCTACAATGCCGAACACGGAGTTTGTGCCGCCCATGTCAAGTCCAATGACATAGGGTTTCTCTATCATTGTTTCCATAATTGAGGGTATTAGATAAATGAGGTTTTTGTTGTTTCAGGATTGAAGGCTTCATCAACGGAAAATGAGAATGCCGAGGCTGATGAGCACGGAACTGACGGAGAGCCAGGTGGAAATGGAGCGCACGCTGTTGTCATTGTTGGTGGACTGGCCCATGCGCACTTTGTTGGGCGAAACGTAGATGATGTCGTTTTGCTTGAGGTTGTAGACGGGAGAGTTGAAGACGTCTTTTGAACGAAGGTCTACGAAGTAGCTGTTGAGTTGTCCGTTTTCTTCACGTATGACCTTGATTTGGTCGCGACGGCCTTGGATGGTGAGGTCGCCGGCGAGGCCTAAGGCTTCAAAGAGGGTGATGTTGTCTTTTGAGATGGCCACGCGTCCCGGGCGGGCCACTTCACCTAGCACGGTGATGTATTGGTCGTAGGCATTGACGGTCACAACGGCGTCGCGCAGGTGGCTCTCTCTGAGCAGGTCTTGTATCTTTTGTGCGGCCTGCGAGCGGGAGATGCCGCTCACTTTGACGCGGCCGAGGGTGGGCACGTCTACGCAGCCGCTCTCGTCGATGGTGTAGAGGGCCACTTGGTTGCTGGTGGTGGCATTGACCGAGCCGGCCTGGATGGTGACGATGGGAAGGTTGAACTGCTGGGCGAGTTTGGGCGTGGCGCTGCTGGTGACGATGATGGAGAGTTTGTCGCCGGGCAGTAACTCAAGCGCTTTTTCAGCTTGCACTTTAAAGTTGTCGCCGGTCTGCAGGTCTTGAAGATAGAGTATCTTTTCACTGGTTTTGCACGAAGTGAAGGCTAAGAGGACGGCCAAAAGCGGTAAGAGGATTTTTTTCATTTGGATATGCTCCTTTGTGGTTTTGTCTTAGGATAATGTGGTTGTGGATTAAAGCTGCGCTATGAGCACTTTAGGCTATTCCTTGCAAATTTAGCATTATTTTCAATCCCACAAGTAATCCCCTCAGCTTAATTTGTTTTTCTTCGTTTCTTGAGGCACTTGTTTGTCCGTATGAGCGCAACAAAACCAAGCCCAAGCTCGCTTGTCGGCGGCCTGGGCTTGGTGTGGTCTGCCTATATATATGATAGGAGTGGTTCGTGGTTATTGCTTTGCCTCTTCAGCTTTGGGCAGTGCTTTCTTGGCTGCCGGCTTTTTGGCGGCGGGTTCTGCCTTTTTTTCTTCGGCTGCTTTCTTGGGCGCTGCTTTTTTAGCTGCTTTGGTCTCACCGCCCTTGTCGAGTTTGCTGAGCATATTCTGGAGCTTGGCAATCTCTTTGTCCTTCATCTCGAGCTCTTCGTCCTGGTTCTTGATGGTGGTGAGCAGAGAGTTGAGCTCTTCGTTGTCTATTTCGGCCGGGTAGAGGTTGTTGACGCGGGTGATGAAGTCGCCGAGGATGTTCATGTAGTTGGTGAAAGCATCATAGGGCGAGTCGTATATGCCTCGGTAGCCGCCGTAGGAGTTGGGCTTGGTGCTCATGAAGCGCAGGTTGTTGGAGGCCTGGAGGTAGTCCCAGTCTTGCTTGAGGCGACGGTCTTGGCAGATGCGCACACGGTCGGCAATGCTGTAGAGTTTGTCGAAGGCTTCACGCTGCATCACGTTGCCAAGCCACGGCGACATATCGCGTTCTTCGTCCACCCAAGAGGTGGGGTATTCCACGTTGAGATTGCCCGACGACTTGATTTTGGCACAGATCTCGGAGGGAGTGGAGAAGACGATGCCGCGCTGGCGAAGCTGCTCGGGGAGGGCCTTCATAAACTCGAGGATGTTGGAAGAGAGCGGCTGGAAGATGCCCAAGGCGCAGAGTTCCATAAAGAGGTTGATGACCTGGTCTTCTTCCGGCAGACGGGCAATCCAATCGGCATAGGTGTCGGCGAAGAGCGGATATTGCGGCCACGAAGAGTCGTTGAAGCGGAAGCTGATGTCTTCTGAGAGGCTGTAGTCTCGGAGCAGAAGCTTGAGCTTCGGGGCGCGGTTGCAGTTGTAGACGAAGTGGGGACTCTTCCATCCGAGCACGTGTTTGGCGCCTTCAGCCAGCATACCCTTGAAGCCCATTCCGGCTACGAGTTCACCTATTTCGTCAGAATAGATGAGGCATGAGTTGCGGAAGATTTTGGGATCCTGGCCAAAGAGTGATTTGACTTTGCGGCAGAGTCTCTGTACTTCTTCTTTGAACGACTCGGGGTTTTTCAGTGAAGAGAAACCGTGAGAGTAGGGCTCGGCGAGGAATTCAACGCAGCCTGTTTCATTCAATTTCTGCAAGAGTTCGATGACTTGCGGAGCGTGGTTCTCGAGTTGTTCGATGGCGCAGCCAGAGAGAGAGATGGCGCATTTGAAATAGCTGCCGTATCTCTCGGCCATTTCGATGAGCGCCTCAAGCGCCGGCACATATGAGCGGTCGGCCGTCTCGGTGATGGAGCGGGCGTTCTCATAGTCGTCATAATAATAGTGGTCTGTGCCGATATCAAAGAAGCGATAGCGTTTGAGGTGGATATTCTGGTGAATTTCAAAATATAGGCAGATGGTCTTCATGGCTCTATAGGTTTTGATGTTTTGAATAAGGCTTGTGTCAATGTTTGTATCTGTCGAGCACATGGTTGTAGGCGTCGTAGATGCGTTTGCCCACTTTTTCCCATGTGATTTCGTCTACTTCTTTCTGTCCTTCGACTTTGAGGTATTCGTAGAGACCCTCGTTGGTGCAGATGGAGTACATCGCGTCGGCCATGGCGTTGATGTCCCAATAGTCGGTCTTGATGCACTTGTCAAGGATTTCTGCGCAACCGCTCTGGTGGCTTATGATGGAGGGTACGCCACACTGCATGGCTTCGAGGGGCGAGATGCCGAAGGGTTCGCTCACTGAGGGCATCACATAGACGTCGCTGTCGCGGAACACTTCATAGACTTGTTTGCCTTTCATGAAGCCCGGGAAGAAGAAGCGGTCGGCAATGCCGCGGTGGGCTGCCATATCAATCATTGCTTCAAGCATATCGCCAGAGCCGGCCATACAGAAGCGGATGTTGCGTGTGCGTTGGAGCACGAGTGCGGCGGCTTCGACGAAATATTCCGGACCTTTTTGCATCGTGATGCGGCCGAGGAAGGTGACCACGCGCTCTTTACGCTCGTTGTGAGGCTTGCGGTGTTTCACGATTTCCTTGATTTCGTCGCTCAGCGGATAGACGGCGTTGTGCATGGCAATACACTTTGCCGGGTCTTGATGATAGTGGTTGATGACTGTGCGGCGGGTGAGTTCAGACACACACATGATGAGGTCGGCGTGGTCCATACCGTCTTTTTCGATGCTATAGACGGTGGGGTTCACTTTGCCACGGGAGCGGTCGAAGTCGGTAGCATGCACGTGGATGACAAGCGGTTTGCCGCTGACGTTTTTGGCGTGGATGCCGGCCGGATAGGTGAGCCAGTCGTGTGCGTGGATGATGTCGTACTCTTGCTGGCGGGCGATGACGCCGGCCACTATGGAGTAGTTGTTGATTTCGTCGAAGAGGTTTTGGGGATATTTGCCCGAGAATTCAATACAGCCGAGGTCGTCGGTGAGACGGTAGTTGAAGTCGGCATAGATATTGTCTCTGAGGGCATAATATAGTTCGGGCGTCATCTTGTCGCCGAGTCTTTGTTTGACGTAGTCATAGTCCACGTCGCGCCAGACGATGGGGGTCTGGCTCAGACCGATGATGTTCATGAAGCTCTTGTCTTCGTCACCCCATGGTTTGGGAATGCAGAACGTGATCTGCATATCCGGCTGTTTGGCCAGGCCGGCGGTGATGCCGTAGCTGGCTGTTCCGAGTCCGCCAAGGATGTGCGGAGGAAATTCCCATCCGAACATTAAGACTTTCATAGGTATCAGGATTTATGTTTTTAAGCAGGTTTGGAGCAAATGGTGGCCGTGTCGGCACGGGCTTGTTTGGCTTGGGTTAGAAACGGAGCCGTGGTTGCCGTGGCTGTATTTGGGTAGGCTTGTCGGGCTGTCTCAGTCTTCTTCGACTTTATATTTCTCGAGCAGTCTGATGGCGCGCAAGATGCCGCTGACGTTCATGGCAAACGAGATGGCGCCACGTCCGCTGAAGCTGGGGTTGCCGTCGAAGAGTTCGGGGATGGTTCCCACGCAGTGGTAATAGAGTTCTTCCTCGAAGCCGATGAGTTTGCGTTCGATGAAGTTCACGCCGCTCATCTTGTAGACTCTCAGGTAGGCTTCGAGATAGAAGCCCATGAGCCACGGCCATGCGGTGCCTTGGTGATAGGCCTGGTCGCGCTGGGCCTGCTGTCCTACATACATCGGGGTGTAGCCGCCGCTTTTGGGTGAAAGCGAGCGGATGCCTTTGGGGGTGACGAGCTCTTTGGTGCAGATGTCGAGCACACCTTTGCGTTCTCTGACATTCAGGGGTGAATAGTCGAGGGCGATGGCGAAGAGTTGGTTGGGGCGAACGCTCCAGTCCATCATTTGGCCGTCAACGTAGTCGAGCAGGTAGCCATATTCGTTGAGGAATACCTCTTTGAACGATACGGCGAGCTTTTCGGCTTCTTCGGCATAGCGTGCTGCTTTGGCCTGTGCCTCTTCGTTGCCACGCTCTTTGAGACACTGCTCATAGAATTTCAGGGCGTTGTACCACAGGGCGTTGAACTCGACGATGTAGCCCGAGCGGGGCACGATGGGCCGGCCGCCGGCTTTGGAGTTCATCCAGGTGACGGGTGTCTCGCGGCCGTTAGAATAGAGCAGGCCGTTGTCGTGGAGGAAGAGGTTGGGGTGGTGTCCGCTATAGACGTAGCCCATGATTTCGTCGAGGAGTTTGCCGTATTTCTTTTCAAACTCTTCGGCGCTGGCGTGTTTGCGGTATTGTTGCAGACACCAGGCGGCCCAGAGCAGGGTGTCGGGCTGCTCAATTTCATATATAGGTACGGTGATGAGCTCTTTGTTCATGAACTGCCGGAGTGCTACGGCTGCGGCGTCCATGTATTGTTCAAATTGTTCATTCTCGCCGATGGAGAGTGTGAGGCCGGGCATGGCAAGGAATGTGTCGCGTGCGCGGCATTTGAACCACGGGTAGCCGGCCAGGATGTAGTGTTCGCCGTCTTTGCGGAAGTTGAATTGGTGTGCGGCGTTGACGAGGCAGTGATAGAAGCTGTCTCTCTTGTCGAGGATGGCTATTTCCTTCTCCATATTGCGCTCGAGGAAGTTGGGCGCCAGTTCGTCTACCGAGGCGGCGAATACCACAGACTGTCCCTTCTTGATAGGCATCTCGAAGTAGCCCGGCACGAGGAGGTCTTCAGTGGCGTCGTAGCCGCGTTCGCGCTCTTTGGGATAGTCGAGTCCGCGGTACCAGTCGGGGTGATAGACAAACTCCGACTTCACGTTGGTCTGCATGAAGAGGTTGGGGTATCCGTCGTAGAGGCGCATGCGTATGCCGTTCTTCACGGGCTCGTAACCTGTGTCGGCCACGCCGTTCTCGTGGGTCCATTGGCGCACGCTGCGGAATGCCAGGAAGGGCTTGAGGCGCAGGGTGGTGGCGGAGTGGGCCTGGAGCAGGGTGTAGCGGATATAGAACTGGTAGGCCTCGGTGCAGAAGGCGATTTCTTTTTTGAGCAATACGCCGCCGATGCGGTATATCCACGTGGGCACTTTCTCCCATTCGAAGCTGACGATGTACTTGTGGCCTTTGGGGCTGTAGTTTTCGCCTTGGTATTTGTGGAGTCCGAGGTTGAACTCGGCGCCGTGCTGGATGACGGTCTCGTCGAGTGAGGAGAGCAGCACGTGGTTTTCGTCGTCGAGCTCAGGGACGGGAATGACCATTAGCCCGTGGTATTTTCTGATGTTGCAGCCCACGAGAGTGGTGTTGCAGTAAGCACCCGAGCGGTTGGTTATCAGTAATTCCTTGAAGAGGGAATCCTGTAGGTTGGTCATCTGAGCCTTGTCAAATCTTAAGTAGCACATAGGTCAAAGATATAAGGTTAATTTGCAGATTTGATGTGCCAAATAGCGTGTTTTTCAGGTTGTTCTGATAGAGCGGCGGTAGGTGGGCCGTTTGGCGTGGACGCGGGCGGACTTGGCGGGTGAAGCGGCGGCGGCGAACTGGCTGCCTGTGGCAAACCTGAAAGCCCCTTTGATGTGGCGTACTTAAAAAAATTAACGTCTTGGCACAACCTTTGCTATTTAGGCATTTCAAAATTAGAGATTTAAAGTAATGCGGCCAAAATATTTTTTGAGTTTTTTCATTCAGGTCATATTTTTTGCTATTGGCCCTTTGTCAGAAGGGGTTTGAGGCCGTTTTTCATGCCTTCACATCCTTAGTGCAAAGATAGTGC